>NZ_NKFH01000006.1:0-99229 GCF_002223135.1 Burkholderia sp. AU33423
TGGGGAAGTGCCGCGCATGACTGGAAGACGGCCATGAACCAATTCGCTATCCTTTATGCAGATCGGTTCGTCCGACCTTCCGTGTAATTGTTCCACCCGCCTTGAACACGGAAATCCTGACACTCCCCCAGTTTCGGACCTTCGATGTCCGAATCACGATTGTTGACAAATCGCTCGCGAACCGTAAACGTGCTGCATTGGTGAGCACCTTTGGCCGCGTTGACCTCGGCCTCTCAACATCGTTTTAGCTAAACGGAATGAGCGATGAGCACAGAAAACAAACAAAAAGACCTCGGACGTAGCAGAGCCAGCGCTTGGTATTCAAATGCGTCGAAAGTACTACTCGCATTACTTGTGGCAAGCCGGATGATCTGCGCCGCAGCGCACGCCGACGATAAATCGCTCAATAAAAGCAACATTGTTGACTACAGGCCCTCGACATTTTCTGAGCTAGCCGATACGCCATTCTTTTTTTCTATCGGCAACAAGCTGAAGTATGGCAGAGCCATTGTGGACTCTGCGCCAACATTATTCGAGGGTGATTTTTCAGATAGCTTGCACAACGCCGTGTACCCATCTCCAAACGAGAAAAGGGCGATCGTAGTTATTGGGAAAAAACTGTACGTGGTCGAGGCGGGAAAAAAACCTTACCTTATCCTGAGCGAAGCCGACAACGAGGTGGGAAGCTTGCATGCGCCCGAAGCCCAATTCTATCGGCACTTTAGACTTCAATGGGATCCGTCATCGCGGTATATATTGATTCAGCGAGATCGAAAACAACTTCAAATATCGCAACAATTTTATTCGCCCGACAAATCACTGGTGCGCATTGATACTGACAATCCCACCGTCGTCCGCGAAGTGATTCCGGCGGGCCAATTTCGAAGCTCATCATTTTTTCTGATCAATAGCGAGACCGTTTGCTTCAATTTTGAAGTAAACGCAAACAAGATAATATGGAAATGTCAGTTGAGTGGAGGCGTGAAAGAGGTTAGATCGATTTCTCACGACGAAATCGTATTCGACGATGGCACAATAATTTCCGGAAAACCGTTTGCGTCCTACAACGGGAATATTCACGAAACGGAAATATGGTTAACGCACTATGGCTTCTTCATGCGCAAGCTTCAAGATGGGACTGTCGGCATTTTCCGCAGGAATTATTCCGTCACCCCATACATACGGTTAAGACCCTATAAAAATATAAAAGGGCATGAAATGGACGGACTCTGGCAACGAGATGGTCGGGTGCTTCCAGGTGGCCGGTATGCTTTCTTGAATATTTACGGTGCGGCTTTCTTGCTTGACAGTCGCGACGGTTCCTACAAGAAACTCCCCGCCGATACGCATTGCTACATCAATTTCAACTCGGCCGCGCATCAAGGTAGTCTTGGTGTTGTAACTCATGGACCAGGCTGGTTCGACGTGGAATTCACACCCGCTTATCCGTTGAGAACGAACTACAGTGAGTAGTGCCGGCCGAACGTCCACTGCAAAGAAAGCTGGTTGGCCGCTTGGGGTCGAGAAGCGACATCCACGGAAATACTGCGATGAACGATTCCCCTGGCCGCTACTGCGACGCTGAGCTCGGGGCGCAGCGCTTGAGCCGCAGCAATGCATCAACCGACCCGATGTTCTTCTCATGCGCCACCAGCATCTGCGTGAGCGCGTGATGCATGTCGGGCTGCGCAAGCGTCGGCAGTAACGCCTGCAACTTCCTCACCACCCACCGCTGCCCACGATTCAAAAACGCCAGCCGCTCCGCCAGATCCTCGATCGCCATCGCCTTCTCATAGAACGCACCCGTGGCATGCGTCGGCGTCGCATCGAGCGACCGAATCGCATCGACCAGCACCGCACACCAGTGCGCCTCATCCTGCCGAATACTCGCCACGAGCCGATGAAGTTCGGGATCGTCGATTTCCACCGCTGTCTCCGACGCAACCCGCGCACCTGCGCGCTCGGCTTCCAGCAGCTCATTCAACAACGCGAGCAACGCGTCGCGCTGCGCATCAACGGATTCGTCCGCTGCTTTGGCGGGGCGGGCGTCGTGCCCGTCGTCGTGGGTCCGGTTCGACATGCGATGTCCTCCGTTTCAGGAAGGGTGGCGCACCGGTTCGTCCGACGTGGTTCCGTCAGGCATTGCTCACGCGGCAGCGGGGCCACACGAAGAATGGCTCACAGTCTGACATAGCCCTGTGACATGCATCTGCGGACGACTCGCTGTGCGTGATGCGCATCAACACACACCGCGACGCACAGCCGACATCACGTCCACCCTTCGAGCCTCAACGTCGACCGCACCAACCGCTGCTCCTCCTGCTCGATCTCCCGCAGATACTCGACACACTGGCGAATATGTTCGCTCGCCGCCTTGCGGGCCTGATCGGGCAACCGCCCCGTCACCGCGTTATAGAGCCGCGCATGCTGCCGATCGATCTGCTTTTTTAACGGCTCGCGGTGATAGAGATTGTTCACCGACGCAAACACCGAACTCAGCAGCAGATCCGTCAACGACTGCAGCGTATTCACGAGCACCGGGTTATGCGACGCCTCGCAGATCGCGAGATGAAACGCGTGATCGAGCTTCGCGCGCGCGGCCGGGTCGAGATCCTGCGCATCCGCCGCGGTCATCTCTTCATAGCGACGCTTGATCAGGATGAAATCGGCCGGCGTGCCGCGCAGCGCCGCGAGCCGCGCGGCCTCCGTCTCGAGCATCCCGCGCACCTCGAACAGGTCGTACAGCGTGCGCGGCTGCGAGCCGAGCAGATGCATCATCGGCGTGATCTCGCGTTGCGGGGTCAGACTCGCCACGAACGAGCCCTTGCCGTGCGTGGTGTCGATGATCCCGCGCGCACGCAGCAGCTTCATCCCTTCGCGCACGGCCGTGCGCGACACGCCGAGCTTCTCGGTCAGCCGCCGTTCAGACGGCAATGCCTGCCCGGCCTTCAGCACGCCGTCGACGATCAGCTTCTCGATGCGCTCGGCAACGACGTCGGCCACGTTCCGCGCCGGCCCCACTCGATCCTGCATTTCCATACTGGTATGACCACTTCGGAAGGATATCGGCGATTTTCCCACAAACCCTTCTAGCCATTCAGTTTTACGGCGATCGACACAGCTGCTTTCCGGCCGCCCCATAAAAACTGGTATGACCATGCCCGCCACGTCTGGACACGCGCGCGCCGCCCGCCAAGAATCCCTCCCTTCCGGCGTGCCGCGCCTCGCGCAGCCGCCGCATGGTGGAGACAACCCGATGAGTTTCATCTACGACGAACGGATCGACGGCCCACTCGCGACCGTCAGCCGCGACACACTCGTCGCCGCGCTGCACGCGGCGGCGCCCGGCCTCGACGTGCTGCACGAACGCGAGGCGCTCAAGCCGTTCGAATGCGACGGCCTCGCCGCGTACCGCACGGTGCCGCTCGCGGTCGTGCTGCCCGACACGGTCGAGCAGGTGCGCACGGTACTGCGCGTCGCGGCCGCGCTCGGCGTGCCGGTGGTCGCGCGCGGCGCGGGCACCGGCCTGTCGGGCGGCGCGATGCCGCTCGAAAAAGGCCTCCTGCTCGTGATGGCGAAGTTCAACAGGATTCTCGACATCGACCCCGATGCCGGCATCGCGCGCGTGCAGCCCGGCGTGCGCAACCTCGCGATCTCGCAGGCGGCCGCGCCACACGGCCTGTACTACGCGCCGGATCCGTCGTCGCAGATCGCCTGCTCGATCGGCGGCAACGTCGCGGAAAACGCGGGCGGCGTGCACTGCCTGAAATACGGCCTCACAGTGCACAACATCCTGAAGGTCGAGATCCTGACGATCGACGGCGATACGCTCACGCTCGGCGCCGACGCGCTCGACGCACCCGGCTTCGACCTGCTCGCGTTGTTCACCGGCTCGGAAGGGATGCTCGGCATCGTCACGGAAGTGACCGTGAAGTTGCTGCCGAAGCCGCCGAGCGTGAAGGTGCTGATGGCGAGCTTCGACGACGTCGCGGAAGCCGGCGCGGCGGTCGCACGGATCATCGGCGCGGGCGTGATCCCCGGCGGCCTCGAGATGATGGACAACCTCGCGATCCGCGCGGCGGAAGATTTCATCCACGCGGGCTACCCGGTCGATGCGCAGGCGATCCTGCTGTGCGAACTCGACGGCTCGCCGACCGACGTCGACGAAGACGCCGAACGCGTCGCCACGCTGCTGCGCGACACGGGCGCAACCGAGATCCGCGTCGCACGCGACGAAGCCGAGCGCCAGCGCTTCTGGGCCGGCCGCAAGAACGCATTCCCCGCGGTCGGCCGCATGTCGCCCGACTACTACTGCATGGACGGCACGATCCCGCGCCGCGAGCTGCCGCGCGTGCTCGAAGGCATCGCCGCGCTGTCCGCCGAATACGGGCTGCCGGTCGCGAACGTATTCCACGCGGGCGACGGCAACATGCACCCGCTGATCCTGTTCGACGCGAACCGGCCCGGCGAGCTCGACCGCGCGGAAGCGCTCGGCGGCAAGATCCTGGAGCTGTGCGTCGCGGCGGGCGGCAGCATCACCGGCGAGCACGGCGTCGGGCGCGAGAAGATCAACCAGATGTGCGTGCAGTTCAACGCCGACGAGATCACGTTCTTCCACGCGGTGAAGGCCGCATTCGATCCGCAAGGCCTGCTCAATCCCGGCAAGAACATCCCGACGCTGCACCGCTGCGCCGAATTCGGCGCGATGCACGTCCATCACGGCAAACTGCCGTTTCCCGAACTGGAGCGCTTCTGATGCGACGCGAAATCGAATCGATCGACGACAGCGCGGCACTCGTCGCGCAGGTCGACGCGGCGATCCACGATCGCCAGCCGCTGCACATCCGCGGCGCCGGCACGAAGGCGTTCCTCGGCCGCCCCGTCGAAGGCCGCACGCTCGACGTGCGCACGCATCGCGGCGTCGTCTCGTACGACCCGACCGAACTCGTCGTCACCGCGCGCGCGGGCACGCCGCTCGCCGGTCTTGAAGCGATGCTCGACGCGGCCGGCCAGATGCTGCCGTGCGAGCCGCCGACGTTCGGCGGCGCGGCAACGGTCGGCGGCATGTTCGCGACGGCGCTGTCGGGCCCGCGCCGCCCGTGGGCCGGCGCGGTGCGCGACTTCGTGCTGGGCTGCCGCGTGATCACCGGCCACGCGAAGCACCTGCGCTTCGGCGGCGAGGTGATGAAGAACGTCGCGGGCTACGACGTGCCGCGGCTGCTCGCGGGCAGCTTCGGCTGTCTCGGCGTCGTGACCGAGGTGTCGTTGAAGGTACTGCCGAAGCCGCGCGCGACGGGCGATCTCGCGTTACAGCTTGCCGTGGACGAAGCCGTGCCGCGCGTCGCCGCATGGCGTCGCGCGGGGCTGCCGCTCGCCGGCGCATGCCACGCGGACGGCGTGCTGCGCGTGCGGATCGAAGGCGGCGAGGGCTCGGTGAAAGCCGCGCGCGACACGATCGGCGGCGAACGCATGGACGATCGCGACGACGCGTTCTGGGCTCGGCTGCGCGACCTCGCACTGCCGTTCTTCGACGATCCGCGCCCGCTGTGGCGCGTGTCGGTGCCGGCCTCTGCACCGCTCGACGCATTGCCCGGCGCGCAGCTCGTCGACTGGGGCGGCGCACAGCGCTGGCTGAAGTGCGATGCCGCGCCGGCCGACGTGCAGCGGTTCGCCGCGCAATGGGGCGGCCACGCGACCTGCTTCACACCGGGCGCGACGCGCGAGCCGTTCCAGCCGCTGCCGCCCGCGCTGCTGCACGTGCATCGGCAGATCAAGGCACAGCTCGACCCGCACGCGATTTTCAATCCCGGCCGCCTGTACGCCGACTTCTGACGCGAACCCGATCCCGACCCGCCGATGCAAACCAATCTCAGCGAAGCAAGCAAGGCCCTCGCCCGGGCCGACGAAGCGGAAGCGATCCTGCGCGCGTGCGTGCACTGCGGCTTCTGCAACGCGACCTGCCCGACCTACCAGGTGCTCGGCAACGAGCTCGACGGGCCGCGCGGGCGCATCTACCTGATCAAGCAGTTGCTCGAAGGCGAGCCGTGCGGCGAGCGCACGCAGCAGCATCTCGACCGCTGCCTGACGTGCCGCAACTGCGAGACGACCTGCCCGTCCGGCGTGCGCTACCACACGCTGCTCGACATCGGCCGCGCGGAAGCCGAGAAGCGCGTGCAGCGGCCCGCGCGCGAGCGCCTGCTGCGCGCGGGGTTGCGGCATGTCGTGCCGCGCCCGGCGACGTTCGCCGCGTTGCTGAAGGCCGGCCGCGCGCTGCGCCCGCTGCTGCCCGGCTCGCTGCAGGCCAAGATCCCGGCCGCCGTCCCCGCGGCCGCACCGCGCCCGCCCGTACGCCACGCACGGCGCGTACTGATGCTCGAAGGCTGCGTGCAGCCGTCGCTGTCGCCGAACACCAACGCAGCCGCCGCGCGCGTGCTCGACCGGCTCGGCATCAGCGTGAGCCCGGCGCGCGAAGCCGGCTGCTGCGGCGCGACCGAATATCACCTGAACGCGCAGGATGCGGGCCTCGCCCGCGCACGCCGCAATATCGACGCCTGGTGGCCCGCGATCGAAGCGGGCGCGGAAGCGATCGTGCTGACGGCGAGCGGCTGCGGCGCATTCGTCAAGGAATACGGCGACCTGCTGCGCTCCGACCCCGTCTACGCAGAAAAAGCGCAGCGCGTCAGCACGCTCGCGCGCGATCTCGCCGAGGTGATCGCGGCCGAGCCGCTCGACGCGCTGGCCGGCTCGACGCCACGCCGCATCGCGGTGCATTGCCCGTGCACGCTGCAGCACGCGCAGCGCCTCGGCGGCGCGGTCGAACGCATCCTGACGCAGCTCGGCTTCGATCTGACGAATGTCGCCGACGGCCATCTGTGCTGCGGCTCGGCCGGCACGTATTCGCTGACACAGCCCGAACTCGCGACGAAACTGCGCGACAACCGGCTCGACGCGCTCGAAGCCGCGCGGCCGGACCTGATTGTCACGGCCAACGTCGGCTGCCAGACTCACCTGAACGGCGCAGGCCGTACGTCCGTGCGCCACTGGATCGAGCTCGTCGACAACCATCTCGTCAACTGACCTGATTCCGGAGGATTGCCATGCAGACGAAACCCGAACTCGAACTCGCCGATGCCGACCGCATGCTCGCCGCCGCCCGCGCGGAAGCGGAGCGCCACGGCTGGGCCGTGTCGATCGCCGTCGTCGACGACGGCGGCCACCTGCTCGCTTTTGCACGCCTGGACGGTGCATCGCCGGCCAGCACGTATATCGCGCAGGACAAGGCGCGCGCGGCGGCGCTCGGCCGGCGGGAAACGAAAGCGTATGAGGATATGATCAACGGTGGCCGCACCGCGTTTCTCAGCGTGCCGCTGACGGGGTTGCTCGAAGGCGGCGTGCCGGTCACGGTCGGCGGCCGGATCGCGGGCGCGATCGGCGTGTCTGGCGTAAAGTCCGAACAGGACGCGCAGATCGCCCGCGCCGGCACACAAAGCGTCGCAGCGTAACCAGCCAAAGCCGCGCGCGATTTTTTCCCCGGGAGGATTAACGATGATCGACCAAGCAGGACTGCAAGTCGCGCCAGCGCTGAGCCAGTTCATTGAAAACGAAGCACTGCCGGGCACCGGCATCGACAAGGCCGCGTTCTGGAGCGGTTTCTCGGCCCTGGTGCACGACCTGGCGCCGCTCAACCGCGAGTTGCTCGCGGAACGCGACCGCCTGCAGCACGAACTCGACACCTGGCACCGTGCCCACCCCGGCCCCGTGCGCGACCACGCCGCGTATCGCGCGTTCCTCGAACACATCGGCTACCTCGTGCCGGTCCCGTCGAACGTCGCGGCAGCCACCGCGAACGTCGACAGCGAGATCGCCACGCAGGCCGGCCCGCAGCTCGTCGTGCCGCTGTCGAACGCGCGCTACGCGCTGAACGCCGCGAACGCCCGCTGGGGCAGCCTGTACGACGCGCTGTACGGCACCGACGCGCTGCCTGAAGACGGCGGCGCCGAGCGCACCACGGCCTACAACCCGACGCGCGGCCAGCGCGTGATCGACTACGCGCGCAACGTGCTCGACAACGCGGCGCCGCTCGCGGGCGGCTCGCACCGCGACGCGCTGCGCTACCGCGTGCAGGACGGCCAGCTCGCCGTCGAAACCGCGAAGGGCGTCGTGCCTCTCGCGCAGCCGGCGCAGTTCGTCGGCTACCAGGGCGCGGCCGACGCGCCGTCCGCGATCCTGCTGAAGCACAACGGCCTGCACCTCGAGATCCAGATCGACGCGTCGACGCCGATCGGCCGCGCCGATCTCGCGAACGTGAAGGACGTCGTGCTCGAAGCCGCGGTCAGCACGATCATCGACTGCGAGGATTCGGTCGCGGCGGTGGACGCGGAAGACAAGGTCCAGCTCTACCGCAACTGGCTCGGCCTGATGCAGGGCACGCTGGTCGAGGAAGTCGCGAAGGGCGGCAAGACCTTCACGCGCCGCCTGAACGCCGATCGCGAGTACACCACGCCTGCGGGCGGCACGCTGTCGCTGCACGGCCGCTCGCTGCTGTTCGTGCGCAACGTCGGCCACCTGATGACCAACGGCGCGGTGCTCGACCGCGACGGCAACGAGATTCCGGAAGGGATCCTCGACGGCGTCGTCACGACGCTGTGCGCGCTGCACGACCTGAAGGCGAAGCGCAACTCGCGCACCGGCTCGATCTACATCGTGAAGCCGAAGATGCACGGCCCGGTCGAAGTCGCGTTCGCCGATACGCTGTTCGCGCGCATCGAGGACCTGTACAACCTGCCGCGCAACACGCTGAAGATGGGCATCATGGACGAGGAGCGCCGCACCAGCGTGAACCTCGCCGCGTGTATTGCCGCGGCCGCCGCACGCGTCGCATTCATCAACACCGGCTTCCTCGATCGCACCGGCGACGAGATGCACACCGCGATGGAAGCGGGCCCGATGATCCGCAAGGGCGACATGAAGTCGTCGGCGTGGATCCAGTCGTACGAGCGCAACAACGTGCTCGCGGGCTTGTCGGCCGGCCTGCGCGGCCGCGCGCAGATCGGCAAGGGCATGTGGGCGATGCCGGACCTGATGCACGCGATGCTCGAGCAGAAGATCGCGCATCCGCGCGCCGGCGCGAACACCGCATGGGTGCCGTCGCCGACCGCCGCGACGCTGCATGCGCTGCACTACCACCTCGTCGACGTGCAGGCCGTCCAGCAGGAACTCGAGAAGACGCCGTACGCAAGCGAACGCGACGCGCTGCTCGAAGGCCTGCTGACCGTGCCGGTCGTCGAGCGCGCCGCGTGGAGCGAGGCCGAGATCCTGAGCGAAGTCGAGAACAACGCGCAGGGCATCCTCGGCTACGTCGTGCGCTGGGTCGAACAGGGCGTCGGCTGCTCGAAGGTGCCCGACATCCACGACGTCGGCCTGATGGAAGACCGTGCGACGCTGCGCATCTCGAGCCAGCACATCGCGAACTGGCTGCGCCACGGCGTGATCACCGAAGCGTTCGTGCTCGACGTGTTCAAGCGGATGGCGCGCGTCGTCGACCAGCAGAACGCCGGCGACCCGAACTATCGCCCGATGGCGCCCGGCTACGACCAGTCGACCGCGTTCAAGGCCGCGTGTGCGCTCGCGCTGCAGGGCACGTCGCAGCCGAGCGGCTATACCGAGCCGCTGCTGCACCGGTTCCGCCTCGCGTTCAAGGCGCAACAGCACGGCGGTTAAGCGCAGGCGTGCTTCACGAAACGGGCGGCCGCCTCCGGCCGCCCGTTTTCATTTTTACGTTCGCCCGGCCGTTGAAACGAATAATCGGCGCATATCGCATGCCTTCATTTTTCGCGTGCGTGTGCCGTTAACGGGAGGGAATCGACGGCTGCATGCCGCGCGCCACGACCGTTCATGCCGCAAAGCCTTGTGCCGCAACGCTCTGCCCGGAATTCGCAAGCACGGGATTGCACAGTAATTTGATCCGGATCAACCGTCCGCAACATTTCTCGCGCGTGCGGACGCGCGGGTTATACTCCGTTGAATTCGCGTTGCCCGATTCGTCGGATCGTTGAATCGGCGCAGATGTCACCAGTAAATGCTTGATTTACTGGTATATCCGGCCGCGATTACCGATAATCGGCGTCCATTTTCCCGCGGGCCGGCAGGAAGGCGTCGGAATGGCCGCGTCACGGATCGCCGCCGGCACGACATACGAACAATCGCATCGGCCCGCCTCCCGGCGGCAATGCCCATCGATCCATCGACCATGGCAGAAACCGACTACGCAATGCCCCGCGAATCCGGCCTGACGAGCCGTGTCGCCGCGCATCTGCGCCGGTTCCTGCTGCCGCACCTGATCTTCTATACCGGGCTGCTGATCGCGCTGGTCCTGCTGCTGCTGTGCGGGGTCGTGCTGTACGAAGGCCGCATCGACGCGCGCGACCGCTCGGCCGCGATGCAGCAGAATCTTGCGCTGATGGCGTCGTGGGACATCGAGCGCAACATCGAGATCTATTCGCTGTCGCTGCAGGCCGTCGTCGAAGGCGAGAACGACCGCGACGTCGTCAAGCTGCCGATGGCGCTGCGCCGCCAGGTGCTGTTCGACCGTGCGACGACCGCCAAGTACCTCGGCGGGATCTACGTGCTCGACGCGAAGGGCGACATCGCGGTCGACGGCAAGAGCGACGTGCCGCGCAAGGCCAACTTCAGCAACGAGCCGTACTTCGTCGTGCACCGCGACCACCCCGGCGCCGGCCTGTACGTCAGCCCGCCGTATCACTCGCGGCTGCGCGGCGGCTCGCCGAGCATCGCGCTCAGCCGGCGGATCACGAGGCCCGACGGCTCGTTCGGCGGCGTCGCCGTGATGTCGATCCGGCTCGAATATTTCCAGAACCTGTTCTCGCGCCTGTCGCTGGGCGATCGCGGGTCGATCGCGCTGATCAACACGGACGGCAAAATGCTCGCGCGCGAGCCGTACGACCCGAAGATCGTCGGCCGCGACATCAGCCATGCCAGCACGTTCCGGCGGTTCATGACCGCCAACGAAGGCAGCTTCGCCGACACCGCGTCGATCGACGGCGTGCGGCGCCTGTACGTGTTCCGGCACCTCGAGAACCTGCCGCTCATCATCATGGTCGCGCGCTCGGAAGCCGACACCTACGCCGCGTGGTACGACCGTGCGATTCCGATCGGCTCCGCGATGGTCGCGCTCGCGATCGGCTTCGTCGGCCTGTCGCTGCTGCTCGACGTGCAGCTACGCAAGCGCCACCGCGCGGAAACCGAACTGCAGGCGCTCGCGCGCACCGACGGCCTCACGGGCCTCGACAACCGCCGGATGCTCGACGTCACGCTCGCGCGTGAATGGCGCCGTGCCGCGCGCTCGCAGCACGCGCTGTCGCTGCTGTTCATCGACGTCGATTACTTCAAGCGCTACAACGACACGCAAGGGCACCAGGCCGGCGACGACGCGCTTGCCGCGGTCGGCCACTGCATCGCCGGCTGCCTGCGCCGCCCGGCCGATTACGCGGCACGCTACGGCGGCGAGGAATTCGTCGTGGTGCTGCCCGACATCGACACGGACGGCGCGGTGACGATCGCCGAGACGATCCGCACCGGCATCCTCGATCTCGGCATCCGGCACGACGCCGGCACGTCCGGCCGCCTGACGGTGAGCATCGGCGTGACGACCAGCTATCCCGAACACGACGACGACATGCAGGGCGCGCTGAAGCTGGCCGACGACGCGCTGTATCGCGCGAAGGAAGGCGGGCGCAACCGCATCGTCGTGCACCCGGCCGCTTCAGGCGGCCTCGCGGCGCGGCAGGCCTGAGCGGCCGGACACGCCACGCCGCCGAGCGACGGCCGGGCGGTCGCCGGGCCGCCGACGCCGCCGCCCATGCGCAAAATCGCCGACAATGTCGCCTCGACATGCCGCCGCACGGCTGACGCATCCGGCCGGCCCGCGCCGGTGCACGGCTGCTTCGCACCACCATGAGACTCAAGGCAAAGATCTTCCTTCTGGCCATCGTGCCGTTCCTGCTCGCGATCGCCGGCATCGGCTTCGGCGTGCGCCAGCAGGCGACGTCCCTCGCGCGCACCCAGCACGCGACGATCCAGGCCGCGTACCTGTCGAGCAAGGAAGTCGAGCTGAAGCACTACGTCGAGCTGGCGACGAGCGCGATCATGCCGCTCTACGACGCGAGCGGCCGCAACGCACGCGACGACGCGATGCTGCGCATGCAGGCGCTCGCGATGCTGCAGAAGATGGATTTCGGCCCCGACGGCTATTTCTTCGTGTACGACCTGCACGGCAATTCGCTGATGCATCCGCGCGAGCCCGAACGCGTTGGCCACAACTACTGGTCGATGCGCGACCCGCAGGGCGCGCTGACGATCCAGAAGCTGATCGGCGCGGCGTCGAGCGGCGGCGGCTACGTGCGCTACGCATGGCAGCGGCCGTCGACGGGCCGCGTCGCGCCGAAGCTCGGCTACGTCGTCGCGCTCGAGCGCTGGGGCTGGATGGTCGGCACCGGCATCTATCTCGACGACGTCGACACCGCGCTGCAGCGCATCGACGCACGCGCGTCCGCGAACATCGAGCGCACGATGAGCTGGCTCACCGCGATCGCGCTCACCGGCGCGGCGGCGATCGTCGTGTGCGCGCTGGTCCTGAACGTCAGCGAGTCGCGCAGCGCCGACGCGAAGCTCAAGCTGCTCGCGCAGCGCGTCGTCGAATCGCAGGAGCAGGAGCGGGCGCGGCTGTCGCGCGAGCTGCATGACGGGATCAGCCAGATGATGGTGTCCGCGAAGCTGATGCTCGAATCCGCGCTCGCGCGTTTCGAACGCGGCACGGCGCGCATGCCCGAAGCCGAGCAGGCGCTGGCGTCGGGCGTCGGGCGGCTCGGCGACACGCTGCGCGAAGTGCGGCGCATCTCGCATGCGCTGCGTCCGTCCATGCTCGACGACCTCGGCCTCGCGGCCGCGCTCGAGCAACTGGTGCGCGAGCTTGGCGCCGAAAGCGGCATCGACATCGGCTATACGCAGGTCGCGCACAGCGGCACCCGGCCGCTGCCCGAAGCCGTCAACACCGCGCTGTTCCGGATCGCCCAGGAAGCGCTCAGCAACATCGTGCATCATGCGCAGGCGTCGCGTGCGGCCGTCACGCTCGACGTCGGCGCGCAATCCGTCATGCTGACCATCGCCGACAACGGCTGCGGCTTCGACGCCGAACGCTCGCAGGCCGACGCGCGCCGCGGCATCGGCCTGCGCAACATGCGCGAGCGCCTCGACGCGCTCGGTGGCACGCTGACGATCACGTCGCAGGTCGGCCACACGATCGTCGCCGCGCGCGTGCCGCTGCCCGGCGCCGCGTCATGACGCGCCCCATAACAGGAGACCTTTCACGCATGAGCGCCCCCGACACCGCCCGGCCCGTCGCCCGACTGCTGCTCGTCGACGATCACCCGCTCGTGCGCGACGGCTTGCGGATGCGGCTCGAAGCGGCCGACCTGTCCGTGGTCGGCGAAGCCGGCAACGCCGATGAGGCGCTCGCGCTCGCCGCGTCGCTCGAACCCGATCTCGCGCTGATGGACGTCGGCATGAACGGGATGAACGGCATCACGCTCGCGAGCGTGTTCCACGAGCGCTTTCCAGGTATTCGCGTGCTGATGCTGTCGATGCACGACAACACCGAATACGTGACGCAGGCCGTGCGTGCCGGCGCGAGCGGCTACCTGCTGAAGGATTCGCCCGCGAGCGAGATCGTGCGCGCGATCGGCGCGGTGCTGGCCGGCCAGACGTTCTTCAGCGAAGGGCTCGCCGCGCGGATGATCCACGCGAGCGCGACCGCGTCGCCGCTCGACCGGCTCACGCCACGCGAACGCGACATCCTCGACGCGCTGGCGGAAGGGCTGTCGAGCAAGCAGATCGCGCAGCAGACTGGACTGTCGGTGCGCACGGTCGAGACGCATCGGCTCAATTTGAAGCGCAAGCTGGAAATCGAAGGGCAGGCCGAGCTGATCAAGTTCGCGGTGGAGCATCGGAGAAGGTAGGGCAACATCCCGGTGGCGCAGGTCACGCGCAAGGCAGTTTCCAATTTCATACTTGTCCAATCGACCTCACCCCGAGGGTGATGGAATCCTTTCGCTTGCCGGAACGAGCATCGTGCTCGTGTTTCGCATGACGCCTGCATGAACTCGTCGTGCGGCACCCGGCATCACCGGCAGATATCGGTGATCTAGGCCGAGGAGCGAAATCATGATGCGCCGTATCGCCGTTGTCGGCGACGAGTTGGAAACCGGGGGACACGTCATTGCCTACGCAGGGCCACGATTCACGTTTGGCGACGCTGGCCATCAGGTTGCGCTGATCGGCGGCCTCGCGTTCTGCGAAGCATGCGGAAGTACTGGGCAGATTGCCAAGGCCGGCGGACCGAAGCGCATCAAATTCATGGGCGAAACGGCAGCCGATGGCGACATCGTTTTATGTCGGTGCGCGACACCGCCACGCATCGTCGCGGTGCTCTCCGGCAATTCATGGTGCGATGACGAAGCGGAAACGGAAAGCATCGTTTCCTCTGGATCGAATCCGCAAGGCAATGTGACGACCATAGCCACGGGCGTCTATGACGAATGCGTTCGCGCCGTCGGAAACGGCGCAGTGCCGGATTATCCGTACATCATCGAAACATCGGACGGGCGTGTTCACTCGGGCCGACTCGATGCCACCGGATACCTGCCGCGTGTTCATACGAGCCATGAGGGCACGTATACGGTCTATTGGGGCGACGAAGCGCTCGCACGACTGAGCGGAGATGCGTAATGCCAAACGCAAAAACAGTCGTGAAGACAACCACTGTTCAAAACTCTCACAAGGAAGTCCAGCTGAAGTCCGTGACGTTTTCCGAACTCTGGAACAACTATGCTCACGGAAATCCGTACGCCGATCCAAACGGACAGTACCAGAACCAGTGCGCCATCCGGATGAGTGTAACGCTGCACAACGTCGGCATCGAGATGAAGTCGTTTTCGCAGAAACGGGTCCGGCCAATGCCAGGCAAGCCGACACTGAGCCGCCTCATGCTCAGAGGAAAACCGACAGCCACACGCGCGTACGAGTTCGCCGAGTGGTTGAAGCTACGGCCGGTCGCCGGCGTACTGGCTCCCGAGAACATTACGGGACGCGATTGGGCGAGCAAGGTAGCAAGTCGAACCGGAATTGTCTTCTTCGATGGCTATTGGCTGCAGGACGGCGATTCGCCGGACAATTTGAGCGGCGGCCATATCGACCTCTGGAATTGAGGCAGGTTCACCGGTTTCGCATCAGGCATTCGGATTTCGTGGAATATTGTCATAGCGGGTTTCTGGTCGGATTTCCGCAACTCAAAAACCATTTTGTTCTTTCCCGTCAAATGAAATTCGTTGCCGCTGTAGCGAGCGCACTTGTCGGCGTAGCCTTCGCCACCTTGATCTGCTGGGGCTCTCTCTACGCATACGGAACACTCGTCCTGCATGGCAGAGGTAGCCTTTTCGATACGAACCCGGAAATCGCGGATGCGTTCTTCGCAGGATGGGGTGGGCTGTCTGCCATCTTTGCGATCGTTTCGGCGAGCATCGTGACTCCCAGGAAATCACGTTAATCCTCGGACATGCGGCCAAGAATAAGACGTGTAGGACTCTCGCTCTTGTACGGGATCGCAGGTCTGGTAACTACCTGGCTCGCATGCTGGATCGGAAGCCGGATCGATTGGCGGATTCATACCGGTTGGCGAATGCACGTCGGTCAACATTCCTGCCGCGAAATCGATCTCTGTTCACCACCCTGGTCAGTTTTCGCGCTGCTCATCGTGTTGCTGCTCGGCCCATCGCTTGCATTCGCCTTCGCGGGTTGGTGGATCGCGCGTCAACGTGTCACAGCACGAAAATGGGTGCTTTCCTTGGCCGCCTTGGCAACGCCCACGATGCTGATCTACATCGCGTCATATGTGATTCGATAGGTGGCGAAGTTGACCGGTCACGGTCGTTCCGGCCGCGATTGCGTCGAGCACGACACCGGCGCAATACCCTGCTTTCGACTGACTTCACGCCGCACCATCAGCATCACCGCAATCACAATACTGAGGATTCCGGAACACAATACCGCGATCGAAAACCCGTGCGCCATCGCGTCCCGATACGCACCGAGCAGCGCCGGCCGCCCTGCCGCAAACACATGCTCCATCACCGACTGCCGCGCGAGCGTATCCGCTTGCGCGCTGCCGGCCGCCTGCATCGCGGCCGTCATCCGGTGTAATGCACCGATACTCATCATGCTGCCGAGCACCGCGATGCCCATGCTCATCCCGGTCTGACGCAACGCGTTCATCGTCGCCGACGCCATGCCCGCGCGTTCGGCCGGCGCCAGTTCCATCACGGTCATGCCGGTCGCGGGCACCGCGAGCCCCATGCCGACCCCGAGCACCGCCAGCGCGACACCGACCGGCACATACGACGTGTCCGCGCCGAAGCCGGCCATGAGCGACAGCATCGCGCCGATCAGCCCGTATCCAGCCACCATCAGCGCATGCAACGGAATACGCGCCGCGATGCGCCCGAACATCATCGACGTGATCGCCGTCATCACGAACTGCGGCATCAGTTGCCAGCCGGCCTCGGCCGGCGTGCGCCCCTGCGCCTGCTGCAGGAACAGCGACAGGAAGAACAAACTGCTGTACCCCGAGAACCCGAGCACGAACGACGCGAGATTGGCTCGCACCAGCCGCCGGTCGCGAAACAGCCAGACCGGCAGCAGCGGCCGCTCGACGCGCGTTTCGACCCGCACGAACACGACGAACGCCACCGCGGCGCCCGCCAGCGGCGCGAGCACGTTCACGTGCGACGCGCCGGCTTCGCCGATACCGATCAGCCCGTACGTGAGCAACCCGAGCCAGGCCACGCTCAGCACCTGGCCGAACGGATCGAACGCCGCATGCTGCGGATGCCGGCGCTCCGGAATGCCCCACGCGCCGAGCAGCACGGTCACGATGCCGATCGGCACGTTGACGAGGAAGATGTTCTGCCATCCGCCGTGCTCGACGAGCAGGCCGCCTGCCAACGGCCCGAGAATCAGCGCGAGCGCGCTGAACGCGGACCATCCGCCGATCGCGCGGGCGCGCTCGCGCGCATCGGGAAACGCATGCGCGAGGATCGGCATCGCGCCCGGTATCAGTAATGCACCGGCAAGCCCCTGGATCGCGCGGCCGATCAGCAGCGGCTCGATGCTGCCCGCGCATGCGCAGACCACCGATCCGGCCGTAAACAGGACGACGCTGGCGAGCCACACGCGCTTGTGTCCGTAGCGATCGCCGAGCGGCCCGGCCGACAGCATGAACGCGGACAGCGCCAGCGCATACGCATTGACGACCCATTGAAGGCCGCCGATATCGGTGTCGAGCGCCGTTTGCAGCGTCGGCAATGCGACGTTGACGATGCTGATGTCGAGCGTGGCGAGAAAGGTGCCGAGACAGGCGGCCAGGACGAGTGCGGCGCGGCGGTAGCGAGGCATGGCGGTCGGCCCTTCACGGGCATGGGGATGAGAATGATTCTCATCATATATATCGACTGACCGTCGGTCAATGGATTGCGTTGGCCGCGAGCGGGGTGCTGGCCTAAACTGCGGGCTTTGCACGAACGGGCGTTGAGCCGCGCGATGACGGACAGGACAAGGGCAGGGACCACGACAGTGAAGGACGACGCGCCGGCAGGCAAGCCGCGCACGAAGCCGGCGGAAGTACGCCTCGAGGAACTGATGGCGGCGGCCGAGACGCTGTTCCTCGCGCAGGGGGTGGAGGCGACGACCATCAGCGAGATCGTCGAGCACGCGCAGGTCGCGAAAGGCACGTTCTATCACTACTTCGAATCGAAGTCCGACATGCTCGCCGCGCTCGCGCAGCGCTACACGTCGTCGTTCCTCGACCGGCTGCAGCACGCGGTGGACGCGTGCGACGCCGACGACTGGCTCGCGCGCCTGCGCGCATGGATCCGCGCCAGCATCGAAACCTACGCGGCGACCTACCGCACGCACGACATCGTCTACGCGAACCACCATCACCACGATCGCGCGAATGCGGACAAGAACGCGATCCTCGAGCAACTCGGCGCGATTCTCGACGGCGGCGCACGGGCCGGCACCTGGCGGCTCGCGCATCCGCAGGTGACCGCGCTGCTGATCTATGCGGGCGTGCATGGCGCGACTGATCACATCATCGCGGCGCCGGAAACGGATCGTGCCGCGTTCGTCGACGCGGTGGTCGACGATTGCCTGCGGATGCTCGGCGCCGGCGCGTAACCATGAAAAAGGGCGCCCGAGGGCGCCCTTTGTGCATCCGGACTGCAGCCCGGCAGCGGCTGTCAGTTCGTCCGCGAATTGTGCTTCTGCAGATACGCGATCAGGCCATCGATCCCGCCCGACGCGAGCTGGCTCTTGAACTGACCCTGGTAGACCTGGATCAGCCACGCACCCGACATGTCGATGTCGTAGATCTTCCAGTCGTTGCCGACCTTGCCGAGACGATAGCCGACCGACTGGCTGTCGCCCGGCGTCGTGACCGTCGACTGCACGAGCGCGTCGGCGCCCGACGCGCCGCCGGCCTTGAACGAGAACTTCGCGTCCTGGCTGCCGAGCTGCGCGAGCGACGCGGCGTAGGTGCGCGTCATCAGCAGCTTGAACTGCTTATACAGCTCCTGCTGCTGTTGCGGCGTGGCCTGCTTCCACGCGTCACCGACCGCGATGCGGGTCGTGCGCTCGAAGTTGGTCGCGGGCAGGAAGCGCTGCTCGACCACCGCCGAGACCTTCGCCATGTCACCGCCGCGTGCGGCCGGATCGGCCTTCATCGCGTTGACGGTGCCCTCGACCGCATTGCGGACGATATCGACCGGCGCACTCTGCGCGAAAGCGGAAACCGACACGGCGGCCGCCGCGACGAAAGCAAACAGATGACGTTTCATACGAATATCGCTCGATGAGAAAAAACGACCGGTTCGTTGCACCGGCCGACGAAGCAAAGTATACCGGGCCTGACGCCCCGGTGTGCCGCCGTGACCGACTGTTACCTTTCAGATCCTTTGTCACAGGCCCCGCGGCGGCGCGTCGAAGCAGCGCGGCGCCGTTTATGTAAAGATCCCCTTACAAACGGTTCGGCCGGCGGTATCGATTCCGCCGCCGCGAACAAATCTCCTTCCCTTCTCGCAACCCCCAACGTCACGACCGCCGCCACGCTGCGCCGGTATACTTGGCTACTTTGCCCTTTCCAGCCGCTCCCCACCGCCACATGGTGACATCTCTCATCGTCCGACTCGTTGCATGGTCGGTACGCCGACCCGTCTGGGTCGTCGTGCTGTCGCTCGTCATCGCCGCGCTCAGCGGCGTCTATGTCGCGCAGCATTTCAAGATCAACACCGACATCAGCAAGCTCGTCGATGCGGAACCGCAATTTGCCGCGCTCGGCCACGCCGTCGACAAAGCGTTCCCGCAACGCAACGGCACGATCCTCGCGGTCGTCGAGGCGCCCGCGCCCGAATTCGCGAATGCCGCCGCGCAGGCGCTGACCGAAGCGCTGCAGAAGGATGCCGCCGCCGGCCGCATCGGCCAGGTCGCCGAGCCCGGCGGCGGGCCGTTCTTCGAGCACAACGGGCTGCTGTTCCTGTCGCCGCAGGAAGTCACCGATACGACCTCGCAGCTAGCGAGCGCGCGCCCGCTCGTCAACGAACTCGCGAAGAACCCGAGCCTGACCGGGCTCGCCACGACGCTCTCCACCACGCTCGGCCAGCCGCTGCTGACCGGCCAGGTGAAGCTGCCCACGATGGCGAAGCTGCTCGCCCGCAGCGCCGCGACGGTCGACGACGTGCTGGCCGGCAAGCCGGCCGCGTTCTCGTGGCGCGCGCTGGTCGACAACGATGCCGCGCGGCAGCCTGCGCGCGCGTTCGTTACCGTGCAGCCCGTGGTCAACTACGGCGCGCTGAAGGCCGGCGCGGAAACCAGCCAGGTGATCCGCGACGCGGCCCGTGCGATCGACCTCGAGAAGCGCTACGGCGCCGTCGTGCGCCTGACCGGCGAACAGCCGCTCGCCGACGACGAATTCGCATCGGTCGAGGATGGCGCGGCGCTCAACGGCGTCTTCACGCTGCTCGCCGTGCTCGTCATCCTGTGGCTCGCGCTGCGCTCGAAGCGGATGATCGGCTCGGTGCTCGTCACGTTGTTCGTCGGCCTCGTCGTGACCGCCGCGCTCGGCCTCGCGATGGTCGGCTCGCTGAACATGATCTCGGTCGCGTTCATGGTGCTGTTCGTCGGCCTCGGCGTCGATTTCTCGATCCAGTACGGCGTGAAGTACCGCGAGGAGCGCTTCCGCGATCCGCGCATCGACCACGCGCTGATCGGCGCCGCGCACTCGATGGGCATGCCGCTCGCGCTGGCCACCGCGG
The DNA here is from genome assembly GCF_002223135.1 of Burkholderia sp. AU33423. Lineage (NCBI taxonomy): Bacteria > Pseudomonadati > Pseudomonadota > Betaproteobacteria > Burkholderiales > Burkholderiaceae > Burkholderia > Burkholderia sp. AU33423. The sequence continues at coordinate 20,439 of NZ_NKFH01000006.1, forward strand.
CCGTCGCGGCGAGCTTCTTCTCGTTCATCCCCACCGCCTATCGCGGCGTGTCCGAGCTCGGCCTGATCGCGGGCGTCGGGATGTTCGTCGCGCTGCTCACCACGATCACGCTGCTGCCCGCGTTGCTGCGCCTGTTCGCGCCGCCGGGCGAATCGAAGACGCCGGGCTTTCCGTGGCTCGCGCCGGTCGACGATTACCTCGACCGCCATCGCAAGCCGATCCTGATCGGCACGCTCGTGGTCGTGATCGGCGCGCTGCCGCTGCTCGCGTTCCTGCGCTTCGACTTCAATCCGCTGCACCTGAAGGACCCGAACAGCGAATCGATGGCGACGCTGCTCGCCCTGAAGGATTCGCCGGAAGCCGCCGTCAACGACGTCACGCTGCTCGCGCCGTCGCTGGCGGAGGCCGATGCGGCCGCGAAGCGCCTCGACGCGCTGCCCGAGGTCGGCCGCACGACCACGTTGTCGACCTTCATCCCCTCCGACCAGCCGGCCAAGCGCGCGGCGATCGCCGCCGCCGCGAGCGACCTGCTGCCTGCGCTGACGCAGCCGCCCGCGCCGCCCGCGACCGATGTCCAGCGCGTCGCCGCGCTCAAGCGCGTGTCGGACCTGCTGAGCTACGCGGCCGAAGATCACCCGGGCCCGGGCGCGGCCGCCGCGCAGCACCTGTCGGCGTCGCTCGCGAAGCTCGCCGCCGCGGATGCCGCGACGCGCGACCGCGCCGAACGCGCGTTCTCCGATACGCTGCGCATCGCGCTCAACCAGCTCGCGTCGCTGCTGCAGCCGCAGGACGTCACGCGCGAATCGCTGCCGCCGCAAATCGTGCGCGACTGGGTCGCGCCGGACGGCCACGCGCTCGTGCAGATCTCGCCGAAGGTGCCGAAGGGCGTCGACCCGGGTGACGACACGATGCTGCGCCGCTTCGCGAAGGCCGTGAAAGCCGCGGAACCGGGCACGACCGGCGGGCCGATCTCGATCCTGCATTCGGCCGACACGATCATCAACGCGTTCCTGCATGCGGCGCTGTGGTCGATCATCTCGATCACGGTCCTGCTGTGGGTCACGCTGCGCCGCTTCGGTGACGTGCTGCGCACGCTGGTGCCGCTGCTCGTGTCGGGTATCGTGACGCTCGAGCTGTGCGTCGTGCTCGGCATGTCGCTCAACTTCGCGAACATCATCGCGCTGCCGCTGATGCTCGGCGTCGGCGTCGCGTTCAAGGTGTATTTCGTGATGGCGTGGCGCGCGGGGCAAACCGGGTTGCTGCACTCGAGCCTCACGCATGCCGTCCTGTTCAGCGCCGCGACGACGGCGACCGCATTCGGCAGCCTGTGGCTGTCGCACCACCCGGGCACGTCGAGCATGGGCAAGCTGCTCGCGCTGGCCCTGACCTGCACGCTGATCGGCGCCGTGGTGTTCCAGCCCGTCCTGATGGGCAAACCGCGCGTCAAACGCGCCAAGAACCAATCGCAAGGAATCAATGAATAAGGTGCGAATCATTGCGGCGACCGTTGCCGCCAGCGCAGCGCTGACCGGCTGCGCGACGGGACCGAACCGCAACCCCAACGACCCGCTCGAGCCGATGAACCGGGCGATGTACAAGTTCAACGACACCGTCGACACGAACATCGCCCAGCCGATCGCGAAGGGGTACCAGAAGGTCACGCCGACGCCCGTGCGCACCGCGATCAGCAACTTCTTCTCGAACCTCGGCGATCTCGGCAACATCGCGAACAACCTGCTGCAGCTCCGCATCACCGATGCCACCGAGGATCTGATGCGCGTGGCGATGAACTCGGTGTTCGGCGTCGCCGGCCTGATCGACATCGCGACGCCCGCCGGGCTGCCGAAGCATCACCAGGACTTCGGCCTGACGATGGCGCGCTGGGGCGTGCCGTCGGGCCCGTATCTCGTGCTGCCCGTGTTCGGGCCGAGCACGATCCGCGACGGCGTCGGCCGCGCGGTGGACGTGCGCTTCAACCTGCTGAACTACATCGAACCGGCCGCGCGCAACCCGATGTACATCGCGCAGTTCATCAGCGCGCGTTCGGACCTGCTCGGTGCGACCGACCTGCTGAAGCAGGCCGCGCTCGATCCGTATTCGTTCGTGCGCGACGCGTACCTGCAGCAGCGCAAGTCGCTAACGTATCGCAGCCAGTCGTCGTCGGCCACGGTGCCGACCTACAACGAACCGGGTGAATCGGGCGCCGTGCCGGCCGGGACGCCGGCCGTGCCGGGGTTGCCGAACTACGAGGATCCGGGCGATGCGGGCGGCGCATCGGGCGCCACGCCGAACAACGCACCGGCCGCGCCGGGGCTTCCGCAGTACGACGATCCGGGTGCGGACAACGCGATGCCGGCGAGCGCGCCTGCCGCTGCTTCGGCCGCTGCACCGGCATCGGCACCGGCTGCGGCATCGGCGGTCGCACCGGCGACGCCTGCGAGCGCTCCGGCCGCGCAGCAGTAACGCTGCAACGGCGGTCGCCACAAAGACAAAGAGCGCTGCAGTTCAATGCAGCGCTCTTTTTTTGTCCGCGAGAAACGGAAAACCGGGGGGAGAAGGGCGAGAAAGGCGGCGCGAGCCGCTCAGACGATCCGCATCGCACCGGCACGCTCGAACGCGTGCCGCGCCTGGATCAGCGTCGTACGCGCCGCGCGCGCATCGCTTGCGACCTGGAGCAGCGGGCCGAGTTGCGACGGCTGCTTCAGCAGTTCGCGCAGGATCGGCAGGATCGCCGTGCTGCCGTCGTCGCGCAGGCCGGCCGTCGCCGCGCGCGGCAACGTGCGCCACGCCGGATCGACGATCGCGCGGCACACCGCGAACGGTACGCCGCGCGCCGCCGCGAAGGCCGCAGCGATATGCGACTCCATGTCGACGGCAAGTGCGTCCTTCGCGCGATACAGCGACGTCTTTTCCTGCTCGCTGATGACCGGTGCGCCGACGGCCGCGATCGTGCCGCGCGTGACGCGCGCCCAGACCGGCGTGTCGTGCAGCGCGGCGACGAGCCGTGCGCTCCAGCCCGCGTCGGTCTCGACGCGACCGAACGGCCCGTCGATCGCGCTCGCGACCACGAGCGCGCCGGGTGCCAGGTCGGGCGCGAGCCCGCCTGCCGTGCCGAAGCTCACGATGCCCGCGCAACCGCGTGCGGTCGCCTCGGTCAGCGCGCGTTCGAGCCGGTCGGCCCGTGCGGCAAAGACGGCTTCGACGCCGTCGCCGCGCGCGATGCGCGCCTCGAACGCCATCCCCGTCACGGCGATGACGGGCAACGAGCCGGTGGATTGCGTCGCCACGCGTTACAGCCCGACCGTCACGCGCGTCGTGTTGTCGCGCTTCAGGTTGCGAAAGCGGGCAAGCGCCCACAGCGGGAAGAACTTGCGATAGCCGTGGTAGCGCAGGTAGAACACGCGCGGGAAGCCCGTCGCCGTGAAGCGCGTCTCGTCCCACAAGCCTTCTTCGTTCTGCTCGGCGATCAGGTAGCCGATACCACGCGCCACCGCCGGGTTGTTCACCTCGCCGGCCGCCATCAGGCCGAGCAGCGCCCACGCGGTTTGCGACGCGGTGCTCGGCGCCTGCTCGAAACCGCGATAGTTCAGCTTGTAGCTGTCGCCGTCCTCGCCCCAGCCGCCGTCCTTGTTCTGGATAGACAGCAGCCACTGCGCGCCGCGCTTCATGCGCGGATCGTCCGGCGTCAGGCCGGCCGCGTTCAGCGAGCACAGTGCCGTCCACGTGCCGTACACGTAGTTCATCCCCCAGCGGCCATACCAGCTGCCGTCCGGTTCCTGCTCCTTGAGCATGTAGTCGAGTGCGCGACGCGCCGGCTCGCTGTTCAGCGGCGTCTCGCCGAGCTGCGACAGCATCGACAGGCAGCGGCCCGACACGTCGGCCGTCGGCGGATCGAGCAGCGCGCCGTGATCCGAGAACGGGATGTTGTTCAGGTAGTACTGCGTGTTTTCCGGTTCGAACGCGCCCCAGCCGCCGTCGCTGCTCTGCATCCCGACGACCCACTCGCGCGCCCGCGCGATCGAATCGCGATACGCGTCGTTCTGCTTGAGTTGCTGCGCGCGCTCCATCGCCACCGCGACCACCGCCGTATCGTCGACGTCCGGGTAGTGCGCGTTCGCGTACTGGAACGCCCAGCCGCCGGGCCGCACGTGCGGCCGGCGCGAGATCCAGTCGCCGCGCACGTCGAGGATCTGCAGCGGGCGCAGCCATTCGAGGCCGCGGATCGCGGCATCCTCGGCACGCGCGTCGCGCGTTTCGAGCAGCGCATGCGCGGCGAGCGACGTGTCCCACACCGGCGACAGGCACGGCTGGCAATACGCTTCGTCATCGTGCACGACGAGCAGCTTCTCGATCGACTTGCGCGCAATCGCGCGGTTCGGGTGATCTTCCGCGTAGCCGAGCGCGTCGTACATCATCACCGAGTTGGCCATCGCCGGATAGATCGCGCCGAGGCCGTCCTCGCCGTTCAGGCGCTCGTCGACGAACGACACGGCCTGGCGAATCGCGCGTTCGCGCGTGTAGTTCGGGAACAACCCGTCGACCGCGCGCAACGCATGGTCGACCACGCGGAAGAACGCGAACCAGCCGGCGCTCTGGTGGCCCTGGCGCGGCAGCAGCCCGGCGTTGACGGGCGGATCGATGAACAGTTCGTCGATGCGCACACCGCGCGGGTTCTTCGCGAGCGGGCGCTTCGCGTTCAGCACGAGCAGCGGCACGATCACGGTGCGCGCCCAGTACGACACCTTCGACAGATGGAACGGGAACCACTGCGGCAGCAGCATGATCTCGACCGGCATCATCGGCACCGCGCGCCACGGAATCGCGCCGTACAGCGCGAGCTGGATGCGCGTGAACACGTTCGACATCTCGGCGCCGCCCATCGCGTGGATGGCGCGGCGCGCACGCTGCATGTGCTCGGCGTTCTCGTCGTCGCCGATCACCTTCAGCGCGAAATACGCCTTCACGCTCGCGCTGATGTTCGGCGCGCCGTCGGTGAACAGCGGCCAGCCGCCGTCGGCCTGCTGGATGCGGCGCAGATACTTGCCGATCTTCTGTTCGAGCTCGAGGTTCGGCGTCTCGCCGAGATAGTGGACGAGCAGCACGTATTCGGCGGGAATGGTCGAATCGGCTTCGAGTTCGTAGACCCAGTGGCCATCCGCGTTCTGCGCGGCCAGCAGCGCGTCGGTCGCACGCGCGACGGCCGTGTCGACGCCGGCCGGCACGGCGCCGGCGGACAAGGTAGCCATTTCGGTGAGATCGTTCATCGGTCCCTCTTTTACTTACTGTGTCTGGAGCACGTCCGCGGCCAGCTGGCCGGAGCGGATCGCGCCCTCGATCGTGGCGGGCAAGCCGGTGGCAATCCAGTCGCCCGCCAGCACAAGATTCGTCCAGCGCGTACGCACGGCCGGACGTTTCATTTCCTGCGACGGCACCGCCGCAAAGCCCGCGCGCGGCTCGACGACGAGCTGCCACGCGGGGATGGTTTCCGGGTTCGCGCCGGTCACGCGCGCGACGTCTTCCCAGATGCGCCGCGCGAGCGTGTCGCGCGGCGTGTCGAGCCAGCGGCCCGCGTCGCGGATCGTCGCCGCGAGCTGGCCGCCGCCGGTGCGCACCGTATCGACCACACCGTTGACCACGGACGTCTGCAACGGGTGACCGGCCGGCGCTTCAGCCGCGAAATACGCGGTCACGACCGCGCTGAAGGTATCTGGCGCGGTGAGTTCGGGCACGAGCGGCTGCGCGACCTCCGGCGGCACGGCCAGCACGACAGCGTCGCCCGGCGCGAGATCGATCCGCTCGCCGCCGACCGAGACCGCATCGACCGCATTGCCGTGCGCGCCGAATTCGAACGCGTCGAGCCGCGAGTTCAGCCGGATCTGCGCGCCGCCGTGCTGCAGCATCCGCAGCGCCGGTTCGACGAATGCACTGCCGAGGCCGTGTCGCGCGACGAGCGGACGGCAGCCGGGGCCACCCATGGCAAACGTGCTGCACAGCGCCGCACGCGCGAGCTCGGCGCTCGCGTGACGCGGCTCGACGTTCAGCACACCGAGGAAATACGGCCGCAGCCAACGTTCCCACAACATGCCGTCGCATCGCATCGTCTGTGCGAGTGAGCGGCCCATGCGCGCGAACGCGAGCGGGGCGAGCGCGAGGTAGTCGAGCGGCGTCGTGTCCGGCGCGCGCGACGCGGCATCGAACAGCCACGACGGCCAGCGCCCGTTGCCGAAGCGCAGCGTCCAGCGCTGCTGCGACGCGACGTCGACGACCGGCAATTCAGGCTGCGCGGGCCCCACGAGCTGGTCGGCCGCGCCGATCGCACGCAGGTAGCGCTGTGTCGCCGGTTGTCCCGCGAACACCGTGTGCAGCCCGCTGTCGAGCGTCGTGTTCAGCGTCCCGTCGAACCATGAGCGGCAGCGGCCGCCCGCATGCGCGTGCGCGTCGTGCAGCACGATGCGTCGCCCGCGGCGTTGCAGCTCGACCGCGGCCGACAGGCCGGCAACGCCGGCGCCGATCACGTGGACGGTCCTGGGCATCGACTCGGTCGGCTCAGAACAGCGCGTAGCGCGCGGCGATCATCAGCATGCGCGCCTTCGGCTTGCGCAGCGGCGCGCGGGGGAAGGCAAAGCCGCGTGCGATCGCGGCTTCGAGAATGCAGCGATATGCACCCGACATGATGCGCGGCGCCTTCACCTGCGCACGCGCGCAGGTGTCCATCACCGCGTCGGCCTGGCGGAAGTGCTCGAGCGCGCGCTCGACGAGCGTCGCGCACACGCGCGGCAGCGCCGGATCGCGCACGATCGTCGCCGGGGCGGTGATCGCGATGCCTTCGCGCGCGAGCAGTTCGCGCGGCAGGTAGCAACGGTTGATCGCCGCATCGTCGTCGATGTCGCGCAGGATGTTCGTCAGTTGCAGCGCGCGGCCGAGGTGATGCGACAGCTTGATCCCTTCGGCTTCCGGCATCCCGAATATCCTCACCGACAGCCGGCCGGCCGCGCTCGCCACGCGATCGCAGAAGAGGTCGAGCGTCGGTTCGTCGGGCGCGCAGATGTCTTCGACCGCATCCATCGCCATCCCGTCGATCATCGCGTGGAAGTCGTCGCGCTGCAGGTCGAATGCGCGGATCTCGCGGTCGAGCGCGGCCAGGTGGCGCGGCGGGCGGCCGGCGAAGCACGCGTCGATGTCCGCGCGCCAGCGGTCGAGGCCCGCGTTGCGCTCGGCGCGCGGCAGGTCGCTGTCGGCGATGTCGTCGACCGCGCGGCAAAACGCGTAGACCTGGAACATCGCATCGCGCTGCACGGCCGGCAGGATGCGCATCGCAAGATAGAAAGAACTGCCCGATGTGACGGCAGCGGCGTCGGTTTCTTGTTCGTCCACGACGGAATTGGAAACGGCCAAGACAAGCTCCACGGAGACACCCACGCGGGGCGATTGAAGAAGCCATGCCCGGCTGGGATGGTCAGGGTGTCAAATGCGTGCGAGATATGCGAACGATCGACGCAGACAGGCACAAATTACCGGCCGGAAGCCGGAATTGGGCGAAAGTATAGCAATCTTTGAAGTTCGATGGCGGACACGCGCCGCGTGCGGCGGCATGCCGGAAGCCGTTGGCCGGCCCGGGCTGGCCCCGGCGCCGGCGGCGCGTCAGCCGTAAACGATGTCGCGTTGCAGGTCGAGCGCAATCAGCCCCATTTCGCGGGTGAGCTGCAGCATCGAGCGGCGTTCGAGGCGCGAGCCCATGAAGCTCGTCACGCGGCCGTCGGGCTCCGCGGTGAACTGGAATGTCGCGCCGCCCGTGCCGAACCACGCGCCCGGCACATCGGGCGATTCCTGCCAGTCGATCTGCGCGAACACGCGCGCGATGCCCGCACGCACCAGGTCGCCCGGGCCGATCGGCGGCGCGATGTCGCCGAGGTCGTCGAGCGAATAGGGGCCGGGCTTGTCCGGCCTCCGGTAGAAGAGATAGTCGACGTTCATGGGGCGCAATCGCAGGCAAAGCAACAAAGTAGCGTGCTTCGCGATAAATTCAAATCAGATACGAACGAAATGTGGCCTGTACGAGACAAGAGGGACAGATCGAATCCGGCCCGTCTGGGCGCATACAGGTTCGTCTAAGATGACACCTTTCTCAAGATCTGAAGACCCGGACACCATGGAGACGAACGCAAGCGCCACCCCGCAGTCCGATCATCCCGTTTTCGTGCTCGTGCACGGCGCCTGGCACGGCGCGTGGTGCTACGCGCACGTCGCGGCCGCGCTGGCCGCGCGCGGCCACCTGTCGATCGCGCGTGACCTGCCCGCGCACGGCATCCATGCCCGCTTTCCCGCTTCCTACTTCGCACGCCCGCTCGACAAGGACGCGTTCGGCGCCGAGCCGTCGCCGGTCGCGAACACGACGCTCGACGATTACGCCACGCAGGTGATGCAGGCGGTCGACGACGCGTACGCGCTCGGCCACGGCAAGGTCGTGCTCGTCGGGCACAGCATGGGCGGCCTCGCGATCACGGCGGCCGCCGAACGCGCGCCGGACAAGATCGCGAAGATCGTCTATCTCGCGGCCTTCATGCCCGCGTCGGGCGTGCCGGGCCTCGATTACGTGCGCGCACCTGAAAACAAGGGTGAAATGCTCGGCCCGCTGATGCTGGCGAGCCCGCGCGTCGCCGGTGCGCTGCGCATCGATCCGCGCAGCGGCGACGCCGCGTATCGCGACCTCGCGAAGCGCGCGCTGTACGACGACGTGCCGCAGGCCGACTTCGAGGCCGTCGCGAACCTGATGAGCTGCGACGTGCCGGCCGCGCCGTTCGCGACCGCGATCCCGACGACGGCCGCACGCTGGGGCGCGATCGATCGTCACTACATCAAGTGCCTGCAGGATCGCGTGATCCTGCCCGCGCTGCAGCAGCGCTTCATCGACGAAGCCGACGCGTTCGCGCCCGGCAACCCGACCCACGTGCACCAGCTCGACAGCAGCCATTCGCCGTTCATGTCGCAGCCGGCCGTGCTCGCCGGCGTACTGGCCGACATCGCGAAAAGCTGAGCGCGGCACGCGCCCAGGGCATCCGCGCCACGCACCGCGGGGCGGATGCGCTACCTATGCATACGCGACCGACCGATCGCGCCCGAGCCGCTTCGCGCGATAGAGCGCGGCGTCGGCCTCGTTGACGAGCACATCGCTGGACGGCGCGCCCGCCTTCGCACACGCGCCGCCGACGCTCGCCGTCACCGGCACGCTGACCCCCTCGGCATCGACCGGCACGCTGCCGATCGCATCGCGCACCTTGTCGGCCACCAGCATCGCCTCGTCGAGATTCGTGCACGGCAGCAGCAGCGCGAATTCCTCGCCGCCGAAACGGCCGAACGTATCCTGCGCGCGCACGATCGACGCGACGCGACGCGCGGTCTCGCGCAGCACGGCATCGCCGGCCGCATGCCCGAAACGGTCGTTGATCGTCTTGAAGTGGTCGAGATCGAACAGCAGCACCGACATGTCGCCGCCGTAGCGCTGCCAGCGCGCGAATTCGTCGCCGAGCCGCGCCTCGAAGAAGCGCCGGTTCGCGATGCCGGTCAGGCCATCGCGATTCGCGTGCTCGCGCAGCTTCGCGACCGCTTCCTCGCGCTCGCGCTGCATCACGCTCACATGCGTGACGTCCGAGATCGTCACGCACACGGCTTCGACGTCGCGGCCGCGCGTGAGCGGCATGAACGTGCAGTCCTGCTGCATGTAGTCGACGCCCCCCGTGATCGGCCGGTCGTGCTCGAAGCGGAACAGGTAGGGCCGCTGCTCCCACGAGCTGAACGCGAAGCTGCCGAGCTGGAACACGCTCTCGAGCTTGCGCGACAGCCACGCGCGCGGCAGGTCGGGAAAACAGTCGAACAGGTTGCGGCCGATCACGTCCGCGGCGGGGATGCCGCTGTGGTCCTGCATGAAGCGATTCCACATCAGCACGGTCATCGCGCGGTCGAGCACGAACAGGCCGAAGCCCACCCGCTCGATCACGAGGTCGCTCAGCGACGAGGTGGCGGCCGTCATAGCGCGGACAGCAACGCGTCGAGCGCGTCGCCCATCAGCCGGATCGAATCCTCGGCCATCAGCATCACGAAGTGGGCCCGGAACGCGTGGTCCTCGAGCCCGAAGTTCACTTCCAGCAGCAATGCCACGCTCCATGCCAGCTCGGTCGGCTGGAATACGTCGTCGAACGACACGTTTGCGCCGAGCAGCCCCGGCGGAAAGAACACGGGCTTGCGGCCGAGCTCGTCGAGGATCGACGCGACGCACGCGCCCATCAGCACGTTCGCGACGTCGAACACGACTTCGTCGGGTGTCGCCATCCCGCCGTACACGCCATCGCCGAACGTGCGGTCGACGACTGACATGAGCCGCGCGATGCTCGCGGTGCGGCACAACACGATCGCTTCGCCCTTGATGTCGGAACGAAAACCCTGGCGCACGGCGGTCACGTTGTCGTGAATGCCCGTCATCTCGCGCAGCGCGTCACCCGCGTCGGTCGCTTTCACGACCCGCACGCGCGGCACCGACAGCTCGATGAAGTGCTCGAGCAACAACGCGAGCCGCGCGGCGGCGCGGCCCATTGCGAGGTTGGCGATCTCCTGCAACGCGTCGCGTTGCTCCGCCGTGAACACCGAGTCAGGCATACAACCCATACTCCTTGAGAATGGGCAGCAATGCCTCCGACGTCACGGGCTTGGCTACGAATGCGATCGCGCCCAATTCGCGCACGCGTGCTTGCGCCTGCGGCTGAATATCGGCGGATACCACGATCACGAACGTGTTCAGATCTTCGTGGCGCAGTGTCTCGAGAACCTGATATCCGCTCATGTCGGGCATCGTCAGGTCCAGAAACATCACGGAAGCTTTGCCGTCACGATAGAGCGCCAGAGCCTCTCGACCATTCGCGGCATACGCGACTTCGACGTCCCAGCCTCCCGGCAGCGCCTTTGTCAGAAGTTTGCGAGCGAGCAGCGAATCGTCGGCAATTACAATCGGCAAAGGCATGGGGCGATGCGGTATACGGAATGGTCTCTCTCGCGTTAACGACCGCGCGGCGCACTTCTTTAGGCGCCATGCGTTCGGGTGCGGGCAACCGTCTGGCGGCCGCGCGCGGGCGCCGCGGCGCGGGTGCGCGCGACGCACCGCGCGGCGAACACCGGCGGGCGCATATATCTGTCATAGGGAAAGCAAGGCGCGATTCTCTGAGTAAACCGGAGGCGATGCAACTCGCCATTTTCACCATTTCGAACAGAATTGGTCCGAACACGCGCCATTCCGAAAACAGCCACGACCATTTTCGAGATAAGTACGCAAAATTTTTCCTTGTGTACGTTTGCGCTGCCGGATTCGTCGCGTTTTCAATCTGACAATTTCCCCTGTCGAAATCGACAGGATGGCTGACGTCCGGGGCCGCGCAGCGGGCCGTCGCAACTCGTTTATGATGGCAGACACTTCCGCTTCACCCGCTTCCTCGATGACGTCCGACCGGCCCGCCGATTCCCACGCTCCCGCCTCTCCACCCGCCGACGACTGGCAGGACGACGGCACCTATGCGTCCGGTGCGCCCGAGCACGATTTCGCGGTGCGTCGCGTGACGCTGATCGTGCTGCTCGTCGCGGCGATCGTGCTGCCGTGCATCTACGTCGTGGTGATGGCGTACAACGACCTGAAGACGCGCGAGGCCGCTGCAAGCGACGTGACGATGCGCACGGTGCGGGTGGCCGAGGAGCATGCGCTCAAGGTGTTCGACCTGAGCGAGACGCTCGATGCGCGCATCGTCGATCTCGTGCAGGACATGGACGACGCGACCGTGCGCAACCGGGAGTCCGACATCCATGAAGCGCTGAACACGATCGGCGGCGGCTATCCGCAGGTGGCCGCCGTGTCGATCTTCGGCGCGAGCGGGATGCTGCTCGCGAACAGCCTCTACTATCCGGCGCCCTATGCGTCGATCGCGAACCGCGACGACTTCGCCGGCATCCGCGACGGCAAGGTCATCGAACACATCTCGCGGCTGATGATGGGGCCGCTCAAGCTCGAGAACATTCCCGTGTTCAACACGGGCGTCGCGCGGCGCCATAGCGACGGTTCGTTCGCCGGGATGGTGTCGATCGCGCTGAAGTCGTCGTATTTCAACGCGTTCTACCGCGACCTGCTCGGCGGAGCGAGCACGCCGATGACGATGGCGCTCGCGCGCTCGGACGGCGCGGTGATCGCGTCGTATCCGCCGCCGCCGGCACTCGCGCACACCGATCGCGCGATCACGTTCGGCGACGCGCGCAACGATCCGCGCGCCGGCGTCGTGCGCGTGCGCCACGACGGCGCGAGCAGCGAAATCGTCGCGTATCGCCAGGTCGGCAGCTATCCCGTCTACGTGACGTGCTCGTACCGCACATCGGCGATCTGGCATGAATGGTACGAACACCTGAGCGTGCTGTTCCTCTCGATGTTCGCGCCGTCGGTCGCGCTGTGGTCCGTGATCTGGCTGTCGCTCAAGCGGCTGAAAGCGGAAGAGGAGGCGTGGGACCGCTGGCAGGCCGAAGCGTCGATGCGGCGCTCGATCGAATCGGCGTACCGGCAGTCGCGCAAGATGCAGGCGCTCGGCAACCTCGTCGGCAGTGTCGCGCACGACTTCAACAACCTGCTGATGATCATCTCGAGCAACGTGCAGATCGCGCGGCGGCGCGGGGTCCAGCATCTCGACAAGGAACTCGGTGCGATCGAACGCGCGCTGAAGAACGGGCAGTCGCTCACGCGCCAGCTCCTCGGTGTCGCGCGCAAGCAGCCGCTGCACAACGAAACGATCGACGTCGGACAATGGGTCGACACGTGCCGCGAATTGCTGAAGACATCGCTCGGTTCGAAATCGTCGCTGGTCGTCGCGATCGAGCCCGGTGTCTGGCCGATCCGCGTCGACGTCGCGGAGCTCGAGCTCGCGGTGATCAACCTCGCGGTCAACGCGCGCGACGCGATGACGACCGGCGGCCGCTTCACGGTCGGCGCGCGCAACGTGACGCTGCGTCGCGAGGACGGCTTTCCGCTCACCGGCGATTTCGTGCAGATCTCGCTCGACGATACGGGTTCGGGCATGGCGCCCGACGTGCTCGCGCGCGCGTTCGAGCCGCTGTTCACGACGAAGGCGCAGGGGATGGGGACGGGGCTCGGCCTGCCGCAGGTGTTCGCGTTCTGCGAACGCTCGGGCGGCCTCGCGACGATCGACAGCGCGGTCGGCGCCGGCACGTCGGTGCGCCTCTACCTGCCGCGCGCACGCGTCGAGGATGTCGTCGCGCGTCCGCCGGCGGTCGCGCACGATGCGGGGGCGGCGGCGCTCGCCGGGCTGCACGTGCTGCTCGTCGAGGACAACAGCGAAGTCGCGGCCGGCACCGAAGCGCTGCTGTCGCTGCTCGGGCACCGCGTGACCTACGCGCCCACCGCCGACGACGCGTTGCGCCTGATCGAAGGCGCGGCCGCGAACGACGCGTTCGATCTCGTGATTTCGGATATCCACATGCCGGGCAGCCTGAACGGCATCGACCTCGCCGAAGCGGTCGAACAGCGGCCGGAGAAACTGCCCGTGATACTCGTCACGGGTTACGCGGAGGAGCTCGACCGCACGCGCACCGTCAACGTCCGCGTGCTGTCGAAGCCGTTCGACATCGCGCTGCTCGACGAGATCCTGCTGGGCATCCGTGAAGCGCGCGATGCACAACACGCGCGGCACGCAGGCACGTGACCCGCTGCGTGCGGGCCCGCGCCGGTGCCGGCGGCGTGATCGGGTGTGGCGCTCAGGCCGACTTCAGCAAGCGCACCCAGCCCGTGTAGCGATCGACGAAGCCCTGCAGGAACTTGCGGGTGTCTTCGCTGACGATCTGGCCCTGGTCGTCGATGCGTGCCGGATCGTGCTTGATGAACATCTCGGGCTGCCCGAGCGTCTTCACGTCGAGATACGCGAGCACGTTGCGCAGGTGCTGCTGCGCGAGCGCGGTGCCCGTCGCACCCGGCGACGTGCCGAGCACGGCACCCGGCTTGCCCGCCCACGAGTTGGAACCCCACGGGCGCGAGCCCCAGTCCAGCGCATTCTTCAGCACGCCCGGAATCGAGCGGTTGTACTCGGGCGTGACGAACAGCAGCGCGTCGGCGGCCTCGATCGACTGCTTGAAGCGCTTCGCGACTTCCGGGAAATCCGCGTCGTAGTCCTGGCTGTACAGCGGCAGCTCGCCGATCTCGACGAACTCGAACGAGAAATCGGCGGGCGCGAGCGAGATCACGGCGTGTGCGAGCGCGCGGTTCCACGAAGCGCGACGCAGGCTGCCGACGACCACAGCAATGCGATAGGACATGGCATTCTCCTTCCGGTGAGTGAGGAATCGGATCGATTGCTTCCGAACGGGCGACAAAGGTCTGTTTATAGGCAAGCCAGCCCGCGAACCGCCCCACGGGGCCGTCCGGCCGACTTTCCACAAGGTTTTCCACAGAAATTGTGGATAACTCGGCCGTGATGTTCTGACGTTACAGATTGCCTACCGCGGGTCGTTGCCGACACGCGACACAGGGTTCGGCAAGCATAGCGCAGCGCGCCGGCCGGTTTCGTGAATTCGTGTCGGAACATGCATTGCAGGCCGGCACCGCGCCCAGTAAGCTGCTCGCACTGCGATGCGCCTGCCCTGTGGCGCACGCGCGATCGCCTCGAGACACTTGCAACCCATCCATGCCGTCCGCCTTCGACGATCCCGTTTATCTCGCCCAATTGCGGCGCGACCTGCTGCGCTTCGCGCGGCTCCAGCTCCGTGATGCCGATGCGGCCGAAGACGCCGTGCAGGAAGCGCTCGCCGCCGCGTGGTCGCATGCGGGCGATTTCGCGGGGCTGTCGGCGCACAAGACCTGGGTGTTCGGCATCCTGCGCAACAAGCTGATCGACGTGCTGCGCGCGCGGCAGCGGACGGTGAGCTTGTCCGCGCTCGATGCCGAGCTCGACGGCGAGTCGGTGCTCGATCGCGAGCTGTTCAAGGAAAACGGGCACTGGGCCGCGCATGCGAAGCCGCGACCGTGGCCACGCCCCGAAACGCTGTTGCAGCAGCAGCAGTTCTGGACGCTGTTCGAGGCCTGCCTCGATCATCTGCCGGAGCAGATCGGGCGCGTGTTCATGATGCGCGAATTCCTCGACTTCGAAATGACGGACATCTGCAGCGAATTGACGCTGACGACGAATCATTGCAGCGTGCTGCTTTACCGGGCGCGCACGCGCCTGCGAACCTGCCTGAGCGAACAAGGACTGACGACCGAAGATGCTGCCGGGGAAATGTACTGACGTGACGCGACTGCTGTCGGATGCGCTCGACCGCCATCTGACCCTGCATGAGCGCCTGCAGGTGCGCATACACCTGCCGACCTGTAGTGGCTGCAGGGCCTATCGCGGACAGATCGCGCTGCTGCGGACGGCCGCGAAAGCGGCGGCGGGGCGGGGGCCTGCCCCGGATGATGACGGAGTGTCGTCCGGGGAAGGCTAGGCCCGGATCGCGTGACGGCGATCGTGAGGGCCGTGGTCGCGTGCAGCCCGGTGATCGAGCGAGCGGGCTTCGATTGCCGATGCTCGCGCTAGTGCTAGTGCTTGCGCCGGGCTGACGCAATCAGAAAAATACGACGGGCAAGAATTATTCGAACAGCGCCTGCACCGATTCGGGCGGGCGGCCGATGGCGGCCTTGCCGCGATAAACGACGATGGGTCGCTGCAGCAGAATCGGATGAGCGGCAACTGCCGCATAGGCTTCCGCATCGGTCAGATCGGTGCGGGCCAGATTCAGCGCCTTGTATGGCTCCTCACCGTCGCGAAGCATGTCGCGAACCGGGCGGCCAAGCTGCCGATGCAGCGCTTCCAGTTCCTCGACCGTCGGCGGCGTCTTCAGGTACTCGACGACATTCAACGGCGCACCGGTGGTATTCAGCGACTCGACCAACGCAAGCGTCTCGCGTGACTTCGAGCATCGGGGGTTGTGGTAGATCGTGATCATCATTCAGGCCTGGAAGGTAGAGCCCTGTATTGTAGCCAGTCTGTATTGGGGGCTTGGTGGGGCAGGCGACGAGGAATCGGGAGATCGGGCGCGGATTCGCTGCTTCGTAACGCCACGTGGATGAGGCGGTGCGATGGATCGCGAGAGGGGAGTGTTGGTCGGAATGCGCTTCAATGAATTGGTGGGTTTATGCGCATAAAGGCGAGCGGGACTCAATCGCGGGATGATGAATAAAGGTCTGCACGTGTGGCCAATACGGTGGGGTTCGGTCTGCAAGGGGTGTAGCCGGTGGCTTCGTAGGACGGCCGGTTTATGCGCATAAAGCGGGCGACTGCCGAGCACGGGGACCTCGCAATTCGCGGAGCGGTGAATGCAGGCGCGTCGGTGTGATGCCTGCTCGGTGTGATGCCTGCTCGGTGTGATGCCTGCTCGGTGGGATTGCTGCGTCGGTATTCTGCCCCGCAAGTCAGTCGCCCGGCACTGGATTCCGGTGCGGTCGGGAGGTGACCTTCGTTACTCGCCATCTATCGCTCGCGGTTTATGCGCATAAACGTAGCGCCTGGATAGCGCGTTGGGTCGACGTACGCAGGTCAAGTGGCATACCTCGATGCTGCATACCCAGCCAGGGTGTACCACTCACACCTACGATCAGAAGCGCCTGCCCTCCCGGCACGATCCCGCGCCACGGTTTCCGCGGAGAGTTTATGCGCACAAACTCTCCAGCTCTCAGCCGAGGCTACCTCATCGAGCGATAGGGCAGTGCACACGGCACGCGCGGCAACTCGCTACTCACACCGACGGCACCACTTGGAACCCCACCGAGTCGCTCACCGACCTCTCAGCCATCCGCCTCACCATGCGATCGAGTCATCATCCATCGTCGGTTCGTTTATGCGCATAAACCGATAGCCCAAATGGCCAATACGTAGTTGTCGAACGACAATTTCATTGAAATCCAAATATCGTCCTGTAGAATTCCAACGACCAAAATAGGAGTGAAAATTGGCCGCGGAAATCATTGCAGTCACTCAACAAAAAGGTGGCGTCGGCAAAAGCACGATTGCCATGCACCTCGGTGCCGCGTTCCATGAAAAAGGGAAGCGCGTCCTCGTCATCGACGCAGACCGTCAAAACACACTGGTTCACTGGTCGAGCGCATCCGGCGACAGCGACACCGGCATTCCGTTTCCGGTCGTCAACCTGGCCGAAGCCGATGGCCAGATCCATCGCGAGATCAAGAAGTTCATCAACGACTACGACATCATCGTCGTGGACTGCCCGCCGTCGATCACCGAGAAGGTATCGGGCGTGGTCCTGTTGGCCGCATCGATTGCCGTGATCCCGACGTCGTCGTCGCCGGCGGATTACTGGTCGAGCGTCGGGTTGGTCAAACTGATCCAGCAGGCGCAGGTCATGAACGAAGACCTCCGCGCCGTCTTCCTGCTGAACAAGACCGAAGAGAAGCGCATGCTGACCCGCGAGCTCAAGCGTGCGCTCGAGGAACTCGGCTTCCCGTTGCTGAAAACGCAGATCCCGACCCGGGAGGCGTACAAGCAGGCGATGGCGCTCGGTCAGACCGTGCTGCAGATGAACGATCGTGGCGGTAAGCTGGCCGCCGCAGAAATTCGCGCATGCGCCGACGAAATCGTCGCCATGCTGCCCTGACTTTATGCGCACAAAGGAGTCACATGAAACCCTCCCAATTTGCCAAAGGATTCCAAGCGCGCCCGGATATCACGACGAGCGAGAAGCGCACGGCGCTTGATCGACTCAATGCGATCGACGGCATCGTCAAGTCCGAGACGCCCACTCCGGCACCGACCAAGTCGGCAAAGAAAGACATCGCGCCGCCGTCCGCTCCTGAACTCACGCTCGATCCGTCGATCGATGAATCGGCGCAATATCGCGCGTGGCGTCTCGAGAACCGCTATGCACCGGGGCAGGTGATCGAGCTGCCGCTGAAGGCGATCAAGCATAGCCCGTTCAATCCGCGGCACTTCTATCTGAAGTCGTCGATCGCCGAACTCGCGGTCAACCTCGCCAAGCAAGGGCAGCAGCAGGCGATCCATGTGATTCCGGACTATGAGAACCCGGGCACGTATTTCGTCAGCGACGGCGGCCGCCGCGTGCGGGCACTGAAGGAAGCGAACAAGGAATCGGTCAAGGCGATCGTGATCGACGTGCCGATCGGCATCCAGAGCTACAAGCTCGGCTACGATCTCAACGTCCAGCGCGATTCACAAACGGTGTTCGACAACGCCGTCGTATGGCGCCGCTTCCTCGACGACAAGCATTTCCAGAGCCAGAAGGAGCTCTCCGAGCACCTCGGCCTCGACGAATCGACGGTGGCCGTCGCACTGTCGATCGGCAAGCTGCCGGAAGCGATCATGCAGGAAATGGTCGCGCGCCCTGATCGCTTCGGTTCGAACATGGCGTATCAGGTCGGCCGATATCACAATGCGCGCGGCACCGAGGCGACGCTGCGGCTGATCAACAAGATCGTGTCCGACGATCTCAGCACGCGCCAGGTGTCGGACATCGTCAAGGGCCGCGTCGCGGCGCAGGAAACGCCGAAGGCCACGGGCCGTCAGCGCTATGCGCAGCGTCTCGAGATCAAGCTCGGCGGCAAGTCGGTCGGCGACCTGAAGTCGTATGGCGAAGATCGTATCGAATTGCGCCTGCGCGGTCTCCCGAAGGACAAGCGCGACGCGATCCTCGAGCAGCTCGAGCGGATGCTGTTGTCGGAGTGATGGAAACGGCCGGCAGGGCCTGGTGAGGACGCCGGGCCCGCCAATCGAGGGCGGGGCCGGCGGCGGCCCGTCAGCGGGCCTGAGCAGGCCTCAGGCGGCCCGCGACTGATTCAGCGTGAACGACAGCAGGTCGCCGTCCGTCGGCTCGCCCCAGGTCCTCTGGGCCAGCCAGTCGAAGAAGGCCGTCTCGGCCAGCTTGGAATCGAGGCCGCGCTTGCGCCAGTCATCGCGCAGATGCGTGCCCATCGTCGGCAGCGCCTCTGATTCGAACGACTCGCGTGCCACTTCGCGCTCCGCGTCGCCCTGCTCTTCGTACAGCACCTTCGCTTCCTTGCGGCGGAACGCCGCGAACTCGCTCAGCAGGCGCGCCTTCAGATCGTCCGGCTGGGCCGCTGCAATCTTCGGGGACGGCGTGCCGGAAGGCAGCGCGTCGACCGACTCGACCGGCGGCGCATAACCCTTCTTCAGTGCATCCTTGAACAACGCCGGCGCGCTGCGCACCGGCGGCAGCGTGGTGCTGCGCATCCGCTGCTCGGTCATCTGCAGTGCGGCACGAATGCGGTTCTCCTCGCTGTCCGCATAGAGCGTCTGCGCTTCCTTCAACGGAATTCCGAGCTTCACCATCCGGTCGACCAGCGTGCTGTCGAACACATTCGGGTGTTCGTCGAGCGCGAGCATCGGCTGCTTGCGTTCGGTCACGCGGAACTGGATCTCCGCAACCCGGCGCCCTTCACGGTGCTCGATCAGCTCGACGAAGATGTTGGTGACCGCGTTGACTTCCGCGATCGCGGGACGCAGATAGTCGCGCTTGAAGTACTTGTACTCGCGCTTCGCCTCGTCGCCGGCTTCCGTGTCGGGCGTGCCCGACAGGATCGGCCGCCACCATTCCCACGGCTCGCGCATCGTCAGGTGGCTCGGGTTCGTCAGGTAGCGCACGCAGATTTCGTACAGCGCGAGACCGGCGCTGCTGCGCAGCTGGCTCTGGAACTGCAGGCTCAGACGCGCATACTGGACCGGGTCGAGCAGCTTCTTCTTGATCTTCGGCGCAAACGAGAATTCGACCCACACGCGGCGGGTCGCCGGATCCTCGAGAATTTCCGCATCGGCGATCAGCGTCGAGATCCCCCACTTGCGGCCCGGCTTCTGGCTCGACGTCCCCGTGCTCCATTCGACCTGCACCGACACCATACGGCGCAGGTGTTCCTTCACCAGCGCGGTGTCGTTCGAATCAAAGGCGGAGTTGGCAACGATGTCCGACAGCAGCGCGCGATACGTATCGCCCGAGTCGTCGGCCTGCTGCGCCACGGCCAGCAGGACATTGAACAGCTTGCGAGTGAGGAGCGTGATCTTGCCGCTCTTCGGCTGAATTGCGATCGCCTCGACGGCCTTCCGCAATTCGGCTGAACTGGCACTCACCACATCCACATCGGTTTTCTTGGCGCGCTTCGTCGTGGCCATACGTCGGGTCGGAGGAGAAGTTTCCCGGAAGGATAGCGCCTGCGGTGAAGTGCGTCCAGAACGACATGCTCACCATAGCGGGTGAAGTGCGCGTGCAAAACGGCACTCACCCCAGGCGCTCCCGAAAACCCTCACCGCTCCGGATTTGCAGCGTTCCGGACTCGTCCAGACGTGCTGCGGGATGCGCCGATTCACAGAATTTCACCTGTGCACGACACGTGCGGAATGAGCTCCCGTATCGGCTCACCTTTCGATTTGTCGTAATTTTACGACTGCGCAGCTGTGCGTTCGGCACAGCGTTGCGATCCCACGTCGGCGCGCCTCCCGATCGCCCTCCATCGGCCTGTATGCATGTACAGGCGTGACTTACCGGGTAATCGGAATCGGATCCGACTTCCCGAAAGACGCCTGCGAAACCGGCCCGCGCGACCCGATCAGGCGTGCTTTGCCGGCCCGGGCGCGCATTGTACAGCGCACCAACCGTATCGGGTCCCGAAAATACTCACCTCAAGCACAGTGTCTTCATTTGTCCGGATATCGGCGAATGCCCGACACGCGCGGGATTCACTACCAAGGCCTCCCGAAAAGGCTCACCTTACCTAAAAATCGCTGTGCCGCCCCAGGCACGGGAATGACTCCCGAAAAACCTCACCGTAACCGCCTCGGTATCAAAAATCCCAATGCCTTCCGATACTTATGCACAGAAGGCATTTGGCTGTGCGTCGCCGGCATCCCCCGAAAAGCCTCACCTTTCGACCAAATTCCTTCATGCGACAACCTCATGTCAGGCCCCGAAAAATCTCACCTGTGCCAAAAAGTGGCACAGCAAAAATGAGATGTCTTCCAGTCCTGGCGGGCTTTTCGACGAATTCAGCCGCTCACAGGTCCCGAAAAACCTCACCTTTGACCATTTTTCGGGCAAATTCCATTCCCGAAAAGTCTCACCTGTGGCCGGAATCACAGCCTATGATCGGGGCCCCGAAAAATCTCACCTCAAGGGGATCCGGGCAGGAAAACCCGGATTTCCCTCCCGAAAAGCCTCACCTTTAGGGCTTCACCGGCCCCCACGAGCGCCTTTGCGGTGCAAAATGGCGGTCGTTTCCCGGAAATCCTCACACCAAACACCCGTGGAGTCCCGTGAAACCTCACCTTTCGGAAAAACTGCCTAAAAGATGGGCAGAATCGGGGCGCGAAGAAGGTCCCGCAAATTCTCACCTATGTCTGCACAGGCAGAAAACTGTGCAGTCAGGCACCGCGCGGGTTCTGTGGCTGTGAGGCCCCGAAAAACCTCACCTTTGGCAAATCTCGTGTTTCACTGTGATCCCGAATCCGCTCACGACCTTTCCCGCAACGGCTCACGCAGCTCCCTGAACCCAATCACGTCAGCTCCCGCAGAAGATCACCTTGGCTCCCGTAAAACTTCACCTTGTCGGCCGGAAAGCCTTGCAGCATAAGGCTGTGCCGTGGCGTTAACGTTTTTAACTAAGGGTTCAAGGGTGTTTACTTCTAATACTCTCAAGACATCGGCTGACGAGTTTTCCACAGACACCCCAACCCCTGAACACCGACAGGCAATCGGATCCGCTGTCATGTGAAACAAATGCCGAAATTCGGGGTCTGCAGGAAAATGCTTGCGAGACAAGGACTTGGCTGACTTTCTTCGCTTTGTTTCACGGGATCCTGGACCACAGTCGTCCGGATTGGCTCACAGACCTGATTTCTGTGCAAAGCGACGTAAATTCACAACGGCAAGCTGAAACAAGTATCAATAGATACGTATTTCGTTATGATTGCAACATTTCAATGTCTGTGAGCACAGCGATGACCCTGGACGACATACGCCAAGCCATTCGGGACGAACTGGAATCGCTGCGTGCGAACGGTGCACGACGGCAGGAACTGTCGCTCCACGCATGCAAGCGGTTGTTCTTCGATCTCGGCATCAGGCCGTCGGCTGCCAACGTTCGCGATCTCACCCAGACCGGCAGCGCCAGCGATATCCCGAAAGACATCGACCATTTCTGGGAGCGCATCCGTTCCGCCTCCAAAATCAGGCTCGACGGTGCCGCCATCCCGAAAGCCGTCGAGGAAAAGGCGGGGGCATTGCTCGGCGCACTCTATGAAGAAGCGTTGAAAGCCGCGCGGGACAGTCTCGATGGAGATCGCGAGCAGGTTCGCGCCGGCATTGCCGAGGCCGAACAGCGGTTGCGCGACGCAACCGTCCGCCAGGAGACGCTCGAAGGCGCGCTCGCGCGTGGCGAAGCGAAAAACGAGCAGTTGCAGGCTCGTGTGACCGAACTCGAGATCCAGCTCGCGTCGCAAACGACGCACGGTTCGGCCAGCGAAGCGACGCTGCTCGCCACAGTCGCCCGACTGGAGAAGGAACTGGCCGCGGCCGCCGGTCGCGTCGAAGCCGAGCAGACGCAAAATGCGACGCTGCGCGATCGCATCGATGCGCTGCAGGCCGAACTGCAGCAGCGCACCGAGCACTACGCGCAGCAAATCAAGGACGCAGTGGCCGAAGCCGAACGCCGCGTCAAGCCGATGCTGGTCGAGCTGGATTCGTTGCGCAGCATGGCGTCGTCCTACCAGAGCGGTTTGCGCGACGTTCAACGCAAGGAGTTCGATTTCCTGCAGCAACTCAGTTCGGCCAAGGCACGCGCCGACCGGCTCGAAGAACAGTTGCGCAGCCAGGGTGATGAACTGGAACGTGCGACGCGCGAAGTGAGTTCGTTGCGCGCGAGCCGCGGCATGAATCCGGAAATCGCCGCGCTGATCCGCCGCCTGGCCGATGCCGGGCAACTGGATGCGGAGGCATTCGCCGCGATCGGCACCTCGCTGGATCAGGAGATTCCGGTGCCGGCCCATTGTCCGCATTGCGACGGTGAGCCGGAGCTGTCACACGGCGAAGAAGGTTTCGAAGTGGCCTGCCCCGAGTGCGAGCATGCTTCGGGCGCATGGCCGTCCCGCTTCGAAGCGGTCGCGCGATTCGCGCACACGTGACGCCAGCATAGGCCGCGCCACACAGGTGAGACGATCCGGGAAGCTTGAGGTGAGGTTTTTCGGGAGCTGTGAAACGGTGAGGCTACGCTACACAAGGCTGCTCACGGATCGCTTCGCGTGAGCAGCCAATGAGTGATCAGTGAGTTTCGTCGCTATCGGACGCGTCACCGTTGCCGTCGGCCAGCCCGTCACGCCAGTTCTTCCATGCACGATGCAAGCGGTTCGACGAGATCGGCCGCATGAAGCCCAGCCATTTGCCGACCCGTTCGGGCGGCACGTCGTGTTCGAACAGTTCAGCCGCATAGGTATTGCGCAGCGTTTGCGGGCTCGCGCGCGCGGTGCGTGACGACGTGAGCCCGGCGGATTCGACGATTGCGTCGATCGCGCGCAGCATCGTCGCCTTGTGCATCGGCCGCCCGGCATGGGATGCCGGGAACACGAGCTCCCCCGGAATATCCTGGCGCTTGCGCTCGGTGAGCCAGGCTTCCAGCAGGGCGATCGCGAACGATGCCAGGTGGGTTTCGCGTGCGAAATCCGGATGTGTCGACTCGATCTGCAGTGACGTTCCACTCGTATTGATGCAACTAATGGTGAGCGCTCGCGCTTCGCCGGTTTTGATGCCGGCACCGAGAAAGGCGGCAACGAGCGCGCGGTCGCGCCGCTCTTTCCAGTACGCGGAACCGGATACGCCGATTGGCGAAAACAGGTACGCGAGCAACGTCGCGCGCTCGGCCGGCGTGAGGAAACCGGTCGGTTCGTTATCGCGCGCCTTGCGCCAGTTCGCTTCGCCATCCTGAGCAATGAACCGGGCCGGGTTGGTCGACGCGTATTCGGCGCGCCGGATGTGGTCGAGCACGCGCTCGATCAGCCGCAAATAGCGCATTCGCTGGGTTTTCCGGATCGGAAGTTCGCCGACGAAATTTGCGATGGTTGCGGTATCGACCGTGGCCAGATTCTTCTGGTGTGCGCGCATCCATGTGAGAAACGCGCCCCATTGCGCGCGATAGACGTCGGCTGACGAGCGGCGATAGTCCTGCATCGCCAGCCAGGCATCGAATGCGGCTTCCGGCGAGACGATCCAGTCGGATGCGCCGCGGTCGAACAGATCTGTTTCTTCCGGGCGTGCCGGGGTGTCGGGAGAGGTGGGAAGAGACATGTGATTTATTCCGTTAGTTGCGTATATGGTAGCCCTTTCCGCAACGTCTCGGGCAGCAAGAGGCTGGACAAGGCCGCCATACGAAGCGGCCCGGGCTGGGAGTCAGTCACCCCACGCCTTGGACGAGCGATGAACGCGCCCGTGCGACGCCGTGTCGTTCGACGCAGTTGACGCTGCTTCATAGGCGAGAACCGCGAACGAAAATACGGCGGGCAGCGCATTCGAGCGCCCGAAGTCGATCGGATCGTCCGTTTCGGGAAACGTCATGTCCAACTGCCGTTCGAACAATTGACGCATGCCGGCCTCGTGCCGGCTGGCAAAGCCGAGATCGGCAAGCGCCTCGGCCTCGATGGCGTGCAGCAGCCGCCACGTCAGCGGGACGCGCTGGTGGATGTAGCGCCCGGCGATATGCCGGACGATCAGCTCGAGGTCGTGCGCGGCAGCCTTGAAGCTGAGCGCGGCCAAATCTTGTTCTTCTGTCATTGCAGGCTCCTGTCGACCGGGCAGGCGCCTCGGTGCGCCGGCTCCGGCCCATGCATGGCGGAATGTCCGTATACTGTACAAACATACAGTGTTTTCCGCAACTGGCCTGCAATTGGCCGTTCGGCCAGCTATTCGCGCCGTCAGCGATGGATCACGATCAGCAATGCCCGCGCCTCGGTCTTGCCGGGATTGCGGATTGCGTGCGGCTCATCGGCCGGGTAGCGCGCGGTGTCGCCTACCTTCAGGCGCCGGCTGGCTGCCGCGGCTTCGATTTCCATCGCGCCCTGCAGCACGGTGAGGTGCTCGCGCGTGCCGGGCTCGTGGGCGTTCGATATCAGTGCGCCGCCGCCCGGCAGCGTCAGCTCGTACCACTCGAACTTGCCGGCGAGGTCGATCGGGCCCCATACGCGCAACTGGTAGCGGCCGTCGTGGCCGGCGAGCGTCGGGATGTCGTGCGGGCCGTCTACGCGGATCGTCTCGGCTGCCTTCGGCTGCGAGAACAGTTCGTCGAGCGTGATGCCGAGCGCGTTCGTCAACCGCCACGCAACGGCGATCGTCGGGTTGGCCTTGTCGCGTTCGATCTCGGAGAGCATCGATTTCGATACGCCGGCCGCGCGCGACAGGTCGTCGAGCGTCAGCTTGCGTTCGTTGCGCAGCCGCTGGATCTGCTCGCCGACACGCGGCGGCGTGGCGGCCGGCGGTTGCGGTGCGGCGCTGGCAGGCGTGCGCCGCGAACCGGAGGAACTTGCCATTTGGATTCCGTTCGCTTAGAGTTGTTCGATATTTCGAATTCTAGTTCGGAATATTGGATAAATGCGGTCAACCGAACGACCGACTATAACAGTAGCAGGCCGTTGCGCCGCCGCCACGAGTGGCGCGTTGCGGAATGCGAAACCCTGTCAGGAGCTTTGCGATGCGTGATGCCTTTCTCGCCCAGGTGCGCGGGACGCTGGACCAGATCCGCGCGGACGGTTTTTACAAGACCGAGCGCGAGATCGCGAGTCCCCAGGCGGCGGACGTGCGGCTCGCCGGCGGTGCCGGCGTGCTCAATTTCTGCGCGAACAACTATCTGGGTCTGGCGAACGATTCGCGCCTGATCGACGCGGCGAAGGCCGGCCTCGACCAGGACGGCTTCGGCATGGCATCGGTACGCTTCATCTGCGGCACGCAAACCGTGCACAAGCAACTGGAAAGCGCACTGGCCGCGTTTCTCGGCACCGAGGACACCATCCTCTATTCGAGCTGCTTCGACGCGAACGGCGGGCTGTTCGAGACGCTGCTCGACGAGAACGACGCGGTGATCAGCGACGAGCTGAACCACGCGAGCATCATCGACGGCGTTCGCCTCTGCAAGGCGAAGCGCTTCCGCTACAAGAACAACGACCTGGCCGACCTCGAGGCAAAGCTCAAGGAAGCCGACGCGGCGGGCGCTCGCCACAAGCTGATCGCGACCGACGGCGTATTCTCGATGGACGGCATCATTGCCGACCTCAAAGGCATCTGCGATCTCGCCGATCGTTACGGCGCGATCGTGATGGTCGACGATTCGCACGCGGTCGGCTTCATCGGCACGCACGGCCGCGGCACGCCCGAGCACTGCGGCGTCGAAGGCCGCGTCGACATCATCACGGGCACGCTCGGCAAGGCGCTCGGCGGTGCATCGGGCGGCTATGTCGCCGCGCGTCGCGAGGTCATCGAACTCCTGCGCCAGCGCTCGCGCCCGTACCTGTTCTCGAACACGCTCACGCCGAGCATCGCCGCGGCATCGCTGAAGGTGCTGGAGCTGCTCGGCAGCGACGAAGGCACGAAGCTGCGCGAGCGCGTGCGCGAAAACGGCGCGCGGTTCCGCAAGCAGATGACCGAAGCCGGCTTCACGCTCGTGCCGGGTGCGCATCCGATCATCCCGGTGATGCTCGGCGACGCGCAGCTGGCGACGAACATGGCCGACAAGCTGCTCGACGAAGGGGTCTACGTGATCGGCTTCTCGTTCCCCGTCGTGCCGCGCGGCCGCGCGCGCATCCGGACGCAGATGAGCGCCGCGCATACGCCCGAGCAGATCGACCGAACGGTCGCCGCGTTCGTGCGCGTCGGCAAGTCGCTCGGCATCATCTGACGGAGGCGCGATCATGAAAGCACTGGCAAAGCTCGAGCGCGGCCCCGGCCTCACGCTCACGCGCGTGAAGCGCCCCGAAGTCGGCCACAACGACGTGCTGATCAAGATCCGCCGCACGGCGATCTGCGGCACCGACATCCATATCTGGAAGTGGGACGACTGGGCGCAGAAGACGATTCCCGTGCCGATGCACGTCGGTCACGAGTATGTCGGCGAGATCGTCGAGATGGGGCAGGAGGTGCGCGGCTTCGCGATCGGCGATCGCGTGTCCGGCGAAGGCCACATCACGTGTGGTTTCTGCCGCAACTGTCGCGCGGGGCGCCGGCATCTGTGCCGCAACACGGTCGGCGTCGGCGTGAACCGCGAAGGCGCGTTCGCCGAGTATCTGGCGATTCCTGCGTTCAACGCCTTCAAGATTCCGCCGGAGATCTCCGACGATCTCGCATCGATCTTCGATCCGTTCGGCAACGCGACGCACACGGCCCTGTCGTTCAACCTCGTCGGCGAAGACGTGCTGATCACCGGCGCGGGTCCGATCGGCATCATGGCCGTCGCGATCGCGAAGCACGTCGGCGCGCGCAACGTCGTCATCACCGACATCAACGATTATCGGCTCGAACTCGCGCGCAAGATGGGCGCGACGCGCGCGGTCAACGTCGCGCGCGAGTCGCTGCGCGACGTGATGTCCGACCTGCACATGACCGAAGGCTTCGACGTCGGCCTCGAAATGTCGGGCGTGCCGAGCGCGTTCACGAGCATGCTCGAGGCGATGAACCACGGCGGCAAGGTCGCGCTGCTCGGCATTCCGCCCGCGCAGACGGCGATCGACTGGAACCAGGTGATCTTCAAGGGGCTCGAGATCAAGGGCATCTACGGTCGCGAGATGTTCGAGACCTGGTACAAGATGGTTGCGATGCTGCAGAGCGGCCTCGACCTGTCGCCGATCATCACGCACCGCTTCGCGGCCGACGATTACGAGAAAGGCTTCGCCGCGATGTTGTCCGGCGAAAGCGGCAAGGTGATTCTCGACTGGACGGTCTGAGTGCCGAAGGGGCGGTGCGGCGTGTTTGCCGCCTGCCCCGTCTTTGTTTTACGTCTGCGTTTTCGAGTCGAAACACGCGAAGCCGCGCTCAAGGTGAGATTATTCGGGAGCTGTGTTTGCGCGCCGAATCGCGACACGATCGCACATCGGTGACCTGCAATCGCACGTTCACTTCACCTGTCGGCAGTCGTCCCGCTTCCCGCCATCACGCCATTACGCCGTTCGGCACTTGCTCCCCCTCTTCCCGGCACTTCCCTCGTGACTTGCCGCGTGATCGTGCGCTACGCACGCCATGTGATGCCATGCCGAACCGCACCATCAACCGTGAGCCTTCACGTGTCGTTGCGACTCACTCATGCGCGAAGCGATCGATATCAATCGACATCGACCGGTGCGCAGGCCGCTACTTGATCCGCTCACCATTCAACCCGCGCGGGTCGAGCTGAAGACTCAACATGACGAGCCAGCGCTTTGGGCACTGCGGCGCGATGTCGGCCGGATCGCCGTGCGCGCCGGGAACGGTGACGAACCCGTGTTGTGCCGCGTATTGATAGGCGCGCAACGCGTCCGCCTGCAGCCAGAAGCTGACGAGCGCGCACGTGACGAAGCGGAACAGCAGCACCGTCGCGGCATCCGGCGCGAAGCCGGCCATCACCAGCAGGCTTTCGAACGCGAACGCCAGCGCTTGGGCGACCGCGATCGTGAGAATCGTCAGCTTCAACACACCGCGCAGCCGCCGCGCCGCACGCAACCGTGCCTGCCGGACGTCGAGCCGGGTGTGATCGTCGTCGCCCTCGCGCTTCGGCATGTCGTGTTTCATGAAGCGGCTCCGACGTGCCGCGTGACGTCGAACTGCGCCGTATCGCCGGCAACGATGCGACTGCTCCCGACGCTGACGGATTTGCACAGGATCGTGCTGTCGTGGTTGTGTCCCGGAAAGCGCATCACGTCGACCGGTTGAAATCCTTCGCGGCGATAGAAATCGATGAGCCGGACTGCTGCGTACGGCGCGTCGAGTGCGAGGTGCGTCGCGCCGCGCGCGGCGGCCCGCCGTTGCGCGAACGCGAGCAGCGAACGGCCGATGCCGCGATCCTGCCAGACGGGATCGACGGCCAGTTGGCCGAGTGTCGCGACGTGCCGGCTGCGGTACGGATCGCAGCGGGAATCGGGATCGTGCGAACGCATCGTCATCGTCGCGACCAGGTGGGCATTGCCGAGCGCGACGAAGCACTCGCCGGTGAGCACGCGCTCGCGGGTCGCCGAGGCCGGCTGATCGACGCCCGGGTGGTTGAAGCCCAGTGCGCCGAGCGGTGCGAACGCGCGATGCAGCAGCGCGGTCAACGTGTCGTACGAATCGTTGCGCGGGTCGAAGCGCCGCACGACGACGCGGCCGTCGAGCCGCTTCGCATAAGCCGCATAGGCGCGCACGGGGCGCGCGGATTCCGGTTGCTGCATGATGTCCTTTCGCCCAGACAGGGTGACCGAAGTGTAGTGAGCGTCGCGCGTCCGCTTCAAGAAAAAATGTCGTAAACGAAGCGGCCCACGTTGCCCGTCCAGGCCGCGGTTCAGCCCTCTCGCCGACAGGGCTTTTGCATGCGGGTGTTGACGACGGAGAACGATCGTTCTACCGTAAACCCATGAACACACCTCACGACTCCTCCGCCGAACCGGGCGTTCGCGACCGGCTGCTCGATGCAGCCGAAGCGTTGATCTATTCGGGCGGTATCCATGCAACCGGCGTCGATGCGATCGTCAAGCGATCCGGCGCGGCCCGAAAGAGCTTTTATTCGCATTTCGAATCGAAAGAGGCGCTGGTCGTGGCCGCGCTCGAACGTCGCGACGAGCGCTGGATGCGCTGGTTCGTCGATGCAACGCTGGCGCGCGGCAAGGCGCCACGCGTGCAGTTGCTCGGCATGTTCGACGTGCTGCGCGACTGGTTCGGGCAGCACGACTTTCACGGCTGCGCGTTCCTGAACGCGTCGGGCGAGATTCCCGACGCGGATGACCCCGTGCGCGTCGTCGCACGCGAGCACAAGGCACGCCTGTTGGCATTCGTACGCGAGCGGTTCGATGCGTATGCCGACGAAACGGGCATCGAGCGTCGCGGGCTCGCGCGACTGGCGCGCCAGTGGCTCGTGCTGATCGACGGTGCAATCGGCGTGGCACTCGTAACCGGCGATGCAAACGCTGCGCGCGACGCGCGCGCAACGGCCGAACTGCTGCTCGACGCGGTGTCCCGCTAGTCGAAGCAGCGAATCCGAACCGGCCGCGATTGTCCGCGGCCTGAACCTGAACAGGAGCAATCCATGTCCGCTTCCCCCGAAGTCCGTCCGCCCGTTCCGCCCTTCACGCTCGAAACGGCGCGCCAGAAGGTGCGCGCCGCCGAGGACGGGTGGAACACGCGCGACCCGCAGCGCGTGTCGCTCGCCTATACGCCGCAAAGCCGATGGCGCAACCGTGAGGAATTCGTGACCGGCCGCGACGAGATCGTCGGGCTGCTGCAGCGCAAGTGGACGCGCGAGCTCGACTACCGGTTGATCAAGGAGCTGTGGGCGTTCGACGGCAATCGCATCGCGGTGCGCTTTGCCTACGAATGGCACGACGACGCCGGCAACTGGTTCCGTTCGTACGGCAACGAAAACTGGGAGTTCGACGAGAACGGCCTGATGGCGCATCGTCACGCGAGCATCAACGACTTGCCGATCCGCGAGCAGGATCGTCTCTATCACTGGCCGCTCGGTCGCCGTCCGGACGATCATCCGGGGCTGTCCGACCTCGGGTTGTGATGCGCGCGTCGGCTCGACTCGACGGATCGACGAACGCATCACCGGGATGCAACGGTGAGGAAATCCGGGAGTCGGCGCGTCGAAGGTGAGATTTTTCGGGAGGAGGTGAAATGTTGCGTCGGACTGTGTGCAGTGAGCCGTTCGACGCGGCATCGCATCGGGCAAAGCGGACGCGCCGCACATGGTGGCATCACGTGATGCACGTGTTTGCACGCAACGGTGTGCTTTACCGCGTGATGCATTTCACCGATCGCACGGCGCCGGCAGTGGAGTGACGATCGGTGTGCACGCGCGCGATGTGCAACTCACCGACCGTGTCGACGTCGACGACGGATAGCGAGAGCCGTGCGCGTTGCGGTGCGGTGTTGCTCACCACTCGACTTCACCGTGCAGGCGACGGAATTCGCACGCGTGCGCAAATGTGTTGCGTGTTGCTCACCGCACTTCGCTCACCGCTCACCGATTCACGCAGTCACTCCGCGGCGCGTGCGAACGCGCCGGGCATGATCGTCAGCCCGCGATCCGTGCGGCGATCGCCTCACCCACTTCCTGCGTCCCCGCGTTGCCGCCGAGATCGCGCGAATGCGGCCCCGTGCGCAGCACGTCCTCGATCGCGGCGACGATCGCGTCGTGCGCTTCGCGTTCGCGGCCCGCGCCGTTGCCGAGGAAGTCGAGCATCAACGCTGCCGACCAGATCATCGCGACCGGGTTCGCGATGTATTGCCCCGCGATGTCGGGCGCGGAGCCGTGAACGGGTTCGAACAGCGACGGAAACTTGCGGTCGGGATTCAGGTTCGCCGACGGCGCGATGCCGATCGTGCCCGTACAGGCCGGCCCGAGATCCGACAGGATGTCGCCGAACAGGTTCGACGCGACGACGACGTCGAAGCGGTCAGGCTGCAGCACGAAGCGCGCGCACAGGATGTCGATGTGCTGCTTGTCGACGGCGATGTCGGGATAGCGTTCGGCCATCTCGGCCGTGCGCGCGTCCCACCACGGCATGCTGATCGCGATGCCGTTGCTCTTCGTCGCGACGGTAAGGCGCTTCGCGCGCCGCTGTGCGAGGTCGAACGCGAATTTCAGCACGCGCTCGGTGCCGTGACGCGTGAAGATCGACTGCTGCATCACGATCTCGCGTTCGGTGCCTTCGAACATCGTGCCGCCGACCGACGAATACTCGCCCTCGGTGTTCTCGCGCACGATCATGAAGTCGATGTCGCCCGCGCGGCGGCCGGCGAGCGGTGACGGCACGCCGTCGAACAGGCGTGCGGGCCGCAGGTTGATGTACTGGTCGAACTCGCGGCGGAATTTCAGCAGCGAGCCCCACAGCGAAATATGATCGGGCACCGTCGCCGGCCAGCCGACCGCGCCGAACAGGATCGCGTCCATGTCCGACAGTTGCGCCTTCCAGTCGTCCGGCATCATCTTGCCGTGCTGCGCGTAGTAGTCGCAGCTCGCCCAGTCGATCTGGACGAAGTCGAAGCGGACGCCGAAGCGCGCGGTCACGGCGTCGAGTGCGCGCAGGCCCTCGGGCATCACTTCGCGGCCGATACCGTCACCGGGAATCACGGCAATCTTGTAAGTCCTGTCGGTCATGCAAATCTCCTTGGCTGGGCGGCCGGCTGCCTGGGGCGGTAGCGGCGCGTTACACCATTCTATTTATTTCCATTCAGGTTAAAATCGCGTGAAAGGTTAATCGACTTTCCACGAATCGTGAATAAATCGCCGAATCTGGACGACCTGCGCGTGTTCAGCCTGGTCGTCCGCCTGACCAGCTTCAGCGCGGCCGCCGAGCAGCTCGCGGTATCGCCCGCCTATGTCAGCAAGCGCATCGCGTTGCTCGAGGCGCAGCTCGGCACGCGCCTGCTGCATCGCTCGACGCGGCGCGTGACGGTCACGGAAGCCGGCGAACGCGTGTACGCGCGCGCCGAGAAGATCCTCGACGACGTCGATCATCTCGTCGAGGACGTGTCGACCACGCGCACGGTGCCGCGCGGCACGCTGCGCATTTCGAGCAGCTTCGGCTTCGGCCGGCACATCGTCGCGCCGGCGCTGCTCGACTTCACCGCGCGCTTTCCGCAGCTGAACGTGCGGCTCGATCTGTTCGACCGGCTCGTCGATGTCGCGGGCGAAGGCTACGATCTCGACGTGCGCATCGGCGACGAGATCGCCGATCACCTGATCGCGCGCCGCCTCGCCGCGAACTACCGCGTGCTGTGTGCATCGCCCGACTATCTCGCACGGCGCGGCACGCCCCGCTCGCTCGCGGATCTCGCGTCGCACGACTGTCTGGCCATCAAGGAGCGCGACCACCCGTTCGGCGTGTGGCGGCTGAACGTGCGCGGCGAAACGGCAACGGTGAAGGTCGGCGGCGCGCTGTCGACGAACCATGGCGAAGTGGCGGTGCAGTGGGCACTGGCCGGGCGCGGAATCGTGCTGCGTTCGATCTGGGAAGCCGCGCCGCTGATCGAACGCGGCGCACTGTGTCGCGTGCTGCCGGACGCCATCCAGCCCGCGAACATCTGGGCCGTGTATCCGGAGCGCGTTGCGGCGTCGGCGAAAGTGCGCGTATGCGTGGATTTTCTGGTGGAGACGCTGGCCGGCTTGAATGCCGCCGCGGGTGACGAGATGGCCTGAAACCGGCTAAAGGTGAGCTTTTACGGGGGCATGTGCGGAGCATCGACAGGCCCCCGTTTCCGGCTCGCAACCGCGTCGCGAGCCGGTAGCGTCCAACGGGCACTCACGCATCGCGGCCACGATGTACCGGGCCGGCTGACGATGGTGCCCGCACGCGACTCACGCCGCTTTCGCCACGTCTGCCGCACCGAGCATCAGGTCGAGATTCTGCACGGCCGCGCCGGACGCCCCTTTGCCGAGATTGTCGAACACGGCGGACAGCAGCACCTGGCCGTGATCCGCATTGACGAACACGCCGAGCCGCAGGTCATTGGTGCCGTTCAGCGCTTGCGGATCGAGATGCGTGATTGCTTGCGTCTCCGCGAGCGGCGTGACGTCGACGTGACGCGCGCCGGCGTAATGGTGCGCAAGACACGCATGCAACTGCTCACCGGTCACGCCGGCAGGAAGCAGGCGCAGCTCGATCGGTATGGTGAGCACGATGCCTTGCCGATAGGCACCGTAGGCCGGCACGAACATCGGGCGATTCGTCAGACCGGCATGCAGCTGGATCTCCGGCACATGCTTGTGCGCGAGTGCGAGGCCGTAGACCTGTAGCGGTTTCGCTTGCGAAGCATCGCTCGACTCGAATGCGTCGACGGCAGCCCGTCCACCGCCCGAGTACCCGGAGACGGCATGGATGCTCACCGGGTAGTCGCGCGGCAGCAGGCCGGCCTGTTGCAGGGGCCGCAGCAGCGCGATCGCGCCGGTCGGGTAGCAGCCCGGATTGGTGACACGCCGTGCGTGCGCGATCGTCCGCGCGTGCCCGATCGCCATCTCGGGAAAGCCGTAGACCCAATCCGGCTGCGTGCGATGGGCCGAACTCGCGTCGATCACGCGCACCGCCGGATTCCGGATGAAGCCGACCGCTTGGCGCGCGGCCGCGTCGGGCAGGCACAGGATCGCGATGTCGGCTGCGTTGATCGCTTCGGCGCGCCGCACGGGATCCTTGCGCTCGGCATCCGGCAGCGTAACGAGCTGCAGGTCGTCGCGCCCGCGCAGGCGTTCGTGGATCAGCAATCCGGTCGTGCCTTGATCGCCGTCGATGTAGACAGTGGGCTGGCTCATGATGGTCGCGTTCCTTCGGTTCGGTCGTCGGGAAAGCCATATCTTCCGCCGAACACCTAGAATAGGAAAAGTTGAATTTGCTGACTGCGAAATTCAGTTTTCTTGAACGAGAGGTGAAGGATGCGAGAGATCAGCCTGGACCGCCTGCGCACGCTGGTCGCCATCGCGGACCACGGGTCCTTTGTCGCGGCGGCGCAATGGCTGCATCTCGCGCCACCGACCGTCAGCCTTCACATTGCCGAACTGGAAAGCCGCATCGGCGCGCCGTTGCTGTCCCGTGCGCGTGGAAACGTGCGGCCTTCGCCCATCGGTGAAGTGCTGGTGGAACGGGCACGCCGCCTGCTGGCCGAAGTCGAATCCACGCTGGACGATGTGCAGCGGCAGGTGCAGGGGCTGTCCGGGCGCGTACGCCTCGGCGCATCGACCGGGGCGATCGCGCACCTGTTGCCGCAGGCGGTGGCCCGGTTGCGCGACGCGCATCCGGACATCGATGTCCAGATCGCGGTGCTCACGTCGCACGACACGCTGGCGCGCATTGCGCAGGGCACGCTCGATGTCGGACTGGTGGCGCTGCCGCAGACGGCGGTCGCGGGGCTGTCGATCCGCGCGTGGCGGCGCGATCCGGTGATGGCGTTTCTGCCGGCGGACTGGCCGCTTCCGGCGCGCGTCACGCCCGGCTATCTGGCTGCCCGCCCGCTGATACTCAACGATGCGACCACGCGCCTGTCGCGGCTCACGACGGAATGGTTCGCGCTCGGCGGCCACCGGCCGGAGCCGCGGATCGAACTCAACTACAACGATGCGATCAAGAGCCTGGTCGCGGCCGGTTACGGCGCGACGCTGCTGCCGCACGAGGCGGGTGCGCCGCTACCCGACGCACGCATCGTCATGCGGGCGTTGCGCCCGGCGTTGTGGCGGGAACTGGGTATTGCGCATCGGGCGGGGCCGGTCGAGCGGGCGACACAGCACGTGCTCGATGCGTTGTGGGCGCTGAAGGCGCGCTAGCGCGTGGCATGCGGGACAGCCGGCGCGGCGGTTCGTGCCGGGCGCACGTGCGCATCGGCCGCGCGCCGTGTCAGAGCCGGTTGTCCTTCGCGAGCGTCAGCACGCGCGCCCAGCGTTGCGCATCGCGCTTGTCCATCATCGGCAGCTTCCATTCGCTGCGTACGGCGTCGCGCACGCGCACGACGAGATGCCAGCGACCGCCGATCGGTGCGGCCTGGCAGCCGTCGAGCTGCGACAGCGTATAGCGGCCGTCTGCGCCGTCGTGCGACAGCCACAGCAACCCCTGCGTCGCGGACACACGCAGCTCGCCCCACGCGCGGTGCACGACGTGGGTCCAGCCTTCTTCCTTCGTATTCGGTGCGATGTCGCGGCGGCGCTTGATCCACCAGGCGACGAGCGCGATCAGGATCGCGGCGGCGAGCACGGCGGCCGCGATCGCGACCGGCTGGCCGAACTGCGCGGCGATGACGTGAAACAGATGAACCGCGCCCCATCCGGCAGCGATGAGCGCGAACAGTGCAATGAAAATCGGCATGTCTGGTCGGAGAAGAGGACGGACCGGCGCATGCATCGCGCCGATCCGTCGCGCACGGCATTACCGTTTGCGGTGAATGTCGTGCGTCACGAAGCCCGCGTCGTTGTTGGGCAGCGCGAGGCCGTCCTTGACTGCGAGCGTCTTGCGGATGTCGTCGAGACCCGCGGACCAGTGGTCACGCATCGTCGACAGACCGAACTGGTAGTCCTTGTAGTGATGCTCGTACGCCTTCTGCTGGTAGATCAGGTGCTGGATGTTGTACTTCTTGCTGCACGACATCGCATCGGCCTCGACGCACCACGGATCCGCCTTGCGCTGCTCTTCCGGCACCTGGTCGAGCACGTGGCGCAGCACGTTGCGGTAGCGCTGTTCGCGCTGCAGCGTGTCGGTGACGAAACGCGTGCGGCTCGAATACTGCACGTCCTTCGTGCGCTCGGCGACGTCGGCCATCGTGCGCGGCAGCGGCCCGCGCGCACTCCACAGATCGACCTGGAACGCGAGCGTGTCGCGGCGCGGCCGTGCGCGGAGCACTTCCATCAGCGGCGTATTCGACACCACTCCGCCGTCCCAGTAGTACTCGCCGTCGATCTCGACCGGCGGGAACGCGGGCGGCAGCGCGCCGGACGCCATGAAGTGTTCGGGCGCGAGACGGATGCGCGAGTTGTCGAAGTACACGAAGTTGCCGGTGCCGACGTTGACCGCGCCGACCGACACGCGCGTTTCGCCCGAATTGATCCGGTCGAAATCGCACAGCTTCAGCAGCGTCGCGCGCAGTTGCGACGTGTCGTACCAGCTGATCTTCTCCGGATGATCCGACACGCCCGGCAGCGGCGGCGGGAAGCGCGGCACGAAGAAGCCCTGCTGGCCCTGCATCATCGCGCTTGCAGCCTGCGACGCGGTGAAGAACGTGCGGACCTGGTCGATGCTGTTGAACAGCGCGAACTCGAACGCGGCCGGAATCGTCGGGAAGAACGCCGGCTTGCAGATCGTTTCCCAGAACTCGCGCAACCGCTCGACACGATGCTCGGGCGCATTGCCCGCGATCAGCGCGGTGTTGAGCGCGCCGATCGAGATGCCCGCGATCCAGTCGAGCGGGATGCCCGCCTCGTGCAGCCCTTCGAACACGCCGGCCTGGTACGCGCCGAGCGCGCCGCCGCCTTGCAGCACGAGCGCGATCGTCTCGTACGGCAGCGTGCGCGCGGCGGCCGGTGCGCCGGCCTCGTGATGCAGGTCCGCCGCATCGACGGCCTGCTTTTCGGTGCGGGCGTGCGGCTTCATTGCATGAACCAGCCGTGGCTGACGATGAACGACTGGCCCGTGAGCGCGGCGCTCGGGAAGGCCGACAGGAACAGCACCGTCTGCGCGACGTCCTGAACGGTCGTGAACACGCCGTCGACCGTATTGCCGAGCATCACCTTCTTCACCACTTCCTCTTCGCTGATCCCGAGCTCCTTCGCCTGCTCCGGAATCTGCTTGTCGACCAGCGGTGTGCGCACGAAGCCCGGACACACGACGTGCGAACGCACGTTGTGCTTCGCGCCTTCCTTCGCCAGCACGCGCGCCAGGCCGAGCAGGCCGTGCTTGGCCGTCACGTACGCCGACTTCAGCGGCGACGCTTCGTGCGAGTGCACCGAACCCATGTAGATCACGACACCGCCGCGATCGTCCTTGTACATGTGCTTGAGGGCCGCCTTGGTCGTCAGGAACGCGCCGTCGACGTGGATCGCCTGCATCTTCTTCCAGTCGGAGAACGCGTAGTTCTCGATCGGGTTGACGATCTGGATGCCCGCGTTCGACACGAGGATGTCGACCGAGCCGAACGTTTCGGCCACCTTGTCGATACCGCTGTTCACGGCGTCCTCGTTCGTCACGTCCATCGCGACGCCGATCGCCTTGCCGCCCGCCTTGACGATCTCGTCGGCGACTGCGTTCGCGCCGTCCTGGTTCAGGTCGGCGATCGCGACGGCCGCGCCCGCTTTCGCGAGCTCGAGTGCGATTTCCTTGCCGATGCCGCTCGCGGCGCCCGTGACGACTGCGGTCTTGCCATTCAGGTTGCTCATGTTCGAATTCCCGTGGTGAAAGGATTGACAGGGAGAAAGGACTGCGGACGTGTTACTGAGCCAGGTAATCGTAGACGACTTCGCCGAGGCCCAGTGTCAAATCTGCGACCAGGTGGCGGGCCTCGACGATTTCGAGCACGGGCAGGTCGGCCACGGGCGCGAGCGCGTGCGGCGCCAGCTCGAGCGATGCGGGGCCCGTCCACGCGCCCTTCATCTTGATGTCCTGCATGTAGTAGCGCACCAGTTCGCAGACGCGCGCGGTGCCGTCGACGTGCGGGATGATCTTCAGCAGGAAATTGGGGCCGGCGAGACGCTTGGCCTGCTCGTCGATGTCGAGTTCCTTGTGCTTGTAGCCCATCGTGCCGGTGGCGACGCGCACCTTGCCGTAATCGAGCGTGCCGAGGAGGTGGTCGGTGTTCACGTGCAGCGTGGGCGACGCGAGCTTCTTCGGGAAGCCCCACAGTTCGCGGCCGCCGGCGATCGGCGGGTGATCGTCGAGATACATCGCGAGCGTATAGCCGCCCGGCTGGCCGTTGTATTCGACGGGAATCACCTGACCGCTTTCGGTGTAGTCGCCGAAGCCGGTCGAATCGGCCATGCGGATGAATTCGTAATGCACGAGCGGCTCGGTGACCTGCAGCGGCTCGGGGACGATTTCGCGGAGACGGTCCGGATCGGTGCGATACGTGATGATCAGGAACTCACGATCGACGAAACGGTAAGGGCCCATCGGGAAGGCGGGGCTGGTCAACGGCATCGCAAACGCTTTCGATCGGACATCGCTGGGTTTCATGCGGACTCCTTGTTGTTGATCGCTTCGTGGATGAGTGCTCGTAAGCTCGTAATCCTATGCCTGTGCGTTGCCGTTGTGCGATGCCGCATATGGAATTAATTGTTGCCGATTTCGAAGCATTCGCCGCGTAAATATTGAGATGAATGACGTAAACGGTCTGGATGGCATCCGGCGCCCCGATGTTTGCACACGTCGATGACGCCGCGATGTAAAAAAGGTGAGCCTTTACGGGATGCCAGGTGAGCCTTTCCGGGAGACGGTCGCGCGGGAATGTGACAATTGTGTGAACTTGTGTTGCAGTGCAGGCTCTAAGTGCGTTCGCCGCGGCGGGCTTCGTCGCGCGCGGTCGTCTCATTAAGCATCACTTAAGCGGGTGCGCCTTAGCATCGTTCGTATCAGGCCGGGCAACCGGCCGATTTTTTACGCCCCACGCAACCGGATTCATGCATACCCTCAATCTCACCCTCTTTTCCGCCATCAACGCCGGGGTTGCGCCGCAGCCGGGCGTTGCCCGCCTCGCCATCTTCGCCGCCGACTGGCTCGTCTATGCGTTGCCCGCGATGCTGCTGCTGACCTGGATCTTCGGCGCGCGTCCGACGCGGCGCCAGGCGATCGAAGCCGGCGTCGGCGTGTGCGTGGCGCTCGCGCTCGCGCAGGTCATCGGACATTTCTGGTTCTCGCCGCGCCCGTTCATGGCGGGCGTCGGCACGCAGCTGATTCCGCACGCGCCGGACAGCTCGTTTCCGAGCGATCACATGACGTTCGCGTGGAGCATGGCGGTCGGGTTGATGCTCGGCGGCACGACCCGCTTCACCGGGTTCGTGATGGTCGCGATGGCCGCGGCGATTGCATGGGGACGTATCTATGCGGGCGTGCACTGGCCGTTCGACATGGCAGGCGGCGTGCTGGTCGGCACGGCCGGCGCGCTGGCTGCGCACCTGTACGGGCAACGCGTGATCGCGCTGCTCGAACGGCTCGGCGATTCGGTGCATGCCGTCGTGATGGGCCGCCGGCACGCGCCGTAAGCGGCAGGAGATCGGGCAGGACGCCGTCAGCCGGGCGTCTTGGCCGATTCGGCCGATGCGGACGGGCCACCGCCCGCATCGTGCAGTTCAGGGGTATCGGCCGGGTGTTGCGCGGCGTCGCGGTCGAGGGCGCTTTCCTTCAGGATCGCGCACATCGCGACGAACAGAGCGAGTACCACCGCGGCAAGGCCGCAATAGCCGGCGATCTTCAGGTTGCGAAGGAACGGCGAAGCGTGGCTTTCTTTTGTCATGACCGGGCGCTCCTGGGCGGGCTGCGGCGGCTGTCGCCCGACAGCGGCGTCGCACCCACAGATATATACCAGTCGCGATAGCGGTGCCAAGCCCGCTGGTGCGCCGACGCCACGATTGTGTCATCGGCCGCTCAACCTCGATCGGGTACCCGTTTGCCGGGCACCCGCATCCATCAGTCTTCCAGCGTTTCGTGCACGGCTGCCGCGCCGCGCTTCCAGTAGGCCGCCGCACGGATGCGCGATTTGTCGACGCCGCGCTCGCCGGTCAGGTGCTGGCGTACCGCGCGCATCGACAGCGCTTCGCCCGCCGCCCACACGTAGCCGTCGCCGGACGGCGGTAGCGGCAGGTCGCGCACGGCATTCAGCAGCACGTCGCCGTCCGCCGCGTCGGCTTCGGCGCGGAAGCGCCAGATTTCATGCACGTCGGCGTGCGTGTCGAACGAGATCTGCGCGGTACGATCCGCGACTTCCATCACGACGGCTACACGCGCGCCGGCCGGCAATTCCTCGAGACGCCGCGCGACCGCCGGCAGCGCCGTATCGTCGCCGATCAGCAGGTGCCAGTCGAAACCGGTCGGGACGACGAATGAACCGCGCGGGCCGCCGATGCCGAGCCATTGGCCGACACGTGCCTGGGCGGCCCACTGCGACGCGGGGCCCGGGTGGTTCAGCACGAATTCCAGATCGAGTTCGCCGGCGGCGCGGTCGAAGCGGCGCGGCGTGAAGTCGCGCGCGACCGGCTTCGGTTCGCCTTCCGGAAACTCGGGACCGTTCGTGCCGAGCGTCGGCAGCACGGGCCGTTCAGCGCCGGGCGGCGGGAAAAATACCTTCACGTGATCGTCGAACGACGCGGATTCGAAATCCGCGAGATCGGGGCCGCCGAGCGTGACGCGCAGCAGGTGCGGCGTCACGGCGTGCACGCGCAGGACTTGCAGCAAGCGGAACTTCAGGGTGTGGCGCACGCGGGTCACGGTGCGGTCGGATGTATTCTGCATCGATCCGTTCTCCTTAGGGTTTGAAGGGGCGACGCGGATTACGCGCCGGACCCGCCTTCGATTTCAGCCGTCGCGCGGCGCATGATGGCGGCGATGCGGCGCTGTTCGTCGGCGTCGGCGGCGCTCTTGTGCAGCAGCGCGCGCTTGAGGGCGAGGCGTGCCTCGACGAACTCCGGCAGCCAGCCTGCTTGCGCTTCGTCCGGCGTTTCGTTGCCCGCCGATTCTCCGGCGAACGCGCGGCGCATGAACTCCATCTTGCGCGCGAGGTGCGTGAGGCGCGCGAACAGCGTGTCGACGCGTTCGCGCTGCGCGTCGAGATGCGCGCGGCCGGCGTCGGTCAGTGCATAGCGCTTGCGGTTGCCTTCCGCCTGCGATGCGACGAAGCCGACTTCTTCGAGATACGTGAGCGCCGGATACACCATGCCGGGGCTCGGGCTGTAGAAGCCGTTCGAACGCGTGTCGAGCGCCTTGATCAGTTCGTAGCCGTGGCTCGGTTGCTCGGCGACCAGCGCGAGCAACAGCAGCTGGAGATCGTCGGAGCTGAACTGGCGGCCGCGCGGCATGCCGTCGTCGCCGAAATCGCCAAAGCCGCCGCGCCCGCCACGGCCACCGAACGGGCCGCCACCGAACGGATCGCCGCCGCGCCGATGGCGGCCGATCGCGTACCAGAGACCGGCGAACCAGTCAGGGCGCGCATGCGCACCATGACCGTCGCATCGGGCATGGCCGCGGGAAGGGGTGTGTCGCATGATCGAGTCCTATATGTCGTAAAACATATCTAAAGATATATATCGAAAGATAGGTCGTCAAGGGGATTTATTGGGGGCTGGATGGTGGGGTGAGGAGGGCCGCTTGCGGCGGAGATTGCCGTCGATGTGCGTCATCTGGCTCTTGGGCGAGTCGGCCACGACGATCGGACGGTCGATGCCTTGCCGGCTTCTGCAGCCTTCGCCAGCCGTTGATCGTGATGCAGCGGCGTGCCGGCATGTATCCGCGTGCCGACGACACCGCGAGACATTGGCCGTGATGGACCTGGGCTTCGCAGTAATTCACGTAATACGATCTATTAAAACACCGACGCTCATTATTTAAATCGTTTGAACTGTTTAATTTATTTTCTTTTGATCAAACAAAATTTCCGCGCCGGCAAAGGTGTTTAAATGCACCCCGTCATTCAATGTGCTTCTGCTTGACGCAAGCCTGCATTGGGTCGCGAGACGGTGAAGATTTTCGACCCTTTATATTTGAAGTGAGGCTTCGTTGAAAATGTAAAGCATTGCAATATCAAAGCGGGATTTGAGCATTTCGATTGCGACGCATGATTTTGTTTGGCAGGATTTTCATCAGGTTGCTCGGATTTAAAACAACAAAATGACCGGCTATTCAATCAGTCGAAATAACACACACCGGATGAGCAACGATTCGAAAGGAAGCTGACGAAGAAACTGGTAACGAGGCGGCGAACGGTCGACACCGTTCGCGATCATTGAATCAGTCGCTTTCCGGGCGTCGACGCGTTACTCGAGCGATCCGGGCGAAGCCGATACGGGGCAGTCATGGCGATACTCAAGAACGATTCTTCCGGAGAAGTGTGCCTGCTCCGCGCGTATCACGTGTTCGGCCGCGATGCCGCGCGCTGCGATACGGTCATCCGCGACGCGTCGGTGTCCCGGGTCCATGCCCATATCCGTTGGGTCGGCGGGCAATGGGAGCTCCACGATCACAGCAGCAACGGCACGTCGGTATCGGGCGTGCCGTTGCGCGACGGCGAGCACGCGGTGCTGCAGCGAGGCGACGTGATCCGGTTCGGCAGGGCGGGTGTCGCGCCCTGGCGCGTCGATGCGCTCGACGATCCGGCCGATACGCTATGGCCGGTACGGGGCGCCGTGCATCCGATCGTGCTCACACCGCGCCAGATCCTGGCTGCCCACGCCGCGCAGCCGGTCACGATCGTCCGTTCGCCGGCCGGCGATTGGCTGTGCGACGACACGTTGCCGCCGCGCGCGCTCCATGACGGCGATGAAGTGTCGACGGGCGACGTCACGTGGCGCGTGGCGCTCGTGCGCCACGGCTCGACGATGACGCTGCGCGCGCCTGCCGATCCGGCCGCACCGGCCCGATTGCTCGAATTCCTCGTCAGCCGGGACGAAGAGCACGCGCGTGCGCTGCTGCATGTTCGCGGCGGCGTGGTCGATCTCGGCGAGCGCGCGCATCACTATAGTCTCGTCACGCTCGCCCGCGCCCGCTCGGCCGACATGCAGGCCGGCTATGACGCGGCCACGCAAGGCTGGATCGAACTCGACCGGCTGGCGCGCATGCTCGGTATCGATACGTCCCATCTCAACGTGCAGATTCATCGCGCCCGGAGCCAGTTCGCGGCGCTGCCGGGGCTGGACGCGAGTCAACTGGTCGAGCGGCGGCGCGGCAGCGTCCGCTTCGGCGATTTCCCGTTCCGCGTCATGCGCGGCGAGCGCCTCGAATGCCAGTCGGTGCCGGGCGTCGAGCCGCGCATCGGCATGCATCGTCCGGTGCCGGATCAGCTCGTCCATTGCTCGTGAACGCGCAAGAACGACAGCCCGGGTTGCCGACCGCGACACGCGCACGTGTCGTGCCTCATGCGCGAGAATCGCAGCGGCCCGCCGCGCCTTTCGCGACATTGGCCGGCAAGCGGCATTACCGGCTCGGTGCGTTGCTCGGCGAAGGCGGCAGTGGCGTGGTGTTTCGCGCGACCTGCGGCGAGACGGCGCAAGACGTCGCGATCAAGCTGATGCGGGACGATGTCGCGCGGACCGAAGCCGAGCGCACCCGCCAGCGCATGTGCTTCCGGCGCGAGACGAGCCTGTGCGAGGCG
Organism: Burkholderia sp. AU33423; assembly: GCF_002223135.1. Taxonomy (NCBI): domain Bacteria; kingdom Pseudomonadati; phylum Pseudomonadota; class Betaproteobacteria; order Burkholderiales; family Burkholderiaceae; genus Burkholderia; species Burkholderia sp. AU33423. Next base: position 64,503 of record NZ_NKFH01000006.1, read on the forward strand.
CTGCGGCACCCGAACATCGTGGCGCTGCTGGACAAGGGGGAAGCGCCCGACGGGCGGCTGTTCGCCGTATTCGAACGCGTGCAGGGCCAGACTCTGCACGACTGGCTTGCAACGCAGGGGCCGCTGTCGGCCGTCGACACCGGACGGCTGATGACGGAGGTGCTCGATGCGCTCGCGGCTGCACATCGCCGCGGCATCGTGCACCGGGACCTGAAGCCGCAAAACATCGTGCTCGCGATGGCCGAAGACGGGCCGCATGCGAAGCTCCTCGATTTCGGGATCGGCGCGCTGTTGCCCGGCACGACCGATATCGCGCCCCAGGCGGCGACGCTCGCGGCCGAGGTGATCGGCTCGCCGTCATACTGCGCGCCCGAGCAATTGCGCCACGAACCGCCGACGCCCGGAAGCGACCTGTATGCGTGGGGCCTGGTCGTGATCGAATGCCTGACGGGCGAAGTCGTGATGCAGGGCGCAAGCGTGGCCGACATTCTTTATCAGCAACTCAGCCCGGTGGATGTCGCGCTTCCCCCGTCGATCGCGTCGCATCCGCTCGGCTCGGTGCTGCGGCACGCGTTGAACAAGAATCCGGCGCGGCGTGCCGCCTCGGCCGACGAACTCGCGGCGCAGTTTCGCGCGCTCAATTTCGCCGCGCTCGTCGGCCCGTTCGATGCCGGCCGCGCAAGCCGCCGCACACGGCCGCATCCGTTCGCGCCGCGCGGCGATGCGGTCGCAACGGCGGGCGAATACCGGCAGGTCACCACGCTGTGCTGTTGCGTGACGATCGCCGGAGACGGCCGGCAACGCCATGCGGGAACCGATCACGGCGCCCTGCTCGACCGCTACGAGGCGCAATGGCTGACGAAGTGCGCCGATATCGCCGTCGGCTATGGCGCGCAGGTCGACGAGCGGCTCGGCGATACGCTGCTGTTCCATTTCGGCCTGCAAGGCGATCTCGACTGGCCCGCGCGCCGCGCGGCGCGTGCGGCACTCGACATGGTGCGGGTGGCCGGGCGCGCGCGGTTGCCGGTACCCGCCGACGCCCGCGATGCCGTCGGCGGCGAAGGCTGGCACGTCGAAGTGGCCGCTGCGATTCACGTCGGGCAGGTTCTCGTGCATGCGGCGCAGAGGGCGGGCGGATCGACGCCGGCCGCCGCGTCACGGCTGTTGCGGCTGGCCGGGCCCGGGCAGATCCTGATCAGCGACGATGCGCGGCTCGCGCTCGAACGGCATGCCGACTTCCGGCCGACCGGGTTGCGGCTGGCACGGGCGGGCCTCGCGCCGCAGCCGGTGCATGAACTGCTCGGCGAGCGTCGGTCCGGCACGCCGTTCGATTCGCTCGACGGCGGCATGCGGGCGCCGATGATCGGCCGTACGCGTGAACTCGATGCGCTGCTGCGCGCGTGGCAGGCGACGCCCGCACACCATCGTCGTGCGATACGCAGCGTGCCGCGGCTCGTCGTCGGCGATGCGGGAATCGGCAAGTCGCGCCTCGTACACGGGCTGTGCGAGGCCGTGCGGACACAGGGCCACGCGTTGGCGCATTGCGGGTGCCTGCCGGAGCGGCAGAATCATGCGCTGTTTCCGATCCTGCGGTTCATCGGCGCGCATTGGCAACTCGACGCCGACAGTCCGGCCGACATCACGCATGCGGCGATCGACGCGATGCTCGCGGCGCTCGAATGCGATCGTGTGGCGGCCGGTGTCGCGCTCGCGACCTGGCTGGGGCTGCCCTGCGATGCGAAGGCCGTGAGGTGGCCGAGCGCGCGCGAACAGGACGCGCTGTTCGATGTGCTCGAGCAATTGATCGTGTCGCTCGGCAATGGCGCGCCGGTGTTGCTCGTCGTCGAGGATGTCCAGTGGATCGACCGCTCGACCGAGGATTTTCTGGCGTACCTGCAGCGCTCGCCGCGCGCGGCGGCGCTCTGCATAGTGCTCACGTCGCGGCCCGCCAGGCTCGCGCGCTGGCGTGGCGCGACCGATCGCCTGATACTGCGCCGCCTGCCGCGCGACGACGCGCGGCGCCTGATGTCGGCGCACCTGGGCCAGGGCGCGCTCGATCCGGCCTGGCTCGACCTGCTCGTCCGTCGTACGGCGGGTATTCCGCTGTTCATCGAAGCCGTTGCATGCGAGCTGACGATGAGCGGCGCGGACGGCTCGCTCGCGGGGCTGCGGACGATGGACCCGTGCCCGCTTCCGCTCAGTCTCGGCGGAATGCTCGGTCGCGCGCTCGACCGGATCGACGACGCGCGCGACACCGCGCAGCTCGCCGCGACGATCGGGCTCGAGGTGGATGCGCAACTGCTGGCCGCGGCCTCGCCGCATGATCGCGTCACGCTCGACGCGCATCTGCAGCTGCTGCTCGAAGAGCGCGTCATGTACGCGCAACATCGGCGCGATCGCGTGTTCTATTCGTTCCGCCATGCGTTGATTCGCGACGCGGCGTACGCGTCGATGCCGCCGGCCGTGCGGCGCGCCAACCATGCGCGAGTCAACCGCGCGCTGGCCGCGCAAGCCGATCGCGGCGCGGACGCACCCGCGTTCGGCGCCGACGAACACGTCACGCGCATGTGCATCTGAATCCTGCATTCGATGCACGGATGTCCCAGCGGCGCCGCAACCCGCGTCCTACAGTGGGCCAGATAGGCCGATCCGGCTTTCAGCGCGGGATCGGCGTTCGATCATCTGGAGACAACCCCATGACAGCCGAGTACACCCTTCAACACCGGATCGCGGGCGAGGCATGCGACGCCGCGCAGGGCGAGTGGTTCGAGAAATTCGAACCGTGCACCGGACACCTGCTTGCACGCGTGGCGGCCGGCACCGGCGCCGACGTCGACCGCGCCGTGCGCGCGGCCCGCGCGGAATTCGACGGCGGGCACTGGAGCCGGTTGCCCGGCGCGGCACGGGCGAAGCTGCTGCATCGGCTGGCCGACCTGCTCGAACACGACGCGGAACGCTTCGTCGAGCTGCTGGCGCGCGAACAGGGGCGCCCGGCCATGGAGGTGCGCATGATGGACCTGCCGATGTCGATCGACACGCTGCGCTACTTCGCCGGATGGGCGGACAAGCTCGAAGGCCGCCAGATTCCGACCGGCGGCTTCATGGGGCGCCCGACCGTCAACTACACGGTGCGCGAAGCGGTCGGCGTCGCCGGCCTGATCGTGCCGTGGAATGCGCCGCTGATGATCGCGTGCTGGAAGCTGGCGCCTGCGCTCGCGGCCGGCTGCACGGTCGTGATCAAGCCGTCGGAGGACGCGCCGCTCGCGGTCGGCGCGCTGGCGGACCTGGCGGTGCAGGCGGGCTTTCCGCCGGGTGTTGTGAATCTCGTGCACGGCATCGGCGCGTCGGTCGGCGCCGCGCTGGTCAATCACCCGGGCGTCGACAAGATCAGTTTCACCGGCAGCACCGAGGTCGGCCGCACGATCGCGCGCGAAGCCGGTGCACAGTTCAAGCGGCTGACGCTGGAGCTCGGCGGCAAGGCGCCGCAGATCATCTTCGACGATGCGAATCTCGAGCAGGCGATCGCCGGCGTCGCGATGGGGCTGTTCGTCAACCAGGGGCAGACGTGCGCGGCCGGCACGCGCGTGCTGGTGCAGCGCCGTCACTACGACGACGTCGTCGGCGCGCTCGCGCATGCGGCCCGGTCGGTCAGGGTCGGCACGCCGTTTAACCCGGCGACGCAGATGGGCGCGCTGATCAGCGCCCGCCATGCCGATCGCGTGAAGACGCATATCGCAGCGGCGCTGCGCGACGGCGCGACGATGGTCGCGGGCGACGAGCCGGTGCCGTCGCAAGGCTTCTTCGTGCGGCCGACGGTGTTCGCGAACGTCGATCCGGCGATGCGCATCGCGCGCGACGAAGTGTTCGGGCCGGTCGGCACGATCATGCCGTTCGATACGGAAGACGAGGCCGTCGCGCTGGCGAACGACACCGTCTACGCGTTGTCCGCCACGCTGTGGACCCGCGATCTCGCGACCGCGCACCGTACTGCCGCCCGTCTGCGGGTCGGCGCGGTCGCGGTGAACGCGTGGAGCCCGCTCGACGCACGGCTGCCGTGGGGCGGCTTCAAGGAAAGCGGCGTCGGGCGCGACCTGTCGCAAAGCGGGCTCGATGCGTACCTGGAGGAAAAGGTCGTCACGATCGCGATGTAGCCTCGCACGTGCCGGCACGGAGACCCCACAACAACAAGATCGCGGGCGTTGCTCGCCCGCCTATCCCATTCGACAGACACATGACTACTCAAGACCTGACCTTCGATTACGTCGTCATCGGCGCGGGTTCGGCCGGTTGCGTCGTGGCCGCGCGGCTGATCCAGCAGAACGCCGGTTCGGTGCTGCTGCTGGAAGCCGGCACGCGCGACGACAATCCGTTTCACCGGATTCCGGGCGGCGTGATGCAGGTGTTCCAGAAGAAATCGTGGCCCTACATGACCGACCCGCAACCGAACGCGAACGGCCGCAGCATGATCATCGCGCAGGGCAAGGTGCTGGGCGGCGGCAGTTCGGTCAACGGGATGATTTACATCCGCGGGCAGCGCGACGACTACGACGACTGGGCGACGCAGTGGGGATGCACGGACTGGCGCTACGACGACGTGCTGCCGTATTTCATGAAGGCGGAAGCGAACGAAAGCCTGGGGCCTGCGTATCACGGCCAGACGGGCCCGCTCCCGGTCAGCGAGAACCGTTATCGCCATCCGTTGACGGCTGCGTTCATCCGGGCCGGGCAGGAGATGGGGCTGCGCTACGTCAACGATTTCAACGGCGAAGTGCAGCAGGGCATCGGCTATTACCAGACGACGACGCGCAACGGCGAACGCGCAAGCACCGCGCAGACCTATCTGGCGTCGGTGCGCAACGACGCGAAGCTGAAGGTGGTGACCGGCGCGCTCGTGCACTGGATCCGGACCGATGCGGGGCGTGCGGTCGCGGTCGAATTCAGCGAAGGCGGTCATGCGCCCGTGTCGGTGCGCGTGCGCAACGAGGTCGTCGTGAGCGCGGGGGCGATCGGGAGTCCGAAGGTGCTGATGCTGTCCGGCATCGGGCCGGCGGAGCAGCTTGCGGCGCTCGGGATCGATACGGTTGCCGCGTTGCCGGTCGGCCGGAATTTCCACGATCATCTGCACATGTCGGTGCAGGCGTCGATTCGCACGCCGGCGAGCCTCTACGGCGAGAACACCGGGCTCCGGGCGATGCGCCATTTCCTGCAATGGAAGTGCTTCAGGAGCGGGCTGCTGACCAGCAACATCCTCGAAGGCGGCGCATTCATCGACACGCAGGGCACCGGGCGGCCGGACGTTCAGTTCCATTTCCTGCCGCTGCTCGACAACTTCGACAACACGCCGGGAGAGAAGCCACCGGCGAGCGAGCACGGCATGTCGGTCAAGGTCGGCCATCTGCAACCGAAATCGCGCGGGCGGGTGGCGTTGCGCAGCAAGGATCCGTCGGATCTGCCGAGGATCGATGCGAACTTCCTGAGCGACCCGGCCGACCTCGACGGCCAGATCCGGGCCGTTCAGGCCGGGCTCAGGATCCTGTCGGCGAAGGCGCTGCAGGCGCACGTGAAGGAAATCGTCGCGCCGGCCCGGATCGATCCGGACGATCTGACGGCGATCGAGCGATTCGTGCGGCAGGACATCAAGACCGTCTATCACCCGGCCGGCACCTGCAGGATGGGTACGGACCCGCAGACGTCGGTGGTGGACCAGAAGACGCTGCGCGTGCACGGCTTCGCCAATCTGCGCGTGATCGATTGCTCGATCTGCCCGCAGGTGCCGAGCGGCAATACCAATGCGCCGGCGATCATGATCGGCGAACGCGGCGCCGATCTGTTGCTCGGTCGTTGAAACGGGCGGCGCGGGGATGACCTGCGCGGCTTTCGCGTGGGCTTCGCGTCGGGCGACGCCGACGCGAAGCCGCTCACATCAGAGCGGAAACACGGCCTTGAGCCAGAACGCCGCCCCTTCCGGGCGGTTTCGCACATCGGTTTCCATCTGGTATTTGGCGGTCACGAACCAGCCCTTCCCGCTGTCGTACTTGATCGACGGCCCGATCGCGAACGCACGGCCGCGATTGCCGGCGATGGTCTGCCCGGCCTGTGAATCGTCGGTCATCTGCCGGTAGACATAGCCGCCCGCGCCGACCGTCAGCCCGTTGCCGAAACCCCAGCCCACCGAGTAGTCGACGATGAACTCCTTGCCGGACTGGTAGTCGGTCGCGTGGTTGCGCTGGTTGAAGGTCCACATCAGCTTTGCATCGAACACCGGCCCGGTACGGCCGCCGTACGAGATCCCCGCGATCGGCTGGATCGCCCAGACGTTTCGGCCGATGTTGGCCAGGTCGCTTTTGTCGTACCGGCCAGTCGGCGCGAAGACATCGACGGCGAGCAGCGTGTGAAGCGTCGGCGTGACTTGCCAGCCGAGCGCCGGCCCGAACGTCATGTCGCCGGTGCCGGTGCGCCGCTGCGATTGCCCGCCCGCGTGCACGTCGAGCGTGACGAGCGGAAGCAGCGCATGCATGGCCAGCGACGCGCCGGCAAACGTGTAGGGCGTGACCCACACGATCCGCGGCGTCACCGAATAGGCGGTGAGGCTGAAGTCCGGCGGCGCGACATTGCGACCGTCGTTGTCGCGCAGTTCGCCGGCGTGGTAGCGCTCCGCGTAGATCAGTGCATAGAGCCCCGGCGGCGGCAGTGCGCAGCACAGAAAGCCTTCCGCCCCGGTCGGGTAGACGGAGCCGCCGCCTTCGGTTGCGTGAGCGCCGTGCGCGACGACGAGCGCGGACAGCATCACGGAAAGGGATCGTCGTTTCATCGGTTGTCTCCTCCTGCGGCGCACGAGCGGCCGCCGTTTGTCTTCGGGCGGCGTGCGGGACGGCATGGGCCACGCGCACGAAGCGTGGCCGGAAGCCGGTTTCCGCCCGTCAGCAGGGTGCCGCGCCAGTTTCCCGCTCGCATGTGTTTGCGTGCAGCGCCATCAGGAGTGCGGTGCATCTAGGTGAAATCTTTACGGCGTCAGGTAGCGCTCCGGCCGTGCATGGGAGTTGTGCGAATGTTCTTTTGTGTCGACGCGCCGTACGCTACGAGCCGATCCCCTCTCATCGATGCCGGCCGGGCGCGTGGCGTCGCACATGACCGGAAGTCGGGCGAGTCGATCGCCGCACCCGCTGCTTGTGCATGCAGGCGGCCACGCAACGGACGTACTTGAAAGCCGGATTTTTCTGGAGGCGAACGTCATGATCGATTCGGAAGCGCATCCGCCGCTGCAGGCGGGCGGCGTGTCGTGCTGGTCGGAGCAGATCCGGCATCGGTTCTTTCCGCTGGAGCTGAACGCCGGCGCGTCCGGCGAATTCGACGCGAGCGTCGACGTGTTCGATCATGCGCGCTGCCGCGTGGCGCGCATTGCGGCCAGCGCGCATAGCGCCTCCATTGGGCGCGACGCCTGCAAGACGCTGAAGCACCGCTACGTCAAGGTGATCTGGCAACTGAGCGGCGTGGCGAGACTCGAGCAGGGTGCCAGCGAAGTGATCGTGCCGCCCGGGCATTTCACGCTGTACGAGGCGAGCAGCCCGTACTGGATTCAAAACGACGCATACGGCGAATTCGTCACGATGCTGTGCGAAGTGGCCGACCACGACGCGCTGCTGGCGTTGGCCCGGCAAGCGATCGGCCGCGCGATGCCGACGACGGGCGGCGCGGCCGTGGCGCTCGCGAGCCTGCAGGCGATGATCGCCGAGGGCCGGCGCATGAATCCGCGCAGCCGCTTCGGCGTGCTGGAACTGGTGGCGACGTTGCTCGCCGAGACCATCGATTTCACGGACGGCACGGCGCCCGCTTCGCGGCGCAAGATCCGCGAGACGTTGCTGCGCGACGCGCAGCAATACATCCATCGGCATCTGGATGACGGCGAACTCTCGCCCGATCGCATTGCCGCCGCATTGAAGGTGTGCCGCCGCACGCTTTACCAGGCATTCGAATCGATCGGCGAGCGGCCGCAGGCGATGATCCAGCGACTGCGGCTCGAGAAGTGCCACGAAGTGCTGTCGCAGACCGGCGCCGACGGGGCGAGCATTACGCGCCTCGCGCTGCAGTCGGGTTTTTCCGATCCGGCGTATTTCGCGCGCCTGTTTCGCCGGCGCTTCGGGGTCACGCCGTCGCAGTGTCGGGATGCGGCGATGCAGGACGGGGGCGGTGCGGGATCGTCGGGTTAGTCGCGGCGTGCATTCGTTGCGATTCGAACCGACTCGATCGGAGGATGGCCGGCAGCGTGTGACGACGAACGCGGCCGCGCGGGCCGGCACCGCGCCTGCGTCGTCAGGCGATCCGTACGCGGGTCCGCCGCCAGAATCCGCCGAGGCTGGCCTAGAACCGCGTGCTGAACCCGATCCGCGCAATCGACTGCAGCGCGCGGCTCGACGCGCCGTTCGCATCCATCACGCCGTTGATCTGTGCGTTGCTGCCGTGGTTCGCGCGCTGATGCACGCCCGCCACGTACACCATCGTGCGTTTCGACAGCCAGTACTGGACGGCGGCCAGGAGCTGGTGCGCGTGCGCGTTGCCGAGCGTGTCGTTGCCCTTCATGTACGTGTAGCTCGAGCCGATCACCCACGCCGGCGACGGCCGCCATGCGGCGCCGGCTTCCGCCGACCATGCGCCCGCGCCGTTCCGCGCGTTGCGTACGGTCGTGACGAGCGCCTTCCCCGTGACCGTACCGAGCGTGTAATGCACGCCCGCGCCCCAGTTGCGCACGCTGGTCGGCGGCAGCCCGTCCGTCGCGCCGTACTTCTGGTTCGTATAGGCCGCGCCCGCGCCGAACGGGCCGTTGTCGTAGCTCGCGCCGACGCTGACCGTGTTGTTCGCGCCGACCGACCCCGCGACGTTCCCGAAGCCGTACAGCGCTCCGAAGGTCAGGCCCGACAGCGACGGGCTCGTGTACTTGACCGAATTCGCGACGCGATTGCTGCCCGCGACGCGATCCCAGTCGAAGGCGCCGGTCGGGTTGTTCGGCAACGCGAGCTTGTCGAACGGGCCGTTGCGAAAGCCGTACAGGCCGACGAGATCCTGCGCGATCTCGTTGCCGCCCGCGGCAAGCGAATCGACCATGAACTCGTACTGGTTGCCGAGCGTCAGCGTGCCGTACCGGTCGTTCTGCAGCCCGACATAGGCGGTGCGCGCGAACAGCCCGCCGCCGATGATCGAGCCGTTGCCGAGCGAATACTGGTTGACGAGCCGGAAGATCGCGCGCGTGCCCGCGCCGAGATCCTCCTTGCCTTCGAAACCGAGCAGGTTCGGGAAGAAGATGTTGTCGTCGAACTTCGCGGCGCCGTGGCCGCCTTGATTGCTGACGTAGCTGATGCCGGCATCCATCAGCCCGAACATCGTCACGCTGCTCTGCGCAAACGACACGGCGGGAATGGCGCATGCCGCGAGCGCCAGAAAGGTCTTTTTCGTCATCTCCAATATGCTCCTCACATGTTTCCGATTGGATCGGATATTTTTGATTGGACTACTGATTGATTTGAACAAGGCTGGGCCGGACGAATTCCGGTTCAGCCGTAACCGAAGGAAGCCGGTGTGTGACGGGCATCGGCAGAAGTCGCGGGCCCGCCGATGCCTGCCGATGTCAGCCGAGCCGCGCGCTAGACCGTCGAATATCCGCCATCCACCGGCACGACCGCGCCGGTTACGAACGACGCGCCGGGCGAGCACAGGAACAGGATCACGTCCGCGACTTCGTCGGCCGTGCCCCAGCGCCCGAGCGGCGTGCGTTCGAGGATGCGCCGCGATGCCTGCATGTCGGCCATCAGGCCGCTGCTGAGCGGCGTGTCGATCCAGCCGGGCGCGACCGCGTTCACGCGAATGCCGCGCTCGGCCCACGCCTGCGCGAGCGAGCGCGTGAGCTGCGCAATGCCGCCCTTGCTTGCGCTGTACGCGGGGCGGTCCTTGCTGCCGAAGTACGTGTACATCGACGCGACGTTGACGATGCTGCCGCCATGCGCCGACAGCGCTGGCCGCGCGGCGTCGGAGGCCCGCATCACCGACGTCAGGTTCACGTTCAGCACGAGCTCGAACTGGTCCATCCGGTATTCGTCCGCGTGCCGGCTGATGCCGACGCCGTTGACGAGCACGTCGAGCCGCGGCAGGGCCGCGATCGTGCGCGTCAGCGCATCGCTGTCGGTCACGTCGAGTTCCACGCAGCGAACGCCCGCATGCACGGGCGCATGCGGGCCGCCCGCATCGAGCCCGAGCGCGACGACCGACGCGCCGGCTTCCGCGAACCGCATCGCCGTGCGCGCACCGATGCCCGACGTGCCGCCCGTCACGACGACGGTCTTGCCTTCAAACGCCCACTGACGACTCATGCTCGACGCTCCCGATGGTGTGTGCGCGACGGGCCGGCCGTTGCGCGGGTGAAACGAGGATCTTGATTTGCGCGCGGTCGGCGAGCAGCGCGTCGAAGCCGTCGGTGACGGCGTCTTCGAGCGACACGGTGCGCGTGACGATCGACGTGAGGTCGAGCGCGCCCGACGCGACGATGCGCAGCAGGTCTTCGTACGCATGCCGGTAGCCGACGCTCGCCGTGAAGGTCAGCTCGTCGTTGACCGCGCGGAACGCGTCGAAGCCGGCATGCGGCATCAGGCCGACCATTACGACGCGGCCGCCCTTGCGCAGTGCCTGCATCGCCGATTCGAACGTGGCCGGCAGCCCGGCCGCTTCGAAACTCGCATCGACGCCGAGCCCGCCCGTGGCCGCGCGGATCGCGTCCTGCAGCGCGGATGCGCCGAGTGCGCGCGCGTCGAACGTGTGCGTGGCGCCGAAGCGCACGGCCGCCGCGAGCCGTTCGGGCGAGACGTCGACGGCCACGATCGTGGTCGCCCCCTGCAGCTTCGCGAGCATGATCAGCAGCAGGCCGATCGGCCCGAGCCCGAATACCGCGCAGGTCTCGCCGAGCCGCAGTTCGCCACGCCGCAACGCGTGCAGCGCGACAGCCGCCGGCTCCATCACCGCGGCCTGTTCGAGACTCACGTCATCAGGCAGGCGATGCAGCATATACGCCGGCACGACCGCGAAGTCGGCCATGCCGCCGTCGCCCATCAACCCGGCGAAGCCCATCGACACGCACAGGTTGTATGACCCCGAGCGGCAATACGCGCACTGGCTGCAGCGATACTCGGGCTCGACCGCGACGCGATCGCCCGCGCGCAGCGCCGTCACACCGTCGCCGACTTCGACGACGGTGCCGCAGAACTCGTGGCCGAGCGTCAGCGGCGCGGTGCGGCGCGACAGCGGATGCGGCGTGTCGACCGGAATCGCGTGCGGGCCGTCCGCATATTCGTGCAGGTCGCTGCCGCAGATTCCGCAGTACGCGACCGCGATGCGTACGTCACCGGGGCCGACGCGCGGCGTGTCGATTTCCACGAGACGGACGTCGCGCGGACCATGCCATTGAAGTGCCCGCATGTCAGTGGCCTCCGAGGTTTTGTGCATCGAGACGGCTCGCGGCCGAGCCGGCGAGCGCGCGCTTGCGCAGCACGGCGGGTGCGGTCTCGACGAGGCCGAACGACAGCACGCACGCGAGGATCGCGCCGGCGGCCGACGTCCACATCGCGAACGGCAGGCCGTACTTGTCCGCGGCGAAGCCGGCGACGGTCGGTGCAACGAAGCCGCCGATCAGTTCGCCGGCGCCCATGATCAGGCCGAGCGCGCTGGCGATCGCGCGCGGCGGCACCGTTTCGGCCGGGATCGTCGCCATGAACAGCGTGAAGCAGCCGAGGCCCGTGTACGTGGCGAACACGAGCGCGCCGAGCGCCCACAGTGAGCCGGCATGGATCATCACGACCGGGCACACGGCCGCGATCAGCGCGAACGCGATCATCGTCGGCTTGCGGCCGATCCGGTCGGAGATCGCCGGCACCGCGAAGCCCCAGAACACCCACGCGGCGCCGAGGCAGGTCATCACGACGCCCATGTCGGATGGCGACAGATGGCGGCTTTCCACGAGGAACACCGGCGCGAACGAGATGATCACGATGAACCACGTCAGGAAGAAGCAACTGATCAGCATGCAGAGCAGGATGTTGCGCTCCTTCAGCAACGCCCAGCGGCTGACTGCCGCGCCGCTCGCGGCCGGTGCGCCGGCGGGTTCGGCCTGCGCGTGCCGCACGCCGCCGGGCGGCACTTCGCGCACCCAGCGCCAGATGCAGAACGCGATCAGGAAGCCCGGAATGCACGACACGTAGAACGCCTCGCGCCAGCCGTACCTGGTCGCGATGCCGATGACCACCGGCGGGCCGATCATCGCGCCGAGCAGGCCGGCGGCGGAGCCTTGCAGCAGGCCCATGTTCAGCCCGCGGCGGCTCGGCGTCGAGCTTTCGACCATCAGCGATTGCGACAGCGGCAGCACGGGGCCTTCGGCGATGCCCATCAGCGCGCGGAACGCGATCAGGCTCGCGAAGCCGCCGACGAGCCCTGACAGCGCCGAGCACACGGAAAAGCCGAGCACGGCCGCGATCAGCAGCGGCTTGCGCGTGCCGCGTGCATCGGACCACGCGCCCGTCGCGGCGCCGGACAATGCCCACGTGAGCGCGAGCGCGGACGACACCATGCCGAGCTGCGTGTTCGTCAGGTGCAGCTCAGCCGACATGAACGGGAACAGGAACGACAGCGCGAGGCGGTCGAAGAACACGAAGCCGAACGTCATGAACAGGATCAGCAGCAGCCTGTTCTCGTACGTCCACGCGGATCGGGAGGAGGAAGGGGATGTCATGGTGAGCCTCGCCGCGCGTCAGCGGAACAGCTTCTCGATCGCTTGCGCGCCGAGGCCGACCTTCTCGTAATGCGCCTTGCACATCGCGATGTACGAATGCACGTCGAAGTAGCCGTCGGGATTGCCTGCTTCGTCGAGCCAGATCAGCGGCCCCTTGACGATGAAGAACGCGCGCATCGGCTCCGGGTGATCGAACGCGACGAGCGTGTGGCCTTCGCCCGGTGTTTCGTACACGAAATCGCCGCGCGTCGCGGTCCATTCGTGCTCCAGATAACCCCACTTGCCCGACAGCGTGTAAGCAAACACCTCGTGCGGGTGATAGTGCCGGTTCACGAGCCCTGCTTCCTTGGCCATCAGGATGTCGCACCATTTGTTCTGCGACGGCGAGATCCACAGCGGCCGCGACGAAACCGTTTCGGTGAACGGAACGTAATAGCGCTCGTCGTCGGTGGCCGCGTTCGCGATGTACGCTTCGGGCAGTGCATCGGGCTTGAACGGATTGGCAATCGGCGGAATGTTTTGCCAGAATTCGGCTACGGCTTTGTCGACCACGGTTTGTCTCCTGGTATAGGGGGTGTCGTGGGCTCGACTTTAGCCAGCCGGTGCGCGCCGCTCTTGACTGGGCTGGACGCATTGCTTGATCGCGCCGGACATTGCATCGCAACAAATTCCGGACGAACCATCCCCCAATCCGTGCTGCTCCGCACGACAGGCGCCAGCAGGAGGCGACGTGACGAATACGACCGTTTTTTCCCGCACGCGAGGCTCGACGGCCGACGTGCCGGCGCGCGACAGGATGGCGTACTGGGATGCGTTCAATGCGGCGACGCTGGTCGGGCTGCGCTGCTCGTCGCTGTCGCCGGCCGGGCTTGAGGTCGAGAAGACCGATATCGCACTGCCGGGCCTCGGCATCGCGGACATCAGCGGCCAGGATCACGTGATCGAGCGCAGCCCCGCGCTGGTGCGCCAGTTGCCGAAGGAGTCGTTGTTCGCGTGCCAGATCCTGAGCGGGCGTGCGTATTTCATCCAGCGGGATCGTTGCCTGCTCGCGGACGCCGGCGATGTCGTCGTCTACGACACGCGCGTCCCTTATCTGTTCGGATTCCTGACGCCGATGCGGCAGCTGCTGATCGATATTCCGATCACGACGTTCGACGACCGGCTCGATGCGGAACTGGCGGCGCTGCCGCTGCGGATCGCGCCGAAACCCGGCGCGGGCGCGATGCTCGGCACGACCTTGCGCGCGAGCGTCGTGCGCTTCATGAAGGATCCGGTCGAGCGTGACGCTGCGCGGTTCGCCGAACACACGCGCACGCTAATCGCCGAACTCATCGATGCGGAGGTGAACGGTGCAGGCGCGTCGCGTGCGTCGCTGTCGTATCTGCTGACCGCGAAGCAGTACGTCGCGACGCATCTCGGCGACCCGGAGCTCGGGCCCCAGGCCGTCGCCGACGCGGTCGGGCTGTCGCTGCGGCATCTGAGCCGGCTCTTTGCGGCCGAAGGCGAGTCGATCACGCAGCACATCTGGTCGGAGCGGCTGTCGCATGCGCATCGCGAGCTGACCGATGCGCGGCTGCGCAAGACGAGCGTCGGCGAAATCGCGTTTCGCTGGGGCTTTTCGAGCCAGGCGCACTTCAGCCGTGCGATTCGAGATCGCTATGGCGCGTCGCCGATGGCGCTGCGCGACGCGGCGCGGGCGGACAGGGGCTGATTCCGGCAGTTGATGTGGCGGCGCGTGTCTCACGCGCCGTTTTTTATTGTCGTGAACGAAAGCGCCTGCGTGCGGCGTTGCGTTATTCCGTCAGCATGAACTCCGCACAGCGCTCCGCGATCATGATCGTCGGCGCGTTCGTGTTGCCGGACACAATGCGCGGCATCACCGATGCATCGCAGATCCGCAATCCGTCGACACCTTGCACCGCGAGTCGCGGCGTGACGACCGCCTGCTCGTCGTTGCCCATGCGGCAGGTGCCGGCCGGGTGATAGACGGTTTTCGCGCGGTGCCGCACGTAGTCGGCGAGTGCCGTATCGGTCAACGTCTCGGCTTCGCGTACGATGCGCGCGAGCGACGGCGCGCGGATGATCTGCCGCGCGAGCGCGACGCCGCGCACGAGGCCGTCGACATCGGCCGGGTCGGACAGCGCGCCGCTGTCGAACAGCATCGGCGCGGCCGGATCGTTGCCGCGCAGTCGCACCGAGCCGCGCGAGCGCGGCCTGAGCAGGCACGGGTTGATCGACAGGCCATGGCCGGGCAGCGGTTCGCGATCGACGTCGCCGACGAGCGTCGGCAGCACGTGGAACTGAATGTCCGGGCGGCCGCTGCCGGTGGTGTCGACGAACGCGCCGGATTCGACGACGACGTGCGATCCGATCGACCGGCCTGCTACCAGCGACTTCAGCCCGCGCTGGCTTCGTCGATCCGGCGAATGTCATCCTGATCGAGCTGAACCCGGATCGCTTCGCCGAGCGATGCCAGCTGCGCCAGCGACGTCGCGCTCGCGATCGGTGCGGTGATCGTCGGCCGCGCGATCTGCCACGCGAGTGCGATCGCGGCCGGCTGCGTGCCGTGCTTCTCGGCCACCGCATCGAGCGTGGCGAGAATGCGCAGCCCGCGTTCATTGAGATACCCGGCGACGCGATCGCCGCGCACACTCTTCTTCAGGTCGGCCTCGCTGCGGTACTTGCCCGACAGGAAGCCGCTCGCGAGCGCGTAGTAGTTGACGACACCGAGCTTCAGGTCGCGCACGACCGGTTCGAGATCGCGCTCGTAGTCGGCGCGGTCGAGCAGGTTGTATTCGGGCTGGATGACCTGGTACGCGGGCAGGCCGTCGCGCTGGCTGATGTCGGCGGCTTCGCGCAGGCGTGCGCCGCTGTAGTTCGATGCGCCGATGATGCGCACCTTGCCCGCGTCGATCAGCGTTTGATAGGCGCCGAGCGTTTCTTCGAGCGGGGCCGTATCGGCGAGGTCGCGATGCGAGAAATACAGGTCGATGTAGTCGGTCTGGAGGCGGCGCAGCGAATCGTCGGCGGCTTTCAGGATGTTGTCGCGGGTCAGCCCCGCGCGCGCGCCCAGCAGCCCGACCTTGGTCGCGATCACGACCCGCTCGCGTTTGCCGGTACGCTTGAGCCATTTGCCGATGATCGTTTCGGATTCACCGCCGCTGTTGCCGGGAACCCAGGCCGAATAGACGTCGGCCGTGTCGATGAAGTTGATGCCGGTGTCGGCGAGCGCGTCGAGCAGCGCAAACGACGTGTTCTCGTCGACGGTCCAGCCGAAGACGTTGCCGCCGAACGCTAGCGGCGAAACCTGGATGTTCGACGTGCCGAGGGTGCGTAGTGCCATGTTCTGCTCCGATATCTGCGGGGTGACGGAATGGAACTTCGGGATGGGCCGCAACGATCACGGCGAGACGACGGGGTACGCGGTGCGGTCACGCCGTTGTCGCGGGACGCCGGACATTCTCGCCGATCGCTCCGATTCGTGCAGGCGGCGCGCCGTCGCGATGGCAGGCGATTTGACGCAGTTGACGGACACCCCGTCCGTTGCGTGAGCGCTTCGCGTGGCTGCGTTCGATCAGGAACCGATTTTTGTTGCGGCTGGCGTGGCGGGGCGCGGAACCGCGCGTGGGCGGGAGCGGGTGGAAGGGCGGGAAGGGATGCTCCAGCGTGGCGCCGGAGCGGGCGGGACGACGGGCGGCGAGCGGCCGCCCGTGCGACGGTGAACCGGTCAGCGCAACTGCACCGCCGCGAGAAACAGCACCATGCTGCCGATCGCGCCATCCAGCACGCGCCACGCCATGGCCTTGCGGAACCACGGTGCCAGCAGTCGCGCACCGTAGCCGAGCCCGAGGAACCACACGACGCTGACCGACATCGCGCCGATCGCGAACGCGAGCCGCGCGCCTTCCGGCTCGCGTGCGCCGGCCGTGCCGATCAGCAGGAACGTGTCGAGATACACGTGCGGGTTGAGCCACGTGAACGCGAGCGTCATCAGCACGATCGCGAGGCCGCTCTGCGGCGGCGGCGCGACCGCGTCGCCGCGCACGTCGAGCGTTTCGTGGCCCGGCTTGAACGCGCGGCGCAGCGCGTTGATGCCGAACCACGCGAGATACGCGAGGCCGAGGTACAGCACCGCGTGGACGAAGGTCGGATAGCGTTCGACGAGCACCGATGCGCCGCCCACGCCCGCGCCGATCAGGATCATGTCGGACAGTGCGCACAGCAGCACGATCTTGCCGACGTGTGAGCGCATGATGCCCTGCCGCAGCACGAATGCGTTCTGCGCGCCGATGGTGACGATGAGCGATCCGCAGAGTACGGCGCCGTGGGAAAAAGCGAGCCAGTTCATGGTGGGTGACAACAGTGGAAGCAGTGGACGGATGAATCGGGTAGCGCTAGTCTGCGGTCAGCTTGAAAATAAGAGAAGCTAAATCACCTAATGCGGATTAAGGAAATCTAATGCTCGACTACGCGTTGCTCGATGCCCTCGCGGCCGTGATCCGGCACGGCTCGTTCGAGCGGGCGGCCAAGGAACTGAACGTCACGGCGTCGGCCGTGTCGCAGCGCGTGAAACTGCTGGAGGAGCGGGTCGGCAGCGTGCTCGTCAAGCGCGGGCAGCCATGCGTTGCGACGACGTCGGGGGCGCTGCTGTGCCGGCACACCGAGCGCGTGCAACTGCTCGAGGCCGAACTGGGGGGCCGGATGCCGGCGTTGCCGGGCCAGATCGCGAGCGCGTGGCCGACGTTGCGCGTGGCCGTCAACGACGACAGCGTCGCGACGTGGTTCATCGACGCGGTCGGGCCGTTCTGCACGGAGCGCGAGACGTTGCTCGACCTCGTGATCGACGACCAGGATTACACCGCGTCGCGCATTCGCGACGGCAGCGTGCAGGGCGCGGTGACCGCGCAGGCGGAGCCGATCCAGGGGTGCCGGTCGGAGCGGCTCGGGCGCATCCGCTATCGCGCGGTGTGCTCGCCGGCTTTTTACGAACGCTACTTCGACGCGGGCATTACGCGCGATGCGCTGCGCCGCGCACCGTGCGTGATGTTCAATCCGAAGGACGGGCTGCAGGCGCGTTTCATCCGGCGCGTGACGCGTGCGGATCTCGATCCGCCGCAGCACTGGATACCGCACGTCGCGGGCTACCTGCGTGCGTGCGAAACGGGCTTGGGATGGGGGATGTGTCCGGACCGGATGGTCGACCGCCAGCTGGTGGCGGGTGAACTGGTCGACATGTCGCGCGGGCGAACGATCGACATCGACCTTTACTGGCAGAGCTGGCGTTTGTCGATCGGCTGGCTCGACGATTTCAGCGCGGCGCTGAAGGCGCGCGCCGCGCTGTTTCTCGATTGACTGATCGCGTGACGCAGGCGGCGCGCGAGAGGGGCGCGCCGTGCGGCATCACATCAGACGTGATGCAAACCGTCGAAATCGACGATCTGGACGTGGCGGCCCTGCATTTCGATCAGGCCGCGCTTCTGGAATTTCGACAGCGTGCGGCTGACCGTTTCGAGCGTCATGCCGAGGTAGCTGCCGATGTCTTCGCGCGTCATCCGCAGGTTGAATTCCGACGGCGAGTAACCGCGCTTCAGGTAGCGCGACGAGACGTCGAGCAGGAATGCGGCGACACGTTCTTCGGCATTCAGCGAACCGAGCAGCATCGTTTGCGACGTTTCGCGCACGATCTGTTCGCTCATCAGCTTGTGCATGCGCAGCTGCATCGAACCGGCTTCGGAGCAGAGCGTCTTGAGCGCGCTGTATGGAATCACGCAGACCGAGCTGTCTTCCAGCGCGACCGCGGTGCGCGGATGCGTGTCGTCGCAGATGCCGTCGAGGCCGAGCGCTTCGCCGGCGAGATGCAGGCCGGTGACCTGCTCGCGGCCGTCGTGGCGCGTCGCGATGGTTTTCAATGAACCCGAGCGCACGGCGTACAGGTTGTCGAATGCGTCGCCTTCGCGGAACAGCGCTTCGCCGCGCTTGACGGGGCGCGCCGCGCAGATGACCGACTCGAGGCGACTGAGCGCCTCGGGCGCCAGGCCCTGCGGCATGCACAGGTGCCGCATTGCGCACGACGAGCAGTGCGCGGCCTGGCGAGGAGCCCAGCTACCGGCATGAGGCGTGGCGGCGGGACGTGTGGCGACGGGCGTCAGCATGATCGTTTACTCCGGCGTTGAATCGACGGAATCATTGTCCCACCGCAACTTGGCGCTGTCGGGTGACAAAACGTCGCGACGCGCGCGCATGCCGAACGCTGCTCACGCGGCCGGTTCGTCGACGTTGGCGGCCGCCGGAATCAGCAGCACGGGCAGCGTCGCGTGGCGCACGCATTGCTCGGCGATGCTGCCGAGCACGAGACGGCGGAACCCGCGGCGGCCGTGCGTGCCGAGCACGATGAGATCGGCACCGAACGCTTTCGCGCCGTCGAGGATCAGTGACGACACGTCGTTGAGCGACGTCGCTTCGCCCAGCTTCGTCTCGCCTTTCACGCCCGCTGCCTGCATCAGCGCGGTGAAATCCTTCGCGAGTGCGTTGCCCTGCGCGACGAGCTGATCGCGCAGCACGGATGGATCGTAGCCGGGCACGTTGTAGTAGATCGCGGCGTTCTCGACGACGTAGAACGGTTGCAGCTCGGCACCGTGCGATTTCGCGAGCGCCAGTGCGGCATCGAACGCATGGCGGGACGTGTCGCTGCCGTCGACGGCAACCAGAATACGCTTGTACATAGTGTCTCCGAGTGGCGGGTTGAAACGAAGTCGGCCGGATGGCCGATCGGGCTGGGCAATGCGCAGGCTGCGAGGCAGAGTAAACCAATGACCGGGACTTTGCAGTGAGGTGCCGGTCGTGCCGCGCGGCGGCGCCGCTTCCGTTTCCGCGGCGCACTGCCATGCATCTGGCGCATGCTGCGACGCGCGACGCGCGACGCGTGTCGTGCGACGTGGTGGTCGCTGTCGTCTGCATCGTCGACGGGAAGGCATGCGCGCGCATCGGCGTCGCGCGTGGCGCACGCACACGCGCACGCCGATCGCATCGACACGGCACGACGGTCACGCGGATGCATTGCCCGCATCGCCATTCAATCGCAACCGCGGCGTTTCGACATGACCTCGATCAACGCATGTGCGTCAGCGCAATTCACGGCGTGCATGGCACTGCCGGTGCCGCTGCGTGGAATCGTTCGTTCGTGCATCGTGCGGTTGCCGGTGCAGGATCGGCACACGATCGCGTATGCCGATCCCCGGCCATCGGCTGCCGGCCGATACCGGTGCGCAATCGAACGATCGATTCAAACGCCGCGCCGGCTATCTCGGCACGGCGGTCAGCTCGAAGACGCGTTCCGGCCGACGCTGGTGGCCGGGCCAGTACGTGCTGCCGTACATCCGGTGGACGGGGCCGAACAGCGCGTCGCTCATGGGTGGCGGCGCGTCGAAGCCCTTCTCGATCACCATGTAGCCGGCACGCAGCGCGAACGCCGGATGATTGCCGCCGGGGCGGCTGTCGAAACCGGCGAAGCCGTCGCCGGCTTCCGGCATCGCATTGACGAGCGACGCGTTGCTGCGCGTGATTTCGTCGGGCGAGATCGGTCCGCCGCCGGCAAGGCGCGACGCCTCTCGGTTCTTGCCGTCGGTGTCGACCGTGCTGTCGTGCGTGTCGTCGTTGTCGAGCTCGATGCTGCGCGGACGCGAACGATCGGTTTGATCGGATGATTCCATCGCGGCTCTCCTCGCGGCGAAGCGTTCCGGATCGAAGCAAATCCCGTTCCGGGCGTGACGGGAAAAGGCGCGCGGGCGATCGCCGCGGTCGCGCGACGCGCACTGATTTGTCATGATTTATTTCAGCTAGAAGACCCGTTTTCTACAGAGTATGATTCTTTTCCTGCGAAGCGGCGACAGGGGATTCGGTCGCGCCGCCTCTGCCCGCGCCGGGGGCCGCAGCACCCTTAAAGACGGGTAGTGAACAACAAAGCAAGGGACTAGAGGTGGCGGATTCATGCAAGCGACTACTGCCTTCACGCACCGCGGTTATCTGTTGAACTGCGCGCCCGCGCGTACCAGTGACGGTTCGTTCAAACCCTACGTCGTGATCTCCCGATCGAGCGACGGGGAACTCGTTGCGAACCGATTTTTCCCGATCGAGCTCCAGTTCAACGACGAAAGCGACGCGATCGCGCACGCGCGCGACTGGGCCGTGCGATGGATCGACGCGAGCAGCATCACGATCTGACGCCGTCGCGATCCAGTGCCATCGGCCGTCCGGCCGATCCCCGGCGTGCCGCTCCCGGACGGAAAACGCGGTAATCTTGCGGAACCCGTCACTTTATTAGCGGCCGTGCGACCGAGCGCGGCCGCCTGCATTGGCATATGTCGACATCACCCGCCCGTCAGTGGGGCCTTGAAGAAATCGTTGCCGGCTTGCGCGAGTCGCGCGAGGAACTCCATCGCACGCGCCATCCACGCGGCATTCGCGAACTGCCGTCGCGCGATGCGATCTGCAAGATTGTGACCGGCCTGCGCGCGTCGATGTTTCCGACGCACTACGGCGCCCCCGATCTGACCGACGAAAGCGTCGACTTCTACGTCGGCCACACGCTCGAGAGCACGCTGCGCATTCTGTCCGAACAGATCCGCCGCGCGCTGCCGTTCCTGCCCGAGCATGCCGATACGCCGTTCGCGGAGCTCGACGAACGCGCGTTCGAAATCGCGCGCGAATTCGGCCGGCAGTTGCCGGCGGTCCGCGCGCTGCTCGTCAGCGATATCCAGGCCGCGTATGCCGGCGATCCGGCCGCGCAGCACATCACCGAGATCCTGCTGTGCTACCCCGGCGTGCTGGCGATGATGCATCACCGGCTCGCGCACGCGCTGCACCGGCTGGGCGTGCCGCTGCTGGCGCGATTCATCAATGAAATCGCCCACTCGGCTACCGGCATCGACATCCACCCGGGCGCGCAGATCGGCCCGAGCTTCTTCATCGACCACGGCACGGGCGTCGTGATCGGCGAGACGGCGATCATCGGCGAGCGCGTGCGCGTGTACCAGGCCGTCACGCTCGGCGCGAAGAGCTTCCCCGCCGATGGCGACGGTGCGCTGGTCAAGGGCAATGCGCGGCACCCGATCGTCGAGGACGACGTGGTGATCTACGCGGGCGCGACGATTCTCGGCCGCGTGACGATCGGGCGCGGCTCGGTGATCGGCGGCAACGTGTGGCTCACGCACAGCGTGCCGCCCGGCACGAGCGTCGCGCAGGGCAAGGTTCGCGAAGGCGGGAGCGCCGACAAGCCGTAACGCGGCGCGCGGCCGACGGCTGCCGGCCGCCACGGCGCGCACCGGTCAGTGCTTGCCGTCGGGCGCGCGGTGCTTGTACAGCACGTCCTGGTCGACGCGGATCAGGTTCTGCCCCGCATCGACGACGAAATCCACGCCGTTGTACGCATTGCCCGTCAGCATCAGGATCGCGCTCGCGACATCGTCGGGGCCCGCGATGCGCGCGAGCGGCGTCGATGCGCGGCTCGCGTGTTCGAAGTCGGCTTGCGTCTGGTCGTCGCTCGGCAGCATCAGCCCGGGGAACACCGCATTCACGCGCAGCACCGGCGCGGACGACAGCGCGAGCATCTGCGTGAGGTTGCCGAGCGCGGCCTTCGCGACCGTATAGCTGAAATGGTCGCGGTGAAAGTTTTCCTTGATCTTCTGATCGACCACATTCACGACGACACCCTGCGCGCCGGCCGCGCGAGCCCGTTCGTAGAACGCGCGCGTGAGCAGGATCGGCGCGCGGCAGTTGACGGCCCACGCCTGGTCGAACGCCGCGAGGTCGAAGCTCGGGAAATGGTCCTGCCAGAACACCGATGCGTTGTTGACGAGCACGTCGAGGCGCCCGAAACGCGCATACACCTGGTCGATCAGCGCGGTGATCTGCGCGGCATCCGACAGGTCGGCCTGCAGTGCTACCGAATCGTGCCCGCGGTCGGCGATCGCACGGGACGTTGCCTGCGCGGCATCGGCTGACCGGTCGTAATGCACCGCGGTGCGATAGCCGTGCGCGGCGAAATACTCGGCGAACGCGCGCCCGGCCCGGCGCGCGGCGCCGGTCACGAGCACGACGGGCGCGTGCGCCGCTTGCTTCGTCTGCTCCATTACGTATTCGTCAGGTTCACTGAAGACGGATTCGCGACGATCGACAGGAATTCGCGCCGCGTCGACGGATCGGTGCGGAACGAGCCGAGCATGCGCGACGTGACCATCTCGACGCCCGGCTTGTGCACGCCGCGCGTCGAGATGCACTGGTGCGCGGCTTCGAGGATCACGCCGACGCCCTTCGGCTCCAGTACGTCGAACAGCGTGTCGGCGATCTGGACGGTCATCTTTTCCTGGATCTGCAGGCGCTTCGCGAACGCGTCGACGAGGCGCGCGAGCTTCGAGATGCCGACCACGCGATGGTTCGGCAGATAGGCGACGTGCGCGCGGCCGATGATCGGCACCATGTGGTGCTCGCAGTAGCTCTCGAAGCGGATGTCCTTCAGCACGATCATTTCGTCGTAGCCGTCAACTTCGCTGAACGTGCGCGCGAGGATGTCGCGCGGCTCCAGCGCATAGCCGGCGAAGAACTGCTCATAGGCGCGCACGACACGTGCGGGCGTGTCGATCAGGCCTTCGCGCGCGGGATCGTCGCCGGCCCAGCGCAACAGCACGCGAACGGCGTCTTCCGCTTCTTCACGGCTCGGGCGGGATGCGGCCGGCTCGGGCCGCGCGGACTTCTTTTTAGCCATCTATCTGCTCCATTGAATGCCGCCGCCGGGGCGGCGCGGAATCCGGGCATTGTTTCATGCTTTCGCGGGGCGCGTGTGCGGCCCGGCACTCACTTCACTTCGGCCATTCGTCCTGCTCGTCGTTGAACAGCGACGCGACGACGCCGCGCAGCCACGCGGTGCGCGGATCGTTGTGATATTTGCGATGCCAGTGCTGCTTCAGGTCGAAGCGCGGCAGCGCCAGCGGCGGCTCGACCGGCACGATGAACGCATGCTCGGCCGCATATGCGTAGCCGATCGCATGCGGGACCGTCGCGATCAGGTCCGTGCGGCTCAGGATGAACGGCAGGCTCATGAAGTGCGGTGTCTCGAGCACCGCGCGGCGTTGCATGCGCTGCTTCGCGAGATATTTCTCGAGCACTTCCTGGCTGCGGCCTTCGGCCCGCACCACCGCGTGCCCGCACGTGAGGAATTGCTCGACCGTGAACGGCGGCGCCTGCTCGAACGGATGGCCGCGTCGCATCAGGCACACGAACCGGTGCGTGAACAAGCGCTGCTGGAAGAAGTTGTTGCCGTCGAGATCCGGGAAGTAGCCCACCGCGAGATCGATCGAACCGGCTTCGAGGCCACGGCCGACTTCGTCGTGCGCGAGCGAGACCGAGCGCAGGTTTGCGTGCGGCGCGCGCGTCGCGAACGCCTGCAGCAGCTTCGGCAGGAACACGATCTCGCCGACGTCCGACAGCGCGATCGAAAACGTGTGTGTGCTCGCGGCCGGGTCGAAATCGTGCGGTGCGACGAGGCCGCGCTCGATCTGCGCGAGCGCGTCGCGGGCGGCCGGCAGCAGCGCGAGCGCGCGCGGCGTCGGCTCCATCCCGCGCGACGTGCGCACGAACAGCGGATCGCCGAAGTACTCGCGCAGGCGGCCGAGCGCGGTGCTCACGCGCGGCTGGCTGACGCCGAGCAGGTCGCCCGCGCGGCTCACGTTGCGCGTGTCGTCGAGCGCGACGAGGTAGGGAATGAGGTTCAGATCGAGCGCATCCATCGCCGGGCCAGTATCTCCAAAACGTATACAACATATCTCCTGAATCGCGTTGCCGCATAGTCGGGAAAGCGCTCAAATGTGTTCCATTACTCGAACCAATGTTCAGGAGACGAACAATGCGTACCCAGGTCGCCATCATCGGCGCCGGCCCGTCCGGCCTTTTGCTTTCCCATCTGCTGCGCCTGCAAGGCGTCGATTCCATCCTCGTCGAAGCGCGTTCGCGCGAATACTGCGAGAACCGCATCCGCGCCGGCGTGCTGGAGCAGGGCACGGTCGACACGCTGAACGAAGCCGGCCTCGGCGACCGGATGCGCCGCGAAGGGCTCGAACATCACGGTATCGAACTGCTGTTCTCGGGCCAGCGCCACCGCATCGACCTGTCGGAGCTGACCGGCGGGCGCGCGATTACCGTCTACAGCCAGCACGAAGTGGTGCGCGACCTGATCGCGGCCGGCGTCGAGCATGGCCACGCGATGCACTTCGAAGTGAGCGACGTCGCGCTGCACGACGTCGAGGGCGAGCACCCGTTCGTCACGTTCAAGCATGCCGACGGCCGCGAAGACCGCATCGACTGCGACTACATCGCCGGCTGCGACGGCTTCCATGGCGTCGCACGCCAGACGATTCCGGCCGAGCGGCTGAACACGTTCGAACGCGTTTACCCGTTCGCGTGGCTCGGCATCCTCGCCGACGCGGCGCCGTCTCTCGACGAGCTCGTCTACGCGCATCACGACAACGGTTTCGCGTTGTTCTCGATGCGCTCGCCGACGGTCACGCGCCTGTACCTGCAGTGCAAGCCCGACGAAGACCTCACCGAATGGTCCGACACGCGGATCTGGGACGAATTGCACACGCGCTTCTCGAACGATACGGGCTGGACGCCGACCGAGGGCCGGATCACGCAGAAAAGCGTGACGCCGATGCGCAGCTTCGTGTCCGAGACGATGCAGCACGGGCGCCTGTTCCTCGCCGGTGACGCCGCGCACATCGTGCCGCCGACCGGCGCGAAGGGGATGAACCTGGCGGTGGCCGACGTCCGCGCGCTGTCCCGCGCGCTCGGTGCGCGCTACCGCAACGGCGACGCGACGCTGCTCGACACGTATTCCGCGACCTGCCTCGAGCGCGTGTGGCGCGCCGAGCACTTCTCGTACTTCATGACGAACATGCTGCATTCGTCGCCGGAAGACTCGCCGTTCGTCAATCGCCTGAAGTTTGCCGAGCTGAAATACGTGACGCGCTCGCGGGCCGCCGCGCAGGCGCTCGCCGAAAACTACGTCGGCTTGCCGTTCGACGACGCAGCGGCCCCCGAGGCAACCCGCCTTGACAACGCGCTGTGCGCGACTCTATGATCGGCCCATCGTTCGCTAATCGAATCTAGGTTCGAATAGCGAACAAAACCGGGATCGACATCGGCCCCGGCGCGGCACGCGGCACGCGCGTGTCCCCTCGACAGGCCGCGCATCGAGCCGCGGGTTCGTATCAGGAAGAGACATGGTCAACAAGATTTTCGAATCGCTTCAGTCGGCGGTGGCCGACATCCACGACGGCGCGACAATCATGATCGGCGGCTTCGGCACGGCAGGCATGCCGTCCGAGCTGATCGACGCGCTGATCGAACAGGGCGCGCGCGACCTGACGATCGTCAACAACAACGCGGGTAACGGCGAGACGGGCCTCGCGGCGCTGCTGAAGGCGAAGCAGGTGCGCAAGATCATCTGCTCGTTCCCGCGCCAGAGCGACTCGCAGATATTCGACGGACTGTACCGCGCGGGCGAGATCGAGCTGGAGCTCGTGCCGCAGGGCAACCTCGCGGAGCGCATCCGCGCGGCGGGCGCCGGCATCGGCGGCTTCTTCACGCCGACGGGTTACGGCACCAAGCTCGCGGAAGGCAAGGAAACGCGCGTGATCGACGGCAAGCCGTATGTGTTCGAGACGCCGATCCACGCCGATTTCGCGCTCGTGAAGGCGTACAAGGGCGACCGCTGGGGCAATCTCGTGTATCGCAAGACGGCACGCAACTTCGGGCCGATCATGGCCAGCGCCGCGAAGGTCGCGATCGTGCAGGTGTCGGAAGTCGTGCCGCTCGGCGCGCTGAACCCGGAACACATCGTGACGCCGGGCATTTTCGTCCAGCGCGTCGTCGAGGTGCCGCAGGCCGCGCACGCGGCCGAGCTGGCCGCCGAACACGCCACGTCCCAAGCCGCCTGATTGCCTCGAGGAATTCGACATGAAACGACTGACCCGCGATGAAATGGCCAAGCGCGTCGCCCAGGACATCCCCGAAGGCGCGTACGTGAACCTCGGTATCGGCGTGCCGACGCTGGTGGCGAACCACCTCGACCCGAGCAAGGAAATCTTCCTGCACAGCGAGAACGGCCTGCTCGGCATGGGCCCCGCGCCCGCGCCCGGCGAGGAAGACGACGAACTGATCAATGCCGGCAAGCAGCACGTGACGCTGCTCACCGGCGGCGCGTATTTCCACCACGCGGATTCGTTCGCGATGATGCGCGGCGGCCACCTCGACTACTGCGTGCTCGGCGCGTTCCAGGTATCCGCGACCGGCGACCTTGCGAACTGGCATACGGGTGCGCCCGATGCGATTCCGGCGGTCGGCGGCGCGATGGACCTCGCGATCGGCGCGAAGCAGGTGTTCGTGATGATGGAGCACCTGACGAAGCAGGGCGAGAGCAAGATCGTCGCGCAGTGCTCGTATCCGGTCACCGGCGTGCAGTGCGTGAGCCGCATCTATACGGATCTCGCCGTGCTCGACGTGACGGCCGACGGCCTCGCGGTGAGCGAGATCTTCACCGACCTGTCGTTCGACGAACTGCAGAAGCTGACCGGCGTGCCGCTGATCGACGCGACGCAAAAGGCCGCTGCCTGAACCCCGGGCGTGCCGGCGCGTGCGCTTGCGCGCATGCCGGCACGCTTGGGTGGACAATAGGCGCACGCCGTTTCCCCAATCTGATGCCATGCTCGAAGACAGCGCCCGCCTGACCTCCCTCATCTGCGGCACCGAGCCGCTCAACCGGATCTGGTCGCCCCGCGCGACGATCCAGCGGATGCTCGACGTCGAGGCCGCGCTCGCGCGTGCGCTCGCCGCGCAGCAGGTGATTCCCGCCGCCGCGGTCGCGCCGATCGAACGCGCATGCGATGCCAGCCGGCTCGACGCCGACGCGCTCGCGCACGGTGCGGCGCTCGGCGGCAATCTCGCGATTCCGCTCGTCAAGCAGCTCACCGCGCAGGTGAAGGCCGACGATCCCGAGGCCGCGAAGTTCGTGCACTGGGGCGCGACGAGCCAGGACATCATCGATACCGCCACCGTGCTGCAGTTGCGCGACACGCTCGATGTGCTCGAGCCGATGCTGGACGAAGCATGCGCATCGCTCGCGGCGCTCGCGCGCACGCATCGCGCGACGCCGATGATCGGCCGCACATGGCTGCAGCAGGCGCTGCCGATCACGCTCGGCCTGAAATTCGCGCAATGGCTCGATGCGCTGCTGCGCCATCGCGCGCGCGTCGCCGAATTGCGCGAGCGTGCGCTCGTGCTGCAGTTCGGCGGTGCGGCCGGCACGCTCGCGAGCCTGCGCGAGCAGGCGGCCGGCGTCACGGCTGCGTTGGCGGCGGACCTGAAGCTCGCGGCGCCGGCCGTGCCGTGGCACACGCAGCGCGACCGCATTGCGGAAGCCGCGTCCTGCTTCGGGATGCTGACGGGCACGCTCGGCAAGATCGCGCGCGACGTGTCGCTGCAGATGCAGACCGAAGTCGGCGAGCTCGGCGAGCCGGCCGCCGCCGGCAAGGGCGGCTCGTCGACGATGCCGCACAAGCGCAACCCGGTCGGCTGCGCAGCCGTGCTGACGGCTGCCGTACGTGCGCCGAACCTCGTCGCGACCGTGTTCGCGGGCATGGTCCAGGAACATGAACGCGCGCTCGGCGGCTGGCAGGCCGAGTGGGATGCGTTGCCCGATCTCGCGCGCCTGACCGGCGGCGCGCTGGCGCAGATCGCGCAGATCGTCGCGGGCCTCGACGTGAACACCGAACGCCTGGCCGCGAACCTCGACCTGACGCGCGGGCTGATTCTCGGCGAAGCGGTGATGCTCGCGCTCGGCGACAAGATCGGCCGGCTCGACGCGCATCACGTCGTCGAACAGGCGTCGAAGGAAGCCGTGCGCACGGGCGCGACGCTGTTCGACGTGCTCGCCGCCGATGCGACCGTGTCGGCGCATCTGTCGGGCGACGCGCTCGCGCGGCTGCTCGATCCCGCTCAATACGTCGGCGAGGCGCAGGCCTACGTCGACGCCGTGCTCGCGCTGCATGCGGGCGCGCAATCACCAGGAGAACATTGATGCCTTTCGCCACTGTCAACGGCGTGAAACTGCATTACCGGATCGACCGTGCCGCGCGCGACGACGCGCCGTGGCTCGTCTTCTCGAACTCGCTCGGTGCCGACCTGCAGATGTGGGCGCCGCAGATCCGCCCGCTCACGCAGCACTTCAACATCCTGCGCTACGACACGCGCGGCCACGGCCATTCCGACGCGCCGGCCGGTTCGTACACGATCGAGCAGCTCGCCGGCGACGTGATCGGCCTGCTCGACCACGTCGGCATCGCACGCGCGCATTTCTGCGGGATCTCGATGGGCGGGCTGACGGGGGCTGCGCTGGCCGCACGCTTCCCGTCGCGCATCGTTCGCGCGGTGCTGTCGAACACCGCCGCGAAGATCGGCTCGCCGGAAGTGTGGGCGCCGCGTGCGCAGAAGGCGCGTGCCGAAGGGATGGCCGCGCTCGCCGACGCCGTGCTGCCGCGCTGGTTCACCGACGCGTTCGTCGAACGCGAGCCGCGCCTGTTCGACGCGATCCGCGACACTTTCGTGCATACCGACAAGGACGGCTACGCGGCGAACTGCGACGCGCTGAACGCGGCCGACCTGCGCGAAGAAGTGAAAGGCATCGCGCTGCCGGTGCTCGTCGTGACCGGCGCGAAGGACATGTCGACGCCGCCCGATCAGGGCCGCGCGCTGGCTGCCGCGATTCCGGGTGCGCAGCACGTCGAATTCGACGCCGCGCATATTTCGAACATCGAGTGCACCGACGGCTTCAACCGCGCGCTGCTCGATTTCCTGACCGCGTGAGGCACCGGCGATGGATGACCAGGAACGTTATGAAGCAGGGATGAAGGTGCGTCGCGCGGTGCTCGGCGACGCGCACGTCGACCGTTCGCTCGAGAACCGCACCGAGGTGACCGACGAATTCCAGAACCTGATCACGCGCTATGCGTGGGGCGAGATCTGGACGCGCGACGGCTTGCCGCGCCATACGCGCAGCCTGCTGACCATCGCGATGATGGTGGCGCTGAACCGCGGCGAGGAACTGGCGCTGCACCTGCGCGCCGCGCGCAACAACGGCGTGACGCGTGACGAGATCAAGGAAGTGCTGCTGCAGACCGCGATCTATTGCGGGGTGCCGGCCGCGAATTCCGCGTTTCATCTCGCGGACAAGATCTTCAAGGAACAGGATGCGGCTGGTTAAGTGCCGGCTGTAGTGCGATGTTGAAGTCGGGGCCCGCTGATGGTTGGCGGGCCTCGACGATGAATGAACGCGCCGGCAGAGCATCGGCGCGCGGCGCACCGGATGGCTGGTGCGCGAACAAGGGCAAGACGTGGTTCCGAGGCCGCGTCGCTTATATATCAGGAGACTCGCGATGAATCGCGCACCCGTGGTCGATGTCCAGACCTTCATCAACGAGCAGCCGTTCGGCGGTTTTCAATGGCTCGTATTCCTCATGTGTTTCGTGATCGTGCTGCTCGACGGCTTCGATACGGCTGCGATCGGCTTCATCGCGCCGTCGCTGCTCGGCGAATGGAACCTCACCAAACCGGATCTCGCACCGGTGCTGAGCGCCGCGCTGTTCGGCCTCGCGTGCGGTGCGCTCGTGTCGGGCCCGCTGTCCGACAAGCTCGGGCGCCGCTCGCTGCTGCTCGGCTCGGTATTCCTGTTCGGCGTCGCATGCCTGATGTCCGCATTCTCGACGACCATCGGACACCTGACGATCCTGCGTTTCATCACCGGCGTCGGGCTGGGCGCGGCGATGCCGAACGCGGTCACGATGATGGGCGAGTTCTGCCCGGACAAGCGCCGCGCGACCGTGATCAACCTGATGTTCTGCGGCTTTCCGCTCGGCGCCGCGTTCGGCGGTTTCCTGGCTGCATGGATGATTCCGCATTTCGGCTGGCGCAGCGTGCTGATCCTCGGCGGCGTGACGCCGCTGCTGCTCGGCGTGCTGTTGCTGCTGAAGATGCCGGAGTCGGTGCGCTTCATGGTCGCCAACAACCACGCTGTCGATAAAGTTCGCGCGACGCTCGCGCGCATCTCGCGCGATGCGCTGAACGCCGGCTCGTTCGCGATGACCGAAGCCGCACCGCAGACCGGCAGCAAGGGCCTCGGCGTCGTGCTGTCGCGCTCGTACATCGTCGGCTCGGTGATGCTGTGGCTCGCGTACTTCATGGGCCTCGTGATCTTCTACGCGTCGATCAACTGGATGCCGATCCTGTTGAAGGATGCCGGCCTGACGCCGAAGAGCGCGACGCTGATCTCCGCGCTGTTCCCGCTCGGCGGCGTCGGCGCAGTGCTGTGCGGCGTGCTGATGGACCGCTTCAACGCGAACCGTGTGATCGCGGTGTGCTACGCGCTGACCGCGGTGAGCGTCTATGCGATCGGGCAGGCGGCCGGTAACGTCGGGCTGCTCGTGCTGGTCGTGTTCGTGGCCGGCGTGCTGATGAATACCGCGCAATCGTCGATGCCGGCGCTGGCTGCCGCGTTCTATCCGACCGAAGGGCGCGGCACGGGTGTCGCGTGGATGCTCGGCGTCGGCCGCTTCGGCGGGATTGCGGGATCGTTTCTCGTCGCCGAGCTGACGCGCCGGCATTTCTCGTTCGCGGGCGTGTTCGCGACAATCGCCGTCGCGGGCTTGCTCGCGTGTGTCGCGCTGCTGATCAAGCAGATGGCGCGGCCGCATGGCGTGACGCAGCCGGCAGGCAAGATCGAATCGCTCGGGCATTGAGCGAAGCGCGGGCCGGTGCGATGCGCCGGCCCGTCGATACGGCGGCCGGCGGGCCGCCGGCTATTCCTCCGCGTCGTGTTTCTTCACGAAGTCGCGCAGATACGCGCGCAGCGCGGCCTCCCGGCTGCGATGATCGGCGAGATTCGCGGCGCCCATGTCTTCCTCTTCGCCAAACATCGTCGGCGGCGCGCTGTAGATACCGATCTCGATGTCCTCGCGCAGCACGCGAATCTCGTGCGTGAGCGGGTGATACTCGGCGATCCAGTGCATCCCCTCGATGTGTTCGCCCGCCCTCAGCAATGGCTTCATCGATACTCTCCCGGCAGCAGCGGCGCAACCGGCGAAACGGCGGCGCGCGCCCGTATCAAAAGGGTACGCCTGCATCGGGCGAATCTCAACGGGCGCGCGGTGAGCGCTCACTACGCCAGCAGGTGCGCGACCAGCGGATACAGCGACAGGATCAGCAGCACGGCCATCGTCATGTTGAACATGCGCAGCGCGCGGGGGTTCGACAGGAAGCGGCGCAGGCCGAGGCCGAAAGCGGCCCACAGGCAGATGCACGGGAAGCCGATCAGGATGAACACGACGGCCATCCATGCGGCGTTCATCCCGTAGTCGGCGGACAGGCGGACCGTCGTCGCGGCGGTCAGCACCATCATCCAGGCCTTCGGGTTGATCCACTGGAACGCGGCGGCTTCGATGAACGTCATCGGGCGCGGCTTGCCGCCGTGCGCCTTCACTTCGCCCGACGTGCCGATGCGCCACGCGAGGTACAGCAGGTACGCGACGCTCGCGGCTTCGAGGATCGTGTACAGCAGCGGCATGCGCTTGAACGCTTCGCCGAGGCCGAAGCCGACGCAGAGCATCAGGATCGCGACGCCGATGCTGATGCCGAACAGGTGCGGCATGGTGCGGCGGAAACCGAAATTGACGCCGGATGCGAGCAGCATCGTGTTGTTCGGGCCGGGTGTGATCGACGTGACGAGCGCGAACAGCATGCCGGCGGGCAACGCGCTGAGGGTGAGGAATTCCATCGCGGATTCTCCATTCGGTTCTGGACTGGGATGGAGGTCAGTTTAGCGACGGTTTTCTGTACAGTACCGGTACAGATGGGTTGACGAATGCCGGTACGGGGGGAGGGGGATGGGGTTGCGGGCGTGTGCTTTTGTTGTTGTCTCTCAGAAAAGATGTCCGCAGTCTCAATAAGTTGTCTTTGAATAATTGGCTACTTTCTACATGTGAGGGATGTAGCCCATGTCAGCAGGCAGAAAATGATCGGAGAATATTTGGCGATGGTGGTATATGACGCAATGTTTGATCGACGGTATCAGATCAACGTTGTCGCATTGGAGGCGCTCATTCGCCATTCCACGTGCGATCTCGCTCACGCAAAAAGTATCGTCGATCACGACCGTCAAGCAGCGCTTGGCAGCGATCTGTCACCTGTTCGACTGGCGCGTTACCGGCCACGTTGTGTCGTGCAACCCGGTTGCGCCGATGAAGGGCCCGAACTACACCACAAAGCAGGGCAAGATGACGGTGCTCGACGCGACCGAAGCGGGGCAACTGCTCGACAGTGTCGATGTGAGGATGCCGATCGGGCTACGTGACCGCGCGCTGATCGCGTTGATGGTGCTTTCGTTCACGCAGATCGGCGCAGCGCTCACGATGCGAGTCGACGACGTCTATGTGCGACAGCACTGACTGTAGGTGCATCTGTACGAAAAACGCGGCAAGGCGCTCACGATGCCGTGTCATCACACGCTCGAAGCGTACCTGCAGGGAGTGTCAGGATTTCCGTGTTCAAGGCGGGTGGAACAATTACACGGAAGGTCGGACGAACCGATCTGCATAAAGGATAGCGAATTGGTTCATGGCCGTCTTCCAGTCATGCGCGGCACTTCCCCAATTCGCGGTGATGTTGCGCAAGGCCAGCCAGATGAGCTTGGTGGCGGCCTCGTCGGTCGGGAAGTGACCACGGGTCTTGATGATCTTGCGCAACTGCGAGTTGATATTTTCAATCGCGTTCGTCGTGTAGATGATCTTGCGCACACCCGGCGGAAACGCAAAGAACGGGATCACGCGATCCCAGGCGTTGCGCCACGCGCTACTGACGGTCGGGAATTTCTGGCCCCACGGACCATCCGCAAACGCATCGAGTTCGGCCTGAGCGGCTTCCGCACTGGGGGCGGCGTAGATCGGTTTGATCGCGGCGGCCAGTCCTCGGCGGTCCTTCCAACTGGCGTAATCGAGGCTGTTGCGGATCAAATGGACGATGCAGGTTTGCAGCGTCGTGGCCGGAAACACTGCTGCCAGCGCTTCGGGCATGCCCTTCAGTCCGTCAGTGACGGCGATCAGGATGTCGTGAACGCCGCGCGTCTTCAAGTCATTGAACACCTTCATCCAGAACTTGGCGCCCTCGGTATTCTCGATCCACAGGCCCAGGATCTCTCGCGTGCCGTCGGGCAGCACACCCAGCGCCAGGTACACCGCCTTGTTGCGCACGACGGCGTCTTCGCGAATCTTGACCCGCAGTGCGTCGAAAAACACGACCGGATACATTGGCTCGAGCGGCCGGGCCTGCCAGGCGGTTACTTCGGCCATGACCTCGTCGGTGACCGAGCTGATGAAGTCGGGCGAGACCTCAGTGCCTTACTGTTCCAGCAGGAAGCCTTGGATCTCGCGTACGGTCATGCCTCGGGCATACATGGCGACGATCTTGTCGTCGAAGCCCGTGAAGCGCCGTTCATGCTTGGGAATCAGGATGGGTTCGAAGCTGCCGTCGCGGTCACGCGGCACCTCGATACGGATCGGACCGTCTTCGGTCAGAACCGTCTTGGCCCCTTTGCCGTTGCGCTGATTCGTGGCGTTGGCCGGCTTGGCAGCACCGGGAGGGTAGCCGAGATGATGGTTCATCTCGCCGCCCAGTGCCCGTTCGATCAGCGCCTTCTTGAGCGCCAGCGTCGCGGCATTGATGGCTTCAGCCGTCATCGGACCGTTGCCGAACTGCTCAAGCAACTCGGCCGGAATCGCCGGCAGAGCCGCCGGCTGGGCTTTCGGTTTGCGAGGCATAAATTCTCCTTGGGAGCATGTTATGCCTTAAACACAAAATTCCTGACAGGCCC
>NZ_NKFH01000008.1:0-407545 GCF_002223135.1 Burkholderia sp. AU33423
ATGAATCACTTCATAAACCTGACTTACTTTAGTGTGAGACTCTTGATACTTTCGCTATCTGATCCGAGGATCAGCTCGCTTTCATCAAGCGCCCACACTTATCGGCTGTTAATTTTTAAAGAGCATTTCTGCGAGAAACTTCGTGTTTCTCAGCAGCGCTGCGTTTTCAGCAGCAGAGAAGCGAGATTATGAACCGTGTTTCGCAGCTCGTCAACAACTTTTTAAACTACATCGTTGCGACTGCGGGGCTCAACTTCCAGGCCAGCTGTGCGCCTCAGACTCCAGCACACCACCCACCTTGCTTCCCTTCTCCCGCGCCGCGTTTCCGTTAGCGCGAAAGAGGCGTGATTGTAGGCAGCCTCTTCGATCTGCGCAAGGGGTTTCTCAAAAATATAAGGCCCCGCACGCTGCCGCGTGCGGGGCCTTATATATAGAAGCAGCCGAACCGTCAGGCCGCGCGCACCTGGCGCGCGACGATCTCCATATAGTGATCGAGATCCGGCGTCGCCTTGCCTGCTTCCTTCGCCGTATCGTCCCAGCGGCGCAGACGCAGCGCGTCCTCGGCGAATGGGCGCTGCAGGAACGCCGCCGTCTCCTCTTCACTGAAGATGCCGCCCTGCAGCGCGAGGCTGCGCACCGAGTCCGGCGACAGGCTCTCGAAGTAGCCGGCGTCCGTGCGGCACAGGCAGCGCTTCGCGTCGACGTGCAGCCGGATCGGCTCCAGCACCGCGTCGGAAAACAGCGGCCGCAGGAACGGCAGCACGTAATACTGATGCAGATCGTCGATCCCGCGCGCGCTCGGCGTCTCGCCCTGGCGATTCAGCAGATGCCCGAGGTCATGCAGGAATGCCGCCGCGACCAGCGCTTCGTCAGCCCCCGCCTCTTCCGCCAGCAATCCGCTCTGCAATGCATGCTCGAGCTGCGTGACCGGCTCACCGCTATAGGCCACATGGCCATGCTCGCGATACAGCCCGTGGATCTCTTCCATCGTCAATGCCATTCGTTCACTCCCAAGGCAGCGAAAACGTCTTCAGGTTCGTGAAGCTCTTCATGGCCTCCTGAACGCCTTCCTTGTAACCGAGCCCCGAATCCTTGATCCCGCCGAACGGCGACAGCTCGATCCGGTATCCGGGCACTTCCCAGACATTCACCGTGCCGACGTTCAGCTCGTTCACGAACCGCACGACCGCCGCCGTGCTGTCGGTACAGACGCCCGACGACAGTCCGAACGCCGTCCCGTTGCTGATCCGGATCGCGTCGTCGATCGTATCGAACGTGATCACCGGCGATACCGGCCCGAAGGTCTCCTCGCGCACGATCGTCATCGATGGATCGACGTTGTCGAGCACCGTCGGCGCATACAGCGCGCCGCGCCGCACGTTGCCGGTCAGCAGGCGCGCGCCCTGCGCCACCGCCGCTTCCACGCGCGCCTCGAACAACCGCGCCGCGTCCTCGTCGATCACCGTGCCCATTTCGTTGGCGGGATCGAACGGATCGCCGTATTTCCATGCGCGCGTCTTCTCGACGAGCAATTCGGTGAACGCGGGCGCGATCGAGCGCTGTACTAGCATCCGCTTGACCGCCGTGCAGCGCTGGCCCGAATTCCGGTACGAGCCGAGCACGGCCAGCGACGCCGCGCGTTCGAGATCCGCATCGTCGAGCACGATCAGCGGATCGTTGCCACCCAGCTCCAGCACGATGCGGCGGTAGCCGGCCCGCGCGGCAATCGCCTTGCCGATCGCCACGCCGCCCGTAAACGTAATCAGCGACGCATGCGGGTGCGTGACGAGTTCGTCCGCGATCTCGCGCGGCTCGCCGGTCAGCACCTGCAGCATCGGCTCCGGCAGCCCGGCTTCATACAGCAGATCGGCCAGGTAGAACGCCGACAGCGGCACCTTCTCCGACGGCTTCACGATCACGCGGTTGTTGGTCGCGATCGCCGGCGCGATCTTGTGCGCCACCTGGTTCATCGGATGATTGAACGGTGTGATCGCGACGATCACACCGTCGAGCGGCTGCCGCTGCGAGAACACGCGGCGCGCCTTGCCGTGGGGCGTCAGGTCGCACGAGAAACTCTGCGCGTCGTCGCGCAGCGCCTCGACCGCCGCAAACTTCAACACGTCGGCCACGCGGCCGATCTCGTAGCGGGAGTCCTGTTTCGACAGCCCCGATTCGAGCGTGATCAGGTCGGACGCTTCCTCGGTGCGCTCGCGCAACAGTGCGGCCGCACGCTCGAGGATCTGCGAACGCTCGTACCGCGTGAGCTTCGGCCGGTACGCCATCGCGTAGTCGAATGCCGCGCGCACATCGTCGACGCTCGCCAGCGGCGCCGTCCCGACGCGTGTACCCGTGTAAGGGTCCATGACGTCGAGCGTGCGTTCCCGCGTCGCGCGCGTGCCGCACCAGCGCAGCGCCTCCGCGCGAAACGCCGGGTGATCGTGTCGGGGATGAGCCATCATGTCGCGACCCGGTTCAGCACGAAATCGAACACGTCGAAGTTGCGCGGCCGACGCGCAGGATCGGCCGGCTCGATACGGCGATTGAACAGCAGCGGCACTTCCTGCTCCGACACGCCGCCATGCGAACGCAGCGGCACCGTGAGGCCCGACAGATCGTGTTCGCGCTCGCGCGTGCCGAGCGTCATGTCGCGGCGGCCGATCACGACGAGATCGCCGATCCGGTCGGCCGGCAGCTCGAAACGGGCGGCGGCTTCCGCGTTGTCGAGCACGAGTTCGACGCCGTCGAGGTCGCCGACACGCCACATCGCCTCGGCCCGGTCGACGCCCGGCGCTAGATAGATGGTCGCAAACGAGCCGAGCGCGCCGTGATGCACGACGTACGGATCGGTAATCGGCAGGATCACGCGCGCAGCCTGCGCGCCGTACCAGCCGTCGAATGCGTCCTGCAGATAGATGACGTTCGGCCGGCCCGTCGCGGGATCGTGCTTCGCGTTCATCCCGTGGTCGGCCGTCAGCCCGATCGCCCAGCCGAGCGCGTCGAGCTGCGCGAGGTAGCCGTCCATCATCGCGTAGAACGCGTTCGCGCCGGCACTGCCCGGCTCGCACTTGTGCTGCACGTAATCGGTGGTCGACAGGTACATCAGGTCGACCTGACGCGTCTGCGCCAGCCGCACGCCGGC
Organism: Burkholderia sp. AU33423; assembly: GCF_002223135.1. NCBI lineage: Bacteria > Pseudomonadati > Pseudomonadota > Betaproteobacteria > Burkholderiales > Burkholderiaceae > Burkholderia > Burkholderia sp. AU33423. The sequence continues at coordinate 3,140 of NZ_NKFH01000008.1, forward strand.
CGCGAACACGAATTCGGACAACGCCGCGCTGTAGACGTCCGGCGACGGCAGGCCGACCCAGTCGAGCACGTCGACGATCCCGTTTTCCGCGAGATTCGCCTGCGCGGCCTTCTCGGCCGAAAAGCAGATGCCGTTCAGCTGCCAGCCGAGCAGCCGGCGCAGCTTGTCCTTCGCCGTCACGACGGCGACCCGCGCACCGGCGTCGGACGCCGCCGCGAGCAACGTGCCGGCCCGCAGGTAGGCCGGGTCGTTCATCATGACTTCGGCGCCGCGCCCGCCGTCGGCGGCCGGATCCCAGAAGTAGTTGCCGCAGATGCCGTGGACCGACGGCGGCACGCCGCAGACGATCGACAGGTTGTTCGGGTTGGTGAAGGTCGGCACGACACAATCGGCGCGCCAGGCCGTGCCTTCCGCGATCATCCGGCCAATGAACGGCGCGACGCCCGCTGCCACCGCCCGTTCGAGATAGTCGTACTCGCAGCCGTCGACGCAGACGACCACGGTCGGCTCGACCGGCAGCCGGTAGTGCCGGCCGTTGACGTCGACGGAACGCCCCGCAAGCCCCGTCGATGCGCCGGCTGCCGACGCTTCGCCAGGCTGGCGCAATGCGAACGCGGCGTTCATGATGCCACCCGCTTGCCGCGCGGCACGCGCGCAGCGATCAGCAGCAGCGCCGCGAGCGACGCGCCGAGCATCAGCAGTGACAGTGCCGATGCCGGAAGGTAATACCCGCGCTCCACCTGGCCGATCACGACGATCGGCACGGTGGCGAAGCCGGGCGGATAAACCGTCAGCGTCGCGCCGAGCTCGCCGAGCGACAGCGCAAAACCGAGCGCGAGGCTCGCGCGCAGCGCCGGCACGAGCTGCGGCAGCAGCACGCGACGCAGCACCATCGCGGGCGGCGCACCGAGGCTCGCCGCCGCTTCGCGCAGCACGGTCAGTTCCGGACGCAGCGCAGCGGCCGCGCAGCGATAGCAGAACGGCAAAATCAGCGCGAGCTGCACGAGCACTACGATTGCCGCCGAGCTCGACAGGTCGACCGGCTTCTGGTGATACGCGATCAGCACCGCGAGCCCGAGCACGACACTCGGCACACCGTTCGGCACCATCACGAGCGCATCGACCACCGCGCCGAGGCCGCGCCGGTCGCGCCCTTCGAGCGCCAGCGCAAGCCACAGCCCGAGGATCGTGCCGACTGCCGACACGCCGAAGCCGATTTCCAGGCTCGTCAGCAGCGCGTCGTATTCCGGCGACCCGAGACGCTCGAACCAGCGCAGGCTGTAGCCGGCCGGCAAAATCGTGCCCGACCACTGCGTCGACACGCTCGACAGCGCGACGACGATGACGGGCAACACGAACAGCCAGAAGCACGCGAACGCGGCCAGCGCGAGCGCCACACGCGACGCATGCTTGAGCACCGTGTCGCCCCAGCCGATCTGGTGGCGCGGCACGGCTTGCCCGATACGAAATTCAGCGGACATCGTTTCCTCCCGTCGCACGCCGGTTCACGCGGCGATAAACCGCATACAGCGCCAGCGACAGCGCGAGCATCACGACCGCGCCGGCCGACGCGGTCGGCAGGTCGAGGTCGACGGTCGCGCTGCTGTAGATCGCAACCGGCAGCGTCACGAGCCGTGCGCTGCCGAGCACGAGCAGAATCCCGAATTCGTTCAACGTCAGCAGGAAACACAGCACGGTACCGGCGGCGATGCCCGGCCACGCGATCGGCAGCACGACGCGGCGCGCCAGCATCCAGCCGGACGCGCCGAGGCTGCGCGCGGCTTCGATCAGCCGCAGGTCGAGCGTCGCGAACGACGCGAGCGTCGGCCGCACGACGAACGGCGTATAGAACACGGTCTGCGCGAGGATCACGCCGCCGATGCCGAACAGGAAATCGAGCGGCGGATTCTCGAGATGGAACAGGTGCTGCAGCGCGATGCTGATCGAGCCTTGCGAGCCGTACAGGAAGATCAGCGTGAACGCGACGAGGAACGACGGGAACGCGACGTACAGTTCCAGGAAACGCGTGACGAGCGATGCGCCCGGAAACGGCTTGAAGAACAGCAGCGCGGCCAGCAGCACGCCGAGCACCGACGCGGTGCCGGCGCTCGCGAACAGCACACCCAGTGTGGTCAGCAGCACGCTGCGCGTATCGGGGTTGCCGAAGAACGTGCGGTACGCGGCGAAACTCAGCCCGTGGTCGCCCGACACGCTCAGCAGCACGAGCCGCACCAGCGGATAGACGACGAGCGGGCCCAGCAGGACGATCGCGAGCGCGGCCAGGTGCAGGTCGCCCATGCGCTTGCGGCGCCGCGCGGCGGCGGCGTGCGCGGCGGCCGACGCGAGCACGTGCGGCGGCAGGCCGGCTTCAGGGCTCGATAAGGACGACATCGTCTGCCTCGCAATGCAGGGAAACGCGCGCACCGCGCTCGGGAGCCGCACCGCGGCCGCGTTGCATCGTGACGCGCACGGGCTCGTCGGGGGCCGCATCGATCGTGACCGCGATCGACAGGTCCGCGCCCTGCCATTCGACGGACGACACCGTGCCGTGCAGCCCGCCCGCGGCCGGCGGCATCAGGGTCAGGCGCTCGGGGCGCACGCAGGCCACCTTGCCGCGCACTTCGTGGCGCGGATCGCCGAGCGGGAAGATCACGTGCGGCGGCAGCAGGTTCGCCGGACCGAGATAGCGTGCGACGTAGCCGTCCTGCGGCGCGTCGTACAGCTGCTGCGGCGTACCGAGCTGAGCAATGTGGCCGTCGCGCATCAGCAGCGCGCGATCGGACAGCACGAGTGCGTCGTCGCGGTCGTGCGTCACGCAGACGACGGTCAGGTTCGGCAGGCGCTCGTGCAGCGCCTTCAGTTCGCTGCGCACCGATGCGCGCAGGTTGGCGTCGAGCGCCGACAGCGGCTCGTCGAGCAGCAGCACGTCCGGCTCGATCACAAGCGCGCGCGCCAGCGCGACGCGCTGCTGCATCCCGCCCGACAGTTGCGCGGGCAGGTGATGGCCCGCATCGCCGAGCTGCACGAGCTTCAGCGCGTCGGCGACGCGGCGCGTCACTTCCGACGACGCCATGCCGCGTGCGCGCAGCCCGAATGCGACGTTCTCGAACACCGTCAGGTGCGGGAACAGCGCGTAATTCTGGAACAGCAGACCGAGGTTGCGCTTGTGCGGCGGCGCATAGGTCAGGTCGCGTCCGGCCACGGTCAGCGTGCCGGTCAGGCCGTCGGCCTTCACGAACCCGGCGATGAAGCGCAGCAGCGTGGTCTTGCCGCAGCCGCTCTTGCCGAGCACGGTCAGAAATTCACCGGCACCGATCGACAGCGACAGATCTTCCAGCACCGTGCGTGCGCCGTAGCGCACGCTCAGGTGTTCGATCTGCACGCCGCCCGGCGCGCCGGACCGCAGCGTTGCCTGCGGTTCGGCGGCGCCGAATGCGCCGGGATGGGTCAGGGTGGTTTCCACCGGGTTCATCCTCTTGCTCACAAATACAGGCGGCGTGCGCCGATCACTTCGGCTTGACGACGTCGAGCTGCTTGCCCGAGCTGCCGATCACGTCCTTCTTCCAGCGCTCGATCCACACCGGCTTCTTCGCCATCACCTGGGTCCAGTCGACCGGGATCAGCTTCACGCCCGCGATCGCCTTCTTGACCGCTTCGCCGTTCTTGCCGGCCAGCGGCACGTCCGTGCGGCCCGGGATGCCGTACATGTCCGGCACCTTCGACTGCACGTCCGTCGACATCAGGTAGTCGATCAGCTTCTTGCCGGCATCCTGGTTCGGGCCGCTCTTGATCAGGCCGATGCCGTACGGGAGCTGGAACGTGGTCGGCTGGTCGCCATCCTTCGCAGCCAGGAAGATCGGCTTGACGGACAGCGCGCCGTGTTCGGCATCGTCGAGGTCCATCTGCAGGTCGCCGTTCGCGACGCTGATTTCGTTACGCGACAGCAGCACGTTCAGGTAGCCCGTGCCCTTCGTGTGGAACTTCACGCTCTGCGACAGTTTCGCGAGGTAGTCGAACGCCTTGTCCTCGCCCATCAGCGACGTCGTCAGGATCAGCACGGCCATCCCGTCGCCGGCGGTGGCCGGGTTCGAGTACGCGACCTTGCCGGCATAGGTCGGCGCAAGCAGATCCGCGAACGTCTTCGGCTGGCTCTTCACGACGTCCGGGTTGATCGCGAACGAGAAGTAGTTGTTCACGAACGTCGCCCACGTGCCGTCCTCGGCCTTCGCGATGGCCGGCACGTTTTTGTAGTTCACGCTCTGGTACGCCTGCAGCAGGCCCATCTGGCCCGCTTGCTGAATGAACGGCGGCAGCGTGACGATCACGTCGGCCTTCGGGGAGTTCTTCTCGATGTTCGCGCGGTTGACGACTTCGCCGCTGCCCGCCGTCACGATGTTGACCTTGACGCCTTCCTTCTTCTCGAAAGCCGGCAGCACATCGCGATAGAGGTTCTCGAGACCGTCTGCCGTATACAGCACGACCGCGCTCGCCGCATGGGCGGGCAGCGCGGCGCCCATCAGACCGGCGACGCTGGCGGCCAGCGCAAGCTTGCGGAACGCGCCGGCAGCGGCGCGCGAGGGTTTCTGCAGTGTCATCTGACTTCTCCGTAGGCGGAACACCAAATGGCCGGGGCACGATCCGGCTCTCCTGTTATCTCTGGGCGGGGCCGCTCGACGGCCCGCCTCGCTGCCGCGCCGAGGTGAGGTTTCGCGCGGCAAGCGAAGGATCACAGCGTTCGATGACAAACCCGTGACGAATGCGGCAATTTCCAAAAAATGACACATTTTGCCAATATCATGCAAGTCATTCAGAAATGCCGCCCGGCGTTTCTTCCGATCTTTGCAAGGGAAAAGCCATGTCCGATCCGATTCTTCTTACGCCCGGCCCGCTCACCACGTCCGCCACAACGCGCCACGCAATGCAACATGACTGGGGCTCGTGGGATGCCGCCTTCAATCAGTGCCGATGCAGGGCAGCGGCACGTTCTCGGTCGAAGCCGCGCTCGGCACGCTGGTGCCGCGTGACGGCGTCGTGCTGGTGCCCGACAACGGCGCGTACTGCGCGCGCATCCTGAAGATCCTCGGCCGGCTCAGTATCGAAGCAATCGCGTTGCCGTTCGGCGAGGACGCGGCCGTCGATCCGGCCGCGCTCGAAGCCGCGTTCGTGCGCGAGCCGCGCATCACGCACGTCGCGCAGGTGCATCTGGAGACGAGCGCCGGCATCCTGAACCCGCTCGACGACATCGCCGGCGTGTGCCGGCGCCACGGCAAGCGGCTGATCGTCGACGCGATGAGCTCGTTCGGCGCGCTGCCAATCAAGCTGGCGGGCAGCGGCATCGATGCGCTGATCTCGGCGAGCGGGAAGTGCCTGGAAGGCGTGCCGGGGATGGGGTTCGCGATCGTGCGGCGCGACGCGCTCGACGCGAGCGAAGGCAACTCGCCGTCGCTCGCGCTCGATCTCCACGATCAGTACGCATACCTGCGCAAGACGGGCCAGTGGCGCTTCACACCGCCGACGCACGTGATCGCCGCGCTGCGCGCCGCGCTCGACCAGTATCTCGCCGAAGGCGGCCAGCCGGCGCGTGGGGCGCGCTATGCGGACAACTGCCGGACGCTGGTCGAATCGATGCACGCGCTCGGCTTCACGCCGTTCCTCGATCCGAGCGTGCAGGCGCCGGTGATCGTCACGTTCCACGCGCCCGACCACCCGGCCTACGATTTCCGCCGCTTCTACGACGCGGTGCGCGACGCGGGCTTCATCCTGTATCCGGGCAAGCTCACGCAGCTCGAGACGTTCCGTGTCGGCTGCATCGGCGCGATCGACTCGAACGATATCCGGCGCGCGGTTGCGGCAATTGCGCAGGCGGTCGAATCGCTCGGCATCGCGGTGCAGCGCGCGTAAGCGCCGTACCACGCCAGCCGGCTCAACCGCCGGCGCGCGCACGCAAAAAAGCCCGGCGGCCTTGCGGCTGCCGGGCTAACGCACAGGATCTGCGTGGAGCCGATGCTTACAGCTCGATCCGCTTGATGTCGCCGACCACGAAGATGTACGACGCGGCACCGATCAGCGCGATCACGCCGATGAACACGAGCGCGCCGACGAACGACCCGGTCGACGCGACGATGAAGCCGACCACGAGCGGCGTGACGATGCCCGCCAGGTTCGCCGCGAAGTTGAAGATGCCGCCCGTGACGCCGAGCAGGCCGTCCGGCGCGATGTCCGACACGAGCGTCCAGCCGAGTGCGGCCATCCCCTGCGCGAAGAATGCGACCGACATGATCGCGATCACGGCCTCGTTGCTCTGTACGTAGTTCGCGAGAATGATCGTCGACGCGAGCAGCAGGCCGGCGATGATCGGCAGCTTGCGCGCGAGGTTCGCGGACTTGCCGCGACGCAGCAACCAGTCGGAGAAGATTCCGCCGAACATCACGCCGACCGACGCGGCGATGAACGGCATCACCGCGAAGAAGCCGATCTTCAGCCAGCCCATGTGGCGTTCGGTGGCGAGGTAGGTCGGGAACCAGGTCAGGAAGAACACGAGCGTCGAGTTGCCGGCGAACTGGCCGAGGCAGATGCCCGCGAGCTGGCGCTTCTTCACCAACTGGCCGACCATCGACCAGCTGAACTTGGCCTGCGCCGGCTTGTCGCCCTTGTCGCCGCTCTTGCGCGCACCATGCACGAGACCGCCGCCCGCCTCGATATAGGCCAGCTCCTCCGAATTCGCACCCGGATGGTTGCGCGGCTCGTGGTAGAACTTCCACCAGACCAGGCCGAACACGATACCAACCGTGCCGACGACCCAGAACAGCGAGCGCCAGCCGAACGCACCCATCAGCGCGAACAGCACCGGGCTGAAGAACGCGAGGCCGATGTACTCGCCGACGGTGTAGGTACCCGTCGCCATCGCACGCTCGTTCTGCGGGAACCACGTCGCGACGACACGGCTGTTGGTCGGGAAGCACGGCGCTTCCGTCACGCCGAGACCGAGCCGGCAAGCGAGCAGCGTCGCGACGCCCGGCACGAAGCCTTGCAGGAACGTGCACAGCGACCACAGCGTCATCGACCAGTAATAGGTGATCTTGCTGCCGAAGCGGTCGAGGAACAGGCCGCCGGGAACCTGCATCGCGACATACGTCCACGAAAACGCGGAAAACATGATGCCCATCACGGCCGCGTTGATGCCGAGCTCCTTGGTGAGCTGCGGCGCAGCCACCCCCAGCACGGTGCGGTCGAGATAGTTGATCATCGTGCCGATCGCGAGCAGCGCGAGAATCTTGTAGCGCGCCGAAGTGCGCCGGACGGTGCCGGACGCCTGCGCCGGCGCGGCGCTCGTGTGGGTGGTGTGCTGCATGGTCGTCTCCTGGTCTCTTTCTGTGTCTGTAAGGGGGTCAGCGCGCGACGAGCGACTGAAAGTGATCGAACATCCGCTCGGCGTCGGGCGTGCGTCCGGTGAAGATCTCGAACGCGTCGACCGCCTGGTAGACGGCCATCCCGCCACCCGGCAGCGTGGCGCAGCCGGCCGCGCGCGCCGCGTGGATCAGTTCGGTTTCGAGCGGGAAGTACACGATGTCGGCCACCCACATGCCCGCGTGGAGCAGCTCGGCCGGCAGCGGCAGGCCCGGATGCTTGGCCATGCCGGTGGGCGTGCAGTGGATCAGGCCCGTCGCGGCGCGCATCGCGCTCGCGAGATCGCCGCCGGGCGCGACCCGGGCCGCGGGAAAGCGCTCCTGCAGTTCGGCCGCAAGCGCGGTGGCGCGCGTGCCGTCGACATCGAAAATCGTCAGTTCGGCCGCGCCCATCTGCAGCGCCGCATGCGCCACGGCCGCGCCCGCACCGCCCGCGCCGAGCTGGACGACGCGTTCGAGCGACGCATCGGGCAACCCGCGGCGGAACGATTTCGCGAAACCCGACCAGTCGGTGTTGTGGCCGATCCGCTTGCCGTCCTTGAACAGCACGGTGTTCACCGCGCCGAGCGCGCGCGCATCGTCCGACAGTTCATCGAGGTGCTCGATCACGCGCTGCTTGCACGGGTGCGTGATGTTCAGGCCGTTGTAGCCCATCCGCTGCGCGGCATCGAGCAGTTGCGGCAGTGCGTCGACGGTCAAGCCGAGCACGTCGAGATCGATGCGCCGGTAGACATAGCCGAACCCCTGGCGGAACCCTTCTTCCTCGTGCATCGCGGGCGACAGCGAGCCGCCGATGCCCTGGCCGATCAGGCCGATCAGAAACGACGGGCGGCTCATCGTGCGGCCCCCTGCGCGAACAGCGTCGCCAGACGCTGCAGCGCGAACACGTAGCCTTCGGTGCCGCAGCCGCAGATCACGGCTTCGGCGAGCGCCGACACGTAAGAATGGTGACGGAACGCCTCGCGGCGATGCACGTTCGAGATATGCACTTCGATCACCGGCTTCGCGATCGCGGAAAGCGCGTCGGCCAGCGCCACCGACGTATGCGTATAGGCGGCCGGGTTGATCACGATGCCGTGCGTGTCGTGACGCGCGGCGTGCAGCCAGTCGATCAGCTGGTGCTCGGCGTTCGACTGGCGGAAGTCGATTTCCAGCCCGAGCGCCTCGCCCGCCGTACGGCAGCGCTGCTCGACATCGGCGAGCGTTTCCGCGCCGTAGATATGGGGCTCGCGCGTCCCCAGCAGATTCAGGTTCGGGCCGTTCAGCACCAGCACCTTGTGCTTGCTCATGGTGATTCTGCTCCTAAAACAGGGGCGGACCGTGACCGGCATCGCCTCGAAAACATCGGGATTTGGCGCTAGTGTGCGCCCGGGAACGCGGGCTGTCTTTTCGGGTTTTCGCTAATTTGTACCACCTAGTTAGTTTGTACAATACGTATCACTAGCCCAGTAAATTCGGGATATGGCGTTCGCCGGAAGTACAACGACTGGTTCATTCAGGGTCGATTCAACCGACGCCATGCCCCGCTCATCCGCAGGAATCGCCCATGCAGCGCTCGATCGCCACCGTGTCACTGTCCGGCACGCTCGCCGAGAAACTCGCCGCCGTCCAGGCCGCAGGCTTCGACGGCGTCGAAATCTTCGAAAACGACCTCGTCTACTTCGATGGATCGCCGGCCGACGTCCGGCGCATGGCCGCCGATCTCGGCCTCGACATCGTGCTGTTCCAGCCGTTTCGCGACTTCGAGGGGGTAAGCGCGGCCCAGCTCGCCCGCAACCTCGACCGGATCAAGCGCAAGTTCGACGTGATGCATGCGCTCGGCACCGACCGCATCCTGGTGTGCAGCAACGTGTCGGCCGACACGATCGCGGACGACGGGCTGCTCGTCGACCAGCTCGGCGCGCTTGCCGAAGCCGCACGGCAGGCCGGCGTGGTCGCCGCGTACGAAGCGCTCGCGTGGGGCCGCGTCGTGAAGCGCTACGGCCATGCGTGGAAACTCGTGAATGCCGTGAACAGCCCGCATCTCGGCCTGGCGCTCGACAGCTTCCATACACTGTCGCTCGACGATTCGCCGGACGCGATCGCCGACATCCCCGGCGACCGGATCGCATTCGTGCAGATCGCCGATGCGCCGAAGCTCGTGATGGACGTGCTCGAATGGAGCCGCCATTTCCGCTCGTTCCCGGGCCAGGGCGACTTCGACCTCGCACGCTTCACCGCGCGCGTGATCGAGTCGGGCTATACGGGGCCGCTGTCGCTCGAGATCTTCAACGACGGCTTCCGCGCGGCGCCGACCGCGATCACGGCTGCCGACGGCCATCGCTCGCTGCTTTATCTGGAAGAACTGACGCGCGAACGGCTCGCGCAGGACGGCCGCGCGCCGGCCGCCAGCCAGCCGCTGTTCGCACCGCCGGCACCGCCCGCGCACGTCGGGTTCCAGTTCATCGAATTCGCGGTCGATGCGCAGGCGGCGGCGACCGTCGGCGAATGGCTCGGCCGGATGCGCTTCCGGCTCGCGGGCCGCCATCGCTCGAAGGACGTGACGCTGTTCCAGCACGGCGCCGCGTCGATCGTGCTGAACGCCGAGCGCGACTCGTTCGCCGATGCGTTCTTCCAGCAGCACGGGCTGTCGCTGTGCGCATCGGCATTCCGCGTCGACGACGCGAAAGTGGCGTTCGAACGTGCGGCCGGCTTCGGCTATGCGCCGTTCTCCGGCCGCGTCGGGCCGAACGAGCGCGTGATGCCGAGCGTGCAGGCGCCGGACGGCAGCCTCGAATACTTCGTCGACGAAGCGCCGAACGCGCCGACGCTGTACGAATCGGACTTCGTGCTGACCGACATCGACGGCCCGAGCGAAGTCGGCCCGCTGACCGGTATCGACCACGTGTGCCTTGCGCTGCCGGCCGACGCGCTCGATACGTGGATCCTGTTCTTCAAGACGGCATTCGGCTTCGAGGCCGAGCGCAGCTGGCTCGTGCCCGACCCATACGGGCTGATGCGCAGCCGCGCGGTGCGCAGCGCCGACGGCTCGGTGCGGATCGCGCTGAACGCGTCGGTCGACCGGCACACGGCGGTTGCCGAATCGCTCGACCGCTACCACGGCACGGGGCTGAACCACGTCGCGTTCCGCACCGACGACATCGTGAAGACGATCGCCGCATTCGCGGCCGACGGCATTCCGTTCCTGCGCATTCCGCCGAACTACTACGACGATCTCGCCGCACGCTATGCGCTGCCGGACGACCTGATCGACACGCTGAGCACGCATCACCTGCTGTACGACCGCGACGAGCACGGCGGCGAATTCCTGCATGCGTATACAGAACTGGTCGACAACCGCTTCTCGCTCGAGATCGTCGAGCGGCGCGGCGGATATGACGGCTACGGGGCGACGAACGCGGCCGTGCGGCTCGCCGCACAGGCGCAGCGCAGGAAATGACGACAGGGCGCTGATCAGGATCAAGGAGCACATCACATTCGCGGCCCGCGGCGACTTCGAAGGGCCGCACCCGCGCGCACCATCGTGGTGAATCTCCCGGGCCGCGCCCCTGCCCGCACGGCTCGCCGCGATCGGGCGGGAAACCGCATTCCATATGGCGTTACATCCGGTAACCCGTACCGCAGCGCAGCATCCCGTCACCCGCCCTGGTTTTAAGAATCGCTTAAGTCTTCGACGGCACCATCCGCAACCAGTACCCGATGGTTATCTCGAAAAGGAGGAAAGCGATGAGCGCCGTAGAAGCACCCGCGGGCCGCCCGGCCGCGCCCCCTGCAAAGAAGACGATGCTGCGCCGCCTGCTCAGTCATCATGAAATCGCGACGCTGCTCGTGCTGCTGCACGCACCGATCGGCGCCAATGCCAAACCCGAACTGCCTGCGCTGCAGGAAGCCGGTCTCGTCGAGATGGTCAAGCTCGACACCGAAACGGCACCCAGCTTCCGGCTGACCGAAGACGGCACCGCCGTCCTGAAAGGGCTCGGCTACCGCTGAGCCGCCGTTTTCATCCCTGTCCCGTTTTCCCGCATCACCCCGATCCCAGCGACCCGCCGGCCCTTTCGGCGTGTCGCGTCACCCTGCCCGCTCCTGCAGCATCAACCGGTATTCCGTCGGCGTCACGCCGACCGTCGCCTTGAACTGGCGCGTGAACGCGCTGTGGTCCGTATAGCCGCATAGCGCCGCGACGTCGGTCACCTTGTCGTGCGTGACGAGCAGCGCGGTGGCCGCATCGAGCCGCGTCTTCAGCAGCACCTGGCGCGGCGTCAGGTGGAACACCTTGTGGAAATAGCGCTCGAGTTGCGCGACCGACATCCCCGCCATCTGCGCGAGATGCTTCAGGTTCAGCGGCTGCACGTAGTGATCCTGGATGTGCTGGACGACGTCGGCGAGCCGGCTGTACGCCGGGTGCGATCCCTCGTGCGCCTTCAGGTCGCGCGAGATGCCCGCGAGGCCGATCACCCTGCCCGCGGCGTCGCGCAGCGGCTCCTTGCAGGTCAGGCACCAGCCCGGCTGACGGCCCGGATACAGGTGCAGCTCGAGTTGGTCCACCAATTGCTGGCCGGCGTTGATCGTCGCCATGTCCTGCTCGAAATAGCTGCGGCCGAAGCGGCGCGGAAACACTTCGTCGGCCGTCTTGCCGAGCAGGTCGCGCTTGTCCTTGTAGCCGCAGCGCATCGCCAGCGTGCGGTTGACGATCGCGTAGCGGCCGCTCGCATCCTTCACGAAGAATGCGACGTCCGGCAGTGCATCGAACACCGGTTCGAGCAGGCGGAAGTGCGCAAGCATCGCGCCGAGATCGGCGTTGTCGGGCTGGTAACGCAACGGTTCGGACAGGCTCATGGGCGGTACGGCAAGCAAGGGCGTCATCCCGGCAACCGCAATGCGAGTGGCAGATGGCGTCGATTATAGAAGCGCCCCTTCGATCGCGTCGCGTCGATCGCAAAGGCGGGCAAGTTGGCGGCGGCCATCGCAACGCGCCGCCGATCGGCCGGCATCGTCACGCGACATACGTTGCGTGCGCAACCACTGCGCCGAGCGTGCGGCGGCCGGCCGCGAATCCGCTTGCGTCGATGCAACCCCCACGCGTGCGCCGGGGCCTGCATGCCGCGCGCGGACTGGCGCGTTCGCATACCGGCACCGCACGCCCGAACTCGCCAGCATAAAAATGCGAACGTGCAGCGTCTTGGCGCGTTTGCGCATTCGGCGTGACGATTTCGGCATATATCAGGGTTATCGACGATATGCCGATATCGTCGCCGGCCGCGCATCGAACGCGCAAGACGCACGCATTTTCGCTATCTAGACTTCGCTTCACGGTCACGAGACGACCTCACGCCGCGGCAGCAATCGGCATGCATGGCCTGCGGCATCGGCCATCAGGTGCGCCGATTTCGGCACAGCCCGGACAGCACGCGGCAAGCGCGCACGGCCCTCGCATCGGCCTGCCGACCGAACCGTCTCGCCCGGTTTACCGGCGCCGGCCCACCAGCCGGCGGCGGCCCAACCACGCCATCAAGGGGAAGTGAAAGTGAAGCTGAAGGTATCGCACGTCGCGCTGGCCGCTGCCTGCGCACTGTCGGGCGCGCACGCCATCGCCGCCGACGTCGTCAAGATCGGTTTCGCCGCACCGCTGACCGGCCCGCAGTCGAACTACGGCACGGACATGCAAAAGGGCGTGCAGCTCGCGATCGCCGATTTCAATGCGACGCGTCCGACGATCGGCGGCAAGCCCGTCACGTTCCAGCTCGACTCGCAGGACGACCAGGCCGACCCGCGCACGGGCACGACCGTCGCGCAGCGGCTGATCGACGACAACGTCCGCGGGATCATCGGACACTTCAACTCGGGCACGAGCATTCCCGCGTCCGACCTGTACGATCGCGCGGGGCTGCCGCAGATCTCGATGGCCACGTCGCCGCAATACACGGCGCGCGGCTACAAGACGACCTACCGGCTGCTGACGAGCGACGCGCAGGCGGGCCGCATCGTCGGCACGTACGCGGTGAAGACGCTGCGCTTCAAGCGCATCGCGATCATCGACGACCGCACGGCCTACGGCCAGGGCATCGCCGACGAATTCGCGAAGGCCGTCGAAGCGGCGGGCGGCACGATCATCAAGCGCGACTTCACGAACGACAAGGCACTCGATTTCTCCGCGATCCTGACCAACCTCAAGGGGATGAACCCGGACGCGATCTTCTACGGCGGCGGCGACGCGCAATCGTCGCCGATGATCCGCAAGATGCGCCAGCTGGGGATGAAGTCGGCGTTCGTGACGGGCGAGATGTCGCGTTCGCCGACGTTCCTGAAGGTCGGCGGCGACGCGGCCGAAGGTGCGATCGTCTACATGGGCGGGCTGCCGAAGGAAAAGATGCCCGGCTTCGCCGGCTACGCGGCACGCTACAAGGCGCGCTTCAACGAAGACGTGATCACCTACTCGCCGTACTCGTACGACGGCACGATCGCGCTGCTCACCGCGATGAAGGATGCGAACTCGACTGACCCGAAGGTGTACACGCCGTATCTCGGCAAGGTGTCGGTCAAGGGCGTGTCGGCCCCCAGCATCGCGTACGACACGAAGGGCGACCTGAGGGATGCGCCGGTGACGATCTACAAGGTCGAGCACGGCGCGTTCAAGCCGGTCGATACGATCGCCGGCAACTGATACGCGAGACCCTGCCCCGCGCGGCGCGTCAGCGGCTCACCGGCCGCCCGCGCCGCGCGCGCTTTTGCGTCTGCGTCTGCGTCTGCGTCGGCTTCGGCTTCGGCTTCGCGATCCGAACCGCTCCCTGGCGCGCGCCCACGCGCGTGCATTTCGCGCTCCTGTAGAATCCCCCCACCCGCTTTGACGCTTCGTCTTCGCCGCGCCCCATCCCGGTGCGGCGGTGCATGTTTCGTGCCTCACCCGGCACGCGCCACGCTTCGACGAGGCAAGCCGCGCCTTGTCAGTCCATGCCGAAAAGCGGGCCCTGGAGACGCAGCACCGACAACTACATTCGAAAACCGATCGTCCTGACCATGCAAGCTTCCGAATTGAGCGGCGTGCCTCGCGCCGCCGAACGCGCGCTCACGCGCAGCGACTACAAGACCCTTGGCCTTGCCGCACTCGGCGGCGCCCTCGAGTTCTACGACTTCATCATCTTCGTGTTCTTCGCGCCGGCGATTGGGCAACTGTTCTTCCCGCACGACATTCCCGACTGGCTGCGCCAGTTGCAGACGTTCGGCATCTTCGCGGCCGGCTATCTCGCGCGCCCGCTCGGCGGCGTGATCATGGCGCACTTCGGCGACCTGTTCGGCCGCAAGCGGATGTTCACGCTGAGCGTGCTGATGATGTCCGTGCCGACGCTGCTGATGGGCCTGCTGCCGACCTACGACACGATCGGCATCCTCGCGCCGGTGTTGCTGCTGCTGTTCCGCGTGCTGCAGGGCGCGGCCGTCGGCGGCGAAGTGCCGGGCGCATGGGTGTTCGTGTCCGAGCACGTGCCGTCGCGCCACATCGGCTATGCGTGCGGCACGCTGACCGCGGGCCTGACCGCCGGCATCCTGCTCGGCTCGCTGGTCGCCGCCGGCATCAACAGCCGTTACTCGACCGCCGAAGTCGGCGCGTTCGCGTGGCGCATCCCGTTCCTGCTCGGCGGCGTGTTCGGCCTGTTCTCGGTGTACCTGCGCCGCTGGCTGCACGAGACGCCGGTGTTCGCCGAGATGAAGGCGAAGAAGGCGCTCGCGGCCGAGATTCCGCTGAAGGCCGTGCTGCGTGACCACGGCCGCGCGGTGATCGTGTCGATGCTGCTCACGTGGATGCTGTCGGCCGCGATCGTCGTCGTGATCCTGATGACGCCCGCGCTGCTGCAGAAGCAGTTCCACCTGACGCCCGCGACGACGCTGTTCGCGAACAGCGTCGCGACGCTGTGCCTGACGGCCGGCTGCATCACCGCGGGTTCGCTCGCGGGCTGGATCGGCGCGAAGCGTGTGCTCGGCATCGGCGGCATCGGGCTGGCCGCGTGCTACTACCTGCTGTTCGCGCAGGTCGCGGCCGACGCGTCGACGCTGCCGCTCTACTACGGGATCGCAGGCTTCATGGTCGGCACGATCGGCGCGGTGCCGTTCGTGATGGTCAAGAGCTTCCCGGCCGTCGTGCGCTTCTCGGGCATCTCGTTCTCGTACAACGTCGCGTATGCGATCTTCGGCGGCCTCACGCCGGTGATCGTGTCGCTGATGATGAAGTCGAATCCGCTCGCACCGGTGGTGTACGTCGCCGCGATCTGCGTGCTCGGCGCGATCGCCGTGCAGTTCTCGAAGGATGCGAAGGACGTGAAGGCCACGCACTGAGCGCCGGCGCGTACGCGCGCTCCATGAACAAAGGGCCGAATCCCGCGACGTGCGGGATTCGGCCCTTTTGTCTTGCTCGGCGCCGTAGCGCGCGTTGCTCAGTTCAGCGCAGCACGCCGTACGACGAACTCGGCCGGCGCAGCGCGTCGATGCTCGCGCCGCCGGCGCCGGTGACGAACAGCAGCAGGAACCCGCCGGCGATCGCGACGTTCTTCCAGAAGTGAATCACCATGTCGTGCTGGACGGCGGCGTTCGTCGCGTCCCAGAAATTGTGCCCGACCATCGCGGTCGCGATCGTGTAGACCGCCAACAGCAACGCGAGCGGCCGTACCTTGTAGCCGACGATCAGCAGCAGGCCGCCGAGCCCCTCTATCGCGACGACGATCGGCGCGACGACCTGTTGATAGGGCACGTTCATCCCGTGCAGATACGCGACGAAGTCGCTGTAGCCGAGCAGCTTCATCACGCCGCCCCACAGGAACAACGCCGCCAGCGCCAGGCGCGCGAAAAAAATGACGCCGGAATCGACGGAACGCGTCATGCCTCTCTCCTCGTATGCAATTCGGCCGTCCGCGCGGGGCGCGCCCGGGCGGTTCGGCGCCGCGCGCCCCTGCGGGGCCCGCGGCAAATGGGCCAGCATAGACAGAGTTTCGGCCGTGTCCAAGAAAAAGGTTGTAGCAAATCTTTACACGGCGGCGGCCGCGAGGCCCGAAGGCGGCGGGATCGAAAGGCGTTTAGCCCGCGTCGCTCAACAACACGCCCTTCTTGAAGATGAAGCAACCGTAGCCGCGCAGCTCGCCGGTGACGATCACCGCGTAAGCCTGCTGCGCGCGCTCGTAGAACGCGAACCGGTCGACACCCGTAAGCGGCACCGCGCGCCCTTCCGCGCGGTCGATCTCGGCCTGCACCTCGCGCTGCACGGGCGGCACCGCCGCCGCATCGCCGACGACTTCCATCCGCCACGCGGGCGTGTCGACGAACGTGTCGAGCGGCAGCACGGACAACACCGCACGCACGACGCGTGCCGAATCCGCGCCGTCGATCCGCAATGCGCGGCCGACCACCGTGTGCTCCGCGACGGATTCCGCCGGGAAGTTTGCATCGCAGATCGCGATTTCGTCGCCGTGGCCCATCGCGCGCAGCGTGTGCAGGATGTCGGCGTGCAGCAGCGGGTCGAGATTCTTCAGCATGTCGGCTAGTCTCCGGGATCAGGAACGAACCGCATAACGTTACCCGATCCCGGTGGCCGCTGCGCGTGCATCGCTCGCGTCACGACGCCGCGGCCGGCATTTCGTCGATGAAGCCCGTCACTGACGCGAGGCGGCCCGACGCGTCGACGGTGCCGAAGTCCGAACCCTTCACGATCGCCGCGCCATCGGGCGACACGAGCGCCCACGAGAAGCGCAGGTGCGGGCCGAACCCGTCGACGTCGGTCGTGCGGCGGAAGCGGAACGCGGGGAAGCGCGCCTGCACGGCCGCGATCATCGCGTCGATGCCGGCGTGGCCGTCGCCGGTCATCAGCGGATCGCGATAGGCCGCGTCGCTCGCGTAGGTCGCGTCGATCAGCGCGCGGCGACGCGCGACGTCGGGTTCGTTCCAGGCGTCGATGTAGCGGTCGATCAGGTCGGCGTGAACGGACGAAGCGGACGATGCGGATTGGGCGGTGTTCATGGCGAGGCTCCTTGGGTCGATGAGAGGACGATGTCGCGAACGTCGCGCGTTGCGTATTGCGTGTTCGCGTGCAGACATCGTCGCCGGCCTCGCGCGAGCGGTCGATTACGTGACAGGTAAGGAATTCGCACCCTCTGCGCGAGAGGTGCTGCGTGCACTGGATCGTGAATTCACCGCCGCAATGACAACGGGCGCCCGAAGGCGCCCGCATCGTTCGGCGGCAACGGCCGCGCGCGTCAGGTCACCGGCGCCGGGTTGAACAGCGTCAGCGCATTCGCGAGCTTCCATTGCTCGGCCCACGTGCGGCGCTTGCCGCTCGCGACGTCGAGCATCAACCGGAACAGTGCCCAGCCCGTGTCCTCGATCGTGGCCGCGCCGGTCGCGATCTGCCCCGCGTCGAGATCCATCAGGTCGTGCCAGCGGCGCGCGAGATCGCTGCGCGTCGCGACCTTGATCACCGGCACCTGCGCGAGGCCGTACGGCGTGCCGCGGCCCGTCGTGAAAATATGCAGGTTCATCCCGGCTGCGAGCTGCAGCGTGCCGCAAATAAAGTCGCTCGCGGGCGTCGCCGCATACAGCAGCCCCTTCTGCTTCGCTCGATCGCCGGGACGCACGACGCCGGCGATCGGCGCGCTGCCCGACTTCACGATCGAGCCCATCGCCTTCTCGACGATGTTCGACAGGCCGCCCTTCTTGTTGCCGGGCGTCGTGTTCGCGCTGCGGTCGACGCGGCCGCGCTGCAGGTAGCGGTCGTACCAGTCCATCTCGCGGATGATCTCGCGCGCCACGTCCTCGTTCGCCGCCCGTGACGTGAGCTGCGCGACACCGTCGCGCACTTCCGTCACCTCGGAGAACATGATCGTCGCGCCCGCACGCACCAGCAGATCGGCCGCGAAGCCGACGGCCGGGTTCGCGGTGAGCCCCGAGAACGCGTCGCTGCCGCCGCACTGCACGCCGACGACGAGATCCGATGCCGGGCACGTCTCGCGGCGGCGGCGGTTGAGCCGCTCGAGATGCGATTCGGCCATCTTCATGATCGAGTCGATCATCGAGTTGAAGCCGACGTGCGCGGCGTCCTGCAGGCACACCACGCCGCCGTTGTCGGTCGCACCGTCGGCCGCGACCGGAATCGTGCCGGGCGGCAGCAGGCGCTCGGGCTGCAGCTTCTCGCAGCCGAGGCTCACGGTCATCACCTCGCCGCCGAAGTTCGGATTCAGGCTGATGTTGCGCAGCGTGCGGATCGGGATGTCGGCGTCGGGCGCGTCGATCGCCACGCCGCACCCGTACGCGTGTTCGAGCCCGACCACGTCGTCGACGTTCGGGTAGCGCGGCAGCAGCTCGTCCTTGATCCGCTTCACCGCGTGCTCGACGACGCCCGACACGCACTGCACGGTTGTCGTGATCGCGAGGATGTTGCGCGTGCCGACCGAGCCGTCGGCGTTACGGAAACCCTCGAACGTATAGCCTTCGAGCGGCGGCAGCGGCGGCGCGGCGCGGGTTGCAAGCGGCAGGTCGTCGAGCCCCGGCGGTTCGGGCATGCGCATCGTGCGTTCGTTGACCCAGCTGCCGCGGCGCAGCTCGACCAGCGCATAGCCGATCACCACGTTGTAGCGGACGATCGGGTCGCCGGCCGCGAGGTCGACCAGCGCAACCTTGTGCCCCTGCGGCACGCCTTCGCGCAACGTCAGCCCGTCGGCGAACGTCGCGCCCTCGGGCAAGCCGCCGTCGTTGACGACGATCGCGACGTTGTCGTCCGGATGCACACGGATATAGAGCGGGGAAGCAGTCATCGGAATTCCTGGAAGCTGTCTGCGATATCGTTAGTCATCATACGACATTCAACCTCAGTCGACGATGCTGCGTAAACCCTTATCCGGAAAGACCCTACCCTTGACCCGCCAGCAAACCGCTTGCGCCGCTCTTTCTTGCGTTGTACGATGACATACAACGACATCGCCAATTCGGCTCGTATGCCGTTCCCGACGAACCAGCACTCGCGCTAGACGGACGACACCCACCATGACTTCACCGCAAGAACTCAAACAGATCATCTCCCACGGCCTGCTGTCGTTTCCGCTGACGGATTTCGACGCCGACGGCAGCTTCCGCCCGTCCACCTATGCCGAGCGCCTGGAATGGCTCGCGCCGTACGGTGCGAGCGCGCTGTTCGCGGCCGGCGGCACCGGTGAATTCTTCTCGCTTACGCAGCGCGAGTATTCGGACGTGATCCGTGTCGCGACGGAAACCTGCAAGGGCAAGGTGCCGATCCTCGCCGGCGCGGGCGGTGCGACGCGCGTCGCGATCGAATATGCGCAGGAGGCCGAGCGCCTCGGCGCGAGCGGCGTGCTGCTGATGCCGCATTACCTGACCGAAGCCAGCCAGGAAGGGATCGCCGACCACGTCGAGCAGGTGTGCGGTGCGCTGAAGATCGGTGTCGTGGTGTACAACCGCGCGAATTCGAAACTGAACGCCGACATGCTCGAGCGCCTCGCCGATCGTTGCCCGAACCTGATCGGCTTCAAGGACGGTGTCGGCGAAATCGAAAGCATGGTGACGATCCGCCGCCGCCTCGGCGACCGTTTCGCCTACCTCGGCGGCCTGCCGACGGCTGAAGTCTATGCGGCCGCGTACAAGGCGCTCGGCGTGCCGGTGTATTCGTCGGCCGTGTTCAACTTCATCCCGAAGACGGCGATGGCATTCTACGAAGCGATCGCGAAGGACGACCACGCCACGGTCGGCCGCCTGATCGACGAATTCTTCCTGCCGTACCTGAAGATCCGCAATCGCCGCGCGGGCTATGCGGTCAGCATCGTGAAGGCGGGCGCGAAGCTCGTCGGCCATGACGCAGGCCCGGTGCGTGCGCCGCTCGTCGACCTGACCGATGAAGAAGCGGCCGAGCTCGACGTGCTGATCAAGAAGATGGGCCCGCAGTAAGCGGCGTTCGCCGGCGGCGCGCGATCTTCATCGGCGCCGCACGCCGGCTCCCCCGCGTGCCGTATCCGCATCACGCAATGGCCGCGCGGCTCGACGAGCCGGCGCGGCCATTGCGTTACATCTGCGCGATCGCGCCGATGATCCGCTGACGCACGCCGGCGAGCGTGCGCTGCGTCTCGTCGATTCCCTTGCGCGCCGCGATCGGCCGGCCGCGCGCGGGCGACTCGGCACCCACGATCTGTTCCAGCACGTCGCGATCGACGACCGCATCGAAGAACCGCCCGACCGTCAACATCGCGTACTGCTTCGCGGTCGCGAGATGCGTGTTGGCCTGCGTCAGTTCTTCGGCGCGCTGCGCACCGTTGGGCTCGTCGATGCTGCGGCGGTGCTTCAGCGCGAACACCACCGCCTCCATGTCGTGCCTGAAACGCTCGACGGCCCTGCCGAAGGTCAACGAATGCGGATCGGAACCCGCGACGGGCCGCCCCTGGTTGATCGTCACATCGAATTCGCTGCCGCCCAGCTCGCGCTGCAGCGCGAACAGCGCGTCGGCCAGCACGCGCCCTTCGCTGTATTCGCCGATCTGGGTACGGACCGACTTCGCGACGTCGCCGATCGCTTTCCACAACCCGGCCGCGAACAGGTGGTCGCCACGTTTGCTGATGTTCATGATGCCGTTCCCTCTTGGTCTTTTTTCTGGATCTCTCAGGTTTCGCCTGCGGGTCGGTCGACCCGGGGCTCCGGTACTGTATGAGAAATTCCGGCGACACGGAAGACGGCGAGATCAACGACCGCCTTTGCCCACACGACGACGCCGGCGCTCGCCCCGGACACCGGACCCTCTATGCCGCCTCGGCACGATCCAGATTCATTGCACCCTCGGGTGCAGGCATCACCATCAGCATCAATTGATGCTTCGATCCTTTCCGGAGGCGCGCCATGCGCACGACCTTGTCCCTTGACGACGCCCTGCTTGCCAAAGCGCAGCAATTGACTGGCGTGACCGAAAAATCGGCCTTGGTGAAAGAAGCGCTGCGCGCGTTGATCGCCCGCGAAAGCGCCCGGCGGCTCGCCCGGCTCGGCGGCACCGAACCTGATCTCGAATCCATCCCGCGCCGCCCGTCGGAGCCAGCATGATTCTTTTCGACGGCTCGCCGCGCATCCTGCCCACTGACGCGGCGAGATCGGCACTACCCAAACCTGCCATGCAAAAAAGGCGGAAGCGGCTCACCGGCCACTTCCGCCTTTTCGTTTGTTGCAACCGGCAAGCACCCAGGCTCACCGGTCGCAATGGATCGCTCCCTCAATCGAAGTGCGTCATCACTCCGCCTTCCCGTCCCGCAGCCGCGGAATCGCGAGCGGATTGCTTTCCTGCAACCCTTCCGGCAGCAGATCGTCCGGGAAATCCTGGTAGCACACCGGCCGCAGGAAACGGTCGATCGCCGTCGCGCCGACCGACGTGACGGCCGGGTTCGACGTGGCCGGGAACGGCCCGCCATGCACCATCGCGTCGCACACCTCGACGCCGGTCGGGTAGCCGTTGACCAGCAGGCGGCCCGCCTTGCGTTCGAGGATCGGCAGCAGCCGGCGCGCGAGCGGCTTGTCGTCGGCGTCCATCTGCAGCGTGGCCGTCAGCTGGCCTTCGAGTGCTTCGAGCACGCGCGCGACTTCGTCGAGATCGCGACAACGCACGATCAGCGACGCCGGCCCGAACACCTCGTGGCTGAACGCCGGCTCGGCCAGGAACGCCTGCGCACCGACTTCGTACAGCGCGCCGCCGGCCTGGCAGTCGGTCTGCGCCGCCTCGCCCGCGCCGATTTCACGCACGCCCGGCAGCTCGGCCAGCTTGCCGCGGCCGTTGCGATACGCATCGGCGATGCCGCGCGTGAGCATCACGCCGGCCGGCTTCTTCGCCAGCGCCTGCGCGGCGACGGTTTCGAAGCGGTCGAGATCGGGGCCGTCGATTGCGAGCACGAGGCCCGGGTTGGTACAGAACTGGCCGACGCCGAGCGTCAGCGAATCGACGAAGCCCGTCGCGATCGCGTCGCCGCGCGCGGCCAGCGCAGCCGGGAACAACACGACCGGGTTGATGCTGCTCATTTCCGCATAAACGGGAATCGGCTGCGGACGCGCGTTCGCGTGCTGCACGAGCGCCATCCCGCCCTGCCGCGACCCGGTGAAACCGACGGCCTGGATCGCCGGATGGCTGACCAGCGCCGCGCCGATCACACGGCCGGGGCCGACCAGCAGCGAGAACACGCCGGCCGGCATGCCGGTTTTCGCGACGGCGGCGCGGATCGCGCGGCCGACTAGCTCGGACGTGCCGAGGTGCGCCTCGTGCGCCTTCACGATCACCGGGCAGCCGGCCGCGAGCGCCGACGCGGTATCGCCGCCCGCCACCGAGAATGCGAGCGGGAAATTGCTCGCGCCGAACACGGCGACGGGCCCGAGCGCGACTTTCTGCAGCCGCAGGTCCGAACGCGGCAGCGGCGTGCGCGCCGGCTGCGCGGGATCGATCGACGCGGCGAGGAAGCGCCCGTCGCGCACGACACGCGCGAACAGCCGGAGCTGGCCGACGGTGCGGCCGCGCTCGCCTTGCAGCCGCGCGACGGGCAGGCCCGTTTCGGCATGCGCACGCTCGATCAGCGCATCGCCGAGCGCGACGATTTCATCCGCGATCGCTTCGAGAAACGCCGCGCGGGCCGCGAGCGGCTGCGTGCGGTACGCATCGAACGCGTCGCGTGCGAGCTCGCACGCGCCGTCGACGTCGGCCTGCGTCGCGACGCCGAACGCCGGGGCCTCGATCGGCGCGCCTTTCGTCGGGTCGAACGCCAGCAAGGTGCCTGCCGAGCCGGCCACCGCTTCGGCGCCGATCAGCATCTCTCCTGTCAGTTGCATGGGATGTGCTCCGTGGTTCGGGAATGGATTGCTCATTGTAGCGCAACAGATACGATGTCTGCCGACAACATCGCATCATTCGCGCCGCCTGCGAAGGCGCCGACGATACACGCGCAAGCCTTGTCCGGCCAGCATATCGCGACTTTCCCACACTGTGACGACGATCCCCAAAGGGAAAACCCGAGGTTTATGAATCCGGGTATTCTCAATAAACTTTCGCTCATGTCATACGACGACGTACATTTAAAGTGAGCAATCAGACCTCCCCTCGCGAGCTGCCGCTCGACCTCGCGCGCACCGCGCGCCGGACCGCCGTGCGCTACTGGATCCTCGCGATGCTGTTCGTCGTCACGACGCTCAACTACGCGGACCGCGCGACGCTGTCGATCACCGGCACGCCTATCCGCAAGGCGTTCGGCATCGATCCGGTGACGATGGGCTACATCTTTTCGGCGTTCAGTTGGGCGTACGTGCTCGCGCAGTTGCCGAGCGGCTGGCTGCTCGACCGCTTCGGCGCGCGGCGCGTGTATGCGGCGAGCATCTTCCTGTGGTCGGCGTTCACGCTGCTGCAGAGCACGATCGGCCTCGGCGGCAGCGCCGCGTTCGCGGTCGCCGCGCTGTTCGCGATGCGCTTCGCGGTCGGCATCGCCGAAGCCCCGGCCTTTCCGGCGAACGCGAAAGTCGTGGCGAGCTGGTTCCCGACCGCCGAGCGCGGCACCGCGTCGGCGATCTTCAACGCAGCGCAGTACTTCGCGGCCGTGGTGTTCTCGCCGCTGATGGCGTGGCTCACGCATGCGTACGGCTGGCACCAGGTGTACCTGTGGCTCGGCCTCGCGGGCATCGCGCTCGCGTTCCTGTGGCTGCGGGTCATGAAGGATCCGGCCGACCATCCGGCCGTGAACCGAGCGGAACTCGAGCATATCGAGCAAGGCGGCGGACTGGTGCGCACCGCCGCGCGCAGCAGCAACGGCGCGCGCTCGGAGGGCAGCCGCGTGGCCGGCTGGTACTACGTGCGCCAGTTGCTGTCGAACCGGATGCTGATCGGCGTGTACCTCGGCCAGTACTGCGTGAACGTGCTCACCTACTTCTTCCTCACGTGGTTCCCGATCTATCTCGTGCAGGCACGCGGGATGTCGCTGCTGAAGGCCGGCTTCATGACGTCGCTGCCCGCGATCTGCGGGTTCCTCGGCGGCGTGCTCGGCGGGATGCTGTCGGACGGGCTGATCCGTCGCGGCGTGTCGCTCACGCTCGCGCGCAAGATCCCGATCGTCGGCGGGATGGCGCTGTCGATGGTCATCATCGGCTGCAACTACGTCGACAGCGAAGTGCTGGTGATCGTGCTGATGGCCGTGTCGTTCTTCGGCAAGGGGATCGGCTCGCTGGGCTGGGCCGTCGTCGCGGATACCGCGCCGAAGGAAGCGATCGGCCTGTCGGGCAGCCTGTTCAACATGTTCGGCAACACGGCCGGCATCGTCGCGCCGATCGCGATCGGCTACCTCGTCGGCGCGAGCGGCTCGTTCAACGGCGCGCTCGTGTTCGTCGGGCTGAACGCGCTCGTCACCGTATTCAGCTATCTCGTGATCGTGAAGGACATCAAACGCGTCGAACTGCGTCATCGCGACGCCTGACGCTCGGCTTCAAGACAAAACGACGGCGGCCGCATAAAACGGCCGCCGTCGTTGCATTCGACCGCCGGTATCCGCGGTCAGATCGACGAATGCGCGACGCGCAGCATGTCGTGCACGCCCGACGTCATCAGTGCAAGGAACGCGAGCAGGCCCACGTAGCAGAGCGCGTACGTCGTCTTCGTCTCGATCGACGTCGCGTAGTAAACGCGGTTCTCCGGCGCGTCGGGGTCGTAGCGCCACGCACGCTTCAGCTGCGGCAGCGCGAGGATCGCCATCACGATCAGCAACGGGCTCGGGCGGTACACGAACAGCGCGATCAGCACCGGCACGCCCGCGAACCAGATGCGCGGCGACAGCACCGCGGTGATCCGCCCGCCGTCGAACGGCGACAGCGGAATCATGTTGAACAGGTTCAGGAAGAAGCCCGTGTACGACAGCGCGAGCAGCAGGTTGCTGTCATAGTGGCGCGCGGCCGCGTAGCAGGCCAGCGCACCGAGCGTGCCGACGAACGGCCCAGCGAGCCCGACGTACGCCTCGGTTTCCGCGTCGTGCGGCATCTCCTTCAGCTGGATCCACGCGCCGACGAACGGGATGAAGGTCGGCAGCCCGACGTCGAGCCCGCGCCGCTGCGCGGCGATGTAATGGCCGGCCTCGTGCACCAGCAGCAGCGCCACGAAACCGGCCGCGAACCGCCAGCCGTAGAACACCGCGTAGACCGCGATCGACGCCAGCATGGTGCCCGCCGACACGAGCACCTTGCCGAGCTTGAGGCCGCCGAAGATCAGCAGCAACAGCTTCGTCATTCCTTGCGCTCCGTGCCGGATGCGTCGGAGACGCTGGATGCCTCGGCGACGGCCGGCACCGCGGCCGCCTTCGGCTTGCGCGCGAAGAAGCGCTTCAACGCCGCGCCGCCGGCCAGCAGTGCGACCGCGCCGATCTTGAAGAACTTCACCGCGAACGCGCCGATCAGCGCGAGCAGGCCGAGTTTCTTCGCGCCGACACCGACGATCAGCGCCGCAAGGCCGTACTCGGCGACGTGGTCGGTCGACTTGTTGAAATCGGCGTAGCGCTTGCCGTCGTTGAAGCGGATGTTCGACAGCAGCTCGTCGGCCGACGCCTTGTATTTCGGCAGATCGGCAAGCGTCGAAGCCATCGTCAGCGACAGGTAGCCGTCACGGCCGAGCACCAGCGTCCGGTAGTTCACGCCGTCGTTCTCGGCGTTCGGGGCCGCGCCCTTGTCGCGGATGATCGCGGACCACACGAGCCGGTGCGTGGCCGCGTCGTAGGCGGGCGCCTTCGCCCAGCCGACCACCTCGGTCTCCGGCAGGCCGCGCTCCTTGCGCCCCGGGTTGTCTTCCTCGGTGCCGGACTGCAGGCTCTTCAGCAGCTCGTCGGGTTTCCAGTCCTTTGCATCGTC
This sequence comes from Burkholderia sp. AU33423, assembly GCF_002223135.1. Classification (NCBI taxonomy): domain Bacteria; kingdom Pseudomonadati; phylum Pseudomonadota; class Betaproteobacteria; order Burkholderiales; family Burkholderiaceae; genus Burkholderia; species Burkholderia sp. AU33423. The sequence continues at coordinate 29,419 of NZ_NKFH01000008.1, forward strand.
ATCGCGGATATAGCCGCTCGGCTCGAACGACACGACCGAGATCCAGTCGGCATCGGGATCATCGGGCAGCACGAGGCCGACCAGCTTGGATTCGTCGATCGAGTTGCCCATCGAGCGCAGGTAGCGGCCGGCTTCGGCGGCCGGCACGAACGATTCGCCGGCTTTCAGCTTCAGCACGGCTTCGTGTTTCACGTCGATGTCGGTCGGGCCCTTCACGACCGCGTCGTTGGCGGCCGCGGCGGCGGCCCTCATTTCCACCTGCGCAGCTTCGGTCTGCGCGTGGCCGGTGGTCGCGGCGAATGCAAGCGTCGCCACGCAGGCGAGCCGGACGGCAAGTTTTTTCATTGTTGGATTCCCCTGGAATGCCTTGTCGTAAATATGCACGGCACCGGCCCAGGCGCTTTCAATCGCGGGGCCGGCGTCGTCTCTCAGTTGGCACGGGGGCTATGGTAACGCAGCGCGGTGACACGTCCGGGGAACGGCGAGATGCTTACGTCGCAGGTAATGTCCATGGTGCGCGGGATTGCCTATCATCAGCACCATGAACCCGACCGCCGCCCTCCATTCGCCCTCCCCGTCCGCCGGCCGCGCGCCCGGCGTCGGCCCGCTGCTGCGCACGTGGCGGCAACGCCGGCGCCTGAGCCAGATGGCGCTTGCGCTCGACGCGGAAGTCTCCGCGCGCCACCTGAGCTTCGTCGAATCGGGCCGCGCGCAGCCGAGCCGCGAGATGGTGCTGCATCTCGCCGAGCGTCTCGACGTGCCGCTGCGCGAACGCAATGCGCTGCTCGTCGCGGCCGGCTTCGCGCCGCTGTTCCGAGAACGGCCGTTTTCGGATCCGCAACTGGATGCCGCACGCCATGCGGTCGAAGCGGTGCTGCGCGGCCACGAGCCCTACCCGGCGCTCGCCGTGGACCGCCACTGGACGCTGCTCGCCGCGAACCGGATGCTCGGCGCGCTGGTCGCGCAGGCCGACCCGGCGCTGCTGCAGCCGCCCGTCAACGTGCTGCGGCTGAGCCTGCATCCGGACGGGCTCGCGTCACAGATCGTCAACTGGCACGAATGGCGCGCGCACATCCTGCATCGGCTGCAGCGGCAGATCGATGCGAGCGGCGACCGCACGCTGCACACGCTGCGCGACGAACTCGCCGCATATCCGGCGCCGGCCGGCCAGCCCGACGACACGCAGGCGCGCACCGACTTCGCGGATATCGCCGTGCCGCTGCGGCTGCGCACGGCGACCGGCGAGTTGACGTTCTTCAGCACGACGACGGTGTTCGGCACACCGGTCGACGTGACGCTGTCGGAACTCGCGATCGAGGCGTTCTTCCCGGCGAACCCGGAGACGGTGGACGCGATGCGGGCGCTGGCGGACGCGTTGCCGGCGTAATGCGCGGCTAACCCGCCGCATCCAGAAACGTCACAGCCTGCCCTGTCGGCGCCCCGTTCAACGCGCCGTCGCGCACCACGACCTGCCCGCGCACGACCGTATGCACGGGCCAGCCTGTGACCGTGCACCCGTCATAGGGTGTCCAGCCGCTCACGCTGGCAATCCATTCGTCCCGGATGATGCGACGCGCACGCAAGTCGACGATGCTGAAATCGGCGTCGTAGCCCGCCGCGATCCGCCCTTTCCCCGCGATGCCGAAGATGCGCGCCGGCCCGGCACTGGTCAGGTCGACCAGCCGCGCGAGGCTCAGGCGGCCCGCATGCACGTGATCGAGCATCAGCGGCAGCAGCGTCTGCACGCCAGTCATCCCGCTCGGCGATTGCGGATAGGGCCGGCGTTTTTCATCGCGCGTATGCGGCGCGTGATCGCTGCCGATCACGTCGACCACGCCGTCGCGAACGGCCTGCCACAGCGCATCCTGATGATGCCGCTCGCGCACCGGCGGATTCATCTGCGCGAACGTGCCGAGCCGCTCGTAGCAATCGGGCGCGTGCAGGCTCAGGTGATGCGGCGTGACCTCCACGGTCACGCGATGCCGGTGCCGCGCGAGGAACGCCATTTCGTCGGCGGTGGACACGTGCAGCACATGCAGCCGGCGGCCCGTTTCGGCAGCCATCCCGACGATGCGCCGCGTCGCCGCCAGCGCGCTTTCCTCGTCGCGCCAGCGAGGATGATCCCGCACGTCGCCGCTCGCTTCCACGAGCGCCCGGCGCTCGCGCAACCGCGCCTCGTCCTCTGCGTGCACGGCCATGCGCCGCCGTCCGTTGCGCGCGATCCGGCGCAACACGGCTTCGTCGTCGGCCAGCAGATCGCCGAACGAACTGCCCATGAAGACCTTCACGCCCGCGCAGCCCGGCAGGTTTTCGAGCGCCGGCAGCCATTCGGCGTTCGCGGGCGAGCCACCGATATAGAACGCGTAGTCGCACCACGCACGGCCGCACGCGAGACCCAGCTTGGCCTGCAGATCCTGCGCGGTCAGCGTCAGCGGATGCGTATTGGGCATCTCGAAGATCGTCGTGACGCCGCCGAGCACCGCGCCGCGCGTGCCGGCCTCGAAGGTCTCCTTGTGCGTGAGGCCCGGTTCGCGGAAATGCACCTGGCTGTCGACGACGCCCGGCAACACATGCAGGCCGCCGGCATTCAGCAGGACGTCGGCGCGCCACGTGCCGTGCAACGCACCCAATGCGACGACACGGCCGTCCACGCACGCAATATCGATCTGCTCGGCCCCGTTGGGTGTCATCACCGTGCCGCCATGCACGAGCAGGTCGGCGTGACGTCGCTTCAGCGCGTCGCTCGCGCCTCCTTCACGTCGGTTGCGCTCGTCCATGACTCAGAACTCGTTCTGGATGTGCTTGTAGCCCAGCACCAGCGCATTGTTCGTACGTGCAACGTCCTCGGAGAAATCGCTCGCGTCGGCCGTCACCTGCGGCAACGCGGCGAGATCGGTTTCCGGCCCGATGCGCTCGGTCGAACGCACGTAGAAACCCGGCGGCAGATGACAGCCGTCGACGACCGCGTTGTAGCGCACCACGCAGCCGTCGTCGATGGTGCAGTTGAACAGCACGCTGTTGAAGCCGACGAACACGCCGTTACCGACCTTGCACGGCCCGTGGACGATCGCGCGATGCGCGATCGACGTGTTCTGGCCGATGGTGACGCTCGCGCCCGACTTCGAATGGATCACCACGCCGTCCTGGATGTTCGAATGCGCACCGATCACGATCGGCGCGATCCGGCCGCCGGCATCCGTTTCGTCGGCACGGATCACCGCGTACGGGCCGATGAACACGTTCTCCTCGACGATCACGAGCCCGCACAGAATGGCAGTCGGATCGACGAAGGCGCTCGGGTGAATCTGCGGCAGGTCGCCGCGCGGGTTCTTTCTGATCATCAGGATTCCTGCCTTGAAATGGGGCGGCCGCGCTTGATCCGCTCGAACAGGCCCGGATCGCGCCACTGTCCGGCGATAGCCGGCGCAAACACGATGTCGTCCAGGTCGATGCGACCCATGCGCGGGTTGAATGCATCGTCGCGAAAGCACTGCGCGTAACCGGTCTCGGTCTCATGAACGATGATCGAATGCAGCCGCACGCCGGCTTCGCCGTTCGACATGCGGGTGCAGGACAGCGCCGCATCGACGAGGCGAAAGAACACCCGTGAGAACTGCTCGGCGCTCGGCGACACGGGCAGCAGCACCCAGCGCTCGGAATGCCGGCGCATGCTCTCGACATAGCAAGGATCGTCGTCCGACCACAGCGTCACTGCGTGGTCGAACGCGTCGATCAGGTCGCGCACGTCGCCCTTGAGCAGCCCGAAGTCGTAGATCATCTGCCCATGATCCAGCGCGTGCGCTTCGAGCAGCAGCTCGACGCGATACGAATGGCCGTGGATCGAATGCGAGCAGCGCCGCGTGCTGCAGCCGCGCGCGACGTGCGCGTTCTCGAACCGGAACAGCTTGCGGATCAGCATGCGTCGGCGCCTTCGTGAACCGGCGCGGCCCAGGCCACCGCATCGTGCGGATGCAGGCTTTCCAGATGGCGCACGTGCACGCGCGGGGTCGCATGGTGGCCGTCCAGCGCGGCCTGGACCCGGCGCGCGGCATCCTCGACGAACATCAGGTTGCCGCCGTTCAGCACCGCGAATGCCTGCTCGTCCGCGCGCTTGACGGCCGTCTGCACCGGTGTGCCGAGCGCCTGCTCGATGCGATCGATCAGGTCGATCAGCCCCAGCGTCGCGCCACCGGCGGGCAACGCCACACTGACGACGGCTTCGCTGCGCTGGCTGTGCGGCGTGGCCGCCGTCGCGTGCCGTTTCAGCCACGCGGCGACCGCCGCCGGCTCCACGCGATCGTCGCGGCCGAACGCCGCCAGGAACGCCTGCTCGACCCAGTGCCGCGACAGCGCGGCGGAGCACGGGCACGTCGACGAATAGACGACCGTCACCTGCGCGCGCAGCTCGAACCGGGAGCCGGTCAGCGTCGCGTCGATCCGGACCGGATAGGCCTTCCATCCGGCCAGCCCGTCCGTCACCAGCGCGGCGCGGCGTGCCAGTAGGTCGAAGCGCAATCGTAGCCGCGCGCTGCGCGTGCCGCAGTCGCGATGGCTGTCGACCATCGCGTGCAGCACACGCTGCAGGCCGGCCGGCGACAGCGCCGCGCCATCGCCGAGCCCGTCGAGCAGACGGTACAGCCGCGACATGTGGATGCCCTTCACGTGCGGCGCAGGGAGATCGACCTGCACGTCGGCGCGCGCATGCACGTCGCGCCGGCAGCCGGGCTCGGCCACCGCAACGGGCAGGTCGATGCCCTGCATGCCGACCCATTCGAGCGGGCGGCCGCCCGGCGCGGCATCGGTCAGGGAAATATCGGGAAGGGGTGCGTTCATGCTCGGAATCCGGTGGAGCGCCTTCTCCATCCGGATCGATGCAGGAAGCGCGTTCAGGTCAGGGCCAGTCGCGAAACGGGTTGTCCCACGTGGTCCAGTGTTCGGGGCCGGTGGCCATCTCGGCGTCGGTCAGCAGACACCCGTCGAAGCGCGCGCGCAGCGCGGGCTCGTCCATGTCCATGCCGATCAGCACGAGTTCCTGCCGTGCATCGCCGACGTGCTCGTCCCAGCGCGCACGGATCTGCGCGACGGCTTCCGCGTCCTGCGGCCAGCGCTCGGGCGGCGTGGCCGCCCACCAGTAGCCCGCCGGCCCATGCCGCGCGACCGCGCCGGCCTGCGACCACGAGCCGGCGACGGTGGGGTGGGTGGCGAGCCAGAAGAACCCCTTCGAGCGGACGACGCCCGGCCATTCGCTTTCGACGAGATCGAAGAAACGCTGCGGATGGAACGGCCGACGCGCGCGATAGACGAAGCTGCGGATCCCGTACTCGTCGGTCTCGGGCGTGTGCGTGCCGCGCATCTCCTGCAGCCAGCCCGGCGCGCGCGATGCGGCTTCGAAGTCGAACAGGCCGGTGTCGAGCACGCGCTCGAGCGGCACCTTGCCGAATTCGGCGATCTCGATCCGTGCGCGTGGATTCAAACCGCGCAGCAGCGCGGCCAGCCGCTCGCGCGCGCTTGCGTCGGTCAGGTCGATCTTGTTGATCACGATCACGTCGCAGAACTCGATCTGGTCGATCAGCAGATCGACGACCGTGCGCGCATCTTCCTCGCCCATCGATTCGCCGCGCGACTGCAGGCTGTCGCGCGATGCGTAGTCGCGCAGGAAATTGAACGCATCGACCACCGTCACCATCGTGTCGAGCCGCGCGACTTCGCCGAGGCTGCGGCCGTCCTCGCCTTCGAACGTGAACGTCTCGGCCACCGGCAGCGGCTCCGAGATGCCGGTCGATTCGATCACGAGCTGGTCGAACCGCCCTTCGCGCGCGAGCCGGTCGACCTCGATCAGCAAATCCTCGCGCAGCGTGCAGCAGATGCAGCCGTTGCTCATCTCGACCAGCTTCTCGTCGGTGCGCGACAGCCCCGCGCCGCCGTCGCGCACGAGCGCGGCGTCGATGTTGACCTCGGACATGTCGTTGACGATGACCGCAACGCGCCGGCCCTCGCGATTGTTGAGGATGTGGTTGAGCAGCGTCGTCTTGCCGGCGCCGAGGAAGCCGGACAGGACGGTCACGGGAAGCCGCGTGGACGGGGGGAGTGCGGTGCTCATCGGGCGATTCCGGAAGGAGGGTGGGCGATCATCGAGTGATACATTGTATCGCAACGATATAACATATCATTTCAGACGTCCAGCATGCCGGTTAGGTTTTGTCCGGAGCGGACCGCGCCGCTCCGGCATCACGCCGATTACGCCGTCACGTATAGAGCGACGCCTGCGGCAACTCGCCCGTCAACGCGAACCGGCCCACGTCGCGCAGCCGGTAGTCGAGCGGATCGTGCAGCGTATGCGTGCGCGCGTTCCGCCAGAAGCGGTCGAGGCCGAGCGATGCAGCCGTCGCGCGTGCGCCGCACGCGTCGAACAGCGCCTCGCCGTTCTCGAGCGCCGCGCGCTGCGCGACGATCTTCGCCTCCGATACCGTGAGCGCCACCTCGGCGCGCTCGTCCGCCGTCAGCGCATCCTGCCGCGCCCATGCACGCTGCAACGCGGCGGCCGCGCGATCGGCCAGCGCCGCCGCGGCGATCGCCCGCACACGCATGTCGCCGAAGCGTTGCAGCGTGTACGGATCGTCGCTCGCCTGCGCGACGTCCGACTGAATCCACGGGCGGCCATGCTTTAGCACGTAGTCGCGCGCTTCCGCCAGCGCGCCTTCCGCGAGCCCGACGAACAGGTTGGTCAGCACGAGCTGCGACACGAGCGTGCGTAGCGTCGCGCGTGGTGTCGGCGGCGCCTCGGAACGGTGCAGCACTTCGTCTGCCGCCAGCGCCACGCCGTCGAAGCGCACGCTGCCGCTGTCGGTCTGGCGCTGGCCGATCGGATCCCAGTCTTCGTTGACCGTGATCCCCGTGCGATCGGTCGGCACCACGCCGAACACGGTGCGGCCGGTGTCCGGATCGTGCGCGGACACCGTCATCCGCTGCGAGCCGCGCGTGCCCGAACAGAAGCCCTTCACGCCATCGAGCCGGTAGCCGCCGTCAGGCGTCGCCGTGGCCACGAGCCGCGTGTCGAGCGGATTGACCGCATTGCCCCACCACCATTGCCGCTCGACCGTGCCGCGCAGATAGCGCTCGCGCTGCGCGGCGTTGCCCCACACGTCGACGCTCACCACCTGCAGGCACTGGAACCCGACGAGATGCGCGAGCGCGCTGTCGACGCGCGCGATCTGCCGGATCGCATCGTAGATCTCGGGCCATGCGGCTTCCTGCCCGCCGAACGCACGCGGCACCGCGAGCGTCAGCAGGCCGGCATCAGCGAGCCACTGCTTCTCCCGCGCCGCATGACCGCCCGCGCGGTCGCGCGCGGCGGCCGTGGTGCGCAACGCGTCGATCGCTCGCGCCAGCGCGGCGGGGTCGAAAGCAGGCGTATCGGTATCGGGCGCGAAGGTCGCCGGGCCGCGTGGATCGTTCATGCGACGGCTTCCTGCGCAACCGCTTGGCCCGACAGCGGGACGAGCGCGTCGAGCTGGCGGCCGGTCAGCCGCGACAGGATCTCGCGCCGCCAGTCGTCGTAGATCGCGCGGTATTCGGCGATATCCGCGCCGAACACGTGCGCGGTGTGCGCGTACTCGTCGTGCAGGTAATCGTCGAGCCGCGCCTGCGTTTCCTCGTCGGCCGCGATCACGCGATCGATCAGCGCGTCACGCTCGGCTACCGGCAGCGCCTGCAACGTGTCGAACCACCACTGGACGATCTGCACGCGATGCCACTCCTCGTCCGGCCGGATCCGGTTCTCGCCATGCTCGCGCATCGCGGAATCGCCGATACGGCCGGTCTTGCGCTGAATCCACAGCTTCGCGAGGATGTGCAGCTCGTAATGCCATTCGAACGCGAGAAAACCCGCGACGTCGCGCACCGCGATGTCGCCGATGCGCGCCCAGTGCGCGGCGACGAGCCGGTCGACTTCCGGCAGCGGGTCACGCCCCGTCAGTTCGGTCACGCGTTCGCGGCCGATCACCGCGTGCGCGCCGTCGTCGCCGAGCTGGCGCGACAGGATCAGCTGGAAATGCGGATCGTCGCGGAACAGCGTGTCGATCGCCTTCGCGACGACCTGCACGATGAACAGGTCGTGCGACGCCATCTTCGTGTAGTAGTCGGCGACGGCGGCCAGCTCGTCGCCGTGGCGCGGCTCGCGCGGCGGCGTGGCGAGTTTGTCGGGGAAGTCCGGACGATGGCGTCGCGCCACCTCCAGAAACAGCGCTTCCTCGAATTGTCCGTTCCATTCGCGCGGCGCGCCGATGGGCAAGGTCATAGTGTTCTTTCTCTCAGGATCATGAATGAAGCGAGCAGACGCTTGTGGCGTCGCTCAGGTACGCCGGGTCACGCGTCGGACCAGGCGGTCGCCCGTGATTTGCACGGCCGAGACGAGCGCGATCAGGATCACGATCACGGTCGCCATGACGGTGGTGTCGAAACGCTGGTAGCCGTAGCGGATCGCGAGATCGCCGAGGCCGCCCGCGCCGACGGCGCCCGCCATCGCCGTCGAGCCGATCAGCGCGACGACGGTAATGGTGAAGCCGCCGAGCATGCCCGGCAGCGCTTCGGGCAGCAGCACGTGCCAGACGATGTGGCGGCGCTTCGCGCCCATCGCGAGCGCGGCCTCGATCAGCCCGCGGTCGACTTCGCGCAGGCTCACCTCGGCGATCCGCGCGAAGAACGGGATCGCGGCGATCGACAGCGGCACGACGGCCGCCCAGACGCCGATCGTCGTGCCGATCAGCACGCGCGTGAACGGCAGCAGCGCGACGAGCAGGATGATGAACGGCGTCGAGCGGAACACGTTGACGAGCGCGCCGAGCACCGCGTTCACGCCGCGCCGCTCGTAGATGCCGCCGGGCGCGGTCGTCACGAGGATCACCGCGAGCGGAATGCCGATCAGCGCGGCGATCACGGCCGACGCGGCAACCATCGACAGCGTGTCGCGGATCGCGTCGAGCAGTTCGGGCCACCAGAGGTCAAACATAGCCGAGCACCTCCGCGTGATTCGCGTGGCGGCGCGCGCGTTCCAGCAGCGCCGCCACCGCGCCGCCGTGGGCCGTCGATTGGCTTACGTCGTCCGCACGCGGTGATGCCGCGATCACGAGCCGCCCTTGCGCATGCCCCTGGATGCGCTCGATCCCGCCGTGCAGGAACCGCACCGAGCCGCCGAGCGCCGCCGCGAGCGCGCCGACATCCGGCTCGCCGCCGCTCTCGCCCGTATAGCGGACGTCGAGCACGACCTGCGCGCCTTCAGGCAACGCGGCCTGTTCCGGCAGCGGCTGCACGCGCGCGGCCAGTTCGGCCGGCAGGTCGTGCACGAGCGTGCTGAGCAGCGCGCGCGTCGCGCCGTGGCGCGGATCGCCGAACACGCGCCACACGGGGCCCGTTTCGACGACTTCGCCCTGTTCGATCACCGCGACCGTGTCGCACACCGCGCGGATCACTTCCATCTCGTGCGTGATCAGCACGATCGTCAGCCCTAGGCGGCGGTTGATGTCGGCGAGCAGCGCGAGGATCGACTGCGTCGTTTCGGGATCGAGCGCCGACGTCGCCTCGTCGCACAGCAGCACCTCCGGATCGTGCACGAGCGCGCGGGCAATGCCGACGCGCTGCTTCTGCCCACCCGACAGGCTGGCCGGATACGCGTCGCGCTTCGCGGCGAGCCCGACGAGTTCGAGCAGCGCCTCGACCTTGCGCACGCGCTCGGCCTTTGGCACGCCGGCGATCTTCAGCGGCAGCGCGACGTTCTCGAACACCGTCTTCGCGGACAGCAGGTTGAAATGCTGGAACACCATGCCGGTGCGGCGCCGCAGCGCGACGAGCCCGTCCTCGTCGAGCGCGCCGACATCGACGCCCTGCACGCGCACGCGGCCCGAACTCGGCCGTTCGAGGCCGTTCACGAGCCGCAGCAGCGTCGACTTCCCGGCGCCGCTGCGACCGATGATCCCGAAGACCTCGCCGCGCCGCACGTCGAGCGTCACGTCGCGCAATGCAGCGGCCTGGCCGCGCGGGGTCGCGAACACCTTGCCGACCTGCTCCAGCGACACCGCGGCGGCGCCGGCGCGGGTCGATTCGGCCGACGCGGCCGCTTCGTCATGTGCCGTTGCCTCGTCGCCCGCACGTACTGCCGATATCTCGACGAAACCCAACGTATCGAACAATTGCGTCATCGCTTCGCTCCGTCACGTTCACGCATGCGCGGGATGCGCGGATTCGGCCACGGCGGCCGGACGGTGCTGCGCGCCCGTGTGCCACGCGGGCAGGCGCGGGCCCGCGCCGAACAGCTTCTCGCGCAGCGTCGGCGCGGGATCGTAGTCCTCCTTGTAGACGCCGCGGTTCTGCAACTCGGGCACGACCCAGTCGACGAAATCCTCGAACGACTCGGGCATCACGGTGCGCGTCAGGTTGAAGCCGTCGATGCCGGTCTCGTCGATCCACGACTGCAACTCGTCCGCGACTTGCGACGGCGAGCCGACGATCGGCGCATAGCGGCCGCCGAGCGACATCTGTTCGAGCATGCGGCGCACGGTCCAGGTGCCGGTCGTGCTCTTGCGCGAGATCGCGTCGACGGCCGACTGGATCGAATCGGTCTTCACGTACGATATCGGTTCGTCGAGGCCGTACTTCGCGAAGTCGATGCCGGTCGAGCTCGCGAAATGCGCGAGGCCGGCCTCGGCGCTCGCATAACGCCGGTATTCGTCGAACTTCTCGCGCGCGAGCCGCTCGGTCTCCGCCGTCACGACGCTCACGCCCGCGAAGATCCGGATCGATGCCGGGTCGCGCCCTTGCCGTGCAGCGGCCGCGCGGATGTCGAGTGCGGCCGCGCGCGCGGCGGCCTTGCTTTGCCCGTTCACGAATACGCATTCCGCGTGACGGCCCGCGAACTGGACGCCGCGCGCGGACGAGCCGGCCTGGTACAGCACCGGCGTGCGCTGCAACGACGGCTCGCTCAGATGAATCGCGTCGATCGAATAGAACGGCCCGTCGTGCTTCACGCGCCGCACCTTGCCCGGCTGCGCGAACACGCGCGCCTGCGCGTCGCGGATCACCGCATCGTCGTCCCAGCTCTGTTCCCACAGCTTGTAGACGACGTCCATGTAGTCGTCCGCGCGCTCGTAGCGGTCGTCGTGGCCGATCTGCTGCGCGAGGCCCATCCCGCGCGCCGCGCTGTCGAGATAGCCGGTGACGATGTTCCAGCCCACACGCCCTTTCGTCAGATGATCGAGCGTCGACATGCGGCGCGCGAACAGGTACGGCGGCTCGTAGGTCAGGTTCGCGGTCACGCCGAAGCCGAGATGCCGCGTGACCTGCGCCATCGCCGGCACGAGCAGCAGCGGATCGTTGACGGGCACCTGCACCGATTCGCGCAGCGCGGCGTCCGGGCCGCCGCCGAACACGTCGTACACGCCGACGATGTCCGCGAGAAAGATCCCGTCGAACTTGCCGCGTTCGAGCGTCTTCGCGAGGTCGGCCCAGTAGTCGAGATCGGTGTAGTGCGCGGAGCGGTCGCGCGGATGCGTCCACAGCCCGTGGTTGATGTGCCCGACGCAGTTCATGTTGAACGCGTTGAGCAGGATCTTCTTGCGGTTCGCCGTCGTCATGCCCGCCTCCGTCACCACGCGATCGCGTACAGCGAGCCGAACGCGTTGTCGAGCGCCTTGCGCACGGCCGGCGACTGCTGGTAGATCGCGATGAACTTGCGGATGCGCGGATCGTTCACGCTGTCCGGCCGCACGACCCACTGGATCGCGAAGATCTTGTTCTCGGTGCCGTCGAACAGCAGCGCGCTGTTCGGGTCGGTCGTGCCGGCGAGCTTGATGAAGCTCGGGTAGCCCTGCGCGAGATCAACGTCGTCGAGCGAACGCGCGAGCTGCGACGCTTCGAGCGGAATGATCTTCAGGTGCTTCGGGTTCGACACGATGTCGTGCGTCGTCGCGCGGTAGTCGGCGCCCGGCTTCAGCGTGATGAGCCCCGCGCGCTGCAGCAGCAACAGCCCGCGCCCGCCGTTCACCGGATCGTTCGCGATCGCGACTTTCGCGCCGTCCTTCAGCTCGCTGAAGCTTTTCACCTTCTTCGAATAGAGGCCGATCTTCATGATCGTGCCGGGTGCGATCGACACGAAGTTGTAGCCGCCCTGCTTGTTCGCGTTCTCGAGGAACGGGATGTGCTGGAAGTAGTTGACGTCGATGTCCTTGTTCGCGAGCGCCGCGTTCGGCGTATTCCAGTCGGTGAATTCGACGATCTTCACGTCGAGCCCCTGCGCCTTCGCCTCCTTCGCGGCGACCTTCAGCGCCTCGATCTGCGGGCTGGTCGAGATGCCGACCTTCAGCGGCGCGGTGTCGGCGTGCGCGCCATTGAGCAACACGACGCCAAGCACGGCGGCAGCCAGCAGACGCGCGACGCGGCCGGCGGAAAAGCGGGCGGAAAAAACGGCATGCAGCATGAAACCACTCTCCTGTCCAAAGACGGTATCGACGGATGAGCGACGCCGCGGCGAACGCGCGGGCGTTCTCCGGACAGGGGTCATCGCATCGGAAAAGGATCAGCCGATGATAGAGAGCGGCGCGGGGGCGGTCTACGAAGCGATTGTGCGAAGAAAATCGCGCGCGACGATATGGCGGGCGGCCATGCGGAATCGGGGGCCTGACCGGGCGCCCGGCCGAAATCTCGGCCTGGGCGCCGGGCGAATTCCGAAATCTCGGCCAGCCGAGCGGGTCGCCCTTTCCGCAGACGAAACAAACCCCTTATAAATCAATGCATTAAAAATATTCCGACAGACCGGATTTCTGGCACGTGGGTTGCGTAATAGACGGCACACGATGCCGCGAAGCCATGCAGGCATACCAACATCAGGAGACACGTCTTGCAGACCTCTATCCATACCCCGTCCCATCCGGAGCCGGTTTCCGACGCCGTCGCCGCCCCGCGCGAGCGCTTCTGGCCGGAAGGCTGGTGGAAACTGATGGAAATCCGCATCGGCATCATTCCGCTGCCCGTCTACTTCATCCTGCTCGCGCTGATCGTCGGCTTCTCGGTGACCGGCAAGGTGCCCGGCGAGATCTCGATGGCGATCGCGGTGCTCGCGTTCTTCGGCTTCACCTGCGCGGAACTGGGCAAGCGCCTGCCGCTGCTGCGCAACATCGGCGCGGCCGCGATCTTCGCGACCTTCGTGCCGTCGGCGCTCACGTACTACCACGTGCTGCCCAAGCCGGTGCTGAACCTGACCGTCGAGTTCACGAAGTCGACCAACTTCCTGTACCTGTTCATCGCGTCGATCATCGTCGGCAGCATCCTGAGCATGGATCGCCGCGTGCTGATCCAGGGCTTCGTGAAGATCTTCATCCCGCTCGCGGCCGGCTCGGTCGCGGCCGCGATCGTCGGCACGGCGGTCGGCACCGCGCTCGGCCTCGGCGCGCGCCACACGCTGCTGTACATCGTCGTGCCGATCATGGCGGGCGGCGTCGGCGAAGGCGCGATTCCGCTGTCGATCGGCTATTCGGAACTGATGCACCTGCCGCAAGGCGAGATGTTCGCGATGGTGCTGCCGCCGGTGATGCTCGGCAGCCTGACCGCGATCATCCTGTCGGGCGCGCTCGACATGCTCGGCAAGCGCCTCCCGCACCTGACCGGCAACGGCCGCCTGCAGGTCGGCGAATCGGGCGACATGACGCCCGAGAACGAGGAAATCCGCGGCCACGTCGACGTCTCGCACATCGCGGGCGCCGGCATCACGGCCATCACGCTGTACCTGGTCGGCCTGATGGCGCACAAGCTGTTCGGCCTGCCCGCGCCGGTCGCGATGCTGTTCCTCGCGGTGCTCGTGAAGCTCGCGCGCGCGGTGTCGCCGCCGCTGCAGGAAGGCGCGTTCGTCGTCTACAAGTTCTTCTCGACCGCCGTCACGTATCCGCTGCTGTTCGCGATCGGCGTCGCGATGACGCCGTGGGACAAGCTGACCGCCGCGTTCACGATCGTCAACGTCGTCACCATCGTGTCGACCGTCGCGACGCTGATGGGCACCGGTTTCGTGGTCGGCCGCCTGATGAAGATGTACCCTATCGACACCGCAATCGTGAACGCCTGCCACAGCGGGCAAGGCGGCACCGGCGACGTCGCGATCCTGACTGCCGCGAACCGGATGCAGCTGATGCCGTTCGCGCAGATCGCGACGCGTATCGGCGGCGCGATCGTCGTCACGGTCACGCTGATCCTGATCGCCCACTTCGGATGACGCGCCGCCGCGCGCACCGTCGCGCAGGCCGCTTTGCACGCGCCGCCGCCGGCCTAGCCGGCGCGCGGCGCGTGTCGTTCGGGGCGTCGTTTCGGGCGTCGCGCCGGGCGGACGATTGCGGGCTTCGATGAGGGCGAACGTGCAGAAGAGCTTCAAGGGAATCCCGTGGTGGGGCTGGGCATCGGCCGGCGTGCTGTACGTATGCGTGGCGGCCGCGGCCGTCGATTTCGCGTGGGAACGCGCGATCGACGCGCTCGAGGAAACCGGTGCGCACCGGCTCGACCTGTATGCGTCGAGCCTGAAGAGCGAGCTCGGCCGCTTCGAGATCCTGCCTGGCCTGGTCGCGCGGCAGGACGGTGTGCGCACGATGCTGGAAGCCGCCCCGCATGACGCCCCCGCGCTCGTGCACACGGTGAACACCTACCTCGAAGCCGTGAACCGCGACGCGGGCAGCGGCGCGGTCGACGTGATCGACCTGCAGGGCAACGTGATCGCCGCCAGCAATTGGAACGAGACGCTCAGCTTCGTCGGCACCAACGTGTCGTACCGGCCGTACTTCAAGGACGCGCTCGCGCGCGGCAGCGGCCGCTTCTTCGGCATCGGCACCAACACCGGCGTGCCGGGCGTCTACTTCGCCAGCGCGGTGCGCGACGGCGGCGTGCCGATCGGCGTGGCCGCCGTGAAGATCAGCGTCGATCCGCTCGAATCGGCGTGGCGCGCGCCGGGCGTCGCCGCGATGGTCGTCGACAGCAACGGCGTGGTCGTGATCTCGACCGAACCCGCATGGAAATTCACCGCGCTGCGCCCGATCACCGCACAGCAGCAGCGCGACATCCAGGCGTCGCGCCAGTACGCAGGCCGCACGGTCGACGCGCTGCCGTACCGCCATATCGGCGACCGCAGCGCGGCCGCGTGGTTCGGCACCTTCCCCGATACGCACCACAGCGGCCGCACCACGCGCTATCTCGTGATGTCGCGCCCCGCGCCGCAGGCCGGCGATTCGCTGATGGTGCTGCTCGACATCGCGGGCGCGCGGCGCCAGCAGCAAACGGCCTTCGTGTTCGTCACCGGCGCGTTCCTGATCGCCGCGCTGCTGGCCGGCTACGCGATCCAGCGACGCCGGGCGATCGTCGCGCGACTGAACGCGCAGGACGCGCTGCGGCGCGCGAACGACCAGCTCGAGCTGACCGTCGCACAGCGCACGGCCGCGCTGACGGCCGCGAACGAACGGATGCAGCGCGAGATCGTCGAGCGCGAGCGCACCGAGCAGCGGCTGCGCGCGTCGCAGCAGGAAGTCGTGCATGCGGGCAAGCTCGCGGTGCTCGGGCAGATGGCCGCCGGCCTCACGCACGAGCTGAACCAGCCGCTCGTCGCGATCCGCACGCTGTGCGACAACGCGCGCACGTTCTTCGAGCGCGGTCAGCCCGCGCCGGCGCTCGCCAATCTCGAACGGATCGGCAAGCTCGTCGATAGCATGGCGGTGCTCACCGGCGAGCTGAAGACCTTCGCGCGCAAGCCCGACGTCGAACGCGTCGCGGTGTCGCTGAACGAGGCCGTCGCGCATGCGCGGCTCATCTACGATGCGCGGATCCGCGACGAAGGCGTGCAGCTCGACGTGAACATCGCACCCGGCACAGCCGTGTCGGCCGAATCGAGCCAGTTGCAGCAGGTGATCGTGAACCTGCTCGGCAACGCGCTCGACGCGGTGCACGACGCGCCAGTGCGCCGCATCGTCATCGAGGCCGCCGGGCCGGACGAAGCCGGCCGCGTGCGCTTCACCGTCGCCGACAGCGGCGCGGGCATCGCGCCCGAGGTGCTGCCGCACCTGTTCGAGCCGTTCGTCACGACCAAGCCGCGCGGCCAGGGCCTCGGGCTCGGCCTCGCGATCACGTCGCGCATCGTCGAGGCGTTCGGCGCGAAGATCGCCGCGACGAACCGCGACGAAGGCGGCGCGCAGTTCAGTATCGAATTCGCGGCGGCCACGCTGCAAAGGACAGAGCATGGAAGATGAGATTCGGGTGCTGGTCGTCGAGGACGATGAAAACGTCCGGATCGGCGTCGAGCAGGCGGTAGCGCTTGCCGGCTTCGCAGTGGACGCGTTCGCCTCGGCCGCCGACGCACTGCATCACGTCGCGCCCGGTGCGCCGGTCGTGATCGTGTCGGACGTGCGGATGCCGGGCATCGACGGGCTGCAGCTGCTCGATCGCGTGATGGCCATCGACGCGCAGATCCCGGTCGTGCTGATCAGCGGCCATGCCGACATCTCGACGGCCGTCGGCGCGATGCAGGTCGGCGCGTACGACTTCATCGAGAAGCCGTTCTCGTCGGACGTGATCGCGGGGCGCGTCGCGCGCGCGGTCGAGAAGCGCCGCCTGACGCTCGAGGTGCAGGGGCTGCGCGCGGCGCTGAACAACTGGCAGGGCATCGAGGCGTTCGTGCTCGGCAAGTCGCCCGCGATGGCCGACGTGCGCAAGAAGATCCTGCGCCTCGCCGATACGTCGGTGTCGGTGTTGATCACCGGCGAAACCGGCACCGGCAAGGAACTGATCGCGCGCAGCCTGCACGATTTCGGCGGCCGGCGCGACGCCCATTTCGTCGCGCTGAACTGCGGCGGTTTGCCGGAGCAGGTCTTCGAGAGCGAACTGTTCGGTCATGAAGCCGGCGCGTTCACCGGCGCGATCAAGAAGCGCATCGGCAAGATCGAATGGGCGGACGGCGGCACGCTGTTCCTCGACGAGATCGAGACGATGCCGATTTCGCTGCAGGTCAAGATGCTGCGCGTGCTGCAGGAGCGCGTGGTCGAGCGGCTCGGCGCGAACGAGCTGATTCCGGTCGACTGCCGCGTGGTCGCCGCGTCGAAGGCCGATCTTGCCGAGCTCGCGGCCGACGGCCGCTTTCGCGCGGACTTGCTGTATCGCCTCAACGTCGCGCAGATCGAACTGCCGCCGCTGCGCGAGCGGCGCGAGGACGTGCCGCTGCTGTTCGAGCATTTCGTGCTCGCGGCCGCGCGCCGCTTCGGGCAGCCGGCACCGGTCGTCACGGCTGCGCAGGTATCCGAACTGATGACGCATGCGTGGCCCGGCAACGTGCGCGAGCTGCAGAACGTGGCCGACCGCTTCGTGCTCGGGCTGACCGGCGACAGCCTGCTGTCGTCCGGCGGCACGCCGGCCGCGGGCGGCACGCTCGCGGAACAGCTCGCGTATTTCGAGCGGATGCTGATCGAGGACATGCTGCAGCGTCACAACGGCAACGTTGCGGACGCAAGCGAAGCGCTTGGCATGCCGAAGAAAACGCTCTATCACAAGCTGCGCAACCTGCGGATTCCCGCGCGCGGCGACGCGGCGGCCGATGGCGGCGAATGACGCGAACGAGGACACGCACTCCAGCATGGATCGCATCGACATCACCGAACACGGCCGCGTCACTGGCCACCTGATCCGCGGCGTCACGCACGCGCAGAAGACCTTCCGCCCGAGCGACTGGCCCGAGCGCCTCGCGGGCGTCATCACGCTGTTCGTCGGCGAACGGCGGCCTGGCTATCCGTGCGCGCTGTCGCGGCTCGCGATGCCCGTCGTCGACGGCAACGTCAAATGCCTGTTCGTGTCGGACGAATTGCGCACCGTGTGTGCGGACGCGTTCGATTTCGCGATGCAGTTCGCGGCCGACAACGACCTCCCCGTCGTGCTTCAGACCGCGCCGGCGTTGACCGTGCGCTGACGCGCGGGCCGCTTTCGCGGCTCGCGTACCTGCTTCCCGTTTTCCAAAGGTGCCATGCGCGGATGCGCAGGTCGCCGCACGCCCTTTTCCGGCGTTTCCGGCGCCGCGACCAATCGTTAGACGATTGAAAGCATCGATACCCTTCCCCTTCCGACAAGGGTTTGCGGCGGAGCCATCAATAAAATTGATCGTGACGATGAAAATTATGCGTTTTCCTTGCAGGTCGCCGTGATGCATAGTTGCGTCGTGTTGACGCACCTTTGAGTCTTTCAGATGAACATGCGAATCGAGCCGTCCGTGCTCGCGAACCCCGACCTGCAATTTGCGACGCTTTCGTCAGGCATCAGCCTGCCGTATGTCGAGCGGGGCAGCGGCGCGCCGATGGTGTTCGTGCACGGCTCGCTGTGCGACTACCGCTACTGGGATCCGCAGCTCGCGTCGCTGTCGGCCCACTACCGCTGCATCGCGCCGAGCCTCAGCCATTACTGGCCGGCCGTCGAAGCGGGCATCCAGGACGAGTTCAGCTGGCAGAACCATGTGGATGAGCTCGCCGAATTCATCGACGCGCTCGATCTCGGCCCCGTGCATCTGGTTGGCCACTCGCGCGGCGGCAGCGTCGCGTTCAACGTCGCGCGCCAGCATCCGCATCTCGTCGAATCGCTGACGCTCGCCGATCCGGGCGGCCCGCTGCAACAGCCGGGCGTGCGCGAAGCCGCCATGCCGGCCACCGCACTCGCGCTGCGCACGAAGGCCGTGAACCTGATCGATCAAGGCGAAGTCGAAGCCGGCCTCGAAATGTTCGTCGATTCCGTGAGCCTGCCGGGTGCATGGAAGAAGAGCACGTCGCGCTTCCGCACGATGGCGATCGACAACGCGAGCACGCTGCCGAAGCAGTTGCGCGACCCGCTGCCCGCGTACACGCAGCACACGGCCGGCGACATCGCATGCCGCACGCTGCTGATCGACGGCCAGCGCAGCCCGAAGATGTTCCGCAACAACGTCGACACGCTGTCGCAATGGATCGGCAATGCGCAACGGCAGACCGTCGCCGGCGCGTCGCACGGGATGAACGCGGCGAGCCCCGCCGTGTTCAACCGCTTCGTGCACGAGTTCGTCACCGCGTAAGTGCTCCCGGGCGGCTTCTGCGCCGCCCGTTCTCCTCGCCGTTCAACGACGATGCGGATACACGCCGCATCGCCGCTTCGTCTGGCCGTTATCGGCAGGTCACGCGGACGGACGGCCCGCCCTGCGCAACGACCAGGTCGCGGCCATTGTCGTCGCTGCCTACACCCGTTTCGGTGTATGAGTAGACGGGCTGGTACGTGCCGCCGTCGTAGCGGTAATACGTCGCCTGATGCTCACCCATGCTGATCCGGGCCATCGTCTTGAGGTCGGGCCACCCGTTGCAGGTGGTGTCGAGCACACCAACCGGGCCGTCGTCGATACCCAGCAGCGGTTCGAACCCGCGCTTGCGCGCACGGTACAGCCATTGCTGCGCGTTGACCTGGTTCCCGCTCATCTCGCAGCTCACGAATAGCATCTTGCCGTGCGGGCCGTCGCAGGTTTGCGCGATCACCGCTTCGTCGCCGCATTCGCGGGCAAGTGCTTTGCGTACACGTGTGCCGAGCGGTGCCAGCGCGCGATCGGCACGCGCATCGACCGGAGCGTTCGTGCACAGGCCATTGCCGCGCGGCCACACGGGATGCGCATGCAGGTACAGCGGCGACAGCGCACCGATCACGGCATCCAGTTCGCGATCGAGACATCGCGTGTCCTTGCAGCGCCCGATTGCCCGGTTCTGCGCATCGATCTTCTCGTCGATATTCCACGGGTCGTCCACCACGGCAAGCGTCGCGTACTGGAGAAACCGCGCGGCGAACACCTTCTCCGCCAACGCGGCGATGTCGCAGGTGCCGGGCGGCAGCGCGGCACGCGCGGCGGCAGCCGCCTTCAGCAGTTCGTCATCCGGGTCGTCGCTCAGCTTGCGCACGTCGACGCACGGCTTGAGCAGCAATTGCGTCGAGGCGTAACCGTTATCGGCCTGTTCGCTGCGCGGCAGCACACTCGGCCCTTCCGCTTGCGCGGACGATGCAATGAAGAATGCGCCGGCAAGCCATGCCACGCAGGATATCGACGTCTTTCGAATGCTCATCGGTTTGAACGGCCCGCTCGGGCACATGAGTCGCGACGGAATACCGTCGGGCATGCGGCCCGCACGCCCGAACGATGTTTTGCGCGATTGTAGCGGCTGCCTGCGGACGCGCCGCGCCGTCGCTCACCAGACCGCCGGCTCCGCCTTGCGCGTGACCGTATCCGGCAATCCGAACACGCTGTCGAACGCCCAGTTGTACGTGAACGTGAAGATCGGGAAGAACACGATCAGCACCGCGTCGTACAGGAACGCCTGCAGCAGCGACACGTCGAGCCACCACGCGATCAACGGAATCAGAAACGTCACGAGCGCAACCTGGAAGCCGATCGCATGCAGCACGCGGCGCCCGACCGTGCGCGTCGTCGCCGCGCTTCTGCGCTCCCACGCCTCGAACGCGAGGTTGTACAGGAAATTGACGGTGACACCCGTCGTCGAGATCATCACGCCCATCGCGCCGCTCGTCGCCACGCTCGCGCCGCTCAGCATGCCGAGCACCGACGATGCGATCAGGATGCCGAGCACTTCGAACACCACGACGTAGACTATGCGTCTCTTCCACCCTTGCATGACCATCCACCTTCTATCGAACGAGGTGGCGAGACTATCAGCGGGTAGCGTGTCCGCAAAAGTCAGGTCCTTTCAATTTTTCTGACAGGAGGCCAGTGCATGCTGACCAGCGACCACATCGACATGCTGCTGACCGTCATCGACAAAGGCTCGTTTTCCGCCGCCGCGCGGGCGCTGGGCCGCACGCCGTCCGCGATCAGCATGGCGATCGCGAACCTCGAGGCCGAACTCGACCTCGTGCTGTTCGACCGCGGCACGCGCGAACCGACGCCGACCGCCGCGATGGCCGCGCTGCTGCCCGACGCGCGCTCGATCGCCGAACGGCTGCACGCGCTGCGTGCGCATGCGCAGCACCTGTCGGAAGGCGTCGAGGATACGTTGCGGCTCGGCCTCGCCGCCGAACTCGATGGCGCACCCGTCGCCCGCGCGCTGACGGCCGTCGCCGCGAAATACCCAGCGCTCGCGATCAGCATCGTCACGGCGCCGCAGGACGTGATCATCGATGCGCTGCATCGCGGCGCCGTCGATCTCTGTGTCGCGTATGGTGGGCTCGACCTGCATCCGCAGGAGCAGATCCACGGACTGTGGACCGAGACGCTCGTTGCGGTCGCCGCGCCGAGCCATCCGGCGATCGCCGAATGCGCGCAACCCGAGGCGATCGAGCGGTTGTCGGGCTTCCGGCAGATCGTGATCGCCGATCCCGAGCGGCCGCTGACCGACGTGCGGCCGTTGATCGGCAACCGCACGTGGAAGGTGACCGACATGGCGACCGCAATCGCGCTCGTGAAGGCCGGACATGGCTGGGCGAACCTGCCCGAATCCGTGACCAGCCGATACGTCGCCGACGGCGACCTCGCGCCGCTCGTGTTCGCGAACATCCGCAACGGGCTGTCGCTGCCCGTGTTCCTGAGGCGGCCGAAGCACACGGCGCTCGGCAAGGCGGCCAGCGAACTGGTTCGCGCGCTGCGGGCTGCAGGCGATGAAAAATGACCGGCGTGGCGGCGAGCGCCGCCACGCCGTCGGTCAACGCCGGACAGCTTGACCGTTAGTTGCGATCAGTGCGCTGTCGCCGCCGCGCTCTGGATCGAATCGACGAGCGACGCGTTGTCGTAGCGTCGTCCGGCAATACCCCATCCGCCATCGACCGCATGGACGACGTTCACCCACACCTGCGCGGGCGTCAGCCGCCCACCTGCCCAGCGCAGCACGATCGCCGTCGCCCGTTCGACGAATTGCCGCTGACGGTCGGGCGCCGCGAGCGCCACGGCGGGCAGCTTCAGCTCGACGAACGCGGCGGGTTCCGCGCGTCCATGCACGAAGGTCCGGTTTCGCGGCAGCACGTTGAGCGTGCCCACTACGTTCGGCGCCAGGAACGCATTCCCGGCCAATCCCTCGACTTCCAGCAGCGCATCGGTCAACTCGGCAAACACCGGCCCCTCGTCGTCCGGCGTGAAAACCCCTTCGGATACGGTCAGCGTAATCGGCATTGCACTTTCTCCTGTTCAGGTCATCGGTTGGGTGACGTGATATAAATACCAGTCACTCTCTATACATTAGACACTGATCGCTCTCTATGCAAGATAAAGAGTGATCGCTCTGAAGCGAGCCTGTCATGCGTTATTCCGTCGAGCACAAGCACGAAACCCGTACGCGCATCCTCAATGCCGCGAGCCGGCTGTTCCGCGAGGAGGGGTATGGCGGCTCCGGCATCGGTCCGCTGACGAAGGCGGCGGGCGTCACCAACGGCGCGTTCTACGGCCATTTCAAAACGAAGGGTGAAGCGTTCCGGCAGGTCGTCCTCGATGGCCTCGCCCAGCTCCGGCAAGGCGTCGCGACGCTCAAGGCCGAGCATGGCGCGCGCTGGCCGCGCCCGTTCGCGTCGTTCTACCTCGGTCCGCGGCGCACCTGCGAACTCGGTGAAAGCTGTGCGCTGCCGAGCCTGTCGCCGGAAGTGATGCGCGCCGATGACGAAACGCGCGATGCGTACGAGCAGGCACTGCGGCAGATCGTCGACGAAGTGTCGTCCGGGATGGACAACCCACCCGACGACGATCGCGCGATCGCGTTTCTTGCGCTGCTGTCGGGCGGCGTCACGCTTGCGCGCGCGGTGCGCGATCCCGAACTGGCGCAGCGCATCGCCGATGCGGTCGGCCGCTACGCGGTGGTCATCGCCGAACGCACGGACGTGAAACCGGAGCAACCGGCCTGACCGCCCTGACTGACCGCCAATAAAAAACCCCGATCCGCATCGTCACGGATCGGGGGTTCTTCGATCGACCGCCTGTTTCGGCGAGCCGGTTCGTCAACGCGCCGCCACGTCCTCCTTGACGGACGCCGCATCGCCCACCGCCGTCGGTGCCGGCCCCCATCCGCCGCCCAGCGCACGGATCAGGTTCACGGTCGACACGGCCTGCGCGCCGGTCAACTGGTTCGACTGCAATTGCGACTGCAGCACCGAGCGCTCGCTGTCGATCACGTCGAGATACGCGACCTCGCCTTCCTGATATTGCGTTCGCGACAACGTCGCCGCGCGACGCGACGCGTTGACGGCCGCATCCTGCGCGCGGATCTGGTCGTCGAGCAGGCGCAGGTCGGCGAGATTGTCCTCGACCTCGCGGAACGCGACGAGCACCTGCTGCCGGTAGTTCGCAACCTGCTCGTCGTACTGCGCGCGTGCCTGCTGCACGCCGGCCGCACGGCGCCCGCCGTCGAACAGCGGCAGCGTCAGCGCGGTGCCGGCGAACGGCCCGAGCAGGAACGTGCGGCTCGACCACAGGAACAGGTTGCCGAGCGTCGATGCTTCATAGCCGAACGCCCCCGTGATGTCGAGCTTCGGGAAGTACGCCGACTTCGCGAGGCCGATCCGCGCGTTCGCGGCCGCCATCGCCCGCTCGGCCGCCGACACGTCCGGACGGCGCTCGAGCAGCGCGGACGGCAGGCCCGGCGGCACCTTCACCGCGACCGGCACGATCGGCGTTTCCTTGAACGCGAAATCCGCGGGCGCCTTGCCAAGCAGGATCGCGAGCGCATGCTCGGACGCCGCGCGCCGGCGCGCGACGCCGACCGCATCGGCCTGCGCAGTCGCCAGCTCGTTCTTCGCGCGCGACACGTCGAGCTCGCTGATGTCGCCTTCGTTGAAGCGGCGCTGCACGAGCTTCAGCGCCTGCTCGCGCAACTCGACCGTGCGGCGGTACAGGTCCTGGTCGGAATCGAGCTGACGCAGTTCGAAGTAGTTCTGCGCGACGTCCGCCTGCAGCGCGAGCTGCACTGAACGGAACAGCGCTTCGCTCTGCGCCTGGTCGGCACGCGACGCCTCGACGTTGCGGCCGACGCGGCCGAACAGGTCGGCTTCATATGACACCGTGCCCTGCGCGCGCCACAGCGTCGCGTTGGTCGGGCCCGTGCCCTGCGGCTGGAACTGCGACGCCGACGACAGCCCTTCACGCGTCGGCCCGAAACCGGCGCCGACCTGCGGGAACCACTGCGAGCGCGCCGAACGCGTCGCCGCGCGCGCTTCCTCGACACGTGCGGCCGCGGCCTTCAGGTTCTGGTTCGCGGCGAGCGCCTGCGTCTCGAGCGAATCGAGCACCGGGTCGCCGAACACCTTCCACCATTCGCCGCGATGCGCGCTGTCCGACGGCTCGGCCGTCTTCCACGTGCCGGCCTGTTCGCCGGCGGCAAGCGTCGGCGCTTCCTTGAATGCGGCGGGCGTCGGCGCATCCGGGCGCTTGTAGTCAGGCCCCACCGCGCACGCGGCGAGCAGCGTCGCGAGCAGGGTGCTCGCGGCCGCCACCTTCGCGAAGCGCATCAGGCCATTCGTGTTGTGCAAGTTATTCATCTTCCTGTCCTCAAGCATCCGAAGCCGGCACGTGCTGGGACGGCACACCGTAGCCGGCCGAGTCCTTCCCGGCGACGTGGATCTTGCCGCCCGCGAGCGTGCGCAGCACGACGTAGAACACCGGCGTCAGCATCAGCCCGAACAGCGTCACGCCAAGCATCCCGAAGAACACCGCGACACCCATCGCATGGCGCATTTCCGAACCGGCACCCGTCGACGTGACGAGCGGCACCACACCCATGATGAAGGCGATCGACGTCATCAGGATCGGGCGCAGCCGCAGCCGGCTCGCCTCGATCGCGGCCTCGAGCGGCGTCCTGCCGTCGTGTTCGAGTTCACGCGCGAATTCGACGATCAGGATCGCGTTCTTCGCCGACAGCCCCACCAGCACCATCAGGCCGATCTGCGTGAAGATGTTGTTGTCGCCCTGCGTGAGCCACACGCCCGTCAGCGCCGACAGAATGCTCATCGGCACGATCAGGATCACCGCGAGCGGCAACGTCAGGCTTTCATACAACGCGGCGAGGACGAGGAACACGAGCAGCACGCTGATCGGGAACACGTACATCGCCGAATCGCCGGCAAGAATCTGCTGGTACGTGAGGTCGGTCCATTCGAACCGCACGCCGCGCGGCAGCGTTTCATGCGCGATGCGCTCGATCGCGGCCTGCGCCTGCCCCGACGAGAAGCCCGGCGCCGGGCCGCCGTTGATGTCGGCCGCCGTGTAGCCGTTGTAGCGCACGACCATTTCCGGGCCGAACGTCGGCGTCACCGTGACGAGCGACGACAGCGGCACCATCTCGCCCTTGTCGTTGCGCGTCTTCAACTGCAGGATGTCGTCCGCACGCTGGCGGAACGGTGCATCGGCCTGCACGCGCACCTGGTACACGCGCCCGAAGCGGTTGAAGTCGTTCACGTACAGCGAGCCGAGATACACCTGCATCGTGTTGAACACGTCGGTCACCGGCACGCCCAACTGCTTCGCCTTCACGCGATCGAGATCGACGTTGAGCTGCGGCACGTTGATCTGGTAGCTCGTGAACAACGGGCCAAGCTCAGGCGCCTGCTGCGCGCGCTTGATGAAGTCGTTGGTCGCATCCGCGAGCCGCGCATAGCCGACCGCGCCGCGATCCTCCACCTGCATCTTGAACCCGCCCAGCGTACCAAGGCCGAGCACCGGCGGCGGCGGGAACACCGCGACGAACGAGTCCTTCATCGCGCCGTACTTCTGGTTCAGCGCACCCGCGATCGCGCCGGCCGACAGCGCCTTGCCGTGCCGTTCCGAGAACGGCTTCAGCGTGACGAACACGATGCCCGCGCTCGAGCTGTTCGTGAAGCCGTTCACCGACAGCCCCGGGAACGCGACCGCGCTCTCGACACCCGGCTGCTTCAGCGCGATCGAGCCCATGTCGCGGATCACCTTCTCGGTGCGGTCGAGCGACGCACCGTTCGGCAGCTGCGCGAACGCGATCAGGTATTCCTTGTCCTGCGCGGGCACGAAGCCGCCCGGCACGACCTTCGACACGAGCACGGTCGCGCCCACCAGCACGAGGTACACGCCGAGCATCAGCGTCTTGCGCGACAGCACGCCGCGCACGCCGCGGCCGTAGTTCTCCGCACCGCGATGGAACACCTTGTTGAAGCCGCGGAAGAAGCCGCCGAGCACGCGGTTCATCACGCGCGTGAGCCAGTCTTCCTTGTCGCCGTGACCCTTCAGCAGGATCGCGGACAGCGCCGGCGACAACGTCAGCGAGTTGAACGCCGAGATCACCGTCGAGATCGCGATGGTCATCGCGAACTGCTTGTAGAACTGGCCGGTCAGGCCCGACATGAACGCGAGCGGCACGAACACGGCGACGAGCGTCAGCGCGATCGCGATGATCGGCCCGCTCACTTCCTGCATCGCCTTGTAGGTCGCCGCCCGCGCGTTCATCCCGCTCTCGATGTTCCGCTCGACGTTCTCGACCACCACGATCGCATCGTCGACGACGATCCCGATCGCGAGCACCATCCCGAACAATGACAACGCATTGATCGAATACCCGAACGCGAGCAGCAGCGAGAACGTGCCGATGATCGACACCGGCACCGCGATCAGCGGAATCAGCGACGCGCGCCAGGTCTGCAGGAACACGATCACGACGATCACGACCAGCGCGATCGCTTCGAGCAGCGTGTGCACGACGGCCTTGATCGACGAACGCACGAACTGCGTCGGGTCATAGACGATCTTGTAGTCGACGCCCGCGGGCATGTCCTGCTTCAGCTCGGCCATCGTCTTGCGCACTTCGTCCGAGATCTGCAGCGAGTTCGCGCCCGGCGACTGGTTGATCGCCATCGCGACGGCCGGCTTGTTGTCGAGCAGCGAGCGCAGCCCGTATTCGGATGCGTCGAGCTGGATCCGCGCGATGTCGCGCAGGTGCGTGACGCCGCCGTCCGGCGTCGTCTTCACGACGATGTCGCCGAACTCGTCTTCCGTCTGCAAGCGACCGCGCGCGTTCACCGACAACTGCAGCGGCGTACCCGGCAGCGACGGCGACGCGCCGATCACGCCGGCCGCGACCTGCACGTTCTGCTCGCGGATCGCCTGCACGACGTCCTCGGCCGACAGCCCGCGCTGCGCGACCTTCTGCGGATCGAGCCACACGCGCATCGCGTAGTCGCCCGAACCCCACAGCTGCACCTGGCCAACGCCCTGGATTCGCGACAGGCGATCCTTCACGTTGATCAGCGCGTAGTTGCGCAGGTAGGTCATGTCGTAGCGGTTGTCCGGCGAGATCAGGTGGACCACCATCGTCAGCGTCGGCGAGCTCTTCACCGTCGTGATGCCGAGCCGCTGCACGTCTTCCGGCAAGCGCGGCAGCGCCTGGTTCACGCGGTTCTGCACGAGCTGCGTGGCCTTGTCCGGATCGGTGCCGAGCTTGAACGTGACGGTGATCGTCATGTTGCCGTCGCTGTTCGCCTGCGACTGCATGTAGAGCATGTCCTCGACGCCGTTGATCTGCTCTTCAAGCGGCGACGCGACCGTCTCGGCGATCACTTTCGGGTTCGCGCCCGGGTACTGCGCCTTCACGATCACGGACGGCGGCACGACTTCCGGATATTCGGAGATCGGCAGCAGGAACATCGCGATCACCCCGCCGAGCAGGATGATCACCGATAGGACTCCTGCAAAGATCGGCCGGTCGATAAAGAATTTGGAAATGTTCATGTGTGGCTCTGTCTGGTTGAACGCGGATACGAAGCGGCGGGCCGCTTACGAATCCGCCTTCGCCGGGGCGGCCGGCTTCGCGTTGCCCGCCAAAGGCGCGGACGGCGCGTCACCGCCCGTCATCGGGACCATGTGCGGCTTCACCTGTTCGCCGGGGCGCACGCGTTGCGTACCGTTCACGACCACGCGATCGCCGGCGGAGAGCCCGCTCACGATCACGCGCCGGTTGCCGTGCTGCATCCCCTGCTGCACTTCGCGGTACGACACGCGGCCTTGCTGGTCGACGACGAACACGAATTTCTTGTCCTGGTCGGTGTTGATCGCCGCGTCGTCGACAAGCAGTGCCTCGTGCGGCGCGCTGCCGCCCACCTTCACGCGTGCGTAGAGGCCCGGGACGAGCGCGCCATCGGCGTTGTCGAAGCGCGCGCGTACGCGGATCGTGCCGGATGACGTATCGAGCCGGTTGTCGACCGAGTCGATCTCGCCGCTGCGCGAGTAGCCGGTTTCGTTCGCGAGGCCGAGCTCGACCGGCACCTTGCGGCCGCTGCGCGCGCCGTTGATGTATTGCAGGTAGGTCTGCTCGTCCGCGTCGAACGATGCGTAGATCGGCGACACCGACACCAGCGTCGTCAGCGGTGCGGCCGCTGCGCCGGCCGACACGACATTGCCGAGCGTGATTTCCGCGCGCGACACGCGGCCCGACACAGGCGCCGTGATCCGCGTATAGCCGAGGTTGATGCGCGCCGTTTCCAGCGCGGCTTCGGCGGCCTTCAGGTTCGCCGTCGCCTCGCGGGCCGCATTCTGCTTCTCGTCGTAGTCGCGCTTCGCGATCGCGTTGTCGCCGATCAGCCGCTGCGCGCGCTGCCAGTCGGTCTGCGCGTAGCCGTTGCGCGCCTGCGCGGCCGCGAGCTGCGCGGCCGCACGGTCGGTTTCGGCCTGGTACGGGCGCGGGTCGATCACGAACAGCACGTCGCCCTTCTTCACGAGCGCGCCGTCCTTGAAGTTCACCGCGACGATCGTGCCCGACACCTGCGGGCGCACGTCGACTTTCTCGACCGCCTCGAGGCGGCCCGAATAACTCTGCCAGTCGGTCACGGTCTGCGGCACGACGGTCGCGACGTCGACTTCGGGCAGCGGTGCTGCCGCTTTCTCCGGTGCGTTCGCGTTCACGCGCATCGCGCCGAACGTTCCGAGGCCGACGACGGCGAGCGTCACGATCGCCGCTGTCGCGATTCGGGAACGGGAGGTGCGTAGGATGGCCATGTGGATCTCCAGTAAACGTGGATTGGTTTTGGTTATTCGGAACGATTCGGCTGGCGCGCCTGGAAGCGGCACTGGAAGAAGCGCACGGCTTCCTCGAAGGCGGCTTCGTGCGTCGCGAGCGCGGCGTGCGTGATGTCCGGATAGCGGATCACCTGCGTGAGCACGCCCGACGAGATCAGGCAGCCCGCATATTTCTCCGCCTCGACGTGCAGCACGTCGTTCTGCGCGGTGACGACGAGCGTCGGCGGCAGCCCCGCGAGGCGCACCGATTCGAGCGGCGCCGCATACGGGTGCATGCGTTGCGCGGCCTGCGGCAGATACGCGCGATAACAGGCCGCGCATTCGCGCGGGGTGATGTCGGAGGCGAGGCGATCGGCGTCGCCGATGCGCGTCATGCTCGGGTCGAGCATCGGCCCGAACAGCGCCTGCGCGACGATCGACACTTCGCCGCGATCGCGCGCGATGAACGCGAGGCAGTTCGCGAGCTGGCCGCCCGCGTCATGACCCGCGACACCGATCTTCTTCGGGTTGCCGCCGAACGCGCGGGCGCGCGTCGCGGCCCACACGGCAGCGCGATACGCATCCTCCGGCGCGGCCGGAAAAGGGAAGGCCGGCGCGAGCGAATAGTCGACCGACACTACGAGCGCTGGTAAGCGTTCTGCTAAAAAACGCGCGGCGAAATCGGCGTCTTCGAGCGAACCGCGGACGAAACCGCCACCGTGGAAATAAAGCACTACTGGCAGCCCGGTCTTGTCCGGGCGGCGGTAGAGGCGCAGCACGATGTCCTGCGCGTAGCCGGGAATTTCCACTTCGGCGACCGTCAGCGCCGCGCCCGCCGTGGCTTGCGCGGGTAATGCGGCCTTCAGGAATTTGCTGAATTCAGAAGCGTCCATGACGATGCAGCATCCATTTCGAGATGGAACGAATTCTGGGTCCGGCAGACATTGGGATAAATGCCTATAATCCGGCAACACAATTCAACGCCCCCGAACAATCCGAGGCTGCGTTTACCCACGAGGTAGCGCAGCCTTGTCGTTCCGGAGGCTCATTAGATTGCGGAGGTTGTGATGGACCGGCTTCAGGCCATGCAGGTGTTTACTCGCGTCGTCGATACAAGCAGCTTCACCAAGGCAGCAGAAACGCTCAGCTTGCCGCGAGCGTCCGTCACGACGATCATCCAGAATCTCGAAGCATTCCTCGGTGTGCGGCTGATGCACCGGACCACGCGCCGGCTGTCGCTCACGCCGGACGGCGCCGCGTACTACGAACGATGCGTGCGGATCCTCGCGGACGTCGAGGAAACCGAGGCGAGCTTCCAGGCGAACAACCGGAAGCCGCACGGAAAGTTGCGTATCGACATGCCGGGTTCGATCGGGCGGCTGCTCGTGATTCCGTCGCTGTGCGAATTTCATACGCGCTATCCGGACATCGACCTGCAGCTCGGCCTGTCCGACCGGCCGGTCGACCTGCTGCAGGAAGGGGTCGATTGCGTGATCCGCGTCGGCGCCCTGCAGGACTCGTCGCTCGTCGCGCGCCGGGTCGGCCTGTTCGAATGCGTGACGGTCGCGTCGCCCGACTATCTCGAGCGCCATGGCGAACCGCAGACGATCGACGACCTGAGCCAGCACAAGGCCGTCAACTACTTCTCGAGCCGCACGGGCCGCACGATCGACTGGACCTTCCTGATCGAAGGCAAGGAAGTCGAGATGAAGATGGAGG
Organism: Burkholderia sp. AU33423; assembly: GCF_002223135.1. Lineage (NCBI taxonomy): Bacteria > Pseudomonadati > Pseudomonadota > Betaproteobacteria > Burkholderiales > Burkholderiaceae > Burkholderia > Burkholderia sp. AU33423. The sequence goes on from NZ_NKFH01000008.1 coordinate 60,137, forward strand.
GCATCGTGTCGGTGAACGACGCGGATGCGTACGTGACCTGCGGGATCGAAGGCTTCGGCCTGATCCAGCCGCCGCTCTTCATGGTGCTGCCGCATCTGCGCGAAGGCCGGCTCAAGGAAGTGCTGCCGGGCGTCAAGCCGCTGCCGATGCCGATCTCGGTCGTCTATCCGCACAGCCGCCATCTGTCGCCGAAGGTGCGCGTGTTCGTCGACTGGATCGCCGAAGTGTTCGATCGCTGCCCGCTGCTGAGCGGCAAGGGCAGCCTCGACGCGACGTGCAGCAAGCGCACGTTCGAGGAAGCCGAACGCGCGCCGGCACTCGACACGCCGGTCATCAACGAGTGGGTCGCGTGATGAATGGGCGAGCGGCCCGTGGACACCTCGTCACGCGCCCGCCCCTGACACCGTATCCCGCCTTGCATTCATCTGCCTGACGCACGCATGCGGCGGGGCCGCTTCGCCCGCGCCAGCGCTCTCGCCGTACCGACGCGCTGCCCGCGCACCAGCCGCCCGCAGTGACGGTCGACCGTGCCGATCTGGTTGCTCAGGAACGCAATCGTCTGTTCAATGCCGCCGCGTACGCTCGAATGGGCATGCGCGAGTAACTGGTATTCCGCCATCAACGCCTGCACGAGCAGCCGCCGGCGCTGCACGAGCGCCTGAACCTGCTGTAGCCCGGGACCGGCCAACGGCTCGGCAAAGCGGGGATTCGACGATACGTCGTCGAGCACGTTCGCCAGTTCCGTCAGCACGCGCGCATGCGCCCCTTTCCCTTCGAGCGGCAACTCGGTCGCCCGCGCGATGAACGCGCGGGCCTGATGCAGCTGCACGACCGCCACCGGCAGACGCGCGGCCTGCAGCGCGCAGGCGGCTTCGCATTCGCGGCCGCCGGCCGCTTCCAGCAAAACGAGCGCCGGTGACCACTCGGCGATCGTATCCACCAGCGATTCAATGCCGAACGTCTCGTTCCGGTAGCCGAAGATCGCATGCAGCGACGACGCGCAGACTTCGAGAACCTCCCGCGTCACGCCGATTCCCACGCACACGCGCTCTGGCACATCGGCTTCGTCGCCCGACCAGGTCACGCCCGCGCTCATCCGCGCACCCTGGCCGCCCGCAGCGAACCGCGACTTCGACGTTGACAGCAACAACTGTCACAATCAAAATGTAAGCTTGAATGGGACCGGTTCCATAGGCGGCCGCGGTACGATTTTCGTGGTGGCGCGGCCGATCTCCGTCCAGGTACACGGGCCCGCATCCGATCAGCTCCGGAACTGAAACGGCATCCTGCTCCGTTGGCCCCATCGACGGTAACACCATCTTTTTTCCACGATTTCATGCTTTGGATTCCTCATCTTCTGGCTGCCCCTTCGATAGCGCATCAATCAGAAATCGGGTGCGATCCTGACCGCGCAGCCATGCCGGTTCCCGGCCCGCACCCGACCATGACTGCCCCGTCTGGGGATTGAAGTATTTCACCTGGCGCTTCTTGCCCTGAACACCGGCCTGGGCAGGAAACACCTCCTTCGCGGTGAATCCGAATTCCTGGACACAGCGCCGGATTTCCAGCAGAACCGTGGCCGCAATCGCAAGCCGCTCCCGATCCAGTTGCTCCTCGAGCAGCGCTTTCTTTTCCATGAATGACTTGTATATCAGCATGATCTCCCTCACGAATTGCCTATTTCTTCAGATGACCTGTTCATCGAATCTCCCGCCCGACATCCCTTCGTTCCAATGCGTCGGCGAAGCAACGACAAATTCCAATTGATATGGATTACTAAAATATTAAGGCACAAGCCGCCAGGCTTCCAGACACAAGCCTCCCGCGTTCAGAATCGTTGACAATTCCCCGAATAGAACGCATGCGAACATGCGTCGCAGATCGTCGTCGATGCGCAGCTTCATGCCGGCCGCGAACCTCGCTTCATCCACGTTCGCTCAGCGCGATCTCATTACTCGAGACAACCGACCCCTCCGACAACATGGACGTTCTATATTTGGAGGACGACACGACGTATGTCGACCTCGTCACCTCGATACTAGGCAAGGCCGGATACAACGTGCATTCCGTCGCCAACGGTCATCAGGCCGTTCGCCATCTCGAAAGCTCGGTCGTCGATCTGCTGATCCTCGACTGGGAGGTGCCCGGCATGACGGGCTTCGAAGTACTCAAGTGGACCCGCGAGCGCATCGGTGGCGCGCTGCCGATCCTGTTCCTGACGATCCGTGCCGAGGAACACGCGATCTTCTCCGCGATCAATGCGGGGGCCGACGACTACATGGTCAAACCGGTCAATCATTTCGAACTGCTGGCGCGCATCAACGCGTTGCTGCGTCGCGCGTATCACGGCGGCGACATCCGGCAGGACACCCTGGACATCGGCGCCTATCGGGTCGACACCAGAGCGCGGGAGATCTGGGTGAACGGCACGCCGGTCAAGCTGACGCCGCGAGAATTCGACCTCGCGGTCCTGCTGTTCAGCAACTTCGGCCGCATCATGCCGCGCGACGCGCTGATCCGTTCGTTATGGGGGCGCGACATGGCCGGCTCGTCCCGCAGCCTCGACACGCACATCTACCGGCTGCGCACGAAACTGGCGATTCAGCCGTCGAACGGCGTGCGGCTCTGCGCCGTCTACACGCTAGGCTACCGAATCGAAGCGGTTTGACGGCGCGCCGGTTCGACGAGCCGCGCGCCGTCGCGTCCGCCGCCGTTCCACGACGCGAAAGGGACTGTTTCGCCCGCAGCGATAATCGCGCGGAGCCCGCGCAAAGCACGCGTCGCGCTCGTCCTCCCCTTTCAGGACGGGGATTCCACACCGGCCGTCCATCCCATGACGCGGGTAGGGACAACGATTGTTCTGCGCCAGCGACAATTCAATTCACTGAAGCACCATTTATCGCAATCCAGCCGGCTCTTAGAGTAAACCCTGTCGCGCACTTCCATGCGCATCGAACAGACAGGAGTTCCATCATGAACCGACGCGGCCTTTTCTCCGCCCTCGCCATCGCTCTCGCCGTGTCCGCCCCGGCCTTCGCCGATTCGGGTACGCCGCATGCCGGCGACTACGGCAACACGTCGTGGTACTCGCAGCACTCTGGCCCGCGTACGCGCGCCGAAGTGAACGCGGAAGTCGAGCAAGCGCGCAAGGACGGCACGCTCGCCTACTTGCGCAAGGCCAATTCGTATCCGCAAGGGCTCGAACTGGCGCAAGGCCCGTATCGCTCGACGCCTGAAAGCAACCAGCTCGCCGGCGGGGGCCGGTAAACGCGCAACGCCGCGCAACGGGTTGCCCCGCGCGCGGCGTTTCGAGTCATCCATCGACGACTCGCCGAGTCAGTCAGTTAGATAGTTAGTTGCAGGAGCACATGATGAACGATCAACTCCCTTCGCCGCTCGATCACTGGGACGACACCACGCCGGTGTGGACGCCGTTCCGTTCGGCCCCGCATTCGCATTGACGTTGACCGCCGGCTGAGCTTGCGTCCGGCAATTAACGACGCGGCACGCCGTCGCGCCATTCGCCCCAGTGCGTGACGATGTCCTGAACGAGCGGATTGCCCGCGCGATACAGGTTTTCGGTTGCCGGGGCGAAGCCGCCCTGATCCGCGTAGTTCAGCAGGTTGTCGGCACTCGTCTGCCCCGCATACGGCCGGTCGAAATCGGACCCCGTGCGCAGCACCGCCACGCGCGACAGGTCGACCCGCTTCACGCTCGCCGCGCGCTTGAGCGCTTCATACGTCGCGTTGTCTTCCTGCGCGGTCATGCAGTACGTGCCCTTGCCGTCGGTCAGGATCTTCGTCCACTGGCGCGCGCGCTCGCCGATCAGCGTGCCCGAGAACCACGTGTTGCCCGATGACGTATCGCACTGGATCACCGTCGGCGGCCGGTTCGCCGGCGCGTAGTTGAACTTCGCACGTGCAGCCTGCGCCTGCGCGCTGTCGGCGAGCACGACGTTGCGCGACAGCGCGACCGCGGCGTCGGTCAGCTGCGGGTTGAGCTGGAACACCTCGGTGCGATAGTCGAGCGGCGGCTTGTCGTTCGGGCTCTTCGTGTTGATGCCGAGGAAGCCGGTATTCCAGCCGGCCGGAATCTCGCGTGCATCGAGCTCCCACTGCAGGCTGAAATCGACCAGGTATTTCGACCAGGCGGCCGAACCGACCGTGCCTTGCGCGGGGTCGACACCCGCGATGCCGGAGATCAGGAAGTACGTGCGGCGCAGATCGAAGCGCTGCGAGAACGTGAGCGCCATGATCGTCGCCGACGCGTTCGCATAGCCCATGCCGGTCGTGACCACGCATACGTCCTGCTTGTTGCAATGCACGTTCGGGTAGTCGGGCGACAGGCCGGGCACGGCGATGTCGCGCCACGGGCCGATCCGGTCGAGCCAGGCCTGGCCCTCCGGACCGAACATCGTGATGATCATGACCTTGACCGGGCGGCCCTGTGCACCGGTCTCGGCGAATGCATTGTTGCCCGCGTTGTTGCCCTGGTTGTCCTGCGCGATCGACGGCGCGGTCGCACAGGCTGCGAGCGAGAATGCAGCGGCGGAAAGAATGGAGCGAGTCAGCATCGGCGTTCCTTGTTTCGATGATGTTGGGTGAGAACGGCTCTCGTAGACTGCGCGTCGGAGTATAGAACGGGCGTGCCCGATGCGGAACCCGACTACGAAACGGCGACGGTGCGTCGGTGCGGGTCTGGTACACGCGGGAATGACGAAGGAAATGGTCTCCGCGCGTCGACATACCATCAGGAATACTATCCGGTTGCTCGGCACCGACACGTCAATCGAACCTGCACGCGTGTAACCCGGCAAACCACTACAACCGCGCCAGCCCCGCCACGCCGTAACCCAGCACGACAAGCGCCGCAACCACATGGCTCGCGGCGAGCAGCCCCGGCGACTTCACGATCCGGCCGATCATGCTGCCGCCGAATGCGAACACGAGCTGCCCCGCGAGGCTGCCGGCAAACACGCACGCGGCACCGAGCAGCCAGTGCCGATGCGCACCGGCGGCAGCCGTTGCATAGCCGTAGAACAACAGGATCGTGAGCGGGTTCGCCAGCGTGACGAAGAACATCGATGAAAACGGCCGGCTGCCTGGCGGCCGCGCATCACCGTCGAGCGTGCGGCGGCGATCCCGCAGCGCCTGCCACAGCATCCGCGCGCCCATTGCGAGCAGCACGAGCGCGCCGACCAGGCGAAACAGCGACAGATGTGCGGCGAGCGTGCTCGCGAGCATCGCGCCGAGCGTGAACGCGACGACCGCATAGCAGCCGTCGGCCGTCGCGACGCCCACCGCCGCGCGCACACCACTCGCGGTGCCGGCGCGCATCCCGTAGTTCGCGATCATCAGCGCGACGGGCCCGACCGACAGCGCGATCATCAGCCCGAACAGGAAGTCGTTCATCGGTCGTCGATACCTTCTCGATGGAAGGCATCGATTCTAGCGACCGCAAAAAAATCCTGTATGCCGCTTGAGCGTCATGCGACGTCGACGCGTGCTGGCCCGTCCACCATCTCGCCGATCACGCCCGCGCGGTCGAAGCCGTCGGCACGGAAGCACGCGAGCACGTCGTCGACGGCCTCGGGTGCGCACGCGACCAGCAGGCCGCCCGACGTCTGCGGATCGGTCAGCAGCGCCTGCGCGACGGGCGGCAGCGTAGCGGCCAGCTGGACGTCCGCGCCATACGCGGCCCAGTTGCGGCCCGACGCGCCGGTAAACACGCCATCGGCGACGAACGCCTCGACGCTCGCGAGCCACGGCAGCGACGCATAGTGCACGCGCGCGGTGAGGTGTGCGCCACGTGCCAGCTCGAGCGTGTGGCCGAGCAGCCCGAAGCCCGTGACGTCGGTCAGCGCATGCACGCCCGGCAGCGCGGCGAGCTCGGCGCCCGGCCGGTTCAGCTTGGTGGTCGTCGCGACCATCTGCGCGTAGCCCGCGGCATCGAGCTGGTTCTTCTTCAGCGCGGCGGACAGCACGCCGACGCCGAGCGGCTTGCCGAGCACGAGCACGTCGCCCGCGCGTGCAGCTGCGTTGCGCTTCACGCGCGACGGGTGCACGACGCCGATCGCCGCGAGCCCGTAGATCGGCTCGACCGAATCGATCGAATGGCCGCCCGCGACCGGAATGCCGGCATCCGCGCACACCGATTCGCCGCCGCGCAGCACGGCCGCGATCGTCTCGTGCGGCAGCACGTTGATCGGCATCCCGACCAGCGCGAGCGCGAGGATCGGCTTGCCGCCCATCGCGTAGACGTCGGACAGCGCGTTGGTAGCCGCGATGCGGCCGAAGTCGAACGGATCGTCGACGATCGGCATGAAGAAATCGGTGGTCGCGACGATCGCCTGCTCGTCATTGAGGCGATAGACGGCCGCGTCGTCGGACGTCTCGGTGCCAACCAGCAGATCCGGGAACAGCGCGGGCGGCGTCGCGCGCTTCAGCAGCTCGGACAGCACGCCCGGGGCGATCTTGCAGCCGCAGCCGCCCCCGTGCGACAGGCTCGTGAGGCGCGGAACGGCAGGCTGGGCTTGGGTGGCTTCGGTCATGGTCGGCATCCGGTGAATAACAACACGCCATTATCGACAATTCCGTGCGAGCGCGCCCGATACCCACATAATGACGGCGCCCCTCCGCTCCCGCCCCTGTCCGCCTCTTCGTCCATGGACCACCTCTTCATCGGCCTCGTGCTGTGCTCCGCGTTGCTGCATGCCATCTGGAATGCCTTCCTCCACGTCAGCGAAGACCGGCTCGTCCAGCTCGGCACGATGTCGCTGCCGTATTTCGTGTTCGGCGTCGCCGGCGCCGCACTGCTGCCCGCGCCGGCGCCCGCCGCATGGCCGTATATCGCCGGGTCGGCCGTGCTCGAGGTCGCGTACTGCTTCACGCTGGCGCGGGCGTACCGCAGCGGCGAATTCGGGCAGATCTATCCGATTGCACGCGGGATTTCTCCGCTGCTCGTGTCGGTGCTGGCGCTCGCGATCCTGCACGAGCGGCCGACGCCGTTCGGCTTCGCGGGCATCGCGCTCGTGTCGTTCGGCATCATGTCGCTCGCACTGCGACGCGGCTTCCGGTTCTCCGGCGAAGGCGTGCCGTTTGCGCTGCTCACGGGCGTGTTCATCGCCGCCTATTCGATCTGCGACGGCATCGGCTCGCGCGTATCCGGCAGCGCGCTCGGCTACATCGCGTGGGTGTACGTACTGTGGAGCGTGCCGCAGTTCGTGCTGGTCTGCGCGGTGCGTGGCGGCCCGCGCGCGGTGCTCGGCTCGCGCACCGCGCTCACGCAGGGCGCGATCGCCGGCACGATCTCGCTCGCGGCGTACGGGATCGTGATCCTCGCGTACCGGTACTTGCCGGTCGGGACGGTGTCGGCGCTGCGCGAAACGAGCTCGATCTTCGCGGTCGCGATCGGCTGGCTCGTGATGCGCGAGCGGCCCGGCGCGCAGCGGCTTGCCGCGTGCGCGCTGGTGGTGGTTGGCGCGGCGCTGATCCGGCTGTAGCCGGCGCGCGGATCCGCGTCGGGCTGCCGCCATTCTCGACGCTGCTCGCACGGGCTAACGTGATGCCGGCGTCTGCGGCGTGGATCGGTATCGAGGTTCCGGAGGCCGCAAGCGGCGGATTCCCCCCGCACTGCGGAGAGATCGATTCCGCCAGCCCCGACAGCAAACATCAGGAAGCAAGGCTGCAATCGAGCACGCCGCTCAGGCCACCTCGACCACCCGGCCAAACGCCCGCTCGTCGATCGCCTCGGCGAGCGTCGCGAACGCGGTCGCGATCTCGTCCTCCGGCACGCACGCATACCCGAGCAGCAACCCCGACGCCGCACGTTCGCGGTCCGCGTAATACCCGGACAACGGTCGCACGACGATATTGCGTTCGAGCGCGGCCTGCGCGACCGCGCGATCGTCGACGCCTGCCGGCAACTGCGTGACCAGATGCAGCCCCGCATCGCTGCCGAGCGCGTGCAGCGTGTTGCCGTAGCGCTGCGCGACTGCGTCGAGCAGCACCTCGCGGCGCTGCCCATACAACGTACGCATCTTGCGGATATGCGACACGAAGTGCCCTTCCGCGATGAATTCGGCCAGCACCGCCTGCTGCAGCAACTGCCCTTCGCGATACAGCTCGGCACTGGCGGTCGCGAAACTTTCCGCGAGCGGCTCCGGTGCAACCAGGTAGCCGACCCGCAGCCCCGGGAACAGCGTCTTGCCGAAGCTGCCGACATAGATCACCTGCCCGGCCGTATCGAGCCCCTGCAGCGACGCGAGCGGCCGGCTGCCGTAGCGGAATTCGCTGTCGTAGTCGTCCTCGATGATCCAGCAGCCGTGCTGGCGCGCGTATTCGAGCAGCATCCGCCGCCGCGCGAGGCTCATCACCATCCCGAGCGGATACTGGTGCGACGGCGTGACGAGCATCAGCTTCGGCGGTTCGGCAAGATCGGCGGCCGATGGCGCGATGCCTTCGTCGTCGACCGGAATCGGCCGCGTCGTCAGCCCCGACACGTTCAGCACGCTGCGCACGCCCCAGTAGCACGGATCCTCGGTCCAGATCGCGTCGCCCGGGTCGGTCAAGAGCCGCACCGCGAGGTCGATCGACTGGTGGATCCCGGTCGTGATCACGATCTGCTCGGGCGTGCAGCGCACCGAGCGCGACGTGCGCAGGTAGTCGGCCAGCGCCTCGCGCAGCAGCGCGAGCCCGCCGCCCGGCGCGTAGGTCAGCAGGTCGGGACGCAGGCGCCGCCAGTACTTGTTGTGCAGCCGCGTCCACACGCGCGCCGGAAATCGCGACACATCGGGCACGCCCGGCATGAACGCGCCGCCCTGCCGCTTCGACACGCCGGCGCCTTCGACGAGCCGCGTGCCGCGCGCGGACAGCCGCCGCGCGGAGGCCTGCACGAGCGCCGGGCGCGCGGCGGCCGCGTCGGGCGGCGCGCCGACGATCTCGTCCGGCGCGCTGTCGGCGACGAACGTGCCGCGGCCGGTCGCCGAGTTCACGTAGCCTTCGAGCGCAAGCTGTTCGTAAACCTGCGTGACCGTGTTGCGGGCGATCCCGAGTTCGGCGGCCAGGAGCCGCGACGACGGCACGCGCGTGCCGGCCGGCAGTTCGCGCGACAGGATCGCCTGTTGCAGCAGCCGGTGAAGCTGCCGGTAGATCGGCTGTTCGCCGCCGCGCACGAGGCGCTGCGCCAGCCAGTCCGACAACACGCTCGCGCGCATGATTGGCTCCTGAATATTTATTGAAATGGCTCTGATTGCCAGAGCCAAATGTGATTATAGTCGCCTCCATGGGCTGTCGAAGCGCCCGATTTTCACCTCACCGGAAAGAACATCAAGGAGATGACCGTGAAGAATGCCGACCTGCAGGCCCGCAAGAACGCCGCCACCCCGCGCGGCGTTGGCGTGATGTGCGATTTCTACGCAGCCCGCGCCGAGAACGCGGAACTGTGGGATGTCGAAGGCCGCCGCTTCATCGATTTCGCCGCCGGCATCGCGGTGCTGAACACCGGCCACCGCCACCCGAAGATCGTCAAGGCGATCGCGGATCAGCTGAACAACTTCACGCACACCGCTTACCAGATCGTCCCGTACGCGTCGTACGTCGAGCTGGCTGAGAAGATCAACGACCGCGCGCCGGGCGATTTCCCGAAGAAGACCGCGTTCTTCACGACCGGCGCCGAAGCCGTCGAGAACGCGATCAAGATCGCGCGTGCAGCGACCGGCCGTCCGGGCGTCATCGCCTTCTCGGGCGGCTTCCACGGCCGCACGATGATGGGCATGGCGCTGACCGGCAAGGTCGCCCCGTACAAGCTGAACTTCGGCCCGTTCCCGGGCGACGTGTTCCACGCCCCGTACCCGAACGCCGTGCACGGCGTGACGACCGCCGACTCGATCAAGGCGATCGAGATGCTGTTCAAGGCCGACATCGATCCGAAGCGCGTCGCCGCGATCATCTTCGAACCGGTCCAGGGCGAAGGCGGCTTCAACCCGGCGCCGGCCGAGTTCGTGCGCGCGCTGCGCAAGATCTGTAACGAACACGGCATCCTGCTGATCGCCGACGAAGTGCAGACGGGCTTCGCGCGTACCGGCAAGCTGTTCGCGATGCAGCACTACGACGTGCTGGCCGACCTGATCACGATGGCGAAGAGCCTCGCGGGCGGCATGCCGCTGTCGGGCGTCGTCGGCCGTGCGGACGTGATGGACGCGGCGGCTCCGGGCGGCCTCGGCGGCACGTACGCGGGCAACCCGCTGGCCGTCGCGTCGGCGCACGCGGTGCTCGAGATCATCGACGAAGAGAAGCTGTGCGAGCGCGCGACGCAACTCGGCGACGTGCTGAAGGCGAAGCTGAACGCGCTGCAGGCCGACGTGCCGCAGATCGCCGACGTGCGCGGCCCGGGCGCGATGATCGCGGTCGAGTTCCTGAAGCCGGGTTCGGGCGAGCCGGATGCGGAATTCACGAAGCGCGTGCAGACGCGTGCGCTCGAGCGCGGCCTGCTGCTGCTCGTGTGCGGCGTGTACTCGAACGTCGTGCGCTTCCTGTTCCCGCTGACGATCCCGCAAGCCGTGTTCGACGAAGCGCTCGTGATCCTCGAGGAAGTGCTGAAGGAAACGGTCGGCGTGCCGGCCTGAGTGTCCGCCGACTTCATCAACTGAATATGCCGCCGCCGTCTTCATGACGGCGGCGGCCGTTTCATCCGTCCTTTTCGAAGCAGGTGATTCATATGAGCACTGTGCAGGAAACCCTGGCACTGAAAGACCCGTCGCTGTTCCGTCAGCAGGCGTACGTCAACGGCGAATGGCAAGGCGCGACGAACGGCGAGACGTTCGAAGTCCGCAACCCGGCGACGGGCGGCCTGCTCGGCACGGTGCCGGCGATGGGCACGGCCGAAACGCGTCACGCGATCGAAGCCGCGAACGCCGCATGGCCGGCGTGGCGCAAGAAGACCGCGAAGGAACGTGCGGTCGTCCTGCGCAAGTGGCACGACCTGATGATGGAAAACGCCGACGATCTCGCGCTGATCCTGACCACCGAGCAGGGCAAGTCGCTGGCCGAAGCGAAGGGCGAGATCGGCTACGCGGCATCGTTCCTCGAGTGGTTCGCGGAAGAAGGCAAGCGCGTGTACGGCGACACGATTCCGACGCCGGCGAGCGACAAGCGCATCGTCGTGACGAAGGAAGCGATCGGCGTGTGCGCGGCGATCACGCCGTGGAACTTCCCCGCGGCGATGATCACGCGCAAGGTCGGCCCGGCACTCGCGGCGGGCTGCCCGATCGTCGTGAAGCCGGCCGAGGCGACGCCGTTCTCGGCGCTCGCGATGGCCGTGCTGGCCGAGCGCGCGGGCGTGCCGGCCGGCGTGTTCAGCGTCGTCACGGGCGACCCGAAGGCGATCGGCGGCGAGCTGACGTCGAACCCGATCGTGCGCAAGCTGTCGTTCACGGGCTCGACGCCGGTCGGCCGCCTGCTGATGTCGCAGTGCGCGGCGACGGTCAAGAAGGTGTCGCTGGAGCTCGGCGGCAACGCGCCGTTCATCGTGTTCGACGACGCCGATCTCGATGCGGCCGTGCAGGGCGCGATCGCGTCGAAGTACCGCAACAGCGGCCAGACCTGCGTGTGCACGAACCGCTTCTACGTGCATGAAGCCGTGTACGACCAGTTCGCGCAGAAGCTCGCGGCAGCCGTCGGCCAGCTGAAGGTGGGCCGCGGCACGGAGCCGGGCGTCACGCAAGGTCCGCTGATCAACGAAGCCGCCGTGTTGAAGGTCGAGGCGCACATCGAGGACGCGCTCGCGAAGGGTGCGACCGTCGTGACGGGCGGCAAGCGCCACGCACTCGGCCACGGCTTCTTCGAGCCGACCGTGCTGACGGGTGTCACACCGGCGATGAAGGTCGCGAAGGAAGAGACGTTCGGGCCGCTCGCGCCGCTGTTCAAGTTCGGCAGCGACGACGAAGTGATCCGCCTCGCGAACGACACCGAGTTCGGCCTGGCCGCCTACTTCTACAGCCGCGACATCGGCCGCGTGTGGAAGGTGGCGGAAGCGCTCGAATACGGGATGGTCGGCGTGAACACGGGCCTGATCTCGAACGAAGTCGCGCCGTTCGGTGGCGTGAAGCAGTCGGGCCTCGGCCGCGAAGGCTCGCACTACGGCATCGACGACTACGTCGTGATCAAGTACCTCTGCCTCGCCGTCTGACGGTTCGGGGCCTGCCGCTTCGGTGACAGGCCCTGACCGCCCGGCCGGAACCGGGCGGTCCGACGCGGGCCGGTACCCCTCTCCGCCGTGCCCGCGTCATCTCCCCCTCCTCTCCTCCCCCTTTTCCTTTCCCTTCCTCCTCACCGTTTCACGGGACCGCGATCACCGCATCGGCTTTGGTCGAACGGCTGACCACCGTCATCGCGCCACACCAGGCCCGCCACGCCCCTCCTCTCGCACAAAGCCGAAAAACGAAAGCCATCCCGACATCGGTACAAGCCTGCACCCACCAACCTTTCAAATTTGATACGATTCAATTTCATTTTGAAAGATTTCGGGATGCCGGACCGAGGTTGCCGGCGCCCGGCGCGAACGTGGTTCGACCGACTGCGCACCAGGCGCAGGCGGTCGTCGTGGTTCTTCGAGCCACGCTCAACGAGGATGCTGTTCATGGAAAGCCACGTAGGATCAACGTGCCTGCGCGCCCAACTCAAGCGGGGGCTGCTCGAGATCAGAGTCGACGCCGCCGCCCTGCCCCCCGCGAACCTGTTCGGTTTCGCGGAGCGCCGGAATCCCAAGCGAGCATTCCTCTTCGTATCCAAGGTCCTGGGCCGCCACATCCCGGTGCGCCCGTCGATCATGGCGGCGAGCTTCGAGCGCCTCGCGGCCGGAATTCCGGCGGACCTGCCCGGACCGGTACTGGTAATCGGCATGGCCGAAACCGCAGTGGGCCTCGGTGCCGGCGTGCACCGCGCCTATCGTGCGGGCCGCCCTGACAGCGTGTACCTCACCAGTACCCGTCATCCGCTGGGTACCCGCGTCTTTGCTCGATTCGAGGAAGAACACAGCCATGCGAGCGCTCATCTGATCCACTTGCCGGTCGATCCCGAGATTCGTGACCTGATGCTGAAGGCTCGATCGCTGATCCTGGTCGATGACGAAGCCTCCACCGGCAAGACCTTCCTGAACCTGCACCGCGCGCTGGTCGAAGCAGGTCTGAGCAACGTCCAGCGAGTGGTGACCTGCGTCCTGACGGACTGGACTGCCGGTGCCGCTCGTCACGCCATCGGGGAACCGGTCACCGCGGTATCGCTGCTGACCGGCGCCTACCAGTTCCACGAGGATCAGTCCGCGCCCCTCCCGGACATGCCGAACGTCGGTACCGTTTCCATGGGCGAATGGCCTCTCTCGCCCTGCAATGACTGGGGACGTCTGGGCGTTCGGGATGTGGACGACACGCTCGCGCCGGACGTTCAGGTCCAGCCCGGCGAGAAAGTCATTGTCGTCGGTACCGGCGAGTTCGTCTGGCGTCCTTTTCTGCTGGCGGAACGCCTGGAGCGATCTGGCGCGGATGTCCACTTCAGCTCGACCTCGCGGTCCCCCATCGCCCTGGGCCACGCCATCGAGCACGCGCTGTCGTTCCCCGACAACTACGGCCTCGGTATTCCGAACTTCCTCTACAACGTGAAGCCCGGTCAGTTCGACCGGGTCCTGATCTGCACGGAAACCCCCGCCCAGGCACTCCCTGTGGAACTCGTCGACGCACTGAACGCAGAGGTGATTGTCGATGAGCGGTAACCGTCCCCTGGCATTCGTCGACCTCGACGACACCCTGTTCCAGACCGCCCGCAAGATGGCGGAAGGTGTCCCGCGCACGGCAGCCACGCTGGACGTGCACGGTCAGCCAAACGGCTTCATGGACCCGGTCCAGCACGCGTTCATCACGTGGCTGCTCGCCACCGCCGACGTCGTTCCGGTCACCGCGCGCAGCGTGGAGGCATACGGCCGCGTCATGCTTCCCTTCACCGAAGGCGCAATCTGCTCGCATGGCGGCGTCATGCTCCGCCCCGACGGGTTACGCGATCGAAGCTGGCATGGGCGAATGGCCGAGGCCCTCCAGAGCGTTCAGGACCGACTGCCGGCACTGTGCGAGGCCACGCTGGCGATCGGCAGGGAACTCGGCTACTCACTCCGCGGCTGGGTGGTGGAAGAAGAAGGCTTGCGCCAATACGTCGTGGTCAAGCACAACGCGTCCGACGACGCGGTGCTCGCCGAGGTGCTGGCCGGCGTTCGGTCCCGGCGCATGGTGGACGGCATGCACGTTCACGCCAACGGCAACAACCTCGCCTTCCTGCCAACGGGGCTGACCAAGCGCGCGGCCGTTCAGGAGTGGTTGCGCCGCGACCGTGAGAGCCACGGCGAGCGACCGGTCCTGGGCTTCGGCGACAGCATCACCGATCTGGGGTACATGGACCTCTGCCACATGTGGGCGACACCGGCGCGCAGCCAGCTTGCGAATTGGGTGACGGGGACGATCCATGGGTAATCGCCTCGCGAGCCTGAACACCGTCGGCAGCGGCAGCTATGCCGCCGAAGACGTGCACTTCCTTCTGCAACACGTGCGGATGAGCGTCACCGACGTCGAGGAGAAGGAGCGTCTGATTCAGACGAATCAAAAACACTACTCGGAAATGATCGGCCTCGAGCAGGCGCCCTCCGACGTGCACAAGCGCCTTTATGCCCGCGCGCTGCTGCAGAACGGCGCCCGCATGGCTTCGGATGTGCAGTCCCTGGCGATGGCGCTGAGTGCCGCCTACACCGGGCCGGACATCGCCCTGGTCTCGTTTGTTCGCGCCGGCCTGCCGCTTGGCGTGCTGCTGCGCCGGGCACTCGTGGAGATGGGGCGCGACGCCCGCCACTACGGGATCAGCATCATTCGCGATCGCGGGATCGACACGGTTGCGCTGGAAGCCATCATCCGGCTGCATGGCGCCGAAAACATCGTCTTCGTCGATGGCTGGACCGGCAAGGGTGCCATTTCAGGCGAGCTCGCACGGACCCTCGCGGACGACACGCGCTTCCCCGAAGGTCCGCGCCTCGTGGTTCTGGCCGATCCTTGCGGCCGCGCGTGGCTGGCGGCCTCCGCGCAAGACTGGACCATTCCGTCCGGCATTCTCGGCGCAACCGTTTCCGGGCTGGTGTCCCGCTCCATCTGGCCGACTCAAGGCGGCCTGCATGGTTGCGTAGTCTACGAACACCTGCGCGAACACGATGTCACGCGCGAGTTCATCGACAGGATCGACGCCGAACGTCGGGCCCTGGCAGACGCCCGACCTGCCGCTCCATGGACCAACGATCAGCGACTGACGCTCCAGGCGTCCGCGGACAACGTGGTGTCCGCGTTGGCAACCCGCTTCGACATCGGCAACCTGAACCGCGTGAAACCGGGTATCGCCGAGGCAACCCGAGCGATCCTGCGCCGTGTGCCGGATCGCGTGCTGGTACGTGACCGCAATGACAGCGACGTTCAGTTGCTGCTGCACCTCACCGAACGCGCGGGCGTGACCGTCGAGGAAGCGGGCGCCGATCTGGGTCCGTACTGCGCGGTCACAATCATTCGGAGCGCGAATTGATTAAGACCATCTCTCCGTTCGCCCTCGGCGCGACGCTGTACATGCCGGCCACCCGCAGCGACATTCTGGATGTGGTTTCCGGCACCAGGCTCCCGGAGCTGCGCTCGCTGGTGGTCTGCCTGGAAGACGCGGTGGCGGCAATCGACGTCGACAGTGCGCTGGCGAACCTGCGGGCGCTCCTCATGAACATCGATGCCCGGGGAGGGCGCGCCGAATCCGGTCCCTTGCTGTTCGTTCGGCCACGTGACGCCGCGATGGCGGCGGTACTGAACGACTGGCCGCTGATGAAGCACGTCGACGGGTTCGTCGTACCCAAGTTGACGCTGCGATCCCTTTCATCGTGGGAAAACGCGGTGAGTCATCCTGACCTGTACCTCATGCCGACACTGGAGACGGCCGACGTTTACGACCCGGGCGCAATGGTAGAGCTTGGCTCGGCCCTGAAGGCGAACCTGAACCGACGCATCATCGCGCTGCGAATCGGCGGCAACGACCTGATGGGCTGTCTTGGTCTGCGGCGCAATCCGGCCACCACGCTCTACAGCACGCCCCTCAGCTACGTGATTCCCATGCTTGCCGGAATCATGGGGGCCCAGGGCTTTGCCCTGACCGCGCCCGTCTTCGAGCAACTCGCCACGCCCCATCTCCTGAACGAGGAGCTGGAACTGGACATCGCTCATGGCCTGGTAGGGAAGACGGCCATTCACCCGAGCCAGATCCGCATCATCCAGGAGGCACTGCGCGTGAGCCTCGAGGACTTCAACTGCGCCACGCTGATCGTCAACGAGGCGGCCCCTGCCGTTTTCAAGCACAACGACGCGATGTGCGAGCCGGCAACCCACTACAAGTGGGCGGTCAACATCCTCGAACGCGCCAAGTGGCACGGCGTGAAGCCCACCGCCCCGAGTAATGGCGAGCACGGCGTCCGACTGGCGGAGGCCGGCTGATGAGCGTGGAAATGCGTGAGGCTGCCCTCAAAGGCGCACGGTCTACTGTCCGCCGGCTCGATGTCGGCCGAGCAGCAGCAGCGACCCGCATCCGGACCGCGAGTGAGCGGCTGCCGCGCAACACGATTCATGGCGACGCTTTCCCCGTGTGGCGGCAATCCCGCTCGCGGTTTAGCAAAGCCGGGGACTCTGGAATGTGACTCCGTCCGATCCCTCACACGAACACTGAACACCGAACACTGAAGATCAACAAGGAGCGTAAAGATGGCACTCACCCTGAGCAAGAATCAGAGCATCTCGCTGGAAAAAACCGCGGGCCGTGACTTGACCTCGATTAGTCTGGGCCTGGGTTGGGACCCGGTAAAGTCCGGCGGCTTCTTCTCCAAGATGCTGGGCGGCGGCAGCAACGACATCGACCTCGATGCTTCCTGCATCCTGCTGGACGGCGACA
This sequence comes from Burkholderia sp. AU33423, assembly GCF_002223135.1. NCBI lineage: Bacteria > Pseudomonadati > Pseudomonadota > Betaproteobacteria > Burkholderiales > Burkholderiaceae > Burkholderia > Burkholderia sp. AU33423. The sequence goes on from NZ_NKFH01000008.1 coordinate 77,134, forward strand.
TGAAATCCGTCGACCTGGTCTGGTTCCGACAACTGGAATCCAGGGACGGCGCCATCGAGCACTCCGGCGACAACCTGACGGGTGAAGGTGACGGCGACGATGAAACCATCCATGTCGACCTGCAGCGCCTGCCGGGCACCATCCAGCACCTGGTGTTCACCGTGAACAGCTTCCGCGGTCAGACGTTCGACCAGGTCGAAAACGCCTACTGCCGCATCCTCGACGACTCCCAAAACAAGGAGCTGGCGCGCTTCAACCTGGCGGAGAAAGGTCGCCACACCGGTGTCGTAATGGCCAGCCTCAGCCGTGGCGGCGGCGGCTGGGAATTCAAGGCGATCGGCCAGTCCACCCACGGCCGCACCGCGGACGATCTCGTCAATCTGGCGATCCAGGCGGTGCGAGCATGACGACACTGGTACCTGGCGGCAATGCGCCGGTGGCCACCGGTCAATTGCGCGTGGACATCAACTACGCGCCGATTCCAGGCGCGGAGATCGATATCTCCGCATTCGCGCTCACCGCTGCCGCGAAAGTCCGAGGCGATGGCGACATGTGCTTCTACGGCCAAACCAGCGTCCTGGGCGGCGCGGTTCAGTTGACCGCCACGACGGCCGGCCGGGCAACGTTCACCGTGGATCTCGCTCGGATCGACCCTGCCGTCGAGAAAGTCGCGCTCACCGCGACCATCCACGAGAACAAGGCGACCTTCGATCGCGTTTCGATGCTGGCACTGGCCGTGACGGGAGGGATCGAGGCGCAGATCCCGACTGCCGGGATGAATGAGACTGCGCTGATCCTCGGGGAGTTTTACCGCCGTCAGGACGCATGGAAGTTCCGCTGTGTCGCACAAGGCTTTGCGGGCGGCCTGGAGCCGCTGGCCAAGCACTTCGGCGTCGACGTTGCCGCGCCTTCCGGTAGCCCGACGCAGAGCCCTCCCGCGCCGACCCCGGCGCCCGTACCGGCGCCGGCGCCCGCACCGGTCCCGCCTGGCGCACCGGCGTCCACGATCCGACTCAGCAAAGTCACGCTCGACAAATCACGCCCCAGCATCAGTCTGGAGAAGACCGCTGCCGGCTTCGGTGAAATCAAGGTGAACCTGAACTGGAACCAGGGTACGAGCGGCCTGCTCGGCGGCTTCCTGGGAAAACGCGGTGCCATCGACCTGGACCTGGGTTGCCTGTTTGAAATGCAGGACGGACTCAAAGGGGCCGTGCAGGCGCTCGGCAAGCGTTTCGGCGATCTGCGGGCGGAACCCTACATCCAGCTGATGGGAGATGACCGTACCGGCTCGGTTGCCGATGGCGAGTGGCTTCGCATCAATGGGCAACAGTGGAACAAGATCGAACGCATCCTGATTTTCGCGTTCATCTACGACGGCGCGCCGAACTGGAAGGCAACGGATGGTGTCGTCACCATTTTCGTGCCCGGCCAGTCCGAAATCGAAGTTCGCATGAATGAGGAGGGCGGCCGCCACGGCATGTGCGCGATTGCCCTGCTTGAAAACGTGAACGGGGCCGTCAAGGTCTCTCGTCGAGTCGACTTCCACCCCGGACACGAGGAAATGGATCGTGCCTACGGCTGGGGTATGCGCTGGAAAGCAGGCTCCAAGTAACCCATGACCCGGCGGGGCCGTCCGGCCCCGCTCACTGAGAGAAAACACATGCTCGACTGGCTGAAAACCAACGCGGCCAAAGCCCGCGAAACCTTGACCATCGAAGTCGCCAAATTCAAGAACCGAACGTTCATGGAGGCGACCGCCAATGCTTGCGCGCTGATCTCCGCCGCGGATGGCGAGATCAAATCCGAAGAGAAGCTGAAGATGGTCGGCTTCATCAACAACTCCCCGGAATTGAAGGTCTTCAACCTGAACGACGTGATCACGGTGTTCAGCGACGCCTGCGGCAAGTTCGAATTCGATTTCCAGATCGGCAAGGCCGAGGCGCTGAAGGCCATCGGCAAGATCAAGGGCAAGGACGGCGAAGCACGTTTGCTGGTGCGCGTGGCCTGTGCCATCGGCGCATCCGACGGCCATTTCGACGACAAGGAAAAAGCGGCTTGCCGCCTGATTTGCCTGGAGCTCGGCTTGAACCCGGTCGACTTCGAACTGTAGGAAACCGAAACGTGGAAACGACACACATTGGCTTCCCGCCGTTGACCATGGCGGTATTCGTCGGCCTGGCGCTGGCCGCCCTGCTGCTGGACATGGTTACCCACCGCGACGACAAGCCGGTCACCCTCGCCCGGGCGTCCATCTGGTCGGTATTCTGGGTGGCCATCTCCCTTGCATTCGCCGGCTTCCTGTACGTGCAGCACGGCGCGGAAGTGGCCAGCCTGTTCCTGACCGGTTATGCACTCGAGAAGGTCCTCTCCGTCGACAACCTGTTCGTCTTCATGGCGATCTTCGCCTGGTTCAAGGTCCCGGACGGCTTGCGTCACCGCATCCTGCACTGGGGCATCATCGGGGCCATCGTATTCCGTGGTGTCTTCGTCGTCATCGGTACCGGCCTGCTGGCATTCGGACCCTGGGTCGAGATCGTCTTCGCGCTGATCGTGGCGTGGACCGCCGTCATGATGCTCAAGGACGGTGACGACGATGACGAGGCGAAGGATTACTCGCAGCATCTTGCTTGCCGCTTCGCGAAAAAGCTCTTCCCCGTATGGCCCAGGCTGCACGGCCACCACTTTTTCGTGAGCCGCAAGCAGCTCGAGTCGGAAGTACGGACGGCCGAGCGGGACATGAGCCTGGCGGCCAAAGGCGGCCTTTTCGCTACGCCGCTGTTCCTCTGCCTGGTCGTGATCGAAGTGTCCGACGTCCTGTTCGCGTTCGACTCGGTCCCGGCGGTCATCGCAGTCAGCCGTGAACCCCTGATCGTCTACTCGGCGATGCTGTTCGCCATCCTTGGCCTCCGCACGCTGTATTTCGTTCTGGAAGCGCTGAAGCGCTACGTGGTGCATCTGGAAAAGGCCGTGATCGTATTGCTGTTCTTCATCGCGGCGAAGCTGGGCCTGAACGCGACCGACCATCTGTTCCACCACGGTATCAGCATCTCCCCGAACACCAGCCTGCTCATCGTACTGGTGGTCCTGGCAATCGGAATCCTGGCCAGCGTGATCTTCCCGAACAAGGAAGACGCGCAAGCCGAAAATCAGTAACCCGTCACAACCCAAAGGAGCTGTTTTCATGGCACTGACTCTTCAAAAAGGCGGCAACCTCTCCCTGTCCAAAACCGACCCGAGCCTGACCAGAATCCTGGTTGGCCTGGGCTGGGACCCGCGCGCAACCGATGGTGCCGAGTTCGATCTGGACGCCAGCGCCTTCCTGCTGGGGGCCAACGGCAAAGTCCGCGGTGAAGCCGACTTCATCTTCTACAACCAGTTGCGCAGCCAGGAGGGCTCCGTCGAGCATACCGGCGACAACCGTACCGGCGCGGGTGACGGCGATGACGAAGTCATCAAGGTCGACCTGAGCCGCGTTCCGGCCGACATCGACAAGATCGCCTTCACGGTCACCATCCACGACGCCGAAGCGCGCAAGCAGAACTTCGGCCAGGTCAGCAATTCGTTCATCCGTGTCGTGAACGAGATTTCCGGCGCCGAGGTGGTCCGCTACGACCTGGCGGAAGACGCCTCCACCGAAACCGCGATGATCTTCGCGGAGTTGTACCGCAGCAACGGCGAGTGGAAATTCCGCGCCGTGGGCCAAGGCTACGCCGGCGGCCTGCGTGCCCTGGCCAACGGCTACGGCATGAACTTCTGAACGGTCTCCTCACCTGAACAAGGAATCACACCATGGCTGTAAGTCTGTCCAAAGGCGGTAACGTCTCCCTGTCGAAAGAGGCCCCGGGCCTGAGCGAAATCGTCGTCGGCCTGGGCTGGGACCCGCGCGTCACCGACGGCACCGAGTTCGACCTCGACGCCTCGGTCTTCGTCACCGGTGAAAACGGCAAAGTCCTGAACGACGCCAGCTTCATCTTCTACAACAACAAGAAGTCCGCGGACGGTTCCATCGAGCACCTGGGCGATAACCGTTCCGGCCAGGGCGATGGCGATGACGAGCAGGTCAACGTGAAGCTGGCCGGTCTGGCGGCCGACGTGAAGAAGCTGGTCTTCGCCGTCACGATTCACGATGCCGAAGCCCGCAAGCAGTCATTCGGCCAAGTGAGCAACGCCTATATCCGCGTCGTCAACAAGGCCGACGGCAAGGAAATCGCCCGCTACGACCTGTCCGAAGACGCATCGACCGAAACCGCCATGATCTTCGGCGAGCTGTATCGCCACAACGACGAGTTCAAGTTCAAGGCGATCGGACAAGGTTTCGCGGGTGGCCTGAAGCCGCTGGCAGAAGCTCACGGTGTGAGCATCGGCTGATCCGAAAGGCAGGAAAATCCGTGGTTTGACCGATCACGCCGTTCAGTTCGCAACTGAACGGCGTACACCACGCGTGAGGTCGGTCGAAATGCGTGAAGGCCAACGAGGCAAGCCACGCTCACCGAAACACGTTCACCGCATCCACCAGCCGCGTCGCCTGCTGCTTCAGGCTTTCCGACGCCGCCGTGCTCTGCTCGACCAGCGCCGCGTTCTGCTGCGTGATGTTGTCCAGGTGCACCACCGCCTGGTCGACCTGCGACACGCCCGTGCTCTGCTCGACCGTCGACGAGCTGATCTCCGCGATCAGGTCCGACACGCGCTTCACCTGCGCGACGATGTCCTCCATCGTCTTGCCCGCCTCGTCCACGCGCCGCGCGCCCGATTCGACGCGCTCGACGCTCGCGCCGATCAGCGTCTTGATCTCCTTCGCCGCATTCGCGCTGCGCTGCGCGAGTGCCCGCACTTCACCCGCGACCACCGCGAAACCGCGCCCCTGCTCGCCTGCGCGTGCCGCTTCCACGGCCGCGTTCAGCGCAAGGATGTTGGTCTGGAACGCGATGCCGTCGATCACGCCGATGATGTCGGCGATCTTGCGCGAGCTGGCCGTGATGTCGCTCATCGTCGCGACGACCTCGCCCACCGCCTGGCCGCCGCGTCCGGCCGCCTCGCTCGCCGACATCGCGAGCCGGTTCGCCTGCAGCGCGGTCTCCGCGTTGCTGTCGACGGTCGCCGTCATCTCGGCCATCGATGCGGCCGTCTCCTGCACGCTCGACGCCGCCTGCTCGGTGCGCGCGCTCAGGTCGTTGTTGCCCTGCGCGATCTCGTTGCTCGCGCGCTGCACGTTGTGCACCTGCTCGCTGACGTCGTCGACGAGCCAGCGGAACATCAAACCGAGCTGGTTGATCGTGCGCAGCGTCATGCCGATCTCGTCGACACGGTTCATCCGCACGCCGCGCCGGCTTTCGCCGGTCGCGACGTTCAACGCCTGGTCGTGCAGCCGCTTCAGCGGACGCACGATCTGCGCGTCGAGCCACAGGCCGGCCGCCGCCGCCACGCCGACCGTCACGCCGGCAAACGCCGCGAGCGCGCCGCCCACCAGCCCGCATGCCCAGCCCGCGCCAACGACCGCCGGCGCGAGCACGCACAGCGCCGAGTGCACGCGCGCGCGCACCGACATCGTCTGCGACAGCGACGCGATGCGCAGCAGCCCCGTGCGGATCACCAGCCCCTTGTGGAACCGGCGCTGGCCGGCCTTGCCTTCGCGGAACGCGCGATACAGCGCATCGGCGGCCTCGGACTCGTCGTGCGGCGCCTTCGTCCGCACCGACATGTAGCCTTGCGGCTCGCCGTTGCGCATCACGGGAATCGCGTTCGCACGCACCCAGTAGTGATCGCCGTTCTTGCGGCGGTTCTTCACCAGCGCGGTCCACGGCTCGCCGCGCCTGAGCGTCGCCCACATGTCGGCAAACGCTTCGCGCGGCATGTCCGGGTGGCGCACCGCGTTGTGCGGCTGGCCGACGAGTTCCTCGTTCGTGAAGCCGCTCACCTGTGCGAACGTCGTGTTGGCGTAGGTGATGATGCTGTCCGCGTCGGTCGTCGACATCAGCGTGACGTCGTCGGGAAAATCGAATTCCTGTTGGGTAACGGGCTGGTTATTGCGCATGCAAGGCTCCGAAAAGCGGATCTGACGTCCGCGTCGCGCTGACTTCACGCTCAGTAGCCGAAAAACGGTTTATCGCTTTACGACGGTTTTCATCTTACTGTCGGCATATTGGGGAAAAACCTTACCCTTTCTTCGCATAAAATATTCAATTCGGCGGTCACCATGATTTCGATCAAATAATCCGGCAATATTCGCCGCGCGTGTTCATCCACATGTCACGCCACGCTGCCCGGTCAACCCGTGCGGCAGGACAATGCGTATCGGCCGTTGCACACGGCGAAACGATTCCGTCTATCCTGCTCCATTCAACCGGTATTCGAATTCGATGAAAAAGGAATTGCACGAACTGAATCGGCTGTCGTGGAATACGGCGACAGTCGCGCATAACAGCCATAAAGGCGATCAGGCCGTATTTTTTCGCGCAGGCGGCTCGACGCTCTTTCCGGAAGAACGCGAACTGCTCGGCGACGTCAGCGGGCTGCGGCTCCTGCACCTGCAGTGCAACGCGGGGCAGGACACGCTGAGCCTCGTGCGCGACGGCGCGGACGCGACGGGCGTCGACATCTCCGACGAAGCGACCGCCTTCGCACGGCAACTGTCGGCCGACGCAGGCCTGCCCGCACGCTTCGAGCGCGCCGACGTGCTCGACTGGATGCCCGAGGCCGCGGCGCGCGGCGAACGCTTCGATCGCGTGTTCACGTCGTACGGCGCCATCTACTGGCTGTCCGACCTGAACGCATGGGCGCGCGGGATCGCCGCGCTGCTCGCGCCCGGCGGCCGTTTCGCGATGGTCGAGTTCCATCCGTTCGCACTGTATTTCGACGAACACTGGAAGCCGCACTACGACTATTTCCAGACCGACGCGACCGAGGAGCCGGCAGGTGTCGGCGATTACGTTGCCGTATCCGGCACGGGGCTCGGCGCACAGCACGACCATCCGGGCGTCGTCGATTTCGCGAACCCGCATCCGAGCTACGAGTTCATGTGGGGCATCGGCGAAGTCGTGAACGCGCTCATATCGGCCGGGCTCGCGATCGACCGCCTGACCGAATATCCGTATGCAAACGGCTGGAAAGGCTTCGACCGCATGCGCGAGCTCGACGGCCGCCGGATGGTGCCGCCCGACGGCATGCCGCGCCTGCCGCTGATGTATGCGATCGCCGCGCATCGGGAGGCCGCATGACGCGCCGCACCGCCGCCGAACGCGACGCACTGTCCGCCCGCCTGCTCACGCGCGACGACGTGCCGCTCGTATGGACCATCGACCGGCGCGAAATCATCGAGCACCTGTATGTGCTGCGCGACGGCGTGCTGCATCTGGTGCCCGAGTTCTACGACGTCCGTGGCTGGCCCGACGGCGAAGCCGACCACTACACGCCGATCCTGCTCGACTGCCACGATCGCGGCGGCTGGTGCGTCGGCATGTTCGACGGCGCGCGGCTCGTCGCGGCGGTCGTCGTCGACAGCCAGCCGCTCGGCCCGCACGGCGACATGCTGCAGTTGAAGTTCCTGCACGTGAGCCACGACTGGCGCGGCTGCGGGCTCGGCGAGCAGCTCTACCGCGCGGCCCGTGAGCAGGCGCGCGCGATGGGCGCTGCGCGCCTGTATGTGTCGGCGACGCCGTCGCAGAACACGATCGACTTCTACCTGCGGCTCGGCTTCACGGTCAGCGCATCGCCCGACCCGGCGCTGTACGCGCTCGAGCCGGAAGACATTCATCTGGAAGCGCCGACGGCCTGACGCACCGGCGCGCGGGTGAAGCGTAGAATTTCCCGCTTTGCCACGGCCGCCATCGGCCATCGCGGCATCACGGAGAGCGAAATTGCAGAACGAAGCGCAGCCGCAAGCCATGCCGAAAATCCTCGTCAGCATGTGCGTGGTCGGTCATCCGGTCCGCTACAACGGCTCGGCCAGGACCGCCGCACACGAGGCGCTCGAACGGTGGCAGCGCGAAGGGCGCCTCGTGCCCGTCTGCCCCGAACTGGCCGGCGGCTTCAGCGTGCCGCGCCCGCCCGCCGAAATCGCCGGCGGCGAATCGGGGCAGCGGGTGCTGTCGGGCGCCGCGCGCATCGTCGACGTGAACGGCAACGACGTGACGGCGCCGTTCGTGTCCGGCGCGCACACCGCGCTGGCCCTCGCGCGCGCGCACGATTGCCGCTTCGCGATCCTGGCCGACGGCAGTCCGTCGTGCGGCAGCACGTTCATTTATGACGGGAGTTTCGAGAACCGGCGGCACGCGGGCGCCGGTGTCACGGCGGCGTTGCTGCGCGAGCATGGCATCGAAGTGTTCGCGGACACCGAGATCGACGCACTCGATGCGCGCCTCGAGCAGTTGTCGCAGGCCGGTTAACGACGATGCGCGGCACGAGAACCCTCGTGCCGCGCATCGATTCGGATAGCGCGAAGCGGCGCGTGCGCTGCCGCTTCGCCGCGAGACGCAGGTCAGACGCGTTCGATCGCGATCGCGATGCCCTGGCCGACGCCGATGCACATCGTGCACAGCGCAAAGCGGCCGTTCGTGCGATGCAGCTGATACATCGCGGTCGTCACGAGACGCGCGCCCGACGCGCCGAGCGGATGGCCCAGTGCGATCGCGCCGCCGTTCGGGTTCACGCGCGGATCGTCGTCAGCGACGCCGAGCATGCGCAGCACCGCGAGACCTTGCGACGCGAATGCCTCGTTCAGCTCGATCACGTCGAACTGGTCGATCGTCATCCCGAGCCGGGCGAGCAGCTTCTGCGTGGCCGGCGCGGGGCCGATGCCCATCACGCGCGGCGCGACACCCGCCGTCGCGATACCCAGCACGCGTGCGCGCGGCGTCAGGCCGTAGCGCTTCGCGGTTTCCTCGTTCGCGAGCAGCAGCGCGGCGGCGCCGTCGTTGACGCCCGATGCGTTGCCGGCCGTCACCGAGCCGTCCGGGCGCACGACGCCCTTCAGCTTCGCGAGCGTTTCGAGCGACGTCTCGCGCGGATGCTCGTCGCGCGACACGACCAGCGGATCGCCCTTCTTCTGGGCAATCGTGACCGCGACGATTTCCTCGGCCAGCGTGCCGTCCTGCTGCGCCCGCGCGGCCTTCTGCTGGCTGCGCAGTGCGAACAGGTCCTGATCGGCGCGGCTGATGTTGTAGTCGACGGCGACGTTCTCGGCCGTCTCCGGCATCGAATCGACGCCGTGCAGCTGTTTCATCAGCGGATTGACGAAGCGCCAGCCGATCGTCGTATCGTAGATGTCGGCCTGCCGCGCGAACGCGCTCGCGGCCTTGCCCATCACGAACGGCGCGCGCGTCATGCTCTCGACGCCGCCCGCGACCATCAGCGCGGCCTCGCCGGACTTGATCGCACGCGCGGCCACGCCGACCGCATCCATCCCGGAACCGCACAGGCGGTTGATCGTCGAACCCGGCACGCCCTGCGGCAGGCCCGCGAGCAGCGCCGACATGCGCGCGACGTTGCGGTTGTCCTCGCCGGCCTGGTTCGCACAGCCGTAGATCACGTCGTCGATCGCCGTCCAGTCGACGTCGCGGTTGCGCTCGACGAGCGCCTTGAGCGGCACCGCGCCCAGGTCGTCGGCGCGCACGCCGGACAGTGCACCGCCGTAACGCCCGATCGGCGTACGGATCGCATCACACAGAAAAGCTTCGGTCATCAGTGTCTCCGGTCCCAGGACAGGCTGGGGGAATGAACAGGGCGCGCCCCTTGCATTGCCCGTCGGGATGCGCTTAAATGTTCTATATACGAACATAAGATCGTGTATCGAACGTTCAACGCATCATAGGGAGTGCGGGGACGACCTGTCAAGCGCGCGGTCCGCCGCGCGGTTGGCGTGTCAGGCCCCATGCGCTATCTTCTCGGCTGCACGATATTCCAGGCGCTCATGACAACCGAAGACACTCAGACGAAACCCGGCGACTCCTATGTCCAGTCGTTCGCGCGCGGCCTTGCGGTGATCCGCGCGTTCGACGCGGCCCGTCCGGAGCAGACGCTCACCGAGGTCGCCTCGGCCACCGGGCTCACGCGCGCAGGCGCGCGCCGGATCCTGCTCACGCTGCAGACGCTCGGCTACGTCGAGGCCGACGGCCGGCTGTTCCGACTCACGCCGAAGATCCTCGAACTCGGCTTCGCGTACCTCACGTCGATGCCGTTCTGGAATCTCGCCGATCCCGTGATGGAGCAGCTGTCCGCGCAGATCCACGAAAGCTGCTCGGCGGCCGTGCTCGACCGCACCGAGATCGTCTACGTGCTGCGCGTGCCGACCCGCAAGATCATGACGATCAACCTGTCGATCGGCAGCCGGCTGCCCGCGTACTGCACGTCGATGGGCCGCGTGCTGCTGTCCGCGCTCGACGACGCCGAGCTCGACGAGACGCTCGCGCAAAGCGGCATCCGCGCGCATACGCCGCGCACGATCACCGATCTCGGCGAACTGAAGGCGGCGATCGCGCAGGTGCGCCAGCAGGGCTGGGCGGTGGTCGACCAGGAACTCGAAGTGGGCCTGATGTCGTTGTCCGCGCCGATCCGCAACCGGCGTGGGCAGATCATCGCGGCGATGAACATCAGCGGCAACGCGCAGCGGCATACCGCGAAGCAAATGGTGAAGGAGTTTCTCGGGCCGCTGCAGCAGGCCGCGCAGACGGTGTCGGAGCTGGTGGCGCGGCGGGGGTGAGCGCGAGCCGTCACGCAACGCTTCGGCCTCGTGGAACCCGCGCGCCTGGTCGTCCTGGGCCGACAGCAGCCCGCACATAGGCGGACCACGGTGGCGTGAAGCGCTGCGCCTGTTCGTCGAGCCTTCTCGACTGTACCGGTGCCGGGGACGATTCGCCAGACACTGTCTGGCGGATTGGCGTGGTTAAGAAGAATGATCGGTTCTGCTGCAAGTTCCGACGACCGAACCCAAGACCGTCCCAATGTGTCCAGCTCAATTGTCGTATCAGCGATACGACAATCTGCTCGTCCGGAAAGGTGACGGCAATCTGCACCACGCGGCGAAAATTCTTCACGGCGAGGCCACCGCCGTCATCTTCCGTCAACGGCGCCGACATCGGCGTGCTGCCGAACCGTCGTCGCAGTGAAATAAAAAAACGGGCGACACAGGCCGCCCGCCAAACTCCAATCGCTCTGCAACATCTTTCTTTCAAAACACGGAGCGAACTCCGCGTCGCTCAATTTACGGGCATGCGTACGCCCGATCAATTTGACAGGAACGAAATTGCGTTCCGAATCCGTCGGACAAAGTATCGTCACGCGCCGAGCAACATCCCCTTGCGCACCGGCACCGTGCCCGTCACGCGGCCGAGCGGCGCGCCGGCCGTCACGAAGCGGATCGCGCGGCGCATGTAGAACACGCCGTCGGTCGCGCTCGAGATCGTCGTGACCGCATCGGTCAGCGGATCGACGATGTCGAACAGCGGATCGCCCGCACGGATCGTCGCGCCGATCGCCGCACGGTGCACGAGTATCCCGCTCACCGGCGCATGGAACTGCTCGCTGCCGGCCAGCGGCGTGGCCGGCGCGGCGAGCGGCGGTAGTGGCTTGCGTTCGCCCTGCACCGCGCCGCGCCACACGAGATAGTCGACGAGCGCATCGGCGTCGCGTTCCGCATAGTCGTACGTCACGTCACGCTGGCCGCGGCACTCGATCGTCACGGCCACGGTGCCGGCCGCCATCGGCGTCCCCGCCGGCAAGTGCTGCCGCAATTGCGACCACAGCAGGTGATGCGCATCGTCGAACGCGTGCCCGCCCGAATCCTCGGCAAGCAGCGACACTTCCGAGCCGAGATACCGCGCGAGCGGCTCGACTTCCGGCCATGCGGTATCGCTCGTGTACACGTGCATCACGGCTTCGAGCGAACAATGCAGGTCGATCACGACCTCGGCATCGAGCGACAGCTTCAGCAGCGCAAGCTGCAGCGCATCGAATTCGGTGCGCGGCGCGATTTCGTCGAGCGCCGCGCCGACGCATTCGCGCACGATCGCGCGATTGCGTTCGCCGTCGTCGCCTAGCCGGTCACGCGCACGCGCGGCGATTTCCGCAAGCGGCAGGAAGCCACGATTGAAGTTGCGGCCGCTCGCCAGGTCGAAACGGCCGATGAACTGCCCGAGCAGATGATGATTGAGACCGATCGGATTCGCGACCGGCACGAGCACGATCTCGGCCGCGAGCCGGCCGTCGGCATCAAGCTGTGCAAGACGCTGCTTCAGCACGAACGCCGCGAGCATCGCGGGCGTCTCGTCCGCGTGCAGCGCGGCCTGCAGGTAGATCTTGCGGCCGGTGTCGGCCGGCCCGAAATGAAAGCTCGTCAGCGTGCGCTGCGTGCCGATCGACGGCGACAGGAGCGGCATGGTGCGAATCTGCATCGATGGTCTCGAACGAAATGAAAACGAAGAAGCGGGTGAAACGTCGAGGTGGCTCGGCGCTCAGTCGCCGTACGGGTTGAAGTCGAAATACTTCCTGGCGATCCGGTCGTACGTGCCGTCCTTCAGCATCGATGCGATCGCGCCGTCGATCGACACCTTGAGCGCCGTATCCGACTGCCGCATGCCGATGCCGACGCCGCGATCGCCCATGTCGAGCGGCGCGCCGACGAACGCGAAGCCCTTGCCCTTCGGCGTGCGCAGGAAGCCGTAGTCGGCTTCCACCGTGCCGAGCAATGCCGCGTCGAGGCGGCCGTTGACGAGATCGGCGAACACGTCGTCCTGGCTCTTGTACGGCACCACGCTGACGCCGGCCGGCGCCCAGTGCGCGAGCGCCCACGATTCGAACTGCGTGCCCGACTGCACGCCGACGCGCTTGCCCGCAAGCGACGCGGTCGTGCTGTCGACGCCGCTCCCGGGCCGAGCGACGAGCCGCGACTTGAAGCGGAACAGCTTCGACGAGAACAGGATCTGCTTCTCGCGCTTCTCGGTGATCGCCATCGACGACAGGATCGCGTCGATCTTGCGCGCCTGCAGCGCGGGAATCATCCCGGAGAATTCGAGCTCGACCCACTGGCAGCGCAACTGCGCACGGCGGCAGATCTCGTTGCCGAGATCGACGTCGAAGCCCTTCAGGCTACCGTCGGGCGCCTTCGAATCCATCGGCGGATAGGTCGGATCGATGCCGAGGCGCACGGGGCGCGTATCGAGTGCGTGCGCGGAACCGGCCGCGAACGCAAGGCATAGGGAAACGAGCGGCAGGAAGGTACGTTTCATGGTCGACGAAGGCGGGACGATGGGCAACCGGCACGAGCCGGACTGCCTGCGATCGTAGTGCGCACACGCCGCCGCCGGAATCGCCCGCTGCCTTATCATGATCACTTTTCCCGATCACCGGCCCCGCGCTTGCCCATGGCGTTCACGCTCTCCCAGCTCCGCATCTTCCAGGCCGTCGTCGAGCACGGCAGCCTGCGCGCCGCCGCACGCGCGCTCGACCTCGCGCAGAGCGGCGTCACGCAGCAGTTGCAGGGCCTCGAGGCGACGCTCGGCGCGACGCTGTTCACGCGCACCAATCGCGGGATCGTGCCGACGGCCGTCGGCCAGCGGCTGCTCGCGCGCTCCGGTTCGATCCTCGGCGAATGCGAACAGGTCGAGCGGGAAATCCGGCAACTGAGCGGCGCGTACGAAGGCACCGTCACGCTCGGCCTCGTGGCCGAGCCGCTGATCGACGCGTTCGCGCCCGTGTTGAGCGCGTTCCGCGCGCGCTTCGACAAGGTCGACGTGCACCTGCGCACCGGCACGTCGCGAATGATGATCGGCTGGCTGCGCGAAAGCGCGGTCGATTTCGCGATCGCGCTGGTCGCGAAACAGACCGACACGACCGATCTCGCGGTCACGCCGCTGCGTACGTCGGCGCCGGTGATCGTGTGCCGCAACGGGCACCCGGCGATGCATGCGCAATCGCTCGCCGAACTGGCCGACTATGGATGGGTGTCAACGCGCTCGCCGAACCTGAGCGCCGATCCCGTCGTCAACCGGCTGCTCGCATACTTCGACGTACACGGCCTGCCGCCGCCGAAAATCCTCGCCACCGTCGAAGGGATGTTCGAGACGCTGCAACTCGTCACGCAGACCGATTGCCTCGCGCTCGAAACCGAAGCCGTGACGCGGCACGGGCCGTTTGCCGGCGCGCTCGCGAAAGTGCCCGTGCGCGAGCAGGCCGAATCGCAGGACATCTGCCTGCTGCAGCGCGCGGCCGTGCCGCTGACGCCGGCCGCCCAGGAACTCGCGACGATGCTCGCGTCGTACTTGAGGGTGGTGCGCGGGCGGTGAGCGCGTATCGCCGCTTGCCGCGCGTCGTGCTGCGCTGCGCCGCGCGTCAGTCGATCGAATCGCGCGCCGTCTCGCGCAGCATCGCCACCGCGATCAGCGACAGCACCACGCACGCGGCCACGTAGCCGGCCGGCGCGAGCTTGCTGCCGGTCGTCTTCACGAGCCACGTCGCGATCAGCTGCGCGGTGCCGCCGAAGATCGTCACCGCGAGCGCGTACGCGATCGAGATGCCGGTCGCACGCACGTGGCGCGGCAGCGACTCGCACATCAGCGCCATTTCCGACGCCGAGCCGAGCGAATAGAACAGCAGCATCAGCGCGGTCAGCGGCAGGATCACCGACAGCGTCGGGTGATGATTCATCAGCCAGAACGCCGGGAACAGCAAGGCGACCAGCACGCCGCGGCCGACGAAGATCGGCAGGCGCCGGCTGCCGAGCCTGTCCGACAGCCAGCCGAACAGCGGACACGTGACCAGCATCACGCAGCCCGATGCGACGCCGACGAACATCGACAGCTTCATCGGCAGGCCAAGCGTATGGATCGCGTAGGTCGGCATGTAGAACGTCAGGATGTAGGTCGACACCGTGCCGCCCATCACCGTGAGCATCAGCAGCAGCACCGTGCGCGTGTGCTTCGAGAACAGCTCGTGCAGCACGCCGCGTTCGATGCCGTGATGGCGGTCGCCGGGCGCATCGTCGGCGAGCCGGCGGCGCAGGTACATGCCGACCGGTGCGATCAGCACGCCGACGAGGAACGGCAGCCGCCATCCCCAGCTCTCCAGCGCGTCCTTCGTCATCGTGTTCGACAACAGCGCCGCGAAGCCCGAGCCCATCAGCGCCGCACCACCCTGCGTCGCGAGCTGCCAGCTCGCGCGGAACGCACGGCGCGACGTGCCGCCCTGTTCGAGCAGCGTCGAGGTCGCCGCGCCAAATTCGCCTCCCTGCGAGAAGCCCTGCAGCAAGCGCGCGAACACGACTAGCAGCGGCGCGGCCACGCCGACCTGCGCATAGGTCGGCGCGATCGCGATCAGGCCCGTGCCGAGCGCCATCAGCATGATCGTCAGGTTCAGCGCGGCCTTGCGCCCCTTGCGGTCCGCGTAGACGCCGAGCACGACGCTGCCGAGCGGCCGCGTGAAGAAGCCGGCGGCGAACGTCGCGACCGACAGCAGCAGCGACGTGGTCGGGTCGCTCGACGGGAAGAACAGCTTGCCGATCAGCACCGCGAAGAAGCCGTACACGGTGAAATCGAAGAATTCCAGCCAGTTGCCGATCACGGCCGCGGCGATCGCACCGCGCCGCGTGACGGCCGGCTCGCCGCGCGTGTCGGTGGCGGTGGCTTCGGCCGGCCCGGGGTGCAGCGCGAGATGGTCTTTCTGCATCGCTATCCTCTCTTCTCAATGCGGCCGGAAGCGCCGGCCGCGTGCCGCCGCTGCGATCACTGACCGAGGTAACGCTCCACCAGGCGCGTCCAGAACGCCGCGCCGATCGGCAGATTGCGATCGTTGAAGTCGTATTTCGGGTTGTGCACCATGCAGCCGTCCTCGCCTTCGCCGTTGCCGAGCCGCACGAACGAGCCCGGCCGCTGCTGCAGCATGAACGCGAAATCCTCGCTGCCCATCAGCAGGTCGGTCTGCTCGACCACGTGCGCGTCGCCGACGAGTTCGCGCGCCACCTGTGCGGCGAAATCCGTTTCGGCATCCGTATTGACGACGACCGGATAACCTTCGATGTATTCGACGTGCGCGGTTGCGCCATAGCTCGCGGCCTGCGTTTCGGCCAGCTCGGTGATGCGGCGCTTGAGCAGCGCGCGCACTTCCGGGCTGAACGAGCGCACGCTGAGTTCGAGGCGCGCGCCGTTCGGGATGACGTTGTTCGCGGTGCCCGCGTGCATCGAGCCGACCGTGACGACCGCCGGCTGCGACGGGTCGACGTTGCGCGCGACGATCGTCTGCAGCGCCATCACGATGCTCGCCGCGACGACCACCGGATCGATCGTCAAGTGCGGACGTGCCGCGTGGCCGCCGACGCCTTCGATCGAGATGATCGCCTTGTCGCCGGCCGACATGAACGGGCCGCGCCGCGTGAGGAACACGCCCGGTGCCGCGCCCGGATGGTTGTGCATGCCGAACACGGCATCGCACGGGAAGCGTTCGAACAGGCCATCGTCGATCATCTTCTTCGCGCCGCTGTCGACGCCGTGCTCTTCCGCCGGCTGGAAATACAGGTGCACGGTGCCGGAGAAGTTGCGGGTCTTCGCGAGGTGCTGCGCGGCGCCGAGCAGCATCGTCGTGTGGCCGTCGTGGCCGCACGCGTGCATCTTGCCGTGCGTGCCGCTCGCGTAGGGCAGCCCCGTCGCCTCGATGATCGGCAGCGCATCCATGTCGGCGCGGATGCCGATGCTGCGCGTGCCGTCGTCCACGCGCAGCGTACCGACCACGCCCGTCTTGCCGACCCCGCGCGTCACCTGCCAGCCCCACTGTTCGAGCTTCTCGGCCACGAGCGCGGCCGTGTCGTGCTCCTCGTAGGCGAGTTCGGGGTGGTGATGGATGTGGTGACGGATCTCGCGCAGCCCGCCGGCGGCGGGCATCAGATCCTCGACTTCGGTGAATCGGGTATCGGTGGTCATCAAGGGGCTCCTGCCGTTCGTCTGCGCACGCCAAGGATGCGTGCGGGAAAGCGAGCCACTATATCCAGCCGATATCGGTTCAATAAGAGGTCAGTTCAAAAACCCCGTGAGGGGGCTGTTTACTTCCTCGGCGAGCTGTTAACCTTGGGCACCAGAACAACGGAAGCCCAAGGATGGAAGCGCCGATCATTGACGACGAACTGTGGATACTGATCGAACCATTGCTGCCGCCCGCGAAGCCTCGTGCGAAGAGCGATCCTGGTCGTCCGCGCGTTTGCGATCGTGCGGCGCTCAACGGCATCCTGTTCGTGTTCAAAACGGGAATCCGCTGGAACCACTTGCCGACTCGGCTGGGCTTCGGCTCGGGCGCAACTTGCTGGCGGCGATTGAACGACTGGCAAAAGGCTGGTGTATGGGACCAACTGCACGAGTTGCTGCTCGACAAGTTGCGTGCGGCCGGCCAGATCGATCTGTCATACGCTGCGGTCGATTCGTCGTCCGTGCGCGCCGTTGGGGCGGGCGAAAAACTGGCCCGAACCCCACGGATCGTGCGCGACCCGGTTCCAAGCACCACATCCTCGTAGACGCCAACGGCGTTCCCGTCGTCGCGATCCTGACCGGCGCGAACGCCAACGACGTCACGCAGTTGCTGCCGCTCGTTGATGCAATTCCGCCGATTCGCGGTGTCCGTGGCCGACCACTTCAGAAGCCCGGCGTCGTCTACGCCGATCGCGGCTACGATTCCACACGACACCGACGTGCGCTGCGTGAGCGCGGCATCAGGCCCGTGATCGCGAAGCGCCGGACCGAACACGGCAGCGGGCTCGGCAAGTATCGTTGGGTGGTCGAGCGTACGCACTCCTGGCTCCATAATTTCCGTCGTCTACGCACGCGCTTCGAGCGACGTGCCGACATTCACGAAGCATTCTTGAAACTTGGCTGCTCGCTCGTCTGCTGGAACGTCTTCAGGCGAGCTGAGCAAGGTTTTTGAACTGGCCTCTAAGATACGGAATTTTTCACCGTGATAAGGTTTGTTAATCAGGGTTAATCCGGGGATTGCGCCCCCGGATAGTAATAAGAGAAGCCCGGTTCCTCACTGTTGACGATCGAATCCCGCTGTTGCATCCAGCTCGCAAGCTCCGGGTAAGCGCTCCATTCCTGCGTTATCGGGACACGCACATCGCTCGTATACCCGTCGTCGCTCTGCACATACCACGCGACGGGGCGGTTGGCCGCGATCGTGTGAAAGCCCGGATCGACCGACTTGCCGCGCATCAGCGGGTACAACCGCTGCAATGCGTCGGTGACCTGCTGAATCAGCGGTGCCTCCATCTGCCGGCCGTCGCTGCGCGTGAACTGCGCACCCGGTCCGCACGAATAGAACAGGATCGGCTTTTTGCCGTCCCACCCCGCGCCGATGATCAGTGCCGCCTCCTGTTCGGGAGTCAGTACGTTGCCCACGGAATTGAGAAACCCCTTCGGGCCTGCATGTTGATCGACGCCGAAATAGCCCGGCGGCACAGGCAGCAACAATGGGTTGCGCCTGCCGGATTCATCGACGCCGAGCAAGCGGTTCTCCGGGTAGCTATCGAAGGCGTTGATGTACACGGCGAGATCGGCTTCTCGAGGTGGATAGCTCGGCAGTTGCGTGCGGCCGCCGCCCGCCCGCGCGTTGATCACGTCGACGAGTTGGCCGTTCCAGTTACGAATCAGCGGCTCGTTCATGTCGAAGCCGGCCGGGTACATGACCGACACGCTGCCTGCGTAATCGCGCATGAAATCCGCCCGCCAACCGTTCGCAGTCGAATCCATCCCGGTCGGATTCTCGGCCGCCCCGAGCCGCAGCGTCGCGACGACTCGGCCCGAATCGTCGACGATCGCGACGGCGGGATTGACAGGATCGCTGCCGCCTTTCGTGCCGATGGCCACGTAGCGCGTGCCGGCCAGCCGACCGCCGCTGCTTGCCAGCGCCGAAATGAACGCGTCCATCAGGTCGCCGTTCTGGCGCACGGCGTCGTGTACGACCCAGCCACCCGTCTTCTCGTCGATCTCGATCGCCGGCCACGTGGTCGCACGCCCCGAATGCTTATACGTGAAGCGGATCGGCTTCGTGTAGCCGCCATTGACCTCGATCTCGATCGGATACTCCAACGGCCGCCCGGCCTTGATCGTCCCGATCACCGCCGCTGGCGGCACCGTGCCGTCCGCCGCTATCCCGCGCTCATCGACGATTGCAATGCCGTGCGTCGACGTGGCGTTGCCGAACGTTCGCGCGTCAAACAGGGACTGGCTGGTGAGCGGTTGACCGAGACCGGGCAAGGTACCCGGGGGGAGCGAGACAAGGGTCAAACCGCTCTGCGCCGGGTTCTCGCTATCCCGCGCAAGCACGACGTAAGTCGCGTGGTCGATGCTGCCTTGCGAACCCAGCACGTTCGACAGGACATTCGCCAGTTCAACGGGATTCCGGCGGGTCGCGTCGGGAACCGTATAACTGCGTGTCGGCGGTATGGCCGTGCCCGGCCGCGCGGTGATCCATGAGTCTGCGGGGTGATACGCGCGCAACGGCGCATCGCTGTCGTCGACGCCGTTGGCGCGCGCGACGCCGAAACCAAGTGCCGTCAAGCCTGCCGAACTCGCCAGGCTCAGCCAGTCCTGTGCCGTCACCGGCTTGCCCGCCAGCGCCGCGTGCGTCAATACCGCCGCCTGTTGCGCCATCGCCGTGCCGTTCGTGACCATTGCCGCGCCGCCCAGCAGCCTGGACGTCGTGCTGCCCTGCCACGCCTGCATGATCTCCGCGAAGGCCGCCGTGCCCTGCATCCTGCCCTCCGTAGCGGTCGTCGCACGCGTCAACCACTGCGCCGGCAGCGTGTCGTCGAACGTCGTCACCGCTCGCATGCCGTTTACCGCCGCCAGCGCCTGCACGTTCGCGAACTGCTGCGCGTTCGTGCCTCGCGCCACGGTCGTCACCCGTGCCACGTCCGCATAGGCGCTCGCCCCCGACGCAAGCCGGTCGCCGATCGTCGCTGCCCGCGCGACTGTCCCGAATCCGCTCGCCGCCCCGCCGGACAGGTTCGCCGCCAGGCCCAGCCAGTTCACCCAATCGCCCCGTCCGCGCGCCGTCGACAGCTGCTTCGCCGCGTTGACCGTGCCGACCGTTGCGCTCCATGTGAGGTAGGCATCGGCAGCTTCCGACATCAGCGCGAACCACAGCGGCGCCGTCTCCGGCGCCGCCGCCAGCGCCAGCACACCTGCCGCCGCCGTCCCCGCGATCTGCAGGTCCGCGCCCCACCGCTCCCACCAGCCCATATCAGGCTTGTAGTCGACGAAGTACGCGGCATCCGTCAGGTCCTGCCCCTGCGCGTTCACCACCCAGTGCGGCTGCGCGATCATGAAACCCTTCGCGAAACCCGTGTGCGACTGCCAGTCCGCGTACCCGTGGCGTGCGGTTGGATCGGCCGGCCCCACGTCGACCAGCCCGCCGTTCGCCGAGAGCCCCTCCAGCAGCGTGAACGGCGTGCCCTTCTGATCCTGGCTTGGCCGGCGGCTGTTCCACCACTCGCCCGCCAGCGACGCGAGCGTCACCGGCGCGAGCCCGCTCGGCGTGCGCACGCCCTCGCCCTGCTTCAGGTTGTCGACCGCCTGACCCAGCGTCGTCTTGTGGCCGCTCGCGTCGAACACCGTCTCGTTCGGGTCGTACAACGCGAACGTCCCGTCGGACAGCGCCTGCTCCTGCGCGAGCGTCGTCGGCATGCGCGCCACCGTCACGCCGTAGGCGGACCCGGCCGCATTCAGCAGCGCGGCGTCGCTGCCGAGCGTCTGCATCCCGTCCGGCAACGGCAGCCCCACCAGACCGCCGCCCGTGCTCACCGCCGGGCCCGCACCCGGCACGTACGCCGCATCGGTCGGCAGCGCCGATTGGCCCGGCGCGCTCACGCTCACGCCGGCGGCCGGCTTGCCCGTGTCCTGGTACCCGGTCTCGCGGGCGATCTCCTTGCCGAGCGGATCCATCGCATCGTCGCCCAGCATGTCCCGCGCGAGCTGCATCGGCTGGTCGTGCTTGCGAAGGCCGCCGAAGCCGAGATCCTCGCCCCACACCACCGAACCGCCCTTGCTGATCACCCGGTGCTGCGGGTTGAGCTTCGAATCGCGGCTTTCTCCACCGAAGGTCGGATCGTCGCGCGTCACCATCGTCTCGAGCGCGTGGCGCAGATCGGTCATGTCCTGGTTCTGCGCGCCGCCCGCCCACCAGTAGATGCGCGAAACCTGCGTCGGGTCGTTCGCGTTGCGCGTCCACGCAACCAGTTGCTCAGGCGAAAAAACCGGCTGCGTTCCCCCCGCGCCGAACATCTGATGCACGAGTTGCGCGGACAGGTCCGTACTGCCGCTTCCCTGCACCAGGTCGGCGAGCAGCCCGAGCTTGTCCGCATCGCGCTTGCGGGACCGCACCTCGTCTTCGATCGTCGCAAACAGCTGCTGCATGGCCGGATCGCCCGCCACGGCGTCCTTCAGTTGCGCGTAGATCACCGTCGACTGGTACTGCTGCAGCAGCGAGCCGGCGGCGTGCAATCGCGCGTTCACATCCGCGCCGGCGTCGCCGTTGGCCGGACAGACCCACGGCGGCGCGGCAGCGCCGGCGATGCTCGCGAGCGCGGCCTTCCCGAGATTGCCGACGAACGCGTCGCCCATCACCTGCTGATAGAGCCCGGGATCGGCCTGCTGCAGTCCGGCCGTCTCGGCGGTCAGCGTCTGCGCGGCGCTCACGTTGCCGGCGGAAGGATCCGCGCCGGGCGGCGTCGCCAACCGCTGGGCCGCCTGTACGCGGCCGATGATCTGCAGCGCGTCGAGTCCGCGCTGCCACTGCTGGAGCACCGCGCCGTCTGCCGGCGCATCCTGCCCCGGCGCCGCCTGAATTTGCTGCGCGAGCGCGATCTGAGCCTTCCACAGCGTGTCCACGTACGCCGGGTCCGATTGCCAGCCGCTGTCGTTCGGTGCACGCCCCGCCGCCGCATCGAGCGCCGCCGACAGTGCCGCGTGATACTGCGTGAGCGCGGTGCTCGCCGCGTCCCGCGCATGGCCATCTTGCGGATTCGCGGCGGCGCCCGCCTGCGCACGCTGCCACGCGTCATACGCGTGCTGCGCCTGCGCGATCAGCCCGTCCTTGCCATTGAGCGCCGCCAGGTCCGGCTTGATATCCTGCGCCCAGCCCGGCACCGCCGGCCGGCCGTCGGATGCCGGCGTGCCATCGACCGTCCGCGCGATCAGCGCGGGGTCGAGCACGTTCGCCGGGCCGGGCGCGCTGCCGTCCGGCGCCTGCTTCATCGCATCGAGCTGCTGCGCGGCCAGTTTCATCGGGTCCTGGCTCGGATCGCCGAGGTACTGCTGCATGATGTCCTGCTGCCCGGCGCGCACCGTTAACGCCGCCTGCACCAGCGTCGATTCGGACGCCGGCGTGCCGCCGAGCCACGCACGCGTGAGCACGATGGCCTCGCGCATCGTCATGCCGTCGTTCACGAGTCGCTGCATGTAATCCGCTGCGCGCCCGCCGTCCATCAGCGACGGGATCTGCTGCTGCGTGGCGAGCGTACTGCCGTCGGCCAGCGTACCGCCCCGCAGCGCGTCCGCGGCAGTCACCAGCGTATTCGCATCGAACAGCTGATCGCCCGACAGCTCGCCCGCCGCCCGTTCGATCGGATCCTGCGGCCCGTTCGCGTTGCCGTCGGCATTCGTCTGGCTGTCGGCCCGCGCCTGCTCGACGATCGCGGCCTGCGCCCAGGTCGTGTCGCCGATCGCCGCGTTCGCGAGCGCCCCGTTCCGGTCCGTCGCGGCCCTGGCCGCATCGAGCGCCTTCTGCAGCGTCTGCGCATTCACGGGGCCGCCGCCCAGTTGCGCGTCGAGCGCTGCCTGTGCCTGCGCGAGTGCACTGGCGTCGGCCGGCCGGACCGACACCGTTGCCGCCGTGGACGACGGTTTGAGCCCCGTGTACTTTTCGAGCGTCCCGGCGAGTTCGCTCGTCGGCGCTTCGTCGATGAGCGCCTGGTAGACCGCGGTCGATCGGTTGTGCTGCGGGTCGTGCAGGAACGTGAGCGACTGGAACGGGTTGCTCAGCGCCTCCGTGCCGCCTTCGTCGAGTTGCGTCTGTTGCTGCTGCAACTGCGTGCGCAGCGCGTCGACCTCCGGCCGGGTCGCCGCGTTCCGCGGCCCGCCGGCGTCGTCGATGATGCGCGCGAGTGGTCCGTAGTACGTATCGTCGCCGCGCGACGCATCGATGTGCTGGATCACGTCGGGCCCTTGCCGGATCAGCCCGTCGATCTTGCCCTGCATCTGCGTGAACAGCGCCTGCGCCAGCTCGGGCGACGCCTGCGCGAGCGGATCGAGCAGGTTCGCGATGCCCTGCAGGTTGTCCGGCACGCCGACCGCGCGCAGGGTGTGCTGCGTCGTATCCGATGCGAGCGTGTCGTGCAGCAGCGCCGGGAACAGCACCGTGCCCCGGTAGCCCGACAACGCCGTGCCCTCGGCGGTCAGCGTTGCCTGCGCGCCGGCGCCCTGCACGCCGGTAATGTCGCCGAACGCCGCGTTCTCCAGCACCGCCGTGCGCGGATCGCTCATCACCTGCTGGTACAGCGCGTCGGTCGGCGATACGCCCGCAAGCTGCTGCGTGAGCACCTGCGCGGCCTTCAGGTTCGCGGCCCCGTTCGCGTTCGCGCTTGCGGGCGCGGCCTCCATCGCATCGAGCACTTCGCTCGCATCGAGCGCGGTCGACAGGTCGCCCGCGGCGGGCCCGTGCATGCCGGCCGCCGTATTCGCCGCCAGCACCGCCCGCTCGGCGAACCAGCGCCGGTTGCGCTGCGACGGATCGGTCGCCCAGTCCGCCGTGCCGGTCGTGCCCGCCGCCGGCCGGCCGGCCGCGTCGTCGAGCTCGGTGCTCAACGCTGTGTGATAGGCGCGCCAGTCGGCCGCGATCTGCGCCGGGGCCGCGTGAGCGGCAGTGTCGTGCTGCAGCGACGTCCAGATGGTGTCCGCCCGCGTCGCGTCGGACGCAAGCGCCGGCGACGGCGCCGCGGTCGTCTTCAGCGCGGCAAGCGCGGCGCGCTGGTGCGCATCGTCGAACAGATGCAGGCTCGCGACCTGCCGTGCGGCATCGCCCAACACGTCGCCCTGGCTCGCATCGGCGCCGTGGGCGAGTGCGTCTCCCTGAATCGTCAGCGCCGCTTCATCGAGCACCGTCTCGTTCTGCGTCGAGCCGCCAAACTGCACGCGCGCGGCGTTGACCGCCTCCGACCACGTGAGCCCGTCGTTCAGCCCCGCCTGGATCGCGCCGCGCGCATCGACGAGGCTCACGGCTGGCGCCGTGCTCGACGGGACCGCGGATGCGGTCGGGAGCGCGCCGTTCGACAGCGATCGGGCGGCAGCGTCGAGCGTGTCCTGATCGAACTGGTGCGTGAGCCCGACTTCGCTCTCCGCCTCCCCGATCGGATCGACGCCGGGGGACGTCGCTCGGTGATGGATCGCGTCGTACTGCGCCTGCAACAGGATCGCCGCGCGTGCGAGCGCGTCCGCCGCGCTCGCCGCATCCTTTTCGCGGAGCTTTCTGAGCGCGTCGGCAAGCGACGCGCCGTTCGACGGGGGCTGATCGCCGAGCTGCGCCTGCAGGCCCGCTTTCGCCGTCGCTGCCCCTGCCGCCGCCGCCGTGGGCGGCGGCGGCAGGGGCAGCGACGGCGGTTCGTAGTGCAGCGACGCAACGCGTCCGTCCGGTCCGATCAACATGCGGCCCCCTCTCGATGAAATCGCTTTTCCCGCAGCGTCCATGCTAGGGGAAGCCTCGCGAGCGCCCATCCGCCCACTTCGTAGTTTCGAGTGGCTGCTCGGTAGGGACGCAACGCCGCGCATCTCGACACGGGGGCTGCCTACGCGGCCATACCCGGCAAGGCCGCAAGCCACCGCGGTGCGTGTCGATCGCGCGTGCCGATACAACGACGTCGTGCCCGCGCCTACTGCCCCCGACCAGTAAGCGCTTACCCCAAATGAGGGTGGACACGGGTGCCGGATCAATGTCGGCGAGGCCAACGCCGTCTGCGCGCCATTGATTTTTGAGACGAACGGTCTATCAGTCGCCCATGGACCTGCGAACTGATCCGCCTCGCCGCCGCGGCAGGCCACCGAAACAGCCCGGGGACCTCGTCGCCACAGGGGACATGCTGCTGCGCACCGCGGTCGCCGTAGTGAGTACGGCAGCGCCGATCTCGAGGATGTTCATCATCGATACCTTCCGAAAAATCGAGTGAGCCGGTTCAAGCGCCGGTCCCGGCATCTGCCACGTAGCGCGGAGCGGCCTTGGCGTTGGCGAACTGGGGAGTGAGTGCGCGGCGGGCCGCTTCCCATTGCGTCCAGCCGTCGCCGTCGTGCAGCGTCGGGATCGTCACGAGCTCGCCCTGATCGAGGCCCGCAAGCGCGGCATCCACCAGGTCGTCGGCCGTCATCGTGCTGGCGGCCTCCTTCTGCTTCGCATAGCCGGCCACATCCCAGAACTCGGTCGCCGTCGCCGCAGGCAGCACGGTCTGCACGCGCACGCCCTTGTCCGCCAGGTCGCGCTGAAGTGTGTGACCGAAACTCAGCACATACGACTTCGATGCGCTGTAAACGCCGTTGAGCAGTTCGGCCGCGATACCCACGACCGAGCTGATGTTGATGATGGTGCCCGTGCCCTTGCCGGCGAACACCGGTGCGACGGCGTAAGTCAGGCGCGTGAGCGCGGTGATATTCAGATTGATCATCGACTCCATCGCATCGACGTCGCTGTCGAGAATCGACGCGACCGAGCCGATTCCCGCATTGTTCACCAGCATCGTGATGCTGCTGTTCTCGCGCAGGATGCCTTCGATCTTCGCGAGCGCGGCCTTGCCGTTCAGATCGGCGGCGACGGTCTCGACCGAGCGGCCGGTTTCGGCCATGAGGCGGCGCGCGAGCGTGCTCAGACGGTCCTGGTTACGCGCCACCAGGATGAGGTCGTAGCCGCGTTTCGCGAGGCGGTCTGCGTAAATGGCGCCGATGCCAGCCGATGCGCCGGTGATCAGCGCGGTGCCTTTCGTGGACGTGGTCATGATTTTTCCTTTCCGTGAATTGAGCCGACCGGGTGTCGGTTCGTGGAACGAATTCTGGCTTCGACTGAACTCATCCTCAATGTCATATATGCAATGATTCATGCCATCCGCGCGCTGACCGGAAACCTTGCGGATTCGTCCTTTGGAAGAGGCCTCCGATTACCCAAAATCGCTGCTGTAGTTGGCTCCGCACGGCGCTTTGCTTCCTGAAGGCGGCCGCGCGCAATGCCAGCTGACGACACGCCGCCGCAGCCCGTGACGATGTCCGTTTTATGCTAGATTCAATTGATCAGGACACCCACATGGCGGACGTCATGCACACCATAGGGCTCGTTGTTTACCCAAATTTCCAGTCGCTCGCGCTCGCGGTGGCGAGCGTGTTCGAATATGCGAACCTGCTCCGCGGCGAGGAGGTGTATCAGTTCCGGATCGTGTCCGAGCACGGCGGCGCGGTCATGTCGTCGCAGGGGTTTTCGGTCAACACCGAAC
Organism: Burkholderia sp. AU33423; assembly: GCF_002223135.1. Lineage (NCBI taxonomy): Bacteria > Pseudomonadati > Pseudomonadota > Betaproteobacteria > Burkholderiales > Burkholderiaceae > Burkholderia > Burkholderia sp. AU33423. The sequence continues at coordinate 103,619 of NZ_NKFH01000008.1, forward strand.
CGCTGGCCAAAGCGGGATATGACACGCTGATCGTCGCCGGCGACAACGAATGCCGGCTTCCGTCGGCGACGCTGGTGGACTTCCTGCATCGCGCGCCCTTCCACTCGCGGCGCATTACGTCGATATGTACGGGAGCCTTCGTCCTCGCGGCCGCCGGGCTCCTCGACGGGAAACGGGCCACGACGCACTGGTATCACGCGCGGGACTTCAAGAAGCAATATCCGAACGTGCAGCTCGACGAAGATCGCATCTTCGTCGTAGACGGTCAGTTCTGGACTTCGGCCGGCATGAGCGCCGGGGTGGATCTCGCCCTCGCGATCGTCGAAAGCGACTTCGGGCTGGAAACGGCACGCATGGTCGCGCGCAAGCTCGTGCTGTACCAACGGCGCGGCGGTGGCCAGTCGCAATTCTCGACCTTGCTGGAACTGAACGCGCGATCGGACCGCGTGCAAATGGCGCTGACCTACGCGAGCGAAAACCTGGCGAGCGATCTGTCGGTGGAACGCCTGGCAGAGGCGGCACGTTTGAGCCCGCGCCAATTCAGCCGCGTGTTCCGGGAGGAGACGGGGCAATCCCCCGCCAAGGCGGTTGAGCGGCTGCGCATCGAAGCCGCCCGCCTGATGATGGAAACGACGCGCCACCCGATCGAAATCATTGCGAGAGAAACCGGCTTCGGCGACCGCGAGCGCATGCGCCAAGCATTTCTGCGCGCGTTTGGGCAACCCCCGCAGACCATACAGCGAGCCTCCGGGGTTGCGCCGCTCATGAACTAGGACTGGTTGAACCAATCGGCGGACAGGTACGCGCCGTCTTGCTTGCCCAAACCGTGAGCGCTCGCTTCGCCCATCGCGAATGACGAGCGGGTCTCCGTCGATGAAGTGCCAGGGCTGCAGGCAGCTAGCGGTCCTGGCGGAAAATCTACTGCTCGCCGGGCGCCCACTCCGGACTATAGCCGCCAAGCGCCGGGTGGTACATTTCATCGCCGGAATGCTGCGTGAATTCGACATTGAGCCGATCCTCGCGCAAGCCGAGTATCTCCACGCAATGCGCGCAAAGTGCCTGCGCCACTTCCATGCGCTGCCCGGGCGGGCGACCCCGTCGGATATCCAGCATCATCACGGCAACCGGGACAGGCGCTTCGCCGGCCTCGGCAATACGCCAGACACCGCCTTGCCCCAACTCGCGGATCGCGACGCTGATACGCCGAATATCGACCGACATCATCCGCGCATAGGTCTCGCTCATTTTGGCGGCGAGCGATTGCTTGGTTTCCACCGAATAGTGGTCGTTCACGTCCAGTTGCAGATAGGGCATGGTATTCAGGATTCCGGGTGATTGATCGAACGCGTGCGGCATCGGCCTGTCCAGATACCGTCAGCCGATTCTGGCACCCGGCTCGCCGTCCTCACAATGTCGAATGAGCAATGATTCCGGACACTGGTTCAAAAACGACGCATGTTCGCGGAGGAGTCTCGCGACAGCCTCCCCGCGCTATGCAAATCCATACAGCTTCGCCGGGTTCGTGACGAATATCCGTTGCTGCCAGTCCGCACTCCCGATCCAGCCGGCGATCACGTCCAGCAAGCTTGCATCGTCCGGCTTGTCCGTCTTCTCCGTCGGGTGCGGCCAGTCGGTGCCCCACAGCATGCGCTCCGGCGCCATGTCGATCAGCGCCTTCGCGACCGGCGCGACATCGTCGTAGGCAGACGCGCCCGTCTTGCTGTCGACGTACGGCCCCGACAACGTGATCCACGTATGGCCCTTTTCGACGAGGCGTTGCGCGGTGCGAAACGCGGCCGACGACAGGCCACCGGGCTGCGGCACATGCGCGATATGGTCGATGACGAGCGGACAAGGCAGCACCGCAAGATGACGCTCGAGCTCCGGCAGCCGCGCGCCCTGCACCACCAGCTCGATATGCCATCCAAGGTTTGCGATGCGCGCGGCGAGTGGCGCCAGCATGTCGAGCGTCGTCGCGCCCGGATAGCTCAGGTTGAACCGGATCGCACGGACGCCGCCACGATCGAACGCCAGAAGTTCGTCGTCGCTCACGGTGCCGTCGACGACTGCCACGCCGCGCGCGTCGCCGCCGAACTGCGCGAGCGCCGCCAGCGTGCAGCGGTTGTCCGTCCCGTATGTCGACGGCGTCACGACCACGTTGCGCTTCACGCCGATCCGCGTCTGCACGCTCCGGTATTGCGCGACAGTCGCATTCGGCGGGCGCAGCGTCGTGCCCGGCGCGACCGGAAACCGATCGTCGTAGATGTGCATGTGACAGTCGATCGCCCCTTCGGGCAACTGGAACGCCGGCCGCTCGGTGCCGCTCGACCACGCTTCGTCGGCCGCGGCCAGCCTCGGCAATGCAGCCGAAGCCAGCGTGGCGCCCGCGATCCTGAGGAATTCGCGTCTCGCGATGCGCGCCATGATCAGATGGTCTCCGTCTTGCCAACCAGCTTGCCCGCCGAATGATTGCGCGTAAGCAGCAGCAGCGTCGCGACGCTCACGAGCGTGAGGATCGCGAGCGGCATCAACGCGAGCGCGTAGCTGCCCGTCGCCGCCTTCACCCACCCGTACACGTTCACCATCAGCCCGCCGCCAAGCAGGTTCGCGATCGCATTGACCGTCGCGAGCCCGGCCGCCACTGTGCTGTTGGACAGCATGTCGGTCGCAAGCGCCCAGAACGGGCCCTTGAACGAATACGCGCCGACCAGCACCGCGCAGAGCATGCAGACCGTCGGCAGCAGCGATCCGCTCAGCGACGTCGCGAACAGGCCCACGCCGATCAGCAGCATCGGCACGACCGTGTGCCAGCGCCGTTCGCCGACGCGGTCCGAGCGACGGCCCCAGTAGACCATCAGGACGGAGGCCACCGCGTAAGGCACCGAATTCAGCAGGCCGGTCTCCATGACGGTCAAGCCGAACGACTTCAGCAGTTGCGGCTGCCACACGGAGAGCGTGCTGCCTGCCGCGGAAGCGCACGTGTCGACGAGCGCGAGGCACAGCACGTAGCGGTTGCGGAACAGCTGCGTGAGCGGCAGCGACGGCACCTTCTTGCGCGTCTTGTGGCCGGCGGCCAGCGCGGTCGTGAGCCATGCGCGCTCGTCGTCGTCGAGCCACCTCGCGTCGTCCGGCTTGTTCGTCAGCACGAACAGGCACGCGATGCCGAGCAGCACGGTCGGAACGCCTTCGAGGATGAACAGCCAGTGCCATCCGCGCAGGCCCCAGACGCCGTCCATCTGCAACAGCAGCGCGGAGATCGGCGAGCCGATGAAGCTCGCGGCCGGAATCGCGACCATGAACGTCGCGACGATCCGCGCACGATACTGCGCGGGAATCCAGTACGACAGATAAAGCAGCACGCCGGGGAAAAAACCGGCCTCGGCCGCACCCAGCAGGAAACGCAGCACGTAGAACGTCGTCGCGTTGTGCACGAGCGCGGTCGCTGCCGACACGATGCCCCACGTGATCATGATCCGGGCGATCCAGATCCGCGCGCCGTATTTCTGCAGCGCGAGATTGCTCGGCACTTCGCAAAAGAAGTACGAAATGAAGAACAGACTGCTGCCGAAACCGAACACCTGCGCCGACATCCCGAGGTCATGGTTCATCTGCAACGACGCCATCCCGACGTTGCCCCGGTCGATGAAGGCAAGCAGGTAGCAGATCATCAAAAAGGGAATGAGTCGCCAGACGACCTTGCGTATGGTCCGGCGCTCGATCGCGGACGCTTCCATGAAACCGGTGTGCATGTTGTCTCCGTTTATTGTGCGCCTGAGCGCGTTTCTGTGAACCGTTGCCACGCGATGACCGCGATGACGCCGCAGGCGAGCACGGCGGCCATGGCGGCGAAGGTGTGTCGCACGCCGAGCGCCTCGGATGCGCTGCCGACGAGCAGATAACCGAACGGCATCGTGCCGTTGTAGGCCATGCCATACATCCCGACGAGCCCCCCGCGCACGTGATCCGGACACTGGCGCTGAATGGTCGCGTTCGTCGACGTGGCCGCGAACGTGAGGCTGAAGCCGAGTACATAGAACGCGGGGATCGATCCCGCCGCATCGGTGGTCGCGGCCAGCACGGCCAGCGCGCCGACGGCCGTCCACGGCGCATACGCGATGAACCGGTGCGAGGCGCGCGGCCCGAACGCCGACGACAGCAGCACCGCCGCGCTCAACGACCCGGCGCCGGCGCACGCGAAGAACACGCCGGTAAAGCGCGCCGCGTCGTGAAAGCCCTGGTCCGCGAGCAGCGGCACGAGCGTCTGGTAGCTGCCGGCAAACAGGCCGATGCACGCGAGAATCGGCAGATAGCGGGCCGAGAACGCATCGGACAGCACATAGCCGACCGCGTCGCGCAGGCCGCTCTCCGCGCGCGACGGGCGGTCCGCCGACGCCGTCCGGATCGACCGCACGCACGCCGCCATGAAGCACAGCGCGAGCGCATAGATCGCAAACGACGTCCTGGGGCCCAGCGTCGGATAGACGAAGCCGGCGATGGTCGGGCCGACCATGCGCCCGACGTTGTAGACCATCGTGTTCATCGCGACCGCGTTGGACGTGTGCGTCGCATCCTGCAGGCTCGTCAGCAGCAGCACCTGCCGCGCCGGCGTTTCCACCGCGCTCGACACGCCGATCGCCAGCGCATGCGCGAGGATCAGCTTCACGCCGAGCAGGCCGAGCAGCGACAACGTGAAGAGGCTGCCCGTCAGCAGCAGCGACGTCGTCAGCACGCATAGCGTCACGCGGCGCGCATTGGCCGAGCCGATGCGCGAGCCCGCCACCGGCGCGACGATCAGCTGCGGCCCGTACAGCAGGAAGTTGAGCAGCGCGAGGATCGCCGCCGAGCCGGACAGGTGATAGATCAGCAGATTCAGCGTGACGTTCTGCGTCCAGCTGCCGAGCACCGACGCGACCTGCCCGCTCAGGTAGCGCCGCAGCGACGCCTCCGACAGCGCGGGAAACAGCCTGTTCACCCACCCCGCTTGCGTTGCCACGTTCATGACAGCGCCTTTCCGCGCGTCTCGGGCGCGAACAACACGACCGCGGCCGCGGCGATGAACGCGACGATCGTCGTCGCGAGCCCGAGCACGAACCCGCCCGACGTCGACGCCAGCGAACCAATGACCAACGGCGCGATGAAACCGCCGAGCCGACCGCCGTTGTATGCGAGACCCATGAAGAATCCGCGCGACGCCGTATTGCCGATGATCTCCGCGAGGAACGGGCCGGCACCCGCGAAGATGCCGTTCACGCTGAAGCCGGTCAGGAAGATCGCGGTCATCAGCAGCAACGGATTCGCCGACACGATGTATACGCCGACGGCCAGCGCACCGACCAGCAGGTACGCCAGGAACATCGGCCGCCGGCCGAGCCGGTCGACCCATGCCGAGAACAGCAGGAACCCGGCGATCGCACCGAACTGCAGCGCCAGCACGAACTTCAGGCTATGCACGAAGTCGAGGTGCTTCACCGTGACGAGGAACGTCGGCGTCCACGTGAATACACCCCAGTAGAGGTACTGCAGAAAGAAGATGAAGCAGAAGGCGGTGAGCAGGCCGCGCACGTTCAGCTTCTCGCGACTTGCCGTGTCGAGCTTGCGGGCCTGCGACTTCGCGTGCCTGCGTTCGAGCCAGATCGGCGATTCCGGCGTCTTGCGCGCGACCCAGAACAGAATGAAGAACGGCGACGCGCCGATCAGGAACAGCAGGCGCCAGCTGTCGCCGGCCAATCCGCCATGCGCGGCGCCGACGATGCCCGAGATCGCGATCGCGAGAATCGCGCCGATCGGCAGGCCCATCTGCATCAGCGCGCCGCCCTTGCCGCGCCGGCTCGGGTGCCAGGTCTCCGCGATGAGCGCCGCGCCGGCGGTCCAGGTTCCGCCCATGCCGAGCGCGCCGAAAAAGCGCAACGTGGCGAACGAGTGCGCGTCGGGCGCAAATGCGATCAGGCCGGAAAACAGCGAGTAGATGCCGACGCAGAGCAGCGCGGTGCGCACGCGCCCGATCCGGTCCGACACGAAGCCGAACAGAATGCCGCCGACGATCTGTCCGGCCGCCGTGACGCTGGTGAACATGCCGAGCTGCGCCTTGCTCAGCCCGAACTGCAACGCGAGCGTCGGCAGCAGCAGCGACAACAGGAACGAATCGTAGCTCTCGAACGTCCAGCCGAGCCCCGCGAGCGACAGCGAACGCCACTCGATACCGGTCACGCGCGTGAACCCTTTTTCCGCGGCTGCGGAATCGATGTCCTGCGCCGCCACGGTTGCACTCGTCTTCATGGGTTGTCTCCGGGAATCGCGACGCGATACGTCGAGGCGGCCGTCCGGCCGAACAGCGCGGCCTTTTCATCGGCCGACATCGCGGACGCGAGTCGCTTGAAGGCGTTCCACAGCACGCGATAGCTGAACATCCCCTTGTCGACGGGGAAGTTGCTTTCGAACATGCAGCGATCGACGCCGAAAAGCTCGACGCAAGTGTCGAAATACGGCTGCCACGCGGCCGCCAGTTCCTGCGACGACGGCGGCAGGTCGCGCGCGGCGAAGTCGAAACCGAACACGGTCATGCCCGCGCCGCCGAGCTTCATGCGCGTGTTCGGCAGCGCGGCGAGACGCGCGAGTTGCCATTTCCATTGCGCATGGACTTCCGCGCGCCGGCCGGCATGCGGGCCCACGCCGAGCGGACCGCCGAAATGATCGATGACGACGGTGACGTCCTCGCATGCGCGCGCGAGTTCGTACAGGTCGTCGAGCTGCGTGTGATAGACCCACGCGTCGAGCGACAGCCCGTAGCGGCCCAGCGTCGTCACGCCCCGCCGGAAAGCCGGGGCCGACATCCGGTCGCGCGGCGGCGTCACCGGGCTCGACCGCACGTCGGGGCTCGCATGCCACGCGAGCGGATTGCGAATCCCGCGCAGTCGCCCGCCGGACACCTGCAGCATCGTGTCGAGCACCGCATCGAGTTCCGCGCCGAGCGACAGATCGGCGCCGCCGACGATGGCCTCACAGCACCGCGCGGAACCGTATGCGCCGCTGTCGAACGTCGCGGCGACGCCGCTCGCGAATTCCACTTCGCCCACCGGCTTGAACGCCTCTGGCCCCCTTGCACGCAACATCGATCGACACTGCACGTAGACCGTCGACACGACCCGATGTCCGCTGTGCACGTCCGCACCGAACTCGTCCGCGAGATAGCGACCGGTCTGTCGGTCCCACAGGTGGTGATGGGCGTCGACGATGGCCAGCTCGGGTTCGAGCACCGGCTCGTCGCGCAACGCGAGCCACTCGGGCCTGACGGGAAGATGGGGTGCGAGAACGGTCTGCATCGCAATCGCCTTAGAACTTCTGGCGCATGCCGATCACCACGCCCGTCTGGTTGTGATCGGATGCGACCGTACCGTAGCCGTTCACGCCGAGCGCGGAGCCACCCTTGTTGCGCGCGAAACCGGCCGTCGCATAGATATCGGTGCGCTTCGACAGCAGATAGTCCGCACAGAGCACGGCGAGCCACGGGTCGGCGCTGGTCGAATGCACGTCCTGGTAATAGGCGGTTGCCGTGACCACGAACGCCGGGGACACCGCGTATTGCGCGCCGGCCCAGTACAGGTTCGCCGCGCTGGCTTCGGCGCCGTTCGCGACACGGATCGGGTTTGCCGGCAGGAACGCGTTCGACGCATGGAGGTAGCGATAGCCGGCGAATCCCTTGACCGGTCCGATCGCATACGACGCGGCGGCCGTCGCGCGACGCTCGGTGCCCGTGTTCGTCGCAACGGTGTTGCTGTTGCGCTGCTCGTACGACACGCTCGCGGCGAGCGGCCCTTGCGCGAAAGTCAACGCCCCGCTGAAGAAGCGGCCGGTGAGTTGCGCGCCCGGCACCTCGGCGCCGTACCCGGTGTCGTAGCGGGTGCTATACATGGCCTGCGCCGTCAGCGGACCGAACACGCCGGTGTACTTCGCCGAATTGTCGATACGCGCGGCCGCCGCGTAGTCGAGTGACAGCAACGAGTACCGCGACGACGCGCCCATCGGGTCGAACGCCACGGCCTGTTCGTAGAAGAGCGAATTCTGGCGGCCGAACGTCAACTGCTGGCCCCGGTACGCCAGCCCGACCCACGCCTGCCGGCCGAAAATTCGCGACGTCGTGGCGGCGTTCGAACCGAGGCCTTTCGTCGACTGCGCAGTCGTGCCGTCATTGATGTTGAAGCCGTTTTCCAGCTGGAAAATGGCCTTCATGCCGGCGCCGAGATCCTCGACGCCCTTCAGTCCCCAGCGCGAACCGGACAGATTGCCCGACACCTCGCGCGTCTGCGCGCCGCCGGTGCTCGTGTTGTTGATGTGCTCGATGCCGACGTCGGCAATGCCGTACAGCGTGACGCTGCTTTGTGCATATGCGGCGCCACACCACAAGGTCGCGCTGGCGACTGTAACGGCGCCGAGGGCGAAGCGGGGTTTCGGGCGGGCATTCTGGCTGGCCTGATTCGACAACATGGAGTCTCCAAACTGTTTTTTATGGGTAGGTCTGACGAAGGGAAATTCAGGTCTTGCGGGCTGCGGGCGCTTCGCCGGCGCCCGAGCCCGGATCGCCGAGCCACGCGATGGTCAACGCGCCGAGCAGCAACACACCCGACACGGCGATGAGCGGCGCGGTGAAGCCGCCGGAGAATTGCTTGAGCGCGCCGATCATCGACGGCCCGACGAAGCCGCCGAGATTGCCGACCGACACGATCAGCGCGAGTCCGCCCGCGGCGGCACGGCCGGTGAGGAATCCCGACGGGATAGCCCAGTACGTCGCCTGGAATGCGAGGATCCCGCTCACCGTGACGCACAGTGCGATCAGCTTGAAGGCCGGCGCATGAATGAAGGCGCTCGCGCACAACGCCACGGCGGCAACCGCCAGCGCACCGGCGACATACGGAATGCGGTTGATCGCGCGATTGGCGATGCGCGCCCACCAGAGCATCACGCAGGCGCCGATCGCATACGGAATGGCCGTCAGCCAGCCGACCACTGCGTGTTCGACGCCGAACTGCTTGATGATCTGCGGCATCCACAAGCCGACGCCGAGCGAGCCGACGATCCCGCAGAAGTTGACGAACGCGAGCACGAACACGCGCCAGTTCGTCATCGCGTCGCGCAGTGTGCTGCCGTGCTTCGCGCCGATGTCGCGCTGCTCGAACGCGAGGCGCTTCGCGAGTGACGCCTTCTCTTCGTCACTGAGCCACGCGGCTTTCTCGGGACGGTCGGCCAGCACGAACAGGCACGCGATGCCGAGCATCACGGCCGGAACGCCTTCGATCAGCAGCAGCCACTGCCAGCTGCGCAGCCCGTGCAGGCCGCCGAGTTCGAGCAGCGCACCGGAAATCGGCGAGCCGATCATGTTCGCGACGGGGATGCCGACGAGGAATGCGGCCGTCACCTTCGCGCGCCACTTGCCGGGAAACCAGTGCGTGAAATACAGGTAGATGCCGGGCGTAAACCCCGCCTCGGCGAGCCCGAGCAGAAAGCGCGCCGCCGCAAAGCTCTTCGGTCCGACGACGAACGCCGTCGCCATCGAGAACAGGCCCCACGTGATCATGATTCTCGCGATCCACACGCGCGCCCCGACCTTCTGCATGATCAGGTTGCTCGGAATCTCGAACAGGAAGTAGCCGATGAAGAACAGGCCGGCACCGACACCGAACTGCTCGGCCGTCAGACCGAGATCCTTGTTCATCGTGAGCGCGGCAAAACCGACGTTGGTCCTGTCGAGATAGCTGATCACGTAGCAGACGAAGATGAACGGCAGAATGCGCCGGAACGCCTTCGCGAGCGTGCGCTCGCTGGCCGCGTAATCGTCGCCGGCCAGGCGCTCCGCGGACGATGCGTCGGCACGCGGTACGTCATCGCCGGCACGCAGCGCGTGCGAAATGGTCATGCTTGTCTCCTTCGTCGCGCGACTGGCGGCGCGATCTTTCGGCATACGGGCGGGAAACCGGCGAGCGGCTTCCCGGTTCGCGGGTTTCAGTCCTTCTTCGCTGCCTGTTTCGGCAGCGGGCCGGCAATGCTCATGTCCGCTTTCAGGACCGAACCGGACGTCGATTCGGTGATGAAGAGCGTCTTCATGTCGGCGCCGCCGAAGCACACGCTCGTGAGCGACGCCCCTTTCGGTCCGGTCAGGATCTCGACGGGCTCCGCGCAGTGGTTGAGCACCCATACGCGGCCGAGCCCCGGATTCGCGACGAACAGGCGGCCTTCGAGATCGACGGTGAGGCCATCGGGGCCGCTCGGTCCGTATGACGTGAAGAACGGGCTGACCTTGGTGACGGAGCCGTCGGCCTGCAGCGGCATGCGCCACACCGCATTGCCGCGCGTCATCGCGACGAACAGCACCTTCTCGTCGCGTGACAGGACGAGCCCGTTCGGGCTCGGGCAGGTACCGAGCAGCATGTCGAGCTTGCCGTCGGGCGAGAGCCGATACACGCGGCCCGTCGGATCGTGCAGCCCGGTCTGCCCCTGGTCGGTGAAATAAATGTTGCCGGCCGAGTCGAACGTCAGGTCGTTCACGCCCTTGAAGCGCTCGGTGTTGCGGCGCTCGAGATACGGACGCACTTCACCGCGCTCGATATCGAGCAGCATCAGGCCGTTGCGGTAGTCGGTGATGATCAGGTGCGATGCGTCGAAGCGCTTCATCCCGTTGGGCTCGCCGTCGTATTCGACGACGAGATCCCAGTCGCCCGACGGCGAAATGCGGAAGATGCGCCCGTGCGGAATGTCGGTCACGAACAGATAGCCGTCCGGATCCCAGACCGGCCCTTCGAGAAAGGAGTCCGTGACCATTCCACCGCGATTCGCGCGCGCCCATTCCGTGCGGACGTCCGGCTTGCGAAACTTTTCCGGCATGCGCGTGAACACTTCGGCTTCGCGCACGTCGGGGTTCGTCAGATAAAACATGCGTACCTCGATGTCCAGGGTTCAAGCCGCGCTGTGCGCGCGTTCGTCGAGCACCGCGAGGATGTTGGCGGCCGCGCCCTTGCCCATGTTCACGTACGCGGCATCGCTCACGCCGCCGATATGCGGAGACAGAATCACGTTGGGAATCTGCTGGAACGGGTGCGGCACCGTCATCGGCTCGATGTCGAAGCTGTCGAGCCCGGCCGCACGCACGTGGCCGCTCGCCAGCGCGTCGGCAAGCGCGGCTTCGTCGATCAGACCGCCGCGCGCGGTATTGACGAGAATCGCGCCGCGCTTGAAACGCGCGAGCGTGTCGCGGTCGAGCATCCGGCGGTTATCGGCCGTCAACGGACAATGCAGCGACACGACGTCCGACTCGGCGTACAGCATGTCGAGCGGCACGAGCTTCACGCCGGCGGGCGCTTCCTTCGCGAACGGATCGAACGCGAGAACCTTCATGCCGAACGCGGCGCCGATCGCGGCCACGCGCCGGCCGATCGAACCGAGCCCGACGAGGCCGAGCGTGCGCCCGTCGAGTTCGACGGACTTGTGCGTCGACTTGTCCCAATGGCCTTCGCGCATGCGGATATCGAGCTGCGGAACCGACTTCGCACACGCGAGCAGCAGCGCCCATGCGTGCTCGGCGACGGCGGCCGCATTCGCGCCGACCGCGGCGCGCACCGCGATGCCGCGCACGGCAGCTGCGTCCTGATCGATCACGTCGATGCCGCTGCCGTGCTTCGAAATCACCTGCAGGTTTTCGGCGGCGTCCATGATGCGGGCGTTGATCTTGCCGTACCGGACGACGATCGCGACCGGCTTGTGCCTGGCGCAGAGCGCCACGATGTCGTCCTCGGTCGGTTGCTTGCCGGCGAACACGACGTCGAACTGCGCGAGCATCTCGAGCGCTTGCGGCGCAAGGTCGGCGGCGGTCACGAGGACCACGGGCTTGTGCAAAGCGGTCTGCATCACAGTGCCTCGCCTTCGGCCAGCATGCCGGCTGCGCGCAACTCCTTCTCGATCCAGCCCGGACGAAGGTCTCCCTTGTGAATCGCTGCGATACGCGCGGTTTCGACGTCGAGCTTCTTCTGCGCCAGATCGACGATACGCGCGACGTCGGCGCGCGCAATGACGACGACGCCGTCGGCGTCGCCGACCACCAGGTCGCCCGGATTCACCGCCGTGCCGCCCAGCGAGATCGGCGCATTCACGCGCCCCGCGATGCTTTTGGTCGGGCCGCACGGATTGAGGCCGGCCGAGAAGATCGGATAGTCGCCGTTGGCCAGTTCGTGCGCGTCGCGCACCGCGCCGTCGATGACGATGCCGGCGATGCCGCTCGCCTTCGCCTGCGCCGCCATGATTTCGCCGAGCAGCGCGCACGAGATGTCGCCCTTGCCGTCGACCACGACGACGTCGCCCGGTTTCGCAACGGCGAGCGCCGCATGGATCGCCAGGTTGTCGCCCGCGCGGACTTCGACCGTGACCGCGGGGCCGGCGACCTTCATCGTCGGCGACAACGGCCGCACGCGGCCATGCACCGTGCCGCGGCGGCCCGCGACGTCGGCCAGGATCGCGGCCTGGTAGCGCGCGGCAGCCTGAACGAGTTCCGGCGCGACGCGTTCGATGTCGCGCGTGATCGGAGAAGTGCTGGCGGATGTGTTGCTCATGATTCGACCTCGGGTTGAGTGTTGTACTATGTACAACGATGGTGTACATGGTGAAATCACTATAGCCAGAGGACACGTGTCATGGCACTGGCGTTTACCCTTTTACGTGGTAAACCAGCGTTTTACTCTGTACAATTCCGAGTGAATGTCGACGGGAGAGAAGAAATGGGAAACGACGGGGTCGTTGCCGTGGAAAAGGCACTTTCGCTGCTGGACTGCTTCAAGCCCGGCGCCGAATCGCAATCGCTCGCGACGCTGTCGCAGGCATCCGGCATGCACAAGACGACGGTCTATCGGCTGATGAACTCGCTGGAGCGAATGGGCTATGTCGTGCGCGCGCAGTCCGGCAACTATTCGCTCGGACATCGCGTGCTGTACCTCGGCAAGCTGTACGAGCAGTCCTTCCATCTGTCCACGGTGGTCGAACCGGCGCTGCATGCGCTGGCCGCGCTGACGAAAGAAAGCGCATCGTACTACGTGCACGACAACGGGCAGCGGCTCTGTCTGTTTCGGGCCGAGCCGTCCGAAGGCCTGCGTGAAACGCGGCTCGCGGGGACGATGCTGCCGCTCGATGACACGGCCATCAGCCAAGTGATCCGTTTCTGGGGACTCGGCGAACCGATCTATGACAAGCCGCCGGCACTGCCCCTCTTCACCGCGGGTGCGCGCGATGTGCACACGGCAGCGTTCGCGGTGCCGGTCTTCGGCGCCGGCGACAAGTTCATGGCGGCGCTGACGCTTTCCGGTCCTGCATCCCGCCTCAGTGTCGCGCACGAGTCGGGCGAGCTGGATCGACCGCAACTGGATGCGGCCGCCGATCTCTCCCGGAAGCTGGGGGCGAGTGTTGCGCTCTGCGAGAACGTCTACGGCACCTGATCGCTGCTTTGACACAGGCAGGGTCCAGGTCGACGCGCCGTTCGTCGCCTGACCGCGGACACGTTCGCACGACGCCACGCGCGGGCCGGGGCGTGACACCTGCAGCGCAGCACCGACGCGACGGCCCGTCCGACCGGCTCGGCACACGGGCCATTGATTTTCGAGACGAACGGTCTATTATTCGCACATGGACGTTCGAACTGATCCGCCTCGCCGTCGCGGCAGGCCACCAAAACAGCACGAGGACCTCGTCGCCACGCGGGACATGCTGTTGCGCACCGGGCTGGAAGTGCTCACCGAAAAGGGCTTCTCGGCCACCGGGCTCGACGAGATCCTCGGGCGCGCCGGCGTGCCCAAGGGCTCCTTCTATCACTACTTCGACAGCAAGGAAGCGTTCGGCCTCGAACTGATCGACCGCTACGCCGAGTTCTTCGCGCGCAAGCTGGACCGGCATTTCAGCGATCCGGCACGCTCGCCGCTGCAGCGTGTACGCGCGTTCGTCGACGATGCGCGGGACGGCATGGCCCGCTACGCGTACAGCCGCGGCTGCCTGATTGGCAATCTCGGGCAGGAAATGGGCGCGTTGCCCGAAAGCTTCCGCGAACGCCTGCGCATGACGTTCGAGGACTGGCAACGCCGCCTCGCCGAATGCCTGGCCGCCGCGCAGCAAGCCGGCGAACTGGCCGGGTCGGCCGATCCCGCCGAGCTGGCCGCATTCTTCTGGATCGGCTGGGAAGGCGCCGTGCTGCGCGCGAAGCTGGAGCGCAGCGACACGCCGCTGACCCTGTTCGCGCAGTTTTTCTTCAATGGACTACCGCGACGCTGAATTTTTTTTGCCATTAACTAGACGATCGGTCTAGAAAGGAGGACACATGTTTCAAGGCATCGTGATCGACAGGCATGAAACCGGGCAGCATGCCGGGCTCCAGACGCTGGAGGACGCGCAGTTGCCCGCGGGTAACGTGACGGTACGCGTGGGCTATTCGACGCTGAACTACAAGGACGGGCTGGCGATCACCGGCAAGAGCCCGGTGGTCCGCAAGTTCCCGATGGTGCCCGGCATCGATCTCGTCGGCGAAGTCGAAGCGAGCACGCACCCGGACTATCGCCCCGGCGATCAGGTCGTGCTCAACGGCTGGGGCGTCGGCGAAACGCATTGGGGCGGCCTCGCGCAGAAAGCCCGTGTCGACGGCGACTGGCTGGTGCCGCTGCCGTCCGCCTTTTCGCCGCAACAGGCGATGGCCATCGGCACGGCGGGCTACACCGCGATGCTCTGCGTGATGGCGCTGGAGCGACACGGCGTGCGCCCGAACGACGGCGAGATCGTCGTGACCGGCGCGGCAGGCGGGGTGGGCAGCGTCGCCACCGCTATCCTCGCCAAGCTGGGATACCGCGTCGTCGCGGTAACGGGCCGCCCCGCCGATGCCGACTACCTGCGGCAGCTCGGCGCGGCGGAGATCCTGGAACGGTCGCAATTCAGCGAGCCCGGCAAGCCGCTGGGCAAGGAACGCTGGGCCGGCGCGGTCGACGTGGCGGGCAGCCACGTGCTCGCCAACGTGTGCGCGACCACGCGGTACCGCGGCGTCGTGACGGCCTGCGGCCTGGCCGCCGGCTTCGATTTCCCCGCGACCGTCATGCCGTTCATCCTGCGCGGCGTTACGCTCGTCGGGATCGACAGCGTCATGTGCCCGCGCGCCGACCGGCTGGAAGCGTGGCGCCGGCTCGCGTCCGACCTCGACGTCGAGAAGCTGGGCGTGATCAGCCACCTGGTCGGCCTGGGCGACGTCATCCCGCTTGCAGGAGAATTGCTCAACGGCAAGGTGCGCGGCCGCATCGTCGTCGACGTCAACGCATGACGCCGCTGACGACCACCCGCGCTTCTTTGATCGGACGACGGCTCGCGCATCGAGTGCGCCCCCGCCGCGTTATCCAGGAGACCTCATGACCGCCGCAAACACCGCACCCATCAGCCGCTTTCCCGTGCCCGCGCTCGAAGACCTGCCCGAGGACAATCGCGAACGCATCGCGGCCGTCCAGGAAAAGTCGGGCTTCATCCCGAACGTATTCCTGACGCTGGCGCATCGCCCGGACGAGTTTCGCGCGTTCATGGCCTACCACGACGCGCTGATGGACAAGCCGGGCAACCTGAGCAAGGCCGAGCGCGAGATGATCGTCGTGGCCACCAGCAGCGTGAACCAGTGCCAGTACTGCGTGATCGCGCACGGGGCGATCCTGCGCATTCGCGCGAAGGATCCGCTGATCGCCGACCAGGTCGCCGCCAACTACCGCAAGGCCGACATCAGCGCCCGGCAGAAGGCCATGCTCGACTTCGCGATGAAGGTGTCGCAGGCCGCGCATCGGGTGGGCGAAGCGGACTTCGACGCGCTCAAGGCGCACGGCTTCGTCGAAGAAGACGTGTGGGACATCATGGCGATCTCGGCTTTCTTCGGCATGTCCAACCGCATCGCGAACGTGACGAACATGCGACCGAATGCGGAGTTTTACGCGCGGGGGCGTTGAGCGCACACGTCGTTCGGCCGCGCGGACGGGACGCGGCGGTATCGTCGCTCGCCTATCGACGCCGGTAAACGACGCCCTCGCCCGGCTCCGGCGCCGCATTGGCCGCCTCGTCGAAACGCTCGCGCGCTTGCGCGATCGGCTGCTTGTTTTTCTCCGCCCACCTGACGAGCGCCATCACGGGCTCCAGCAGCGTTGCGCCGAGCGGCGTGAGCGCATAGTCGACGCGCGGCGGAATCGTCGGGAACACCGTCCGCGTGACCAGCCCGTCGCGCTCCAGTCCGCGCAATGACAGCGTCAGCATGCGCTGCGAAATTCCTTCGATCTCACGTTTCAGCTCGTTGAAGCGCCGCGAACTATCGTTCAGCGTCGCGATGATATAGAGGCTCCATTTGTCGCCGATCCGGTCGAGGATCTGGCGGGTCATCTGGCAGTCGTTGTCGCTGGGTCGGGGCATGGTGACAGGAACATCGATGTGACTGGGGCACAACCCTGTGCGTTCTTGTGGGGCCCGGGCGCGAACCCTAGCATTCCACATGCTTTTCGGTAACTCAGTCATCAAAAGTTACCGGGTTCTCATCTTATCCCTAAAGGAACGCTCATGAGTCGCATCCTGCTGATCACCTCCAGCCCCCGCAGCACCGACAGCCTGTCCACGCGCTTCGCGCACGACCTCGCGCAGCAACTCGCGGCGCGCGACGCAAACAGCGCCGTGACCTTGCGCGATCTCTCCACCGATCCGCTGCCGCATATCGACGACGCATACATCGTCGGCCGCACGCTGCCGCCGGACGCGCGCAACGCGGAGCAAGCGCAGGCCGTCGAGCTGGCGCAAGCGCTGATCGACGAACTGCGCGCCGCCGACATCGTCGTGATCGGCTCCGCGATGACCAACTTCGGCCCGTCCACGCAGTTGCGCGCGTGGTTCGACCGCGTGATCTGGCCGCACGTCACGTTCCGCTACGGCGAAAGCGGCGTCGCCGGCACACTGGAAGGCAAGCAGGTCTATCTGGTAACCGCCAGCGGCGGCGTCTTTTCGGAAGGCCCGTATGCACCCTTCGACTACCAGTCCGGCTATCTGAAGCATCTGCTCGGGTTCATCGGGATGACCGACATCCGCGAAGTGCGCGTGGAAGGCACCGTGATGGGCGCCGATGCTGTGCAAGCGGCCATCGCAAAGGCCGGGCAGGACGTGCAGGCGCTGGTGGAACAGGCCGGTTGAGACAACGGCAGCGCCCGTCGATCGCACGGGCGTTACCGACCGATGCCCGCGTGCACGCGCCGGCATCGGTCATCCGCTCACTTCGCCCGTGCGGCCGGGCGAATGTCAGCGCTCACTCCAGCCCCTTCAGCGCCTCCAGCCCGTCCGGCAGCTTCGCATCCGGAAATTGCGTCGACAGCGTCGTGTCGCGCCACCGCGCGGCCTCTTCCGCGCGCTGCTTCTCCGCCTGCTCGCACACGAACAGCGCATCGCCGCCGAGCAGCAGGCGCATCGGCACGTCCTCGCGGCGCGACAGCTCGACGATCAGCGCCGCGATTCGTGCAGGATCGCCGACTTCGTGGCCGCCATACGCGCCGAGCAATTCGAGAATCTTCCCGACCGACGGCTGGTAGTCGGGCAGCAGACCGTCGATGTCGCGCTTCGCCTGCGCGGCCCAGTCGGTACGCATCCCGCCCGGCTCGAGCGTGCAGACGCGCACGCCGAACGGCGCGACCTCTTTCGACAGGACGTCGCTGAACCCGCCGACCGCCCACTTCGCGGCCTGATACGCGGACAACCCCGGCGTCGATGTGCGCCCGCCGACCGACGACACCTGGAAGATGTGCCCCGCACGCTGCGCGCGCATCGTCGGCAGCACCGCACGCGTCAGGTTGATCACGCCGAACAGGTTCGTTTCGATCTGGTCGCGGAAATCGTCGGCGCCCATCTGCTCGAACGGCGCCGTATGGCCGTAGCCGGCATTGTTCACGAGCACGTCGATGCGGCCGAACGCTTCGCGGGCGGCCGTCACCGCGCCCGCGGCGGCCGCTTCATCGGTCACGTCGAGCGCGACCGGCAGCAACCGATCGCCGTACCGCTCCACCAGATCCGCCAACCGCGCGGGATCGCGCGCGCCGGCCACCAGCCGGTCGCCCGCCGCCAGCACGGCTTCCGAAATCGCTCGCCCCAGGCCGCGCGCGGCCCCTGTTACCAGCCAGACTTTCGACATTTTCCACTCCTTGATCGTAGTGAAACCACAAAATGAATGATTACTCACTCATTAATAACGGCGATGTATCGGTCATTCGCGACCTTCATCGCCCTGCCTGAAACCCGCCGCCCGTCGTCGTCGCGGCACGTGAGCGTGTAACCGCACGCGCCAGCACGACCGCAACCCTTGCCTCACACCGCGTGCAACACGGCCCATAACGCGCGAAACCCGGCCTCCCGGTACGCATCGGCCCGCGCCGGATCACGCGCGACCGATTCCATCGCCGTTTCGGCAATCGACGTAAACAACGCCGCGCAGAACGTGTGCGCTTCGTCGGGATTCAGCGCGCCCGACGCGGCGACCTGCTCGCGCAACAGCGCATTGATCCCGCCGAAGCCTTCTGCGCCAGCCGCACGATGCGCGTCGTCGATGCGCCCGCTCACGCCCAGTTGCTGCAGCGCGCGCCGCCCGTCCGGGTTCGAGACGCCCCACGACACATAACCGTTCCACGCGTGCCGCAGCGCCTCCTCGACCGGCGCGCGCTCCGGGTAACCGGTCATCATCGCGTCGCGCATGTCCGCCTTCAGGCTCACGTACAGCGCGTTCAGCAACGCGTCCTTGGTTTCGAAGTACGTGAACACCGTGCCTTCCGCCACGCCGGCGAGCCGCGCGATACGCGCGGTCGTCGCGGTCGCACCGTCCTCGGCGAGCGCCCGTGCGGCGGCGGCCAGAATGGCTTCGTGCTTGTCGGGACTGCGCGGTCGGGCCACGTTCGATTCCTTTAATGAGTGAGCACTCAATCATAATGGGGCGATCATACGGAGCGCAAGTGCTGTTACATCCGGGGGAACCCATACGCAATCCATCAAAACCGTGCACTATTAGCGTTTTCACGTACTGGTGCGTTCACGTATCGGCGCCCGGTGCCTCGACGTTCGTTTCACGTTCCCCGTTTCAAACCGCGAACCTCCCATGACGAATCAGCCTACCCAGACCGGGGCCGACCGGCCCGTCGACATGATCATCTTCGGCGGCGGCGGCGACCTGGCCGCCCGCAAGCTGTTGCCCGCGCTGTACATGGCGCACCTGCACTGCAACCTTCCGCCCGACACGCGCATCATCGCGGTCGGCCGCCGCGACTGGGGCATCGACGGCTATCGCAAGTTCATGGACGAGCAGTCGCGCCCGTTCATCGACGAAAAGGCGTTCGATCCCGCGGCCTGGAGCCGTTTCCTCGACCTGTTCAAGTACGTGCTGATCGACGTGAACGCGCCGGACGACTACCTGCGGCTCGCGGAAGCGGCGCGCGGCGACGCGATCCGCGTGTTCTACCTGTCGACGTCGCCGGAGCTGTTCACCACCATCTGCAACAACCTGTCGGCCGCGCATCTCGTCGACAGACACTCGCGCGTCGTCCTCGAAAAGCCGCTCGGCCACGATCTCGCGTCCGCGAAGGCGATCAACGATGCGGTCGGCAAGCACTTCGAGGAATCGCAGATCTATCGGATCGACCACTATCTCGGCAAGGAAACCGTGCAGAACCTGATGGTGCTGCGCTTCGGCAACCCGATCTTCGGGCCGCTGTGGCAGGCGCCGAGCATCCGCAGCGTGCAGATCACGGTGGCGGAGACGGTGGGCGTCGGCAGTCGCGCGGGCTTCTACGACCATACCGGCGCGCTGCGCGACATGGTGCAGAACCACCTGTTGCAACTGCTGTGCATCGTCGCAATGGAGCCGCCGGTGTCGCTCGACCCGGACGCGGTGCGCGACGAGAAGCTGAAAGTGCTGCGCTCGCTGCGGCCGATGGCGGTGGCCGACGTCGCGCGCGACACGGTGCGCGGCCAGTACACGGCCGGCGCGGTCGACGGCCAGCCGGTGAAGGGCTATCTCGAGGAAGACAACGTGCCGGCGGACAGCCGCGCGGAAACCTTCGTCGCGCTGCGCGCGCACATCAACAACTGGCGCTGGGCGAACGTGCCGTTCTTCCTGCGCACCGGCAAGCGGCTGCAGCGCCGCCAGTCGGAAATCGTGATCGAGTTCGCGGACATGCCGTTCTCGATCATCCCGACCGGCCCGCGCCACTACAGCAACCGTCTCGTGATCCAGCTCCAGCCGGAAGAGTCGATCCAGCTGCAGATGCTCGCGAAGGAACCGGGCAGCGGGATGAACATGGTGCCCGTGAGCCTGAACCTCGACCTTCAGCAGGCGATTCCGGAGCGGCGCGCGGAAGCGTACGAGCGTTTGCTGATCGACGTGATCCGCGGCCGCCTCACGCACTTCATGCGCCGCGACGAGCTCGAAGCCGCGTGGTCGTGGGTCGAACCGATCCTCGACGGCTGGAAGCAGCTCGGCGACCGGCCGCGCCTGTACACGGCCGGCACGTTCGGGCCCGCAGCTTCGTCGGCGCTGCTCGCGCGCGACGGGATGTCCTGGTCCGAAGAGGCGTAACCGCCACGCGACGGCGTGCCCCGGTGGGGTACGCCCGATCGCACGTCAAATCCCGTATCAAACCGCACGGGGCGTCACCCGCCCCGTCGTCCTGCCGTCGCCTACCGCGGCTCCATCCACGACGCCGCCTTGCGCCGCCCCGGCGCATCGTTACCGCTGCCGCCCAGCGCCTCGATCAGGTAATCGACGAACGACGCGATCCGCGACGAGATCGCGGTATTGCGGTAGTACACCGCGTGGATCGGCTGCTCGACCTCGAACGTCTGGCGCGCGAGCACCTGCACGAGCCGGCCGGCCTCGCGATCCTGCGCGGTCATGAAATCCGACAGGCACGCGACGCCCGCGCCGTCGAGCGCGAGCTGCCGCAGCGTCTCGCCGCTCGACGAGCGGATGCCCGGCTCGATGCGGTACGGCTCGCCGTCGGCGCCGAGGATCGGCCACACGTTCAGCGATTCGGGCTGCGTGAAGCCGACCAGCGTGTGCTTGTCGAGATCCTCCACCTTGCGCGGCTGGCCGTGCGCCGCGACATACGCGGGGCTCGCGAGCATGCGTATCCGGCTGGTGCCGATGCGCCGGCTGTGCAGCGTCGAATCCTTCAGCCGGCCGATCCGGAACGCGACGTCGGTGCGCCGCTCCAGCAGGTCGATGATGCCCTCGTTGCTGTTCAGCTCCAGCTCGACCTTCGGGAAGCGTTCACGATAGCCGCGCACGAGCGGCACGATCACGTGCAGCATGAACGGCGTCGCCGCATCCACGCGCAGCCGCCCCGACGGCATCTCGCGCCGCGCGAGCATCTGCTCTTCCGCCGTCTCGACCGATTCGATGATCGCGCGCGCGTCCTGCAGGAACGCGTGCCCTTCCTCGGTCAGTTCGAGCCGGCGCGTGGTCCGGCGCAGCAGCGTGGTCTTCAGCTTCTCCTCGAGCCGCCCGAGCGTGCGGCTCGTCGCCGACACCGTGAGGTCGAGCTGCTGCGCGGCCGCCGTGATCGAACCGGAGTCGACCACGGCGGCAAAGGCCTGGAGTTCGTCGAGCGTAATCTTCATCGTTGCATTCTTGATTTCAAATCAAAACAATTTGGTTTATAAGCCTGTTTTTCAGCAAAAGTAAAGGCGGCACACTGCGCTCCATCCTCACCGGACCCTGGAGCACCCCTCATGCCACTCGCCCTGCTTGCGCTGACCATCAGCGCATTTGCCATCGGTACCACCGAATTCGTGATCGTCGGGCTGATCCCGACGATCGGCGCCGACCTCGGCGTCAGCCTGCCGTCCGCCGGCCTGCTCGTCAGCCTTTACGCACTGAGCGTCGCGATCGGCGCGCCGCTCCTCACCGCACTCACCGGCCGCGTGCCGCGCAAAACACTGCTCGCCGCGCTGATGGCGCTGTTCACCGTCGGCAACCTCGTGGCTTGGCAGGCGCCCGGCTACGAATCGCTGATCGTCGCGCGCATCCTCACCGGCCTTGCGCACGGCGTGTTCTTCTCGGTCGGCTCGATCATCGCGACCACGCTCGTGCCGAAGGAGAAGGCCGCCAGCGCGATCGCGACGATGTTCAGCGGGATGACCGTCGCGTTCGTCGCCGGCATTCCGCTCGGCACCTTCATCGGCCAGCACTTCGGCTGGCGCGCGACGTTCCTGGTCGTCGCGCTGTTCGGCCTCGTCGCATTCGTCGGCGCGGTGGCCTTCGTGCCACGCGGGTTGCCGCAAACGGCGCCCGCGCCGCTCGCCCGCCAGTTCCGCGTGCTCGCGCAGCCGCGCCTGCTGCTGGTCTATGCGATGACGGCCGTCGGCTACGGCGGCTCGCTGATCGCGTTCACATACATGGCGCCGCTGCTCGAGCAGATCGCCGGCTTCACGCCCTCGCAGGTCAGCCTCGTGCTCGTCGGCTACGGCGTGTCGGTCGCGTTCGGCAACGTGTGGGGCGGCAAGCTCGCGGACGCCGTCGGCCCCGTGAAGGCGCTCAAGCGGATCTTCCTGCTGCTCGCGATCGTGCTGCTCGCGCTCACCTTCACGATCCACGTCAAATGGCTCGCCGTGCTGACGATGCTCGCATGGGGCGCGGTGGCATTCGGCAACGTGCCGGGCCTGCAGGTGTACGTCGTCAAGCAGGCGCACCACTTCGCGCCCGACGCCACCGACGTCGCATCCGGCTTCAACATCGCCGCGTTCAACCTCGGCGTTGCAGGTGGCTCGGCACTCGGCGGCGTGATCGTCGCGCACGTCGGCCTCGGCCATACGCCGTGGATCGCGGCGGCCGTCACGCTCGGCGCATTCGCGCTCACCGCCCTGAGCGGTCGCCTCGACCGCAGCGCGGGCCTGCCGGAACGCACGGCGGAACCCGTCCAGCTCGCGCACTGAACGTCACTGTATTGCAGGAGTTTGCACACATGAATGCACCGACCCCACGCCCGCCGTTCGCCGGCAAGACGTTCGAAGTGCGCTACGACGGCCTCACCGCGCTCAACGCGTACGACGATGACGGCCGCCACATGCGCTACGAGATCACCGAAGGCCCGTACGCGGGCGCGAAGGGTGAAATCGAATACACGTGGCAGCACCTCGCCGGCGAAACCTACGCGATCTCGTGGCAGGAAGCCGACCGCGCGACGGTCGTGCATCTCGACGATTTCGCCGCCGGCACGTCGCGGTCTTTCTTCACCGCGTCGTCGCTCGATTTCTACCGGCTCGAAGGCAGCCTGCGCGCGATCTGAACGGAGCTCGACCATGTCCACTTCACTCACAGCACTCGACAAACTCGCCGACGGCGGCTTCAGCATCGGCCTCGAACTGCCGCTCGACAACGACTGGTCGCCGGCCGGCAACGCGAAACGCCAGCACGACCGTCGCTACCCCGGCGTACCCGACCTCGCGCTCCACGCGACGCTCGCGCAACGGGCCGATACGCTCGGCTTCCGCGCGCTCTGGGTGCGCGACGTGCCGGTGTACGACCCCGCGTTCGGCGACGCCGCGCAAGTGTTCGAAACCTTCTCGTATCTCGGCTACCTCGCCGGTATCACGAACGACATCCTGCTCGGCACGGCGGCCGTCGTGCTGCCGCTGCGCGAGCCGCTGCTCACGCTGAAATCGGCCGCGACGATCCAGGAACTGAGCGGCGGCCGCCTGATGCTCGGCGTCGCCAGCGGCGACCGGCCGGTCGAATATCCGCTGTTCGGCCGCGACTTCGCGTCACGCGGCGCGAATTTCCGCGACCAGATCGCGCTGCTGCGCGACGGCGCGCACGGGCACCTGCCGCCCGGCCTCGACGTGCTGCCTGCCGTCCGTACGCCGCTGCCGCTACTCGTCGCGGGTCTCGCGCAGCAGACGCCCGCGTGGATCGGCGAACACATGGACGGCTGCCTCGCGTATCCCGGCACGCCGGACGACCATCGGCACCGCGCCGCGAACTGGCGCGCGGTGGCCGGCGACAAGCCGTACGTGAGCTTCATCCACCTCGACCTCGCGGAAGATCCGCACGAACCGCTGCAGCGGCACCGCTTCGGCGCACGCGCGGGGCGTCTTGCGCTCATCGGGGAACTCGCGGCCATGCGCGAAGCGGGCGTGCAGCACATCGGCCTGCATTTCCGCCGCAACCGGCGTCCGCTCGACGAGACGATGGCCGAGATCGCGGCAGAGGTGCTGCCGGTGTTCCACGCGGATGAAAACGCACGCAAGCGCGTTGCATGACACCGCCCGAACCCACTCGCGATACTTGATTTCAGATCAAATATTTTTGACCTGCAACGGCGTTTATCTCACCAATCCAAAACGCCAGAATGACTTCCATAGCGAACCTGTTCCACTCTCCCAGGAGCACATGATGAGCAAGATTCCCGCATTCGGCCTCGGTACGTTCCGCCTGCAAGGCCAGGTCGTCATCGACTCGGTGCGCAATGGCCTCGAAGTCGGCTACCGCGCGATCGACACCGCGCAGATCTACGGCAACGAAGCCGAAGTCGGCGAAGCGATCGCCGCGTCGGGCGTGCGCCGCGACGAGCTGTTCCTCACGACCAAGATCTGGGTCGACAACTACGCGCCGGACAAGCTCGTGCCGAGCCTCGAGGAAAGCCTGCGCAAGCTGCGCACCGACCATGTCGACCTGACGCTGATCCACTGGCCGGCCCTCGACAACGGCGTCGCGCTCGACACGTTCATGACCGCGCTCGCCGATGCGAAGGCGCAGGGCCTCACGCGCCGGATCGGCATCTCGAACTTCAACATCGCGCTGACGAAGGAAGCGATCGCGGCCGTCGGCAAGGATGCGATCGCGACGAACCAGATCGAGCTGAGCCCGTACCTGCAGAACCGCAAGCTCGTCGAATTCCTGAACGCCGAAGGCATCCACGTCACGTCGTACATGACGCTCGCGTACGGCAAGGTGCTCGGCGATCCGGTGATCGGCGCGATCGCGCAGCGTCATGACGCGACACCCGCACAGGTCGCGCTCGCGTGGGCGTTGCAGCTCGGCTACTCGGTGATCCCGTCGTCGACGAAGCGCGAGAACCTCGCGAGCAACCTGCTCGCGCAGACGCTGCGCCTGACCGACGAAGACATGGCGCAGATCGCCACGCTCGAACGCAACGGCCGCGAAGTCGACCCGGCCGGCCTCGCGCCGAAGTGGGACTGAACACGCCACCCGCCACTCACATTCGATTCACCGCGGCCCGAAAACCGCGGCACCCACAGGACATCAGCACCATGACCCAGGACCCGCTTTTCCAACCGCTGCGACTCGGCGCGCTGACGCTGCCGAACCGCATCGTGATGCCGCCGATGACGCGCTCGCGCGCAACCCAGCCCGGCGACGAAGCCAACGAACTGATGGCCGCGTATTACGCGCAGCGCGCGAGCGCGGGCCTGATCGTCAGCGAAGGCACCTATATCGCGCCGCTCGGCAAGGGCTATGCATGGACGCCCGGCATTCACACGCCGTCGCAGGTCGCCGGCTGGCGCAAGGTGACGGACGCCGTGCATGCCGCGCACGGCCGGATCTTCGCGCAGCTGTGGCACGTCGGCCGGCTGAGCCACACGAGCCTGCTCGGTGGCCGGCAGCCGGTGTCGTCGTCGCCGCTCCAGGCGAAAGGCGTGAACGTGTTCATCGCGGGTGAAGACGGCAGCACGCCGGGCTTCGTGCAGGCGTCCGAGCCGCGCGCGCTGACGATCGACGAGATCTGCGAGATCGTCGATCAATACCGCGCCGCCGCGCGCCACGCGATCGAGGCCGGCTTCGACGGCGTCGAGCTGCACGGCGCGAACGGCTATCTCGTGAACCAGTTCATCGACTCGAATGCGAACACGCGCACCGATGCGTACGGCGGTTCGCTGGAAAACCGGCTGCGCTTCCTGCGCGAAGTCACGCAGGCGCTGATCGACGGCACGGGCGACGCGTCGCGCGTCGGCATCCGCCTCGCGCCGCTGACGACGCTGAACGGCTGCGTCGACGACGATCCGGAAACGACCTACCTCGCCGCTGCCAAGCTGCTCGGCGAACTCGGCGTCGGCTACCTGCACATCGCGGAAGCCGACTGGGACGACGCACCGTTGATGCCGGTCGAATTCAAGCGGCAGCTGCGCGCCGCGTTCCCGGGCGTGCTGATCTATGCCGGCGCGTACACCGCCGAGCGCGCACGCGAAGCGATCGCCGCCGGCTGGGCCGACCTCGTCGCGTTCGGCCGCCCGTTCGTCGCGAACCCCGACCTGCCCGAGCGGCTGCGCACGGGTGCTGCGCTCACACCGCACGACCGCAACACGCTGTTCGGCGGCGGCGAGCGCGGGCTGACCGATTATCCGACGCTGGCCCAGGCCGCGGCCTGAATCGGCCTACCCGAGAATCCCCATGAGAATCACGCTCCCTTCCCGCCTGGGCTTCGGCACCGCGCCGCTGGGCAACATGTACCGGGACATCCCGCACGAAGAAGCGCTGGCCACGGTCGACGCAGCGTGGGAAAGCGGTATCCGCTACTTCGATGCCGCGCCGCTGTATGGCGCCGGCCTCGCCGAGCTGCGCCTCGGCGAAGCGCTCGCGGGCCGCCCGCGCGACGCGTATTCGCTCGGCACCAAGGTCGGCCGGCTCGTCCTCGACGAACACGAGGACGCATCGCAACGCGATCTCGGCGAAAAAGGCGGCCTGTTCCGCCACGGGCTGCCGAACCGGATCGTCTACGACTACACCGAGGACGGCACGCTGCGCTCGATCGACGCGAGCCTCCAGCGGCTGCGCACCGACCGGCTCGACACCGTGTGGATTCACGACCCGGCCGTCGACTTTCACGGCGACGCATGGCGCGACGTGTTCGACGTCGCGATGTCGGGCGCGGCCAGGGCGCTCACGCGGTTGCGCGACGAGAAAGTCATCCAGGGTTGGGGCCTCGGCGTGAACCGCGTCGAGCCGTGCGAACTCGCGCTCGAACGCGCGGACCCCGACGGCTTCCTGCTCGCCGGGCGCTACACGCTGCTCGATCATGCCGGCGCGCTCGAACGGCTGATGCCGGAAAGCGCCGCGCGCGGGCTCGGCATCATCGTCGGCGGCCCGTACAACTCGGGCGTGCTGGCGGGCGGCACCCATTACGAGTATCAGCCGGCCACGCAGGCCATGCTCGACCGCGTCGCGCGCATCCGCCAGATCTGCGAACGATTCGGCGTCGATGTCCGCGCGGTGGCGCTGCAATTCTCGCTCGCGCACCCGGCCGTCGCGGCCGCGATCCCCGGCGCAAGCCGGCCCGATCGCATCGACGACAACCTGCGCCTTGCCGCGGTGTCGATCCCGGCCGAACTGTGGGATACGCTGAAGGCCGAACGCCTGATTGCCGCGCAGGCGCCGACGCCGGTTGGCCCGGATCGAGGTTGAATCGGGCCTGCGCGGCCGCGTCAGCCAGCGGCCGCGCATCCCGGGCCGCGCGCAATCGCAACGGCTATCGCCACGATCGCCATTTGCGCATTGCAGCCGGCGCAATTGGCGTCTAGCGTTTACGGGTTCGTCGACGAATACCCGTCACCCGACCCGAAAGGATGCCTCGCCATGCGAAGCCGCTTCCCGAAACGCCCCATGCTACCGGCCGCCGCGGCCTGCGTTGCACTCGCCTTCTGCGCGTCGTCCGCCCGCGCCGACGACTCCGCCGGCCTCGCGCCGCCCCAGCCGGCCACGCCCGTGCTGTCGACGACTGCGGCTGGCCTACAGGTCTACACGTGCGACTACGACGCCGGACACAAGCTCGCGTGGGTGTTCCAGCACCCGGAAGCGATGCTGTTCGACGCGAGCGGCACGCTGGTCGTCCGGCACGGCGCCGGGCCGTCATGGGAAGCGCTCGACGGCAGCCGCATTACCGGCAAGAAACTCGCGGAAGCGCCGAGCGCGCGCGCCGGCAGCATTCCGCAACTCCTGCTCGCCGCGACGCCGGCCGCAACGGACGCGAAGGCCACGGCCGGCACGCTCGCCGGCGTGCGCTTCGTGCAGCGGCTCGATACCGCGGGCGGCATGCCGCCGGATGCAGCGTGTTCGACCGAGCATGCGGTCGGCCGCTTTCCGTATTTCGCGCGCTACGTGTTCCTGAAGTAACGCGCGACGGCGCCCGAAGCACCGGGTGCCGTCGCGGCGGCGTCCTCCTCGCGCATCACATTGATCAGTCATCCTATTCTTGACGTACGGATGCCTGCCCTCGTTCAGGGTCCGCGAAGCTCAGCCGATCCGCATCGACAGCTCGACATCGCCGCCGAACGGCACTGACAGATAGCCGTTCTCCGGCGCGCGCACGTAAGCGAGATAGTCGGGGCTGAAATCGGCATTGTCGGCCACGACGAACGCGCCGGGCCGCAACCGCTGCTCGACGCGTGCAAGCACCTCCGGATACAGCGCCTTCGCACCGTCGAGCAGCAGCAGGTCGACCGAATCCGGCAGATCGGCGGCCAGCGTACGCAGCGCATCGCCCTCGCGGATCTCCACGAGATCGGCCAGCCCGGCTGCCGCCAGGTTCGCCCGCGCCCGCACGACCTTCGACGGTTCGAACTCGCTCGTGATCAGCCGGCCGCCGCCGTTGTCGCGCAGTGCGGCCGCGAGATGCAGCGTCGAAATGCCGAACGACGTGCCGAATTCGACGATCGACCGCGCGCGGCCGCTGCGCGCGAGCATGTACAGCAGCGTGCCCGTCTCGCGCGACACGGCGAGCGGATAGTCCTTCAGGCGCGCATACAAATCGGTATAGCCGGTCTTGCTGCGCATCAGCCGCGCTTGCTCGTCGCGCGACAGGCCCGCGAAGTCCGGGCTCGTCGCGGGCGACGAGGCGTCGGCTTCGTCAAACAGGCGCGCGAGCAGCGAGGCCAGCGGGTCGAGCGTCAGGGTGGTCATGCGAATCTCCGGGTTCAGGTTGAGTGCGTCGTTGCACCCGATTAGAATATGACGAACTATTCAGGTTTTACTATTCGCATTGACCAGCCGCCCATGACCGACCGCCCGAACGCCCGGATTACCACGCGCAAACAGCCTCAGCAGGCTCGCTCGACCCAGCTCGTCGAGGCCGTCCTCCAGGCCGCTGTTCAGGTTTTGGCGAACGAAGGCGCGCAGCGCTTCACGATGGCGCGCGTCGCCGAGCGCGCCGGCGTGAGCGTCGGCTCGCTGTACCAGTACTTCCCGAACAAGGCGGCCGTGCTGTTCCGGCTGCAGCATGACGAGTGGCGGCAGACGGCCGAGATGCTGCGCGGGATGCTGGAGGACGTGAACCGGACGCCGCCCGAGCGGCTGCGCACGGCCGTTCACGCGTTCATCCGTTCGGAATGTGACGAGGCGCGGATGCGCATCGCGCTCGACGACGCCGCGCCGCTCTATCGCGACGCCCCCGAGGCACACGAAGCGAAGGCGGCCGGCAACCGCATCTTCCAGGCGTTCATGCGCGAGGCGCTGCCCGATGCACCGGCCGCCACGCGCGAACTGGCATGCGACCTGATCACCACCACGCTCACCGCGGCCGGCAAGGCGTTTTCGGAAAGCGAGCGCTCGCCCGATGAAATCGACGCGTATTCGAACGCGATGGCCGACATGTTCCGCGCCTATCTCGACCATCTCGCGCACAATTGAGGCCGGGGCGCCGACGAAAGCCGCCCCTGCGCGATGGCACTCTCGTCCGAATGCAGGTTGCGCGCGGCGGCGGATCCCGTCACCGGCCCCTGCTTCCACCGGCCTGCCCGGCCACCATGAAAGACATTTGTAATTTCCGATGCATCCCCCGCTTCCCCTTTGCCCGTCGACCCCGCATTCAAATAATCGCCTTAACGGATTCGAACTAGGCGTATACACGCGTGTCGACGCGACGGAGCCCCGTTGCACGCCGATATAAGCGCTGAGACATGCGCTGCATGCTCTTCCCCCAATGGGACGTGATGGGCGGTTCGCCTAACCTTCGCTACGGCAAAGCGCACGTGACGGGGTCGCCCCCACAACGCGTCGCACGACGCGACACCCTCGCGATCGTTTCGATTCGCACGTAACGACACGGATCACGCGTCATTCGTCCCCACGACGTTGCCGACAATCCCAACTAGATACGAGACACCCTGACGACGGTTCGCTACGGGCCGTTTCAGCATGCTGATAAAGGAGCAAGCTCATGAGTGATACCCCGGTGCAGCCGACGGTCGGCGTCGGCGCGGAAGAAACTGACTTTGGCACCAAGGGAGTCATCGACCGGTACTTCGGCATTTCGTCGCGCGGCAGCACGCAGCGCCGCGAGATCATTGCCGGCGTCACGACCTTCCTCGCGATGGTCTATTCCGTGTTCGTCGTGCCCGGCATGTTCGGCAAGGCCGGCTTCGACACGAGCGCCGTGTTCGTCGCGGTCTGCCTCACGACCGCGTTCGGTTCACTGCTGATGGGCCTGTGGGCGAAGCTGCCGATCGCGATCGGCTGCGCGATCTCGCTGACCGCGTTCACCGCGTTCGGCCTCGTGCTCGGCAAGGGGCTGTCGCCGACGGTCGCGCTCGGCGCCGTGTTCCTGATGGGCCTCGTGTTCACCGGCATTTCCGTCACCGGCGTGCGTTCGTGGATCCTGCGCAACCTGCCCGCGGGCGTCGCGCACGGCACCGGGATCGGCATCGGCCTGTTCCTGCTGCTGATCGCGTCGAACGACGTCGGCCTCGTGATCAAGAACCCGGGCGCCGGCCTGCCGGTTTCGCTCGGCCAGATCACCGCGTTCCCGGTCATCATGTCGATCATCGGCCTCGCCGCGATCTTCGGCCTCGAAAAGCGTCGCGTGCCGGGCGGCATCCTGCTCGTCGTGATCGCGATCTCGATCTTCGGCCTGATCTTCGATCCGAGCGTGAAGTACCACGGCATCTTCGCGCTGCCGTCGCTGAGCGCACCGGGCCATGCGTCGCTGATCGGCGCGATGGACATCAAGGGCGCGCTGTCGATGGCCGTGCTGCCGAGCGTGCTGGCGCTGGTGATGACCGCCGTGTTCGACGCGACCGGCACGATCCGCGCGGTCGCGGGCCAGGCCGGCCAGCTTGACGAGAACGGCCGCATCATCAACGGCGGCCGTGCGCTGACCGCCGATTCGCTCAGCTCGATCTTCTCCGGCTTCCTCGGCGGTGCACCGGCGGCGGCCTACATCGAGTCGAGCGTCGGCGTGGCCGCGGGTGCGAAGACGGGCCTCGCGGCCGCCGTGGTCGGCCTGCTGTTCCTGGTCGTGATGTTCTTCTCGCCGCTCGCGGGCCTCGTGCCGTCGTACGCCACCGCACCGGCGCTGATGTACGTCGGCCTGCTGATGCTCGGCAGCGTGAGCAAGCTGCACATGGACGACATGGTCGACGCAATGTCGGGCCTCGTGTGCGCGGTGTTCATCGTGCTGACCGCGAACATCGTGACGGGCATCATGCTCGGCTTCTCGACGCTCGTGATCGGCCGCATCGCCAGCGGCGAATTCCGCAAGCTCAACGTCGGCACCGTGCTCATCGCGGCCGTGCTCGTCACGTTCTATCTCGGCGGCTGGGCGATCTGATCAGCGAATCGTACGCGACGTCGCCGGCAGAATGACGGCGCGCATCGGGACGACATCGTCTCCTCCACCATCATCGTTGATGGTCTCCAGGCCTGGGAACGCAAGTTTCCAGGCTTTTTTTGTTGATGGGGCGCAGTGCGGCGCACATCGCGGAAACGTCGCGGCGCGAATCCGCCCCCGGTGCTACGATCGGGCTTTGCCTTCGGGAGTCCCCATGAACGCGCTCGGCATCGTCTCCGAATCGAGCACCCGGACGTCGGCGCGCAAGCCGCCGTTCATCCCGTCGTTCGGCTTCCACGAAGTGCACGAATCGAAGCCGATCGATGCCGCGCCGGCGCGCATCATCGACACGGTCACCACGCTCGACATGCGCACGGATCCGATCGTCGACGCCCTGCTCAACGTCCGCGAATTCCCGGCTACCGTTGCCGCGTCGCTGCGCCCCGGCACCACACGCGTCGAACGCGAACGCTTCGGCCTCCATGCGTTCACGCCGCTGCATCGCGACGAAACGTCGCTGTCGCTCGGCCTGATCGGCCGTTTCTGGCGCCCGGACCCCGGCGTGCTGAAGATCGCCGACGCGGCGGCGTTCGTGCGGCACGACGATCCGCGCGATGCGAAGCTGGTGCTCCGCTTCGAAGTCGTCGGGCTCGCGTCGGGTGCGCACGTGCTGCGCACCGAAACCTTCGTGCATTGCCCGACCGCCCGCACGCGGCTGCTGTTCATGCCGTACTGGCTCGCGATCCGGATGGCGAGCGGCTGGATTCGGCGCCGGACGCTGACGGCGGTGGAGATGGCGCTGGCGTAGGGCCTTGCCACGCCGGCCATGACGGCACGCGCGGGCCATCCGCATCAAAACGGCTTGATCACCACCAGCCCGACGACGATCGCCGTCGCGGCCACGACCGCACCTGCCGCCTGCCCGAGCCACGGCGCCGGCACGACGACCAGATCGTCGCGCTCCATGCGCCGCAGCGTGCCGGCCAGGATCCCGTGCAGCGCCGACAGCGCGGCGACCACCCCGAGCTTCACCGACAACCACGCCGCGCCGAACCAGTGACCGTTCAGCGCCAGCGCGATCCCTGCCATCCAGACGAGCGCAAGCGCGGGTGCCGTCACCGTGCGGTCCCAGCGGCGCACGGCGCGATGCACGGCGAGGTTGGCGATGCGCATGCCGACGGACAGCATCAGCAGGCCGCCGACGAACGTGACCACGGCAACGACATGAACGGCCTTGAGCCACAGGTAGATCATTGCGCGTGCCTCCGGCGCGCGATCCATCCGGCACTCGTCAGGCCGACGAACGGCACGACGGCCGCCAGCACGAGCCGCGCGACCTCGGCCTTGCGCCACAGGCCGCTCGACGCGGTGCCGACGACCGCCCACACGTACATCGCGAACGCGATGCCGTGCACCGGGCCCATGATCGATACCGCGGCCGGATAACCGGCCAGGTGCTTGAGCGGCACGGCGACGCACACCAGCACGACGAGCGTGGTCGCCTCCAGCAACGACAGGTATTGCAGGTTCCGCAGCGCATTGCGATCGTCTTGTTGCATCGGCAGCCTCCAGGTTGGACTGCGGCGATTGTGGCGTGTGGTGCCGCTCGGGGCCATTGGCTAAAATGACATCTTTAAACGGATTCTGGCCAAGCCCTCGAACGCCATGCACACGGTCGCCGTTCTCGCCCTGCCCGATGTCGTCCCGTTCGATCTGGGTGTGGCGTGCGACACGTTCGCGCGCGTGCGTTCTCCCACCGTCGCGCAGCCCTACCGCGTCCGCGTGTGCAGCGAGCACGCGCGTGTCGCGGGCGACCTGTTCGACCTGCGCCCCCCGTTTCGTCTCGACGCGCTCGCCGATGCCGACACGATCGTCGTTCCCGGCACGTCGGTACCGCTCGCGCCCACGTCGCGCCCCGTGATCGCGGCACTGCGCGCGGCGGCCGCGCGCGGTTGCCGGATCGCGTCGATCTGCAGCGGTGCGTTCGTGCTCGCGGAAGCCGGGCTGCTCGACGGCCTGCGCGCGACGACGCACTGGCTCGCGGCCGCCGAACTCGCACGCCGCTATCCGCGCGTGACGGTCGACTCGAACGTGCTGTTCGTCGACAACGGGCAGATCCTGACGTCGGCCGGCGCGGCGGCCGGCCTCGATCTGTGCCTGCACATGATCCAGGCCGACTACGGCGCGGCGGTCGCCGTCGACGCGGCGCGCTGCGCGGTGGCGCCGCGCGTCCGCGAAGGCGGGCAGGCGCAGTTCATCGCACCGGAATGGCCGAGCGGCACCGACGGCCTGCAAGGGCTGATGGACTGGCTGCAGGCGAACCTGCGCAAGCCGCTCACGCTCGACGCGATGGCGCGCCAGGCGTCGACGAGCGTGCGCACGCTGACGCGGCGCTTCCAGGAACAGACGGGCACGTCGCCGCGGCAATGGCTGCAGACCGCGCGCGTAAGGCATGCGCAGCAATTGCTGGAAGTGACGGCGCTGTCGATCGAGCATGTCGCGACGGAGGCCGGCTTCGGTTCGGTCACCGCGTTTCGCGAGCGGTTCGCGCGCATCGTCGGCACGACGCCGCAGCGGTATCGCCAGGCATTCCGCGCGCGGTCCGGCGCATGATGCACACTGCACCGCCCCGTTACTATCTTCACGCCCCGATAATCGGGGCTTTGGCCAGCCAGACCCGGCATGATTCCCGCCCCCAGTCGCAGTCATGATCCGGGGGGTGTTGTCACCGGGTCTGGTGGGTGGCTGGTGATCGCTGATAGGGGTTTGGCCGGGATTTCCCGACGCCGTCCGTAACGTGGATGCCGAGACTTGCCACCGTTGTTGCAGGCCAATCCGTTCACTCTGCTCATACTTCGATGCAAGACACTCAACAACATGGCGCCGTCGATGTCTTCGTCGGCGTTGATGTCGGTAAAGGCCAGCATCATGCCGTCGCGCTCGACCGGAACGGCAAGCGCCTTTACAACAAGGCGCTACCCAACGACGAGGTCAAGCTGCGAGCCCTCATCACCGAGCTCAAGACTCACGGTCGACTGTTGTTCGTCGTCGATCAACCGTCCACCATCGGCGCGCTTCCTGTAGCCGTCGCCCGTGCTGAAGGCGTCCTCGTCGCCTATCTGCCGGGACTGGCCATGCGTCGCATCGCCGACCTACATGCAGGCGAAGCCAAGACCGATGCCCGCGATGCCGCGATCATTGCCGAGGCCGCTCGCTCGATGCCGCACACACTACGCTCGCTTCGGTTGGCAGACGAGCAACTCGCCGAACTCACCATGCTGTGCGGCTTCGACGACGATCTCGCGTCTCAGGTCACTCAAACCAGCAACCGCATTCGCGGCCTGCTCACCCAGATCCATCCGGCGCTCGAGCGCGTTCTCGGACCGCGCCTCGACCATCCGGCGGTGCTCGATCTGCTTGAGCGCTACCCCTCGCCAGCCGCGCTTGCCGCAACTAGCGAGAAGACGCTCGCCAACCGCCTGACCAAGCTCGCGCCTCGCATGGGCAAGAACTTAGCGGCCGAAATCGTTCAAGCGCTGAGCGAGCAAGCCGTGATCGTACCCGGCACGCAGGCTGCCACCATCGTCATGCCCCGCTTGGCCCAGCAACTCGCCGCCTTGCGCAAGCAGCGTGACGAAATCGCCGCCGAAGTTGAGCGGCTGGTGCATGCTCACCCTCTTTGGCCGGTCCTGACCAGCATGCCGGGAGTCGGCGTCAGGACCGCCGCCAGACTCCTGACCGAAGTCGCCCATAAAGCCTTCGCCTCGGCTGCTCATCTCGCGGCCTACGCTGGCCTCGCGCCGGTCACCCGGCGCTCAGGCTCGTCGATCCGAGGCGAACATCCATCCAGACGCGGCAACAAGGTGCTCAAGCGCGCCTTGTTCCTCTCCGCCTTCGCGGCATTGCGGGATCCTGTCTCGCGGGCTTACTACGCGCGCAAGATCCAGCAGGGCAAGCGCCACAACCAGGCACTCATCGCGCTGGCACGGCGACGCTGCGACGTCCTGTTCGCCATGCTGCGCGACGGCACCATTTACCAACCCAAGTCAGCCCCTAACGCTTGACGAAAGACATAGGGGCACCCCCCACCGCGCCCCGGCTCACGATACCTCGCCACGGTGGCGAAAAAACCTGCGCACGCAATCGTCAGGATCGCTACCGAATGCCGCCACACCCCATCGCCCGCCACAGCATCGCGCCAACCGGACCCGATCGATGACCCGCATCCGCAACCCCCTGAACCTCGCGCAGCTCCAGGCGTTCGTCTCCGCCGCGCATCACAAGAGCCTGCGCGCCGCCGCGCGCGAACTCGGCGTCACGCAGCCCGCGATCACGCACACGATCCGCGAGCTCGAAACGGCGCTGAACGCGGAACTGCTCGCGCGCAGCGTACGCGGCGTCGAGCTGACCGCGTGCGGCCATGCGCTGCTACCGCGCGCCGAGCAGCTGCTCGGCGACATCCGCCGCACGGTCGAGGCCGTCGAGCAGGTGAAAGGCGAGATGTCGGGGCGCGTGGCGGTCGGCACGATGCCGTCGATCGCACTCACCGCGCTGCCGCGCGCGGTGACGGCATTCCGCCAGTCGATGCCGAACGTGAGCCTGCATCTCGAGGAAGTGACAGTGCCCGACGCGCTCGCGCAATTGCGCAACGGCACGCTCGACATCGCTGCGATGCACCATGTGCCCGCGCTCGACCGCGATTTCACGCAATCGCCGCTGCTGTCGACCGAATTCACCGTCGTGATGCGCGAAGGCCACCCGCTTGCGCATGCGCGCCGGTTAGAGGAATTGCTCGATGCCGAATGGATCGTCACCGTCGGCGCCGAGCAGTTTCCGCACAGTGTGATGGTCGGGATGTTCGAGGCGCACGGGCTGCCGCTGCCCAAACGTTTACTGCGCTCGCCGATGTCGTTCGCGGTGACGCTCGGGCTCGTCGCGCGCTCGGACGTGATCGGCTGCTTCACCCGCCCGCTCGCCGAGATGGTCGCGCCGCTGGGCATCCGCACGGCCGAACTCGACGAGAGCATGCCGCACTTCGACCTGTCGATCATCGCGCGGCGCGACCTGCTGCCCACGCCCGCCGTGTCGCAATTCGTCACGTGCCTGCAGCGCGCGGTCAACGAAACGCTCGGCTGAATCGTTCCTGTGTCTGAAACGGCGGCGCCCGCAAGGCGCCGCCGCCGGGCCCGGTATCGGGGCTTGTCCTAGGCGCCCCGCCGGTATTTTGTCTTGATAATCTTCCGCACGTCGCGCGCCCGCATCGGGTGGGCGAAACGGACAGCCTGTCGCGAAGCCGCGCCGGGCCGAAGGCTTACGGCGCGGCACAACCGCGCACCCATCGAACAAAACGAGGAGTCACCGAGTGAAAAAGATTCTTGCGGCTGTGACCGTAGCCCTGCTCGCCGTATCGGCAGGCACCGCGTACGCGAAGGACTGGACGACCGTGCGGTTCGGCGTCGACGCAAGCTACCCGCCTTTCGAATCGAAAGGCGCTGACGGCAAGGTTGTGGGTTTCGACGTCGATCTCGGCAACGAAATCTGCCGCCGCATGAACGCGAAGTGCGTGTGGATCGAAAACGACTTCGACGGGATGATTCCGGCGCTGAAGGCCCGCAAGTTCGACTGCGTGCTGTCGTCGATGTCGATGACGCCGGCACGTCAGGAACAGATCGCCTTCTCGGCGAAGCTGTTCAACACGCCGACGCGCCTCGTCACGAAGAAGGGCACGGGCCTGATGCCGACGGCCGAATCGCTGAAGGGCAAGTCGGTCGGCGTCGAGCAGGGCACGATCCAGGAAACCTATGCGAAGACGTACTGGGCCTCGAAGGGCGTGAACGTCGTGCCTTACCAGAACCAGGACCAGGTCTACGCCGACCTGATCTCGGGCCGCCTGGACGGCGCGCTGCAGGACGCGGTGCAGGCTGAAATCGGCTTCCTGAAGACGCCGCGCGGCGCGAACTTCGATTTCGCCGGCAAGGACATCGACGATCCGAAGACGCTCGGCAACGGCGCCGGCATCGGCCTGCGCAAGGAAGACACCGACCTGAAGGCGAAGATCGACGGCGCGATCGCCGGTATGCGCAAGGACGGCACGTACGACAAGATCGCGAAGAAGTACTTCGATTTCGACGTCTACGGCAAGTAATCCGCCCGGCAAGCGCACGCTTCGCTTCGGCACGAACGGGCTCCGCAAGGAGCCCGTTTTTATTGCGGGGGCCGCACCGGCAGCGTTATTTTTTCCGCCCCAACCTGATGATTCTCAAAGAGAAACGGCGTGTTCTGGCGCCGGTTTGGTGGCGGTGAGGAAGGCAACGTACAATCGATCTTCCACGCACACCGGACATTCGCGGCTGCGCCGCACTCCCCCATCATGCAAACGCAGACCCATCCGCTGATTTCCCCCGCCGTCGGTACCGAACGCCAGATCACGAGCTTTCACTACGGCCCGCGCGGCGGCAAGAAGGTCTATATCCAGTCTTCGCTGCATGCGGACGAACTGCCCGGCATGCTGGTCGCCACGCTGCTGCGCCGCAAGATCGCCGCGCTCGAGACGGCCGGCAAGCTGCGCGGCGAAGTCGTCATCGTGCCCGTGCCGAACCCGATCGGCCTGTCGCAACACGTGTTCGGCGATCATCTCGGCCGCTTCGAGCTCGGCTCGATGCAGAACTTCAACCGCAATTTCTACGATCTCGCGGCGCTCGTGCTGCCGCGCGTCGAACACCGCCTGACTCACGACGCGCAGCACAACCTCGTCGCCGTGCGCGCCGCGATGCGCGAAGCGCTCGACGAGCAGAAGCCGCGCACCGAGCTCGATTCGCAGCGCCTCGCGCTGCAGAAGCTGTCGTTCGACGCCGATATCGTGCTCGACCTGCACTGCGACAGCGATGCGGTGATGCACCTCTACACGAATCCCGATCTGTGGCCGGACGTCGAGCCGCTGTCGCGCTACCTCGACGCGCAGGCGTCGCTGCTCGCGCTGAATTCGGTCGGCAACCCGTTCGACGAGATCCACAGCTTCTGCTGGTCGGATCTGCGCAACCGCTTCGGCGACCGCTTCCCGATCCCGAACGGCGCGATTTCCGTCACGATCGAGCTGCGCAGCGAGCGCGACGTGTCGTACGAGTTCGCCGAAAAGGACGCACAGGCGATCGTCGAATACCTGACCGAGCGTGGGGTCGTCGACGGCACGCCGGCGCCACTGCCGCCGCTCGCGCATCCGGCCACGCCGCTCGCGGGCACCGATCCGCTCGTCGCGCCGGTGTCGGGCGTGATCGTGTTCCGCACGCCGGTCGGCGTGATGATCGAGGCCGGCCAGGCCGTGGCCGACATCGTCGATCCCTTGACCGATCGCGTCGTCACACTGAAGAGCAGCGTGTCGGGCGTGCTGTACGCACGCCAGATCGTGCGCTTCGCGACGGCCGGCATGGAAGTCGCGCGGATTGCCGGCGCGACCGCGATCCGCACCGGTTCGCTGCTGTCGGCCTGAGCGGCCGGCCCGCGCGCCGGAGCACGGCGCGCATCGCGCTCACCCGCCCGCACCAACGAAATCGCCCGCTTGCGCGGGCGATTGGCTTTCCGGATCGTCGATATCCGACCATCCGGTACGTGAAAACGTTCAGAACGCCGGTATGATCGCGCCGCCGAACTTCTGGTCGATGAACTTGCGCACGTCGTCCGATTCATAGGCCGCGACGAGCTTCTTCACCCACGGCTTGTCCTTG
Organism: Burkholderia sp. AU33423; assembly: GCF_002223135.1. NCBI lineage: Bacteria > Pseudomonadati > Pseudomonadota > Betaproteobacteria > Burkholderiales > Burkholderiaceae > Burkholderia > Burkholderia sp. AU33423. The sequence continues at coordinate 142,944 of NZ_NKFH01000008.1, forward strand.
TCCTGCGCGCGCACCGCGATCAGGTTCGCGTACGGCCCGCGCAGATCCTCGATCGCGATCGCATCCTTCACCGGCGTGAGCCCGGCCTTCACCGCGTAGTCGGTGTTGATCGACGCGGCATCGACGTCGGGCAGCGCGCGCGGCAGCTGCGCGGAATCAAGCTCGACGATCTTGATCTTCTTCGGGTTCTCGGCGATGTCGAGCGGCGTCGCGTTCACGCCGTTCGCGCCGACGCCCGCCTTCAGCTTGATCACCCCGTACTTCTGCAGCAGCAACAGCGCGCGGTTGCCGTTCGACGGATCGTTCTGGATCCCGACCTTCGCCCCCACCGGCAAGTCCTTCAGCGACTTGAGCTTTTTCGAGTAGAAACCCATCGGCGCCGTGTACGTGAGCCCGACGTTGACGATCTTGTAGCCGCGCTGCTTGATCTGGCTGTCGAGGAACGGCTGGTGCTGGAAGCCGTTCGCGTCGAGATCGCCGGAATCGAGCGCCGCGTTCGGCTGCACGTAGTCGTTGAATTCGATGACCTTGATCGCGAGACCTTCGCGCGCGGCGACCTTCGTCACCTCGGTCCAGATCTGGGCGTCGGGGCCGCTCATCGTGCCGATTTTCAGCGTTTGCGGGTCGGCGTGCGCGCCGGGCGCCGCGAATGCCAGCGCGGCGGCGAGTGCGCCGAGGCCGGTCAGGAATGAACGTCGCATGGTGTCCTCTGTCCCGTGTCGTTTGTTGGAACACGGATCGTGGCATGGGGCCGGAACGCCGCCAACCAAGCTTATTTCATGTGCATATTCCCGATTCCGATCGAATCTCAGTCTGAATCGGTATAACCACCGACTATACAAGCGGGCAGAATTCAGTGTCGCATCGACGCCACAGATTCTTCATATGACAGTCGCTGTCATATTCATTACGTGGCCCCTCGATAAAGTTGCCGCCGGTCCGTGAAAGCGCCCATAGAGAGCGCCGGAACCGCAACTGGACACGCCATTCATTCGCTCGGAGAACCCTTTGAACAAGAAACTGTTGACCATCGCCGCCCTGGCAGCAACGGCCGGCACGGCGCACGCACAAAGCAGCGTGACCCTGTACGGTGTCATCGATGCCGGTATCAGCTACGTGAACCACAGCAAGACCGCCAACGGCGGTACGGGCAAGCTGTTCAAGTACGACGACGGCGTTGCCCAGGGCAGCCGTTGGGGCCTGCGCGGCACCGAAGACCTCGGTGGCGGCCTGAAGGCGATCTTCGTGCTCGAAAACGGCTTCAACAGCGGTAACGGCACGATCGGTCAGGGCGGCGCGATCTTCGGCCGCCAGGCTTACGTCGGCCTGAGCCAGTCGCAATACGGCACGGTCACGTTCGGCCGCCAGTACTCGTTCTCGACCGACATCCTCGGCTCGAACTACTCGACCGGCGGCAACACGGTCGCGGGTAACTACGCGTACCACGTGAACGACCTCGACCAGCTCACGTCGAGCCGCATCAACAACGCCGTGAAGTTCCAGAGCGCGAACTACTCGGGCTTCACGTTCGGCGCGTTGTACGGCTTCTCGAACTCGACGGACTTCGCAGGCGCACCGGCGACGACGACGGGCACGACGACGACGGCAGGCTCGTCGCGCGCATACAGCTTCGGCCTGAACTACGCGAACGGCCCGATCTCGGTCGGCGCAGCGTACACGGACATCCGTTTCCCGAGCCAGTCGACGCCGGCGTTCTCGACGACGATCGCGAACATTGCGACCGGCAACGTCCGCGACCTGCGCACGTACGGCGTCGGTGGCCGCTACGTCTGGGGCCCGGCAACGGCATGGCTGCTGTGGACGCGTACGCAGTTCTCGACCGTGTCGGGCGCGGGCGGCACGTTCTACAACGCGTATGAAGCAGGCGCGAAGTACGCCTTCACGCCGGCGCTGTCGGGTGGCCTCGGCTACACGTACACGAACGCGACGCAGAGCGGCAATTCGTGGCACTGGAACCAGGTCAACGGTATCGCCGACTACGCACTCAGCAAGCGTACGGACGTGTACGGCCTGGTCGTGTACCAGCAGGCATCGGGCAAGGGCGTGCAAGCGCAGATCGGCTCGAGCACGAGCTACTTCAACACGTCGGGCACGGGTTCGAAGAACCAGATCGCCGCACGTATCGGTATCCGTCACAAGTTCTAAAGCATCCGCTTAACTCGCGGATCACGACGGCAAGAAGCGCCCCGCTCCACGCGGGGCGCTTTTTTATGTGCTTTTAAGTTTCGCTTAATTCTGGGCTGAGAGGATGCTCTCACCCCCCCTGTTGGCCGCCTGAACATCGGCGGCTTTTTTTTTGAACCGCCGACGGCGCCGCCATCGATTGCCCACAAGACAAGACAGGATCGGAGGCCATGATGATCGAAGATACCGTTTTCAGCCATCTGCACGCGATTCTGACGTGCCAACACTCGATGCCGGTCCAGAGCTGCCGCGTATCGGTCGAAATGCAGCGCCCGTGGGGCCGGCCATATCGCCTCGTCGAATGGACGATGCATCTCGACGCGCCCGCGCGGCGCCAGATCGTGCCGGCCGAATCGACCGACGAAGAGATCGCCGAGGTCGTCGCCTCGCACGTGCCGGGCCGGCTTTACGGCGACGGCCGCCTGCAGTTCTGAACGCCTTCCCGCTCCATCCGCTTCCCCGGTTTCACCCGCGCCGCACCCATCGTGCGGCAGTCGGTCTCGTTTGATGCCGCAACGAAACCTGCTACGCTGCGCGTTTTCGTCCACGCAACACACGATGGAAAACGCCTTCAACGAACGTGGCGTGATGATCACGCGCAACGGCCTGTCGGCCGCCGGGCAGGTATTCGCACTCCGTGACATCCGCCAGGTCGACGTCGTCAAGATTCCGAAGAACCGCCTCGTACCGTCGCTGATCTCGCTGATCGGCGCGGCCACCGCCGTCGCAGGCGGCATCGCCGGATCGAGCGCCGCGCTCGTCGTCGGCGTGATGCTCGTCGTGGTCGGCTATCTCTCATGGGCCACGCAGGACGTCACGTATCGCCTGATGGTCGAGATGCCCGACGGCAAGCGCGAAGCGCTGTCGAGTGTCGACGCCGCGTTCGTCGAACGCGTCGCGCAAGTCGTGCGCGATGCGCAGGCCGCGAAAGCGGCCGGCTGATTCCGTTCGCCTCCCTGCACGCTTCGATTCGCGGTGCTCCGGCCACGCGTGGCGCGTTTCGCGCCGCGCAACGGCAGCGTCGATTACCCCGTCGAATCGCATTCCGCCTCCTCGTCGCCCACACCGCGCCTGCGCTGCGACCGCCGACCGCCTAGTATGGAAATAGCGGCTCGCCGCCGCATCGTCCATGGAGGCCAGCATGAACGTCCAGACGCTGTCCGGCACGCTTCGCGCGCAGGAACTGCTGATCGTGTCGATGATCCGCGCGCTTCCCCCTGACACACGCCGTGCGCTCGTCGACCTCTACACCGAACAGATCGCGTTCGCCGAGCAGGCCGGCCTCGAAAGCCACAGCGATCGCGCGACGCACGACGCGTTCATCACGCATGCGCGCAACCTGCTGATCCGCATCGAAGCGCTGGCCTAGCCAGGCCCCGTTTTTTCCCGAATTTCCCGTCGTGGCTCGCCCGGGCCGCGCAGGTGAGCGCTCACCCACGCGAGCTGCTCTCCGTTCTTGTATTGATAATAATTCTCATTTACACTGGTAAAGTTATCAGTTTCCTTTCAATTCGCCGCTCGCCGCCTTCCGTGCGCGGGCGGGCCAGCCAGGTGAACGCGTCACCCAGCCAGCCTTCGGGCTTGTTTTCGTCAATGGGAGACCACCTGTGCATTGCTATACGCTGGCGCGGCGGCCGATCTGTGCCGCGCTGTTCGGCGCGTTCGGCCTGTCCGCCGCCACGGCTCACGCCGATTCGACGCCGCAAGGCGCCAACCTGCCTGCCGCCCTCCTCGTCGCCGCGTCCACGCGCGGCGACGCGGGACTGCTCGATCCCGTCACCGTCACGGCCAACCGCACCGCCACGGCCGCGAGCCGCACGGCGGCGTCCGTGTCGGTGATCACCGACGAGGATCTGGAAGAACAGCAGGCCACCAACATCAAGGACGCGCTGCGCTACGAGCCGGGCGTGACCGTGCGCCGCACCGCGTACCGGCCCGGCAGCGCCGCGCTCGGCGGCGGCCGCGACGGCGATTCGAGCATCAACATCCGCGGCCTCGAAGGCAATCGCGTGCTGCTGATGGAAGACGGCATTCGCCTGCCGAATGCGTTTTCATTCGGCCCGCTCGAGGCGGGGCGCGGCGACTACGCCGATCTCGACACGCTCAAGCGCATCGAGATCCTGCGCGGGCCGGCGTCGGCGCTGTACGGCAGCGACGGCCTGACCGGCGCGGTGAACTTCATCACGAAGGATCCGCGCGACCTGCTGTCGATCTACAACAAGCCCTATTACTTCTCGTTCCGGCCGAGCTACGACTCGGCCGACCGCAGCGTCGGTGCGACCGTGTCGGCCGCGGGCGGCAACGATCGCGTGCAGGGGATGATCATCGCCGACGGCCGGCGCGGCCACGAGGTCGACACGCGCGGCGGCAACAACTCGGCGAGCACGCTGCGCACCACGTCGAACCCGCAGGACGTCTATTCGGAATCGCTGCTCGGCAAGCTCGTGCTGACGCCCACCACGCGCGACACGATCAAGTTCACCGCCGAAACGGTGCGGCGCCGCGTGAGCACCGACGTGCTGTCGGCGATCAGCCCGCCGACCACGCTCGGCCTCACGACCTACGACCGCCTCGAGCGCAACCGCTTCAGCGTCGACTACGACTTCCACGACGACGCGTTCCGCTGGTTCCAGACCGCGCACGTGCAGTTCTACTACCAGGACGCGAAGCAGGACCAGTACGCGTTCGAGACACGCGGCCGGGCGGCTTCGCGCTCGCGCGACAACCAGTACAAGGAGCGCACGTTCGGCGGCTCCGCGTTCGCCGAAAGCGGTTTCGCGACCGGCCCGTTCGCGCACAAGCTGCTTTACGGCGTCGACGGCAGCGTGTCGCGCGTGACGAACATGCGCGACGGCACGGTGCCGGGCGTCGGCGAGGCGTTCCCGAACAAGGCGTTCCCCGACACCGACTACACGCTGTTCGGCGCGTTCGTGCAGGACCAGATCGGCTACGGCCGCCTGCTCGTCACGCCGGGCCTGCGCTTCGACACGTACCGGCTGAGCCCGACCGAGAACGATTCGCTGTTCACCGGCAAGGCCGTGTCGACGAGCGCGAACGAACTGTCGCCGCGCGTCGCCGTGCTCTACGAGATCACGCCCGCGGTCATTCCGTACGTGCAGTACGCGCACGGCTTCCGCGCGCCGACGCCCGACCAGGTGAACAGCAGCTTCTCGAACCCGGTGTACGGCTACACGTCGATCGGCAATCCGAACCTGAAGCCCGAGACGAGCGACACGTTCGAAGCGGGCCTGCGCGGCAAGTCCGGCACCGGCTACGGCGTCGTGCGCTACAGCGCCGCTGCCTTCACGGGCCGCTACCGCAACTTCATCTCGCGCACGACGATCGCCGGCAGCGGCCGGCCAACCGACCCGTTCGTGTTCCAGTACGTGAACTTCGCCGACGCACGCATTCACGGCCTCGAAGGCCGCGCCGAATGGGTGATGCCGAACGGCATCACGCTGAAGACGGCGATGGGATTCACGAAGGGTTCGACGCAGAACGACGGCGCGGCCAGCCAGCCGCTGAACACCGTCAATCCGTTCTCGGCCGTGTTCGGCGTGCGCTACGAGCCGACCGAGCGCTGGTACGTGCAGACCGACCTGCTGTTCCAGGCCGCGAAACGCGACAAGGACATCGACAAGTCCGACTGCTCGAACAAGGCGTGCTTCTCACCGCCGTCGTCGTTCGTCGTCGACCTGCGCGGCGGCTACCGCTTCAACAAGCACGTGAGCGCGACGATCGGCATCCGCAACCTGTTCGACCGGAAGTACTGGAACTGGTCGGACGTGCGCGGCATCGCAGCCGATTCGCAGGTGCTCGATGCCTATACGTCGTCCGGACGCACGGTCGCCGTCAGCATGAAAGTGGATTTCTGATGCGCGCCGCCCGCGCTGCCACCCCAACCGTTACTTGAAGGAGTCCGACATGATGCAATCCGCCCTTCCCGGTCAACCGGCCACGCCGGCCCGCGCGGCCGCCGCGCTGCGCGACGCGTTCATCAAGCTCAAGACCGAGCGCCAGTTGCGCAACCGCGACGTCGCGCAGGCGCTCGGCGTCAGCGAAGGCGAGGCGCTCGCCGCGTTCGTCGGCGAGCACGTCGTGCGGCTCGACGCGCGCTTCCCGGCGATGTTCGAGGAAATGCCGCGCCTCGGCCGCGTGATGGCGCTCACGCGCAACGACACGGCCGTCCACGAAAAGGATGGCGAGTACGCGCAGATGAGCCACGACGGTCCCGTCGGGCTCGCGCTCGGCGATATCGACCTGCGCATCTTCTATCGTCATTGGGTATCGGCGTTCGCGGTGCGCGACGAGACCGCGCACGGCGCGCTGAAGAGCCTGCAGTTCTTCGACGCGCAGGGCCATGCGATCCACAAGGTCTACCTGCGCGCGCACAGCGACCACGCGGCGTACGACGCATTCGTCGAGCGCTGGCGTGCGCCGTCGCAGGAGCCGGGTCTCGACGTCACGCCCGCCGCGCCGAAAACGCCCGAGCGCGCCGACACCGAGATCGACGTCGCCGGCTTCCGTGCCGCGTGGGACGCGATGACCGACACGCACCAGTTCTTCGGGATCACGCAACGCTTCGGCGTAAGCCGCATGCAGGCGCTGCGGCTCGCCGATCCGCAATACGCGTATCCGGTCGAAACCGCGCATGCGCTGCGCCACGTGCTCCAGCAGGCCGCGCAGAGCGGCCAGCCGATCATGGTGTTCGTCGGCAATGCAGGGATGATCCAGATCCATACGGGCCCCGTCGCGAACGTGCGCGAGGTCGGCGCATGGATCAACGTGCTCGACCCGGGTTTCAACCTGCACGTGCGCGAAGACCTGATCGCCGCCGCGTGGGTCGTGAAGAAGCCGACCAGCGACGGCATCGTCACGTCGCTCGAACTATTCGACCGGCAGGGCGACCACGTCGCACTGCTGTTCGGCGAGCGCAAGCCCGGCAAGGTCGAACGTGACGACTGGCGCACGCTCGTCGCGACGCTGCCGGCCGCGGCACGCGGGGGCGCACGGTGAGCGCGCGGCCGTTCGATCCGCGCCGCCGCGCGCTGCTGGCGAGCGCGGCGGCCGGCGCGCTCGCGGGCGCGCTGCCCGGCAGCGTGCTCGCCCAAAGTGCGCAAGCCGCACCGAAACGCGTGGTCGTGATCGGCGGCGCACTCGCGGAAACCGCGTTCGCGCTCGGCGGCGCGGAAACGCCGCGCTACCGGCTCGTCGGCGCCGACACGACCTGCACGTACCCCGACGCCGCAAAGCGGCTGCCGAAGGTCGGCTACCAGCGCGCGCTGTCGGCCGAGGGGCTGCTGTCGCTGCGCCCCGATCTCGTGCTCGCGTCGGCGGAAGCCGGCCCGCCCACCGCGATCGCGCAAGTCAAAAACGCCGGCGTTGCCGTAACGACGTTCGATGAACGCCACGACGTCGAATCGGTCCGCGCGAAGATCACGGGCGTCGCGCAGGCGCTCGACGTGCGCGACGCGGGTGCCGCGCTGCTGCAACGTTTCGACCGCGACTGGCAGGCCGCGCGCGATGCGGTCGCTGCCCGTGCGCCCGGCGGCGCGCAGCCGCCGCGCGTGCTGTTCGTGCTGAACCATACCGGCAACCAGGCACTCGTCGCCGGCCAGCGCACGGCCGCCGACGCGATGATCCGCTACGCGGGCGCGCGCAACGCGATGCAGGGCTTCGATCACTACAAGCCGCTGACGACCGAGGCGCTGGCCGCCGCCGCGCCCGACATCGTGCTGATCTCCGACGAAGGGCTCGCGGCGGTCGGCGGCCGCGCCGCGCTGCTCGCGACGCCCGGCTTCGGCGCGACGCCGGCCGGCCGCGCGCAGCGCGTGGTGGCGCTCGACGCGCTGTTCCTGCTCGGCTTCGGCCCGCGCCTGCCGCTCGCCGTCACGACCCTGCACCGACGCCTGTCGGATGCGCTCGCCTGATTCCGGACTGCCCCGATGCCCGCTCACGCTTCGCCTTTCCCCGCATCGTCGCCCGCGTCAAGCGCCGGCGCCGCGCGCATCAGCACGTCGCGCCGTTTCGCGCCGTTCGCGCTGGCTGCGCTCGCCTGCCTCGTGTGCGCGATGTCCGTCGTCGCGCTGTGCGTCGGCGCCTATCGTATTCCGCTCGCGGAAGCCTGGGCCGCGCTGACCGGCGATGCGACCGCGCAGCAGGCGCGCGCGGTGCTGTTCGACATCCGCGCGCCGCGCGTCGCGCTCGCGCTGCTGGTCGGCGGCGGCTTCGGCGCGACCGGCGCCGCGATGCAGGCGCTGTTCCGCAACCCGCTTGCCGATCCGGGGCTCGTCGGCGTGTCGAGCGGCGCTGCGCTCGGCGCGACGACGATGATCGTGCTCGGCCCCGCGCTCTTTGCCGCGCACGTGAGCGCAGCCGCGTTGCCCATCGCCGCGTTCGCGGGCGCGCTCGCGGTCGCGGCGCTCGTCTACCGGCTCGCCGCGTCGCGCGGCCGGCTCGCACTGCCGCTGCTGCTGCTCGCCGGCATCGCGATCAACGCGCTGGCCGGCGCGGCGATCGGGCTCCTCACGTTCGTCGCCGACGACGCCCAATTGCGCTCGCTCACGTTCTGGAGCCTCGGCAGCCTCGGCGGCGCGCAATGGTCCGCACTGGCAGCCGTCGCGCCGTGCGTCGCGATCGGCTGCGCGCTGCTCGCGCGCGAACGCAACGCACTGAATGCACTGCAGCTCGGCGAAACCGAGGCGCTGCACCTCGGCGTACCGGTGCAGCGGCTGAAGCGGCGCGTGCTCGTCGCGGTCGCGCTCGCGGTCGGCGCGCTGGTGTCGTGTGCGGGCATCATCGGCTTCATCGGGCTCGTCGCGCCGCATTGCGTCCGGCTCGCGTGCGGCCCCGACCAGCGCATCGTGCTGCCGGGCGCCGCGCTGCTCGGCGCGCTGTTGACGCTCGCCGCCGATCTCGCCGCGCGCACGGTTGCCGCGCCCGCCGAAATTCCGCTCGGCGTGCTGACCGCGCTGCTCGGCGCACCGTTCTTTCTCGCGCTGCTGTGGAAGAGCCGCGGCGCGCTCGGCGGCTAACCCTTCTGTTACGACGCCCATGCTGACCGCCCACCACCTCGACGTCGCCCGTCGGCACAACGCGATCCTGCGCGACCTGTCGCTGTCGATCGAACCCGGTCGCGTGACCGCGCTGCTCGGCCGCAACGGCGCGGGCAAGAGCACGCTGCTGAAGACCTTCGCCGGTGAACTCACCGGCGGCGTCGCGCCGAACGGCGTGCGCGTGACCGGCGACATCACGCTGAACGGCGAACCGCTCGCGCGCATCGACGCGCCGCGGCTCGCGTGCCTGCGCGCGGTGCTGCCGCAGGCCGCGCAGCCGGCATTCCCGTTCAGCGTCGACGAAATCGTGCTGCTCGGCCGCTATCCGCATGCGCGGCGCAGCGGCGCGACGTCGCATCGCGATCGCGAGATCGCGTGGTGCGCGCTCGAACGCGCGGGCGCGGATGCGCTCGTCGGCCGCGATGTCACGACGCTGTCGGGCGGTGAACTCGCGCGCGTGCAGTTCGCCCGTGTGCTCGCGCAGCTGTGGCCCGATGACGAAGCGGCGGAAAGCGGCCCGCGCTACCTGCTGCTCGACGAGCCAACCGCCGCGCTCGATCTGTCGCATCAGCACCGCCTGCTCGAAACCGTGCGTGCCGTTGCACGCGAATGGCAGCTCGGCGTGCTCGCGATCGTGCACGATCCGAATCTCGCCGCACGGCACGCGGATACGATCGCGATGCTCGCCGATGGCACGATCGTCGCGCACGGCACGCCGCGCGACGTGATGACGCCGGCCCATATCGCGCGGTGCTACGGATTCGCGGTGAAGATGGTGGACACCGGCGACGGTGCGCCGCCGGTGATGGTGCCGGCGTAGCGCGGGCGTGTGTCGCATGAGCATTGCGTCGCTAGATGCGCTGCCCTATCGATAGCAATGACCGTCACAACGCATCATTCGCGCTTCGCGCATCCCTTCAAGGAGACTCACGTGCCGCTTCCGATGACCCGCGTCATCCTGTACGTCCAGGACGTCGCATCGCTCAAGTCGTTCTACCAACGGTATTTCGATCTGCCTGTCATCGAGGAAATCGAAAACGAGTGGGTCGTGCTCGGCGCAGGCACCGGCGAACTCGCGCTGCATCTCGCCGGCCCGGCGTACCGCCACGCGGTGACCGCTCACACGGACGCGCGCGCTGAAACCAGCCACGTGAAGTTCGTGTTCTCGATCGGCCAGGGCATCGGCACGCATCGCGACCGGCTGGCCCGCAGCGGTGTGACGGTGCGCGATCTCAAGCGCCATGATGGGTTCGCGTACACGATGTACGACGGCATCGATCCGGAAGGCAACGTCTTCCAGGTGATGCAGACCGACTGACTGTCCGTTCGGCCTGGGCGTTCACTCAAACGCCCGGGCCCGCATCGCCCTCGTCCGGCGCTGCGTGAACGGCAAGTCTCCCGGCTCAATGCTCGAGATCCGCCGCGCCGAACGTCCGCATCTTCCAGCCGAGCCGCACGGCGAGCATCCGCATCGAGAATCCGGCCGCCAGCGCGACGATCGTCGCGAACCCCGCATCGATGCCGAGATGCTGCATCCCGACATAGAGCCCGCCCGTGACGAACGCGACGCTCGCATACAGCTCCTCGCGCAGGATCAGCGGCATCTCGTTGCACAGCAGGTCGCGCAGCATCCCGCCGCAGACACCCGTGATCGCACCGGCCAGCACGACGATGATCGGCGCGGTGCCCGTCGACGCGCCGACGTCGCAGCCGATGATCGTAAACGCCGCGAGGCCGATCGCATCGACGGTGACGAACAGCGTCTTCATTCGCGTGACATGCCGTGCGGCCCACGACGCGACGGTGGCCGCGACCAGCGTGATCACCAGGTACTCGGGATGTGCGATCCAGCCGAGCGGATAGTGGCCGAGCAGCACGTCGCGCACGGTGCCGCCGCCGAGCGCCGTCACCGCACCGACGAGCGCGAGCCCGAAGCGGTCCATCCCGCGGCGCATGCCCATCAGCGCCCCCGACATCGCTTCCGCGACGATTGCAATCAGATAAAGCGTATGCATGGTGCGCGTCAGTCATCCGTCCGGAACAGGTCGAGCACGCGTTCGCGCTCGGCCGCATCGACCGCCGCAGGCATCGGCTCGGCAGGTTTGCCGTTGTTGCCCGGCGCGTCGGATGCACCGGCCACCGCCGCCGCCCCGCCGCACGCGAAGCGGCTGCGGATGTACGACGGCACGGCGGCCGTGCACGCGCCGCGCGTGTATTCGGCGTAGACGAAGTCGCCGTCGACGAGCGCGACGTCCTGCGGCGGCGTTGCCTCGACCGGCGTACGCCCGTCGACGGCCGTCTTCATGTAGTCGAGCCAGACCGGCAGCGCGAGCGACGCACCGGTCGCACGCCCCATCGGGCGCGGCGTGTCGTAGCCGAGCCACGCGACCGCGACGATGCCCGACGAGTAGCCGGCGAACCACACGTCCTTCGACCCGTTCGACGTGCCCGTCTTGCCGGCCGTGTCGTCGCGGCGCAGCGCAAGCGCGCCGCGCGCGGTGCCGGACTTCACGACGTCGCGCAGCATGCTGTCCATCACGAATGCGTTGCGCGCCGACACGACGCGCTCGCCTGCCGGCGCCGTCGCCTCGTACATCGCGCCGCCGTGACGCTGCTTCACCGACAGGATCAGGCGCGGCTCCATCCGCGTGCCGCCGTTCGCGAACACGCTGTACGCGCTCGCCAGTTCGAGCGGCGTCACGGCGCCCGCGCCGAGCGCGAGCGGCAGCGACGCCGGATTGCGCTGCGCGTCGAAGCCGAAGTGCACCGCGTGCTGCTGCACGTAGCGCGCGTCGGTGGCCTGCATCAGGCTGACCGCCACCAGGTTCTTCGAGCGCATGAGCCCGCGCCGCACCGGAATGAAGCCCTCGTAATTGTTGGCGAAATTGCGCGGGCGCCACGGCCGCGCGCCGGTTTCCTCATGCGTGAGCGTGCGCTGCGTATCGTCGACGAGCACGCCCGGGAAGTAGCCCTTTTCCAGCGCCGCCGAATAGACGAACGGCTTGAAGCTCGAGCCCGGCTGGCGATACGCCTGCAGCGCATGGTCGAACACGTTGCGGTTGAAATCCGCGCCGCCGACGAGCGCGAGCATGTCGCCCGTTGCCGCATCGAGCGATACCAGTGCGCCTTCGAGGCCGTTGCGCGCATCGCGCTTCGCGCGCGGCTGGCGGCTCAGCGTGCGTGTGAGCGATGCTTCGGCCGCGCGCTGGTCGCGCATCGAGATCGTCGTCGTCACGTCGAGGCCGAGCGTATAGGCATCGTCGTGAAAACGCTCGACCATCATCCGGCGCGCGCGCTCGGCGACGTACGGCGCCGCGATGATCCCCGGCGGCGGCGTGGTGGCCAGCGCGATCGGCGCGTCGACGGCCGCGTGATACGTCGCGTCGTCGAGCTGGCCGAGCGCATGCATCCGGCCGAGCACGTAGTTGCGCCGCGCGGTCGCGCGTGCCGGATTGACGACCGGGTTGAACGCGGACGGCGCCTTCGGCAGCCCCGCGAGCACGGCCGCCTCGCCCGCGCTCAGCGCGTCGAGCGGCTTGCCGAAATACACGTTCGCGGCCGCCGCGAAACCGTACGCGCGCTCGCCCAGATAGATCTCGTTCATGTACAGCTCGAGCAGCTTGTCCTTGCTGTATTCGCGTTCGAGCTTGGTCGCCATCAGGATCTCAGCGAGCTTGCGGCTCAGCACCTTGTCGCGCGTCAGGTAGAAGTTGCGCGCGACCTGCATCGTGATCGTGCTGCCGCCCTGCCCCGGCTGCCCGGTCACGACGTTCGCGAACGTCGCACGCGCGAGGCCGTTGAAATCGACCGCGCCGTGCTGGTAGAACTTCGCGTCTTCGGCCGCGAGCAGCGCCTGCCGCATCAGCGGCGGGATGCGTTCGAGCGGCACGAACTCGCGCCGCTCGACGCCGTATTCGGCCAGCAGGTCGCCGTCGCGCGAGAAGATCCGCAGCGGCAGCGCGGGACGGTACACGGCGAGGTGCTCGACGGACGGCAACTGCGTCCAGATGCGCTGGATCGTCCATGCGCCGATGCCCGCGCATGCGACCGTCAGGCCGAGCAGCGCGCCCGCGAGCGTGCGCCACACGCGGCGACGGCGTGGCGGCGGCGGCGGCGGGGCAGGTGGCGGCGGCGGGGATGAGGTGTGGTCGGTCAAGTCGGGCTCCTTCTTCGATGCTGCGACGGCCGGTGCGCGAGCGGCACCGACTGGTCACGAAAGGCGCGCATTGTCGAAGGGATGGCGCGAAACCGGAACATTCTTTAGCCAAAGTTTGGCTGGCTAAATTTTATTTAGGAAAGTGCGCGTGGGCCGTTCACGTCGCATCTGCGACCGCGTGACGCACCATTGGACGCACCGTGCTGCGCGCGAGCCGGTTCGGCGGTAGCATCGAGTGATGTTCGATCGATACCTGGGCCTGTGGGGCCTCGTTCCCGACGGCGGCCCGATCCTGACCGCGAGCGGCGGCCTGCTGCCCGTCGTCTGGCAATCGCGGCCGGCGATGTTGAAAGTCGCTACCTGCGACGAAGAGCGTCGCGGCAATGCGCTGATGTCCTGGTGGAACGGGCAAGGCGCCGCGCACGTGTGGCTGCACGACGGCGATGCGATTCTGCTCGAACGGGCGCAGCCGGAGCCGACGCTGGCCGGTTTTTCGGCTTCAGGCCACGATGACGACGCGATTCGCATCGCCTGCGGCGTCGTCGAGCGACTGCATGCGCATCGTGCGCCGGAGCCGCCGTCGGTCGTGCCGCTGCACGACTGGTTCCATGCGCTGCTGTCGGATGCTTCCGGCAGCGACGTGCTACACCACTCGGCAACGGTCGCGCGCCAGCTGCTCGCCGGGCCGCCTGTCGATGAAGTCGTCCTGCACGGCGACATCCATCACGGCAACATCCTCCATTTCGGCGATCGCGGCTGGCGTGCGGTCGACCCGAAGGCGCTACGCGGCGATCGCGCGTTCGACTACGCGAATTTGTTCTGCAATCCGTCGCACGATATTGCGGTCGATCCCGTGCGCTTCGAGCGGCGTGTCACGCTGGTGGCCGAGGCGGGGAAGCTTGATCGCCGCCAGCTGCTGCAGTGGATACTCGCGTGGTCGGGCTTGTCAGCGGTGTGGCTGATCGAGGACGGGCTGCTGCCCGACACGCGGTTGCAGGTCGCGACGCGCGCGGCGATCACGCTCGGCCTGTAGTGGTACGCACCGACCACGAAAGCAAGGTTCATCGCGAATTCCTTGAGCATACGGGGAAAGCCGGCTGCTCTCGGCCATCGTCTGCCGTTCGTCCAGGTGTGCCGTGTGGCGCCGGATCCGTCGGTTCAGCACCGGACAGCGGACGCTCACCGAATCAATGGCGGCATATCATGCGCGGCCAAAGTCGATCATTACGTCTCCCTTACCCTCTTGTCGGGCGCCCCGCCCAGCCAACCGGAATCGGCCATGAAGTTTCATCCGCGTTTCCGCCGCCACGGTCAAATTCCGGTTGCCGATCTTCGACGCCACGAGTCTCTTCTCACCGGAATTTCGAGCAGTCGATATTGCTCAATTCAACATATGAAAATTTCACAACGTGCATTGTTGCCTGCGACCCTTTCAGCGTTTTTCAAGGAAATGTAAAAGGATTCGGCGCGTCGATCGCGACTCGATGGAAATAGTAACAATACGGCATCCCCCCTGTCCGGGTGAGCCACGCCCGGGTCGAACCCTTCGCCGCGCCCATTTGTCGCACCCGCCCTTCTTTGCATTTCGTTACAAGTCGGGTTGATTCGTTGCGGACACATCCCGTAAATTTTGCGGGTCGTCCGGCGGCATCCGGCAGTCGGGCGATGTTTCATTCTGCCTATCACGCCATGCCGGATACCCGACAGTTCGCCATCCGACCCTGCAAGCCCGCACGCCGTGCGGACTCCAGCGGTCGAACTCGCAATGAGTATCGATTCGACTGTAAGCAGTCCGACAGGACCCCGACGATCCGTAATCGGGTCGCCGAGTCGTTCTTGTCATGCATGACTTAAGCCGGCGTAACAGCAGGATTCGTGGTCTTATTTTAATACTTTAATCGCACTCCTAATTTATTGAGGAGAATCAACCGGGTTTTTGACGGTACAAATTAAATTTGCGCATTGCGCGAACGAGGACAGAAAAATGGAATTCGTACGGTTGGGTATTGTCTTTATTCATCTCATCGCCTGCTGTGTCGCGATTGGCCTCGTGCTGACCAGTGACATTGCGATGGTCAAGCGGCTTTTGGATTCCGACGCACCCGAGGATCTCGACCAGGTCCACCTGGCCAGTCTGCAGCGCACCGTCACGTTGGCGCTGACGGTGCTTTGGATCACCGGCATTGCGATCATTGCGTTCGACATGCGGACTCAGGGCCTCACGTACCTCCACAATCCCAAACTCCAGGCCAAGATCGGCATCGTCGCCTTGCTGACCTTCAACGGTATCGCCTTGCACTCGATGGTCCTCCCGGCATTGCAAAAAGTGGGCTCCTTGCTGGAGCTTTCCTTTGAACGGCGTATGGTTGCCATTTTCGCTGGCGTGATTTCCGCAGTGTCGTGGTTCTATGCGGCGATGCTGGGCGTCGGGCGCCCATTGAGCTGGAAGTATTCGTTGTTCCAGATCCTGGCCGCGTACCCTGTACTGATTGCCGGCGGAATCGCCACCATGTTGTTCATCACGGCACTGGCGAAATCCAGGAAGCCCCTTGAACAGCAGCACACCGAAAAGATCGCAGCTTATTGATCGCCGACACCCGAGGGATGCGTACGACTCGCGGCAGTATGCATCCCGTTGCCCCACAATCCGCGCTTCGGCTAAAGCGGGATCGCGGATTCCCGGACGCAGGCGACGCGCTCGGCGGTCATGGTTCCCTGGAAGCGGCCGGAGGCACTGCACGGGCCTGAAGGGCAGCAACGGGTCGGCAAACGACATCCGCGACAATCCATCAAGCACAAAAAAGCCCGCCGGTATTCCCCGGCGGGCTTTCACATTCGACTGATCCGACTGCTTGAACGACGCTTAACGCGCCGGGTTCAGCAACAGGTTCATGTGACGGTTCACGTCCTTGTACAGCAGATAACGGAAGCGGCCAGGGCCACCCGAATAGCACGCCTGCGGGCAGAACGCGCGCAGCCACATGAAGTCACCGGCTTCGACCTCGACCCAGTCCTGGTTCAAGCGATACACAGCCTTCCCTTCGAGCACATACAACCCGTGCTCCATCACGTGCGTTTCAGCGAACGGAATCACGCCGCCCGGCTCGAACGTCACGATGTTCACGTGCATGTCGTGGCGCATGTCGCTCATGTCGACGAAGCGCGTCGTCACCCATGCACCGTTGGTGCCCGGCATCGGGATCGGCTCGACGTCCTGCTCGTTGGTCACGAAGGCTTCCGGCAGCGGAATGCCGTCGACGGCCTGGTAGTGCTTGCGCACCCAGTGGAAACGCACCGCGGCATCGCTGACGTTGTGCAGCGTCCAGTCCGCACCCGGCGGAATGAACGCGTAGCCGCCCGGCTTCAGCACGTGCTTCGTGCCTTGCAGCGTCAGCTCGGCTTCGCCTTCGACGACGAACAGCACGGCTTCGGCGTGCTTGTCCTGCTCGGGCTTGTCGCTGCCGCCGCCCGGGTTCACTTCGACGATGTACTGCGAGAAGGTTTCCGCGAAACCCGACAGCGGACGGGCGATCACCCACAGGCGCGTGTTCGTCCAGAACGGCAGCCAGCTCGTGACGATGTCGCGCATCACACCCTTCGGGATCACCGCGTACGCCTCGGTGAACATCGCGCGATCGGTCAGCAGATCGGTCTGCGGCGGGTGGCCGCCATGCGGCGCGTAATACGTTGTCTTAGACATAGTGCATCCAGGCAATGGGTTGGTCCGGCCCCGGGTGCCAACGGCATCGGGCGGCACGTACGCGCGTGGGGCACGCATGCGGCGGCGGGATATCGTTGCCGGGGTGGCTTGAAGACGCATGCGCCTTCGTTCGGTCGGCCAGGCTTCGCGACGGGTTCGTCCGGTTCATCGGACGCGGCGGCCCATGCTTGTGGGGCCGGCAGCCAGGCCGCGGCGCTCGCGATCATGCGGCAAGGCGCGGCCAGCGGCACGGTGCGATGCCGTACGCGAGCATCGCCGACGATAGCGAAGTCGTTCGCAATCGACCAATTAAATGTTGCGATGGATTCCATTCGATTTCCCACTACTCGCCGGCAGCCGCGATACGCGGTGAGGAAGGGCGAAGCGACGCTCCGGCTATCAGGGAAATCCTGACGGGCGGGGCAACGCGCACGTTCGCCGGGACGCAAAAGGCGCGGGCGAATAACCGCAGCTGTTCCCGTTGCGCGCGCGGTTCGCGATAAACCTGGTTACGCCGATTGGAGTGCGACGACGTGCGTACGGCAGCAAGCCGCACCGCGCCAATCATGAGCCATCGCGGGCCGCCCGCAGAACGGACCAACGGAAATCGAACGGAACACGAATGCTATCGGCACGCCTCGGACGCATTCAGTCGCGAGAGACGGTGTAGTCGGAAAACGGGGAAATACAGCGATGAGGGAAACTTGCCGGCCCGTCGATCGGGCGTCTGGCCGCGGCTGAGGAAGCCGGAAAGGGTTCGCCGGTCTGGCCGGCGATGACGGCCCGGCAGGCCGCCGGGCCGAATCTCGCGTCGGGTGCCGACGCCGTCGGCGCGCCGGTGCGCCATTCGCGCACCAAGCCGCGCCAGCGGCGATCAGTCCCAGTCGCGGTGGTGGTGATGCTTGCGGTGACGATAGCCACGATCGCCGCGACCGCCGTAATCACGCTCGTACGAGCTGCGCGACATGTTGCCGCCGAGCGCCGCGCCGGCGCCGCCGCCGACAGCCGCACCCAGCAGGCCGCCCGTGCGGCCGCCCATCGCATTGCCTGCCGCGGTACCTGCGCCGCCGCCGAGGGCGCCGCCGATGATCGCGCCGGTGCGCTCGCGACGGTTCGACGTCACCGCGCCACCCGCGCCGCCGCCGATGGCACCGCCGATCACCGAGCCCGTGCTGCCGCCGAGCGCACCGCCGACCGCTGCGCCGGCTACCCCGCCGAGCGCGCCGCCAAGCGCGTTGTTCATGTCACCTGCCATGGCCGGCAGTGCAGTCGCGCCGGTCAAAGCGGCGACGACGAGAGCGGGGGCGATTTTCTTCCACATTCCCGTATTCTTCCTTGTTCGCAATCTGGTTATTGAAGGTCCGCTCGGTACGACGATCTGAATCGATCGACGTCCGGTCAGGCATTGTGCCGAACCGCGGACCAATTCATTTCAATGAGCTTGCGGCGAAGAATAGCACCGGTCCCACATCCTTGCCGTGGACATTCTGGTAACAAGTTGTTTACGAATAAGCGCGTTCGAACGGCCGCGCCGGAATGCCCGCAAACCCGCGCCAGTATTGGCTTCGCCGAGGGTCCGGCGCGGCGGAACGACAGGCCGGCCATGTACGGCGTCGCACGTTTGCGACACACGTGGCAACACATCGGGAACGAATCGTGGGCGGCGCCCGAAACGGCGGCGGGGAAGAGATGAAGGGGGTCAGTACACGCCGGGCAGCAGACGCCAGGTCCGCGCGTAATACGCGTCGTATTCGGCGCCGAATTGCGCACGCAGCAGCGCCTCCTCGGAGCGGATGCGTGCGACGAGCGGCACCATCGTCAGCACGACCAGCAACAAGCCGACACCCGAGCGGAATGCCAGCGCCCACCCGACCGAATTGACGACCAGGCCGAGATAGCTCGGATTGCGGATGCGGCGGTAGATGCCGTCGGTCACGAGCGTATGGCCCGGCTGGATCGCGACGAGCCCGCTGAAGCGCTTGCCGAGCACGAATACGGGCCAGATGCGCAGCACGCCGCCCGCGATGTAGAGCACGACGCCGATCCAGCGCACCGCATCGCCGCCGAACGTCCAGAAATCGAGCCGGTCGGTCAGCGCCGGCAGGTACGCGAGCAGGAACCCGCTCACCCCGAACGCCGCGAGCACCCAGCGGTTGTCGCGATTCTCGCGCTCGCCGCTGCTCAGGTTGCCTTCGGTGAACAGCGCGGCGACGGCCATCGCGAGCGTCGCGACGACGACGACGGTCAACGGTGGATGCGAGAAGAAGGCCGCGAACCCGCCGCCGCCGAGCACCGCGAGTCCGAGATAGACGAGCGTGGCGATGGCGGACGCGACTGCGACCTTGCGGGTGACTGTCATGGCGGCCTCACCGGAGTACGGAATGCACTTTCCTGTGAAGTATAGGAAGCGCGCGCACGCCGTGCAGCGCACCGTCGTTATGCGTGACGCGAATCCGCTGGAGTCGTCCGGCGGACGCGGCGCGCCTGACCGATGCGGCCAGCACCTGCGCCCGGGGCCCGATCAGCGGATGCGGAAGTTGCCGCCGATCCCGACGCTGACGGGCGGCGCGTAATACGCCGGCGCATAGCCGTAGTAGGCCGGCGCGGGCGCGTAGCCGTACGGCGGCGCGACGTAGCAGCCGGACAGGCCGCCGATCAGGGCAAGCGTGATGAGAAGTCTGGTCATGGCTCGATTCCCGGCGCGAAAGACGAATGGCACCTCGCGAAAGCCGTGCTGCCGCGAAGGGCGGCGGCCGGCACGAAGAGGCGATCCGCCCTTCCTGTCGCTCGGTGAAGCAATGCGCGGAGTCTAGCGCCGGGGTGGCCGAGCCGAGTTTCGTCGGCGGTTACACGTGTTACCTCGCATGACCGCTGAAACAGGCGTTGGCACGGCGGCTGGCCGGTGCGCCATGCCGCGCCGTCGCCGCGTGCAATCGCCGCGTTACACGAAACGCGCGCGAATGCGCTGTGCAAGCGTTTCGAGCGTCGCCGCGTCGGCAATTTCGCGCGCATGCATCCGCAACTCCGCGCCTTCCCAGCGCGGGATCACGTGGAAGTGCACATGCGGCACCGTCTGGCCGGCGGCCGCGCCGTTGAACTGGCCGATGAACACGCCGTCGGGCTCGAGCGCCGCGCGCACCGCGGCCGCGACGCGCTGCGTCATGCGAATGCCGGCCGCCGCCGCGTCGCCGGACAACTCGAAGATCTGCGCGGCCGGCTCCTTCGGGATCACGAGCACGTGGCCGTCGGCCTGCGGCATCAGATCCATGATCGCGAGGGTCGCGTCGTCTTCCGCGACTTTCACGCACGGCAGTTCGCCGCGCAGGATCTTGGCGAACGGGTTGTTGTTGTCGTAGGACATGGCGTTTTCCGATAACGGTTGGACTGGGAGAGTGGGAAAGCGATGCCGGACGATTATCGGTCGACGGCGGGTCGGATTTCAACTTGTCAGGTCGCATAGCCCTTACGGCGAACAATAGCCGCCGGCTCGCCTGCAACATCGGTAACGGAATGGAATATCCGGCCGTCGCCGTCCGTTTATTTCGAGCGTGGGTTCACGCGGCAACAGCACGATCGCGAACCCGCGCCGGACACCCGTCGGCTGCGCAAGCCGGCAGCCGGGATGACTGCTCGCGATCATCAACCGGAGTCATGCCATGGACCCTCTCCCCTCCTGTCGTTCCCCCGCCGCGCCCGTCCTTGCGGTTGATCCGCCGGTCGTCGCGCGCGTCCGGCGCACGCTTGCGCACTCGCTATGCCGCGCGGCATGCGGTGCCGGGCTGGTCGCGCTATCGTCGGCTTTCGCATGGGCCGGCGGCAGCGACATCATCTTGCCGATTCCATCGTTCACCGCGTCGACCGTGCCCGCCAACGGCGACGTCAATCCGTACGGCATCGCATTCGTGCCGCGCGGCGTGCCGAGCTGGAGCACGCTGAAACCCGGCGACGTCGTCGTGTCCAACTTCAATTCGGCGTCGAACACGCAAGGCACCGGCACGACGATCGTGAAGCTGTCGCCCGGCAAGACGCCGGCGGCCTTCTTCCAGGGCAGCAATCTCGGCCTGACGACCGCGCTCGTGGTGCTGCGCAGCGGCTTCGTGCTGGTCGGCAACGTCCCGGCGCCGGACGGCAAGACCGTCGTGCCGCCGGGTTCGCTGCTCGTCATCGGTCCGCAAGGCAATCTCGTCACGCAACTCAGCAGTGCGGCGCTGCTCGACGGGCCGTGGGACATGACCGTGATCGATCGCGGCCAGCGCGTGACCGCGTTCGTGTCGAACGTGCTGAACGGGACGGTCTCGCGCATCGAACTCGCGATCGGCGACAACGGCGTCACGATGCTGCCGGGCTCGCGCGTCATCGCGTCGGGCTACGTGAATCGAACCGATCCCAGCGCACTCGTCGTCGGTCCGACCGGCCTCGCTTACGACCCGAACATCGACGTGCTGTACGTCGCGTCCACCGGCGACAACGCCGTGTTCGCGATCCAGAACGCGGCGTCGACGAATCGCAACGGGGGCGTCGGACGGATGATCTACTTCGACGCGGCGCACCTGCACGGCCCGCTCGCGCTGGCGCTCGCACCGAACGGCCATCTCGTGACCGCGAACGGCGACGCGGTCAACGCCGACCCGCAGCAGCCGAGCGAGATCGTCGAATTCACGGTGGACGGCCGCTTCGTCGCGCAGATGCAGGTCGACACCGTTGCAGGGGCAGCGTTCGGCCTGGCGTTCGGGCGCGGCAGCAAAGGCCAGCTGGAATTCGCAGCCGTCGACGACAACACGAATACCGCGACGGTCTGGACCCTGCGCTCCGACAACAACAACGCGCAGTAACGCGCCGCCTGGACGGGCCGCATGCGGCCCGTTCGCCCCAAACGATCGACACACACGAGTCACACACGCCGGGCACCTTGCGCGCTGTCGGCGCCGCCCGGCGTCGCACGCACCCGCGATTGCCACCGCCGGCCCGAACCTGCGACACTGCCGGTTCATGTTCTGCCTGCCGACAATCGAGGACGCTCGCGCATGACGATCCCCTTCAAGAAGCTGATCCTGCGCGGCGTCGCGCTCGCCGTCGTCGCGGCGGTCGGCTACACGGGCACCATGTTGTCCCGGCTCGCGCCGATCGCGACCGGCTATGCGGCGAAGGCGCTGTGTTCCGGCGTGTACGTGTCGGGCCGCCCGGCCGCGTCCGTGATCGACGTCGACATCATGGCCGGCGTGCATCCGCTGCTGAAACTGGTGCACCCGTCGATCGATCCCGACCATCATCGCGCGACGGCGACCTTCGCCGGCTTCGCCGAACGCGAAGCCGACTTCCGGCCCGGGCTCGGCTGCACGCTCGCGCTCGGGCCGTCGCCCGGCGCGTTGCCGGCCGCGCTGCCGCCCCTCCCCGATCCGCCGTCCACACAGCCGGCACCGGCCACGCCGCCGGCCGGCATCGACGCGCAGAAGCTGCAGACCGCGCTCGACCGCGCGTTCGACGAGCCCGATCCGGCGCGGCCGCGGCGCACGCGCGCGGTCGTCGTGATGTGGCGCGGCCAGGTGATCGCCGAACGCTATGCAACCGGCTTCACCGCCGACACGCCGCTGCCCGGTTGGTCGATGACGAAAACCGTCACGGCCGCACTGGTCGGCACGCTCGTCGCGCAGCACAAGCTATCGCCCGATACGTCGGCGCTGCTGCCCGAATGGCGCGGCAGCGGCGATCCGCGCGCGGCCATCACGCTCGACGAGCTGCTGCGGATGACGAGCGGCCTGCAATTCAACGAGGACTACGACGACCCGCTGTCCGACGTCGCATTGATGCTGTACGCACAACCCGATACCGCGCGGTTCGCGTCGGCGAAGCCGCTCGCTGTGACACCCGGCACGCGGTGGTCCTACTCGAGCGGCACGAGCGCGATCCTCGCGCGCGTGATGCGCGACGCACTGGGCGGCAGCGACGGCGACTACCTCGCGTTACCGCGCCGCGCGCTATTCGCGCCGCTCGGGATGCGCAGCGCGGTGTTCGAGCCCGATGCGTCCGGCACGCTCGTCAGTGCGTCGTACATGTATGCGAGCGCGCGGGACTGGGCGCGCTTCGGGCAGCTGCTGTTGCAGGACGGCGTGTGGGACGGGCAGCGGCTGCTGCCGGAAGGCTGGGTGCGTTACCTGACGCGCACGACGCCGCAGTCGGCGCGCCAGGAGTACGGCGCGCAGCTGTGGGTCAAGGTGCCGGAGCCGTTCAACGATCGCGATCCGCATGCGGTCGCGATGCCGGCCGACGCGTTTCATGCGGTCGGCCATGAAGGCCAGTTCGTCAGCGTGGTGCCGAGCCGGCAACTGGTGGTCGTGCGACTCGGGCTGTCGCGGCCGGAATCCGCGTGGAATCACGAGGCGTTTCTCGCGCGCGTGCTCGACGCGGTGCCCGCGCCCGGTGCGTGACGACGGGCCCGCGGGCTCATGCATGCCGGTCATGACGCGGGTGCGACGGCGATTGCAACGCCGCCGCACCGCGCACTACCGGCGCGGCATCACGGGTTCGCGCTGCCCGCGTATTTCTGGAAGCCTTCGCGCGTCGCGAGACGTTCGATATAGCGCTTCGCCGCCGGGAAATCCGGATGCTCGAACGGCGTGCCGAACCAGCGGTT
This sequence comes from Burkholderia sp. AU33423, assembly GCF_002223135.1. Taxonomy (NCBI): domain Bacteria; kingdom Pseudomonadati; phylum Pseudomonadota; class Betaproteobacteria; order Burkholderiales; family Burkholderiaceae; genus Burkholderia; species Burkholderia sp. AU33423. The sequence goes on from NZ_NKFH01000008.1 coordinate 166,691, forward strand.
CACCGACAGGCCGATCGGAATGTCCGCGAGCGTGAAACTGTTGCCGGCCACGTACGCGCCAGTCGCCTCGAGCTGCGCGTTCAGCACCTGCATGTGCTTCGTCCAGCCCGCGATCGACTGCGCGATGCCGGCCGGGTCCTGGTGATCGGGCGATTTGCGCACGAGGCCGAGGAACGCGCCGACCCACGAGCGGTTCAGGTCCGCGCCCTGCCAGTCGATCCATTGATCGACCCGCGCGCGCGCCTGCGGCTCGGCCGGATACAGCGCGTCGCCGCCATAGCGGTTCGCGAGGTAGCGGATGATCGTGTTCGATTCCCAGAGCACGAAATCGTCGTCCTTGATGACGGGCACGAGACCGTTCGGATTCAGCGCGAGATAGGCCGGATCGTTGGTCGTGCGGAAGCCCGCGCCCCAGTCTTCCTGTTCGAACGGCAGGTTCAGCTCGGTGCATAGCCACAGCACCTTGCGGACGTTGATGGACGGGATCTTGCCGAGGATGTGCAGCATGCAGTCTCCTTGTGAGGTCGGATGCGGAGCACCCGGGACGCACGACAGGTCCCGAATGCGTTCACGTCGAATTTATACACGACCTCGGCGCAAACGACAGGCCGTACGCGGAAAATCCGCATGCGGACGATTCGTCAGGTCACGCAGCGCATGCTCGGCCGTCGGGAACCGGAACATGAATCCGTCCTGATGCAGCCGCGCCGGCATCACCCGCTGGCCGTCCAGCAGCAGCTCGGCCATCTCGCCCATTGCGATACGCAGCGGCGCGGCCGGCACGCGCAGCCAGGCCGGACGATGCAGCACCTTCGACACGACCTGCACGAACTCGCGCTGGGTCAGCGGCGCGGGCGCGACCGCGTTGTAGACGCCGTGCATGCCCGGGTTCGCCATCGCACGCGCGATGATCCGCAGCACGTCGTCCCGGTGGATCCAGCTCACCACCTGCGTGCCGTCGCCGAAGCGCCCGCCCATCCCGAAGTAGTGCGGCAACAGCATCGGGCGCAGCGCGCCGCCGGGGCCGAACACCACACCCAGCCGCAGCACCACCGAACGAACGCCATGGCGTTCGAGCGGCTGCGCGGACTGCTCCCACCGCCGGCACAGCTCGGACATGAAGCCGGTGCCGGCGCTGCTGCCTTCGTCGAGCCGCTGGTCGCCAGGGCGCACGCCGTAGTAACCGATCGCCGATGCCTGGATCCACGTGCGCGGCTTGACCTCGGCGGTCTCGACCCAGCGCATCAGCGATTCCGTGACGCCGACGCGGCTCGCGAGCAGCACCGCCTGCCGGCGCTTGCTCCAGCGTGCACCGAGCACCGGCGCGCCCGCGAGATTGATGACCGTGTCGAAACGCTCGTGCGGCTGCAGCTGTTCGACCGACGTGATGCTACGCACGCGGCCGTGAAACTGATACGCCGCGCGCAGCGGATCGCGGGCCAGCAACGTGACCGCATGCCCCGCATCGAGCAGCTGGTTCACGAGGGTTTCGCCGATGAAGCCGGTCCCGCCGGTGACGAGCACGTTCCCCGGCGGCTGCCCCGCGAACGGATTGGCAACCGGCGCGCGTCGCGCGATCCGGCAGGCCGCGATTCCGTCGCGGATTCCCGAGACCGTTACGCCGACGGCAAAGAGGCTCAGCACCCAGCCGCGCCAGCCGAGATCGAGCGCCTGCAGCGCGGTCGGCTCGTGCGCCCACGCGGCCAGCTGCATCGCGATCATTCCGAACAGCGCGCCACCGTTGACGGCCAGCAGCGTGTGCAGCACGCGTTCGGTCGCCGGCAATTTGCGGCTCTGGTCCTCGACGATGAAATCCCACAACGTCAGCACCACCTCGACGACGACCACCGCCGCGAGGGCCGCGACCCACGCACCGTGAAAGGCGACGTTCGCGATCGATGCGAATACGAGACCGTAAAGCACGGAGCGCACCGCGTGAATCGCCAGCTCGAGCCGCGCGCCCGGGCTGTGCGGCAGATCCTGCGTGAGTTCGTGGTGATAAAGCGTATCGAATGCGCCCATCGCACCCTGCACGATCAGCAGGTTGAGCGCCCAGTCGAAAGCGGGCAAGGTGTTCATACGGTGTCCCTCCTCCAAAGCCAGACAAGCGGCGGCACCATCGCGACGAGTGCCGCCGCGTCGATCGCCACGTGGCCCGATACATGGGCCAGCAATGAAAACAGCATGTCCTGCGGCGCCCAGATCAACAGGCCGGCCAGCAGCCATCCCCACACTTCCCGACGGCGCAACCTGTTGCCGAGATGCACGAGCGCCAGCATCCAGACCGACGCGCATTGCACCGTCGCGCCCATCAGCGACATCCACCAGATCTGCTGCGCACGCGCCGGTTCGGGTGCCGTTCCGGCCCAGAAATGCTGTTCGATGACGCGGTGATACGCATCGAGCCACGGCGCGCCGGCAACCCAAGGAATGGCGATGCCGACGAGCAGGTGTGCGATCGCGGCGCCGTACATCCAGGTCACGACGTTGCGTCGCGCAGCGTCACCCGCCGGACGATGTGCCGTGGGTGCGGCGGTACGGTCGCGACCGCTACCGCACGCCGCCCCATCGCACGGCGCTTTGGCGCGATAGCCGAGCCAGCGCGATACCGCATGCCGGTTGCGCGCGAAGCGGCGATACAGCGGCGCCAGCGCACGGCGCACGACCGGCACGCGAAGCAGCCGGACGAGCCAGCGGCGGCCGGTCAGCGCATGGGCGGCCAGGATGCTGTCCACGCCGGTCAGCATGCGTCCGTCGGGCAGGCGCGCGTGCAGCTCGCGATTCAGCGCGGGCAGGTCGACGCCCAGCGGCGCGGGATCGAAACCCGGCGCGGCGATATCGACGAAGGCCAGCCGGTGTCGCGCGTCGCGGGCCCCGAGACGCTCGATCTCCGCCACGCATAACGGACATCGTCCGTCGAAGTACAGCACCAGTTCACTTGATTCCATGATTCGTATTCCTTCTTATTACCCGCCGCATGCGTCATGAATCGGTCGACTGCTCTCCGCTGTGCTACAACGCCGCTTCTGCGCAGCGGCGGCAACGCAATTACATCGGCTTGAGGACCATCAGGAAGTAGACGGTCAGCATCGCGAAGAACGCCGGATAGCCGAGCAGTTCCCAGCGCTTCGCGTAGAGCCAGTACCGCTCGGGCAACGCGGCATCGCCATTCGCATGAGCGAGCTTCGCCATCGCGGCCAGTTCGACCTGCAGCCACACGACCGGCAGCCAGCACGCGCCGGCGACCGCATACAGCACGATCGACGCGACGAGCCACGGCGTATCCCACGGCCAGCCGGCCGTGTGCGCGAGCCACAGCCCCGATGCCGGCTGGAAGATCACGGCCGGCGTCGTGAACCACCAGTCCGCGCGCACCACGAGGCGCGACACGGCCGCGATCGCGGGCACCGAGCGCGTGCGGTTCGCGAAGAACAGGTAGAACGCGGTGCCGAACCCCGTGCCGACCAGCAGCACCGAGGACAGGATGTGAAGCGCCTTGATGACGAGATAGGTGTTCATGATTGTTCTTCTTCTGAAAAAAGGATCAACAGGATCGCGAGAATCGGCACGTTCTTGAGCACGGGGCCGAACGGTTCGGCGAGCAGGCCCGGCATCGTGACCGCGATGACCGCCGAATACGCGACGATCAGCGCGGCTTGCGCAGCCCACAGGCGGCGCGACGGCGCGACGACGGTCGCGACGCCGAACGCGAAGTCCAGCGCGCTGGCCGCATAGAGCGCGATCCGCGCGGGCAGCCCCGTCAGGTGCGCAGGCGCAAGCAGCGCGAGGCTCGCATGCAGCGGATGGATGAACGCGCTGGCGATGGCCGTCCAGACCCACACGATCGCCAGCGCACCCAGCAGCAGCGGACGACGCCACATCGCGAGCGCGTCGCGACGCAACGCGGCGGCTTCCGCGCCGATGAAGCCGTCGATCCCGCGCGGCGGCCGGCCGAGCATCGCCGTGGCGGCGGCCGGATCGCCGGTGTTCCCGCCACGCAGCATCGTCCACGTGTCACGCGTGAAGATCGCGCCCGGCAGCGTGCCGAGCAGCACGGCCGCCACACCGGCCAGCGGCCCCGGCAATGCAATGCGAGCGGCCGGCGGAAACCCCAGCGCGGCGCGGTAGCGGGCCAGCATCTCGCGGTATTCGACTTCGTCGGTGCCCACCACGTCGATCACCGGGTGGTCGCCCGCCGGCGCATCGACGCACCGCGCGACGACTTCGGCGAGATCGTCGACGTGCACGGGGCGCAGCCGCTGATGGCCGCCCGCCGGCAGGACCTGCACCGGCAGGCTCGCGAGCATCCGGAAAAAGCGCGCCGACGCGCCGTCCGTGCCGTAGACGAGCGCGGGACGCACGATCCGGAAGTCGATCGGCAGCGTCTGCAGGAAACGGTCGGCCGCGGACTTGCTCGCGAAGTAGCGCGTATCGCCACGCTCGACGCCGAGCGCCGAGATCTGGATCACGCGCCGCACGCCGGCGCGGCAGCACGCGGTGAAGAGCGCGCACGGCGCGGCGCGATGCACGGCGTCGAGCGTCGCGCCGCGCTGATCGGCAAGGATGCCGACCGCATTGATCACCACGTCGACGCCTTGCAGCCGCGCGAGCCACGCGTCCGGGTCGACGTCCTTCGCGAAGTCGATCGCGACGTCGGACGGGCCGGCCGCCTGACGCACGCCGCGCAGCACGCGATGGCCGCCGGCTTCGAGCTGCGCGCACAGTGCCCGCCCGATGAAGCCGTTCGCACCGCACACGAGAACGGTCATGCTGCGCGCCCCGGTGCGGCGATGCGGGCGGGTCGACGGCAAGACGGTGTCCATTTTCATCCTCTATTTACAGTTATTTCTGTATGGACAGAAATAACCACTCCAAAAAAAGCGGGCTGGCTGCCCGCACTGCGTGTCCTGCTTACTTCGACGGCTTGCGCCTGACCGTCTGGCTGATCTTCGCGCCGATGCCGAGCGCCTTCATCAGCGTATCGGGCTTCAACCGTAGCATCTCGTCCGACCAGGTCGTGAGCGTCTCGACGAACTGCAGCGTGTCGCGGATGCGCTGCTCGGTCTCGCGGCTCTCGTTCGCGATCTCGGGATTCGTCAGGCAGTCGCGCAGCACCGTGAGCGTCGGCTCGATCTCGCGCTGCCGCCGCCCTTCGACGATCAGCTTGAACAGTTCCCAGATGTCGGTCGACGTCTCGAAGTGGTCGCGGCGGTCGCCCAGCACGTGCACGACTTTCGCCAACCGCCACGCCTGAAGCTCCTTCAGGCTCGTGCTGACGTTGGAGCGTGCCACGTTGAGCGTCTCGGCGATCTCGTCGGCCGCGACCGGCCGGCCGGCCAGATAGAGCAGCGCGTGGATCTGTGAGACGGTGCGGTTGACGCCCCACCGCGAGCCCATTTCGCCCCAGTGGAGAATGAATCGTTCGGCAATCGGTGTGAGTTCCATGACGTGAAATTTAGGCATTTCAGTTATTTCTGTCAAGAGAGAAATAACCGGACGATCCGCCCGGTTCCGGCGGCGCCCGCCCGCGATCGGCCGCTTCCTTTACAATGCGCGGGATTTTCCCGAATTCAGGCCGTCCCAGCCTTTCTGACTAGAGGTTCCCATGATCATCAAACCGCGCGTGCGTGGCTTCATCTGCGTGACGACTCATCCGGTCGGCTGCGAAGCCAACGTCAAGGAACAGATCGACTACGTGACTTCGCACGGCCCGATCGCCAACGGCCCGAAAAAGGTGCTCGTGATCGGCGCGTCGACCGGCTACGGCCTCGCCGCCCGGATCTCGGCCGCCTTCGGCTCGGACGCGGACACGCTCGGCGTGTTCTTCGAGCGTGCCGGCACCGAGACGAAGCCGGGCACGGCCGGCTGGTACAACAGCGCCGCGTTCGAGAAATTCGCCGCCGAAAAGGGGCGCTATGCGCGCAGCATCAACGGCGACGCATTCTCCGACAAGGTGAAGCAGGTCACGATCGACACCATCAAGCAGGATCTCGGCAAGGTCGATCTCGTCGTCTACAGCCTCGCGGCACCGCGCCGCACGCATCCGAAGACGGGCGAAACCATCAGCTCGACGCTCAAGCCGATCGGCAAGACGGTCACGTTCCGCGGCCTCGACACCGACAAGGAAGTGATCCGCGACGTCACGCTGGAACCGGCGACGCAGGAAGAGATCGACGGCACCGTCGCCGTGATGGGCGGCGAGGACTGGCAGATGTGGATCGACGCGCTCGATGAAGCCGGCGTGCTGGCCGACGGCGCGAAGACCACCGCGTTCACGTATCTCGGCGAGCAGATCACGCACGACATTTACTGGAACGGCTCGATCGGCGAAGCAAAGAAGGATCTCGACAAGAAAGTGCTGTCGATCCGCGACAAGCTGGCCGCGCACGGCGGCGACGCGCGCGTGTCGGTGCTGAAGGCGGTCGTCACGCAGGCCAGCTCGGCCATCCCGATGATGCCGTTGTACCTGTCGCTGCTGTTCAAGACGATGAAGGAAACCGGCACGCACGAAGGCTGCATCGAGCAGGTGTACGGCCTGTTCAAGGACAGCCTGTACGGCGCGACGCCGCACGTCGACGAAGAAGGCCGCCTGCGCGCGGACTACAACGAACTCGATCCGCAAGTTCAGGCGAAGGTCGTCGCGCAGTGGAACCACGTGACGAACGAGAACCTGTACGAGCTGACTGACTTCACCGGCTACAAGACCGACTTCCTGCGGTTGTTCGGCTTCGAGATCGCCGGCGTCGACTACGACGCGGACGTGAACCCGGACGTGAAGATCCCGGGCATCATCGACACCACCGTCTGACGGTACGGCCCGCCACCCACGCTGCCCGAGCAGCGCGGGTGGCAGGTTCGAGATACCGGCGACGTCAACGCGGCGCCGGTTCTTCCAGATAAACGCCCGACGACAACGTGGCCTTCACCTGCCGCGTGAATTCGTCGGTCGACACCTCTTCTTCCCCCGCTTCGATCGCTTCGTACGCCTGGCGCACGACGTCGGCCGGCGTCGCCTTCGGCACGTCGAGGCCGGCCGTCAGGTCGGTATCGATGAAGCCGGCATGCAGCCCGACGACCTGCGTGTGCTGCTCGCGCAGCGAATGGCGCAGCCCGTTGGTCAGCGCCCACGCCGCCGATTTCGACACGCCGTAGCCCGACAGGATCGGCCGGTTCACCCAGCTCGCGACGGACAGGATGTTCAGGATCGCGCCGCCGCCATGGCCGGCGAGGATGCCCGCGAACGCGCGCGACATCGCCAGCATCCCGAACACGTTGGTTTCGAAGTGATCGCGTAGCGCGTCGGGCGCGCCATCGTCCGTCAGGCTGCCGAGCCGCGCGATGCCCGCGTTGTTGATCAGCAGCGTGACGTCGCGTGCGGCATCGGCCGCCGCGGCGACGGCCGCCGGATCGGTCACGTCGAGCTTCACCGGCACGACGCCCGGCAGCGTCACGGTGGCCGGATCGCGCGCCGCCGCATAGACCTTGCGCGCCCCTCTCGCGAGCGCCTGCTTCGCGAACTCGAGCCCGAGCCCGCGGTTCGCGCCCGTGATGAACACCACTGCACCTTCGATCTTCATGTTCGTTCCTTTCGCATGATGAATCGCATGCGCGCCGGCTCGCCGCGCGCGTGAGATCCGGTGGAAAACCAGCCTGCCCTTGCTTACCGAACCGTGACGCCGCCGCCGGCAGACGGCGAGCCGCCCGCTGCCCGTGACCGGGCGGCGCCCAAGACCCCGACCGATTGCCATCCGGTGTCCCGGCAGCGACTTTGCACCCGCCGCCAAGTCGGCTACACTAAATGTCAATGTCGATCACCATTGTCTTTGCGGTGCATTGTGTTCTCGCGCCCCGGGCATGTCAATGGTGATCGCCATTGTGTTTTCCAATCGACGCGATCGACAAAATCAGGGAGGGATCGATGGGCGTGTCAAGACAGCAGGCTGCCGAGAACCGGAGCGCGATCGTCGCGGCCGCCGAGCGGCTGTTCCGCGCGCGCGGCGTCGACGCGGTCGGGCTCACGGAACTGATGAAGGAGGCCGGCTTCACGCAGGGCGGCTTCTACAACCACTTCAAGTCGAAGGACGCGCTGGTCGCCGAGGTAATGGAAAAGGCGATGCAGGACCGCGCGGATTCGCCGAATGCCGGCAGTCTCGACGCGCAGGTGGCGTTGTATCTGTCGGCCGCGCATCGCGACAACGTCGAGGCCGGATGCCCGCTGTCCGGTTTCGCCGGCGATGCGCCGCGCCTGACCGACGCGGCGCGTGCGTGCTATGCGCACGGCCTCGCAACGTATCTCGATCGGCTCGAACGGATGGTGGCCACGGAAGGCGCGACGCCGGCGCAGACGCGTCGCGATGCGGTCGCGGTGTTCAGCCAGATGGTCGGCGCGCTCGTGTTGTCGCGCGCGATCGCCGGCACCGATCCGGCGCTGGCCGACGAGATCCTCGCCGCCGGGCGGGAGACACTCACCGCCGGGCGCGACGATCCGGGCACGCCGGCGTAGCCGTGCCATGACGTCGGTACGGGTCGGCTTGCGCTGTGTGTGGGTGGGTCGACGTGCGCGCCGACGTTTCGGCGTCTTGCCGCTCTATTCGACCGCGCGTGCGGCATCCCACAGCGGCTGTGCACCGCGCGCCGCATTCCAGGCGGCAAAACGCGTGCGCCACGCTTCGAACGGCTCCGCCAGCGGGTGGCGCGGATCGTCGCTGAGCGAATACGCCATCCCTTCGATCAGCCAGCGCGGCCTGGTCGCGACGGCCAGGTTGCCGAGCACTTCGGCCTGCCGGTGATGGATCAGCTCGTGCGCGAGAAAATAGGTCTGCCAGCCGCGCGGTGCGACGACCACGCCGAAATTCCCGAGCGTCAGCGCCGCGCGCTGGCCGAGGCCGAACGCATCGGCGCACGCCCGCGTCGAGCAGAACACGACGCGCGGCGCCGCCTGGAATGCACCGACGGCCGCCGCCGCGCGCGCATAGCCGTCGCGATAGAGCTGCTGCGCGTCGCCGAGCTTCGCGGCATCGTCCGTGCAGATATCGGCGCTCGGACACGACACACCGGGGACCAGCGCGGGCGCGACGACGCGCAACGGCTTGACGAGCGCATACGCGGCAATCGGCAGCGCGACGAGCAGGCCCGTGAGGGCAAAAGCGACATGGGAGCGTTTCATCGGGGCGGTGGTTCCGGGGCGTTCTCGTTCTGCTGAAGTCTTCCTGCGTGAATATATCGGACTGGAGATGTCTCCGGCCCTGCTTGATTCCCGGACGGAGCCCGGCCGCCAGCCTGCGCTCGTCGCGATCAGGGAGACGTTCCGGCGCTTGCCATTGCGATCTGCCGTTTCGTCGAAAGACAAACCTTTTGCGACCTGATGGCCCGCATGGCCTTGAGCCTCGCCAGCCGGCGGCTAACGGGAGAGGCGCCAGCCATCCGACGGCCGAACCCCGCCGCACATGGCTGAAACGAGCCTTGCCAATCAGGCAACATGCCCCGTGCTGGCCTCGCCGGCACCCGTCATCCGGCGGCTCCAGCGCAGACCCAGCCACAAAAGCGCGACACTGCACACGAACAGGAGCGCCTCGACCAGCACGGTATCGACATGCCAGTACCGCGTCAGCAGCACGACGGCGAGGTCGAGCAGGAAATGAAACGCGATCGCATACGCGAGCCAGCGCTTCGTGCCACGGACAAACGTCTGCAGCACGATCAGCGACAGCCCCACATGCGCGGCCATGGCACTCGCGCGCTCGAACAGCGCGAGAAACGGCCACGCGAGTGTCATGCCCGAGAACTGCGACCCGATCAGCGACTGCGCACCTTCAGGCACCACGACGCCCGCTCGCGCGAGCAGGTAGCCGGTACCGAGCGCGATGAATCCGACGCCGACCAGCAGCATTGCTTCCAGTCCGCCGTGCCCGAGCCCGAGCATCACGGCCGTCGGCGCATCATGTCGCTTCGGCAGCAGATACCGGAAAGCGACCCAGCGCCCGCACTCCTCGAAGAGCCCGGCCGTCAGCGCCGCGAACACGAGCATCGGCAGGTGCCAGCGGGGATCGTTCCCGAGCCAGTGGAACAACGGCACCTGCCACGACAGGCGCAGCACCGGCTGGAACACGAGAAAGGTCAGCATGCCGTAGGAAAACACCCGCAACGGCACCTGCGTGCGGCGCCGCCACGCGGCCGCGAGCAACACCGGCGCGATCAGCGCCACGACACCCGCTGCGAGTGTGAGACACAGGAGCGCCGGGGCGACGGGATGCATGACGAATGCCGTTACGCGAGTTGCTTGTGGAAATACGTCGTCGCGCAGAGCGTGCCGTCGGGCATCAGCGCGTAGTTCGGCACGACACCGACACGCTGCCAGCCGGCCCGCTCGTACAGCCGCTCCGCGTCGCCGCCCGTCACGGTATCGAGCACGAGCACGGTCTTGCCCGCGTCGCGCGCGGCCGCATCGGCCGCCGCCATCAGCCGCGCGGCAATCCCCTGCCGGCGCGCACGCCGCGACACGAGCATCTTCGAGATATCGGCGCGATGCGGCTGGTTCTCGGGCTGCGCGGTCACGACCTGCACGGTGCCGACGATCCGGCCGGCCGCGTCCTCGGCAACGAGCAGGATGCGCTCGCCGTTCGCGACGCCGTCGGCGACCTTCGTCCAGAACGCGACGGCGGTCGGCCGCTCGATCGGCAACATGAAGCTGACGGACGCGCCGCCCTCGACGCAATCGATCAGCACGTCGGCCAGTGCTTCGACACAGCGCTTCGCTTCGCCCGCGTCGACGCGGCGGACGGTCACGGATTCGGTCATGCCAACTCCGGTAGTCAGTTGGGCCGCACACGCGGGTTCGGCGTGCGTCCGGATGGGAAGGAACACCGGCCGGCCGTCGCGGCTCGCGCAACGGCGGCAGGCGCGCGGCAACGCCGCACCCGGTCTGCGCGTGTTACCGCCCCATCATCCTACGCGACGAAAAATTCCGTTGCATCGCCGTTCGCCTCTCCTATACTTAGCCGCATGGCTAACTTTCAACCCGGCATCAGCGACGTTTTCCACGCCCTCGCCGATCCGACGCGCTGCGCGATCGTCAGCGCGCTCGGCCACGGCGAACGGACCGTCTCCGCGCTGGCCGAACCGTTCGACATGGCGCTGCCGTCGTTCATGAAGCATGTCGCCGTACTCGAGCGCAGCGGTCTGGTCCGGACCCGGAAAGCCGGCCGCTCGCGCACCTGCACGCTGGTCGGCAGCCGGCTGACCGAAGCCGAGGCATGGCTCGCCGCGCAGCGCGCGCTGTGGGGAGCCCGATCCGATCGTCTCGTCGAATTCGTCGAACGCCGTCACCAGGAGGAGCACGATGTCAGCAAGCCCCGTCGACCCCGTTGAAGCCCACGATCTCGTCATCACGCGCACGCTGCGTGCGCCGCGCCACGCGCTGTGGCGTGCATGGACCGACCCCGAACTGCTGAAGGAATGGTGGTGCCCGAAACCGTGGACCACCGAAGTGCGCGCGTTCGACCTGCGGCCTGGCGGCGCCTTCCACACATACATGCGCGGCCCCGATGGCGGCACCAGCGACAACCCCGGCTGCTTCCTCGACATCGTGCCGGAATCGCGCATCGCGTTCACGTCGATGCTCACGGGCGGCTGGCGGCCGCAGACGCCGTGGATGGGCTTCACCGCGATCATCACGATGGCCGACGACGATGCGGGCAGCCGCTACGAGGCGCGCGTGATGCATCCGGACGCCTCCACGCGCGAACGCCACGAAGCGCTCGGCTTCTTCGAGGGCTGGAACACCTGCATCACGCAGCTCGACACCTTCGCGGCCGCGCTGCGCTGATCCGACCGCGGCCGCATGTGTGGTCATTGCATGCCGCCTCTCGCGCGCCTAGGATTCCTGAAGGAAGCCTGACGACACGCCGGCCGCCGGCGTGCACCGTCGCGCGCGCTCCGCGGGAGGCAACATGTTGCACACGCACACGCATTCGACCCGGGTCAGCCGGCACCTGAACGCCCCGCGCGGCCGCGTCTACCGCGCGCTCCTCGATCCCCACGCGGTCGAACAATGGAAGGTGCCCGACGGCATGACGTGCCGCGTGCATGCGTACGACACCCGCGAAGGCGGTGCGCTGCGGGTATCGCTGAGCTATGACGCGCCGTCGGCCGGCACCGGCAAGACCACACCGCGCACCGATACCTATCACGGCCGCTTCGTCACGCTCGTGCCGGACGAGCAGATCGTCGAGATCGACGTGTTCGAGACCGACGACCCGATGATGCGCGGCGCAATGACGATCACGATCACGCTGTCCGACGAAGCGGGTGGCACGCGCGTGGACGCCGTGCACGACGGGGTGCCGCCCGGCGTCCCGGCCGCCGACAACGAGACCGGCTGGCAGATGGCGCTGGCGCGGCTCGCGGCGCTGGTGGAGGCCGGGTGAGCAAGGGCCGGGCCCGCCGCGGCGCGCGTCAGCCGAGCCGGTAAGCGTGCGTGACCGTGCCGCGAAACAGCGCGTCGCGCTCGTCCGGGCTCGCCTGCGCGGTCAGCCGCTTGAACGCATTCCAGCCGTTCACGAACGAATACGAGCCCTTGTCGACCGGGAAATTGCTCTCGAACATGCAACGCCCGGGGCCGAACGCGTCGATGCAGGTCATCATCCACGGCTTCCACGTGTCGGCGAGCTGCGCGGAAGACGGCGGCCGCTCGCCCTTCTCGAAATCGAAACCGTTGATGCGCATCCCGAGGCCGCCAACCTTCACGTACACGTTCGGCAGTTGCGCGAGCGTGCGCATCGACGCCGACCAGCGCTCGAACACCTCCGGCCGCTTGTCGGCATAACTGGCGATCCGCACGACACCGCCGCAGTGATTGACGATGACGCGCGTATCGGGGTTCGCCTTCGCCAGCTCGAACAGTTCGGGCAGCTGCGGAAAGAACAGCCACGCGTCATACGAAAGCCCGAGCGGCGCGAGCTGCGCGACGCCCGCCCGGTACGCGGGATCGAGCAGCAGCCCGCGCGGCACCGCCGACAGCGGATTGGCGAGCGTCGGATCGGCGTCCCATGTCGTCAGGTGACGAACCCCGCGGAAGCGCCCGCGACCGGCTTCGAGATGCGCTTCGAGCACCTCGCGCACGCGTTCGCCGAGACGCAGGTCCGCGTGGCCGACGATGCCTTTCGCGACCGCCACCGGGCCGTGCTGCAGCGGCTCGGTCACGCCCGCGACGTAGGCCGTCTCGCCCACCGGTTTCAGTTCGGCAGGCCCCGAATCGCGATAGCGCGTCTGCGCCTGCATGTAGACGGACGCCTGGATGTTGTGGCCCGAGCGCGCATCCTGCAGATAGTCGTCGAGCAGGTAGATCCAGCCCGGCCGTTCATAGAAATGATGATGCGCGTCGACGATCGGCAGGTCGGGCTCGAGCGCGGGTTCGAGCGCCGACGCGAGCCAGTCGGGGCGGACCGCGAGATAGTTGCTTTGCGTCGTCATGCGGGAAACTCCTTCCTGGGTGGCCGCGCGCGCTCCGGTGAACGCGGGCAGCGCGAGCGATGCGGCGGCCGCACCGAGCAGCCGGCGTCGCTTGATCGACATCGTCGTATCCATGTCATTCGTTCCGGTCGAACGCATAAAGCGACAGCGTGAGCAGCGTCGTGATCGCCAGCACGATCGCGAGGCCGAGCATGCCGGCGGTAAAGGTGCCGAAGCTGTCCTTCAGGTAACCGACGAGATACGGGCCCGCGAAGCCGCCGAGCGCGCCGATCGAGTTGATCAGCGCGAGCCCGCCGGCCGCGGCCTGGCCGGACAGGAAGCGCGAGGGCAGCGTGTAGAAGATCGTGCGGCCGGCGATCGTGCCGATCAGCGCGAGCGTGATGCCGACGAGTGCCGGCCCGAGCGTCAGGAAGTGCGTCGACACGCCGAGCGCCACCGCGCCGATGAACAGTCCGATCGCCAGGTTCGCCACCGGGCCGCCGCGCCGGTCCACGCGCTTCGCCCACCACAGCAGCGCGATGGTCGCGAAGAAGTACGGCACCGCGGACAGCCAGCCCGTCTGCATCGTCGACATGCCGTGCGCCTTCAGCATCTGCGGCAGCCAGATGCCGATCCCGTAGGAACCCATCGTGAAGCCGAACGAGATCAGCGCGAGCAGGTACACGCGCACGTCGCGCAGCGCGACGCCGAAGCGCTTCTTGCGGCCGGCGGCCGCGCCGTCGCGCTCGAACGCACGCTGCAGCGCCGCACGCTCGTCGTCGGACAGCCACGCGGCATGCGCCGGCGAATCGGACAGCAGCTTCAGCACGAGAAAACCGAGCGCGCACGCCGGCAGCCCTTCGACGATGAACATCCATTTCCATCCGGCAAGCCCGAGCGCACCGTCGAGCTGCAGTAGCCATGTCGACAACGGACCGCCGATCAGCGACGACAGCGGCGTCGACACGGTGAACCACGCCAGCACGCGCGTGCGGTAGCTCGCCGGAAACCACACGGCGAGGAAGAAGATCACGCCCGGAAAGAATCCGGCTTCGCCGATGCCGAGCAGCAGCCGGATCGCATAGAAGCTGGTCGGCCCGGTCGCCAGCGCGGTCGCGGCCGCCATCAGCCCCCACGTGATCATGATGCGGGCGAGCCAGCGGCGCGCGCCGAAACGGTACAGCGCGAGATTGCTCGGTACCTCGAACACGCAGTAGCCGGCGAACATGATCCCCGCGCCCCAGCCGAACTGCGTCGCGGTCAGCCCGAGATCGCGGTTCATCGTGAGCGCCGCGAACCCGACGCTCGTGCGGTCCAGGTAGTTGAAGAAGTACGCGAGCGCGAGCAGCGGGATGAAGCGCCACGCGGCCTTGCGCACGGCCCGTTGCTCGATCGACGCGTCGGTGTCGCGATCGTCGGCCAGTACCGGGGAAGCGGATGTCATGGTTGTCTCCGTGGATGGGGCGGCCGCGCCCGTGCGTGGCACGGCCGGGACGCCTTTGTTCGTTCGGTGGATCTCGGCCGCGCTACGCGCTCGCCAGTTCGTTCGGTGACGGCGCGCTGCCTGGCGCAGCATCGTCTGCGCCATGCTGCCCCGCGACGACACCGGCTTCGATCAGCGCACGCGCGTCGTCCG
The DNA here is from genome assembly GCF_002223135.1 of Burkholderia sp. AU33423. Classification (NCBI taxonomy): domain Bacteria; kingdom Pseudomonadati; phylum Pseudomonadota; class Betaproteobacteria; order Burkholderiales; family Burkholderiaceae; genus Burkholderia; species Burkholderia sp. AU33423. The sequence goes on from NZ_NKFH01000008.1 coordinate 181,776, forward strand.
GCGTATAGCCGAGCTCGCCGAGCAGCGCGCGCGTGTCCTGGCCGAGTGCGGGCGGTGCCGTCCGCAGCCGCAGGCGTTCGCCGGCAAGCGTCAGCGGCAACAGCGCGGTGCGCGTGTCGACCGGCCGCCCGGCGCTGCTCGCGTCGGCCGGCAGCGTCACGGCCTCGAGGCCGCCCGTGGCGAGCAGGTGCGGGTCGTCGAACAGGTCCTGCGGTTTCGTGATCGGCGCGTACGGCAGTCCGTTCGATTCGAAGATCGCGCCGATCTCCGCGGCCGAATGCGGCGCGAGCCGCGCGCGCAATTCGGGCAGCAGCCACTCGCGCGCCTGCACGCGCAGGTTGTTGGTCGCGAGGCGCGGATCGTCCTTCAGCGCAGCCAGGCCGAATGCGTCGCAGAACAGCGCCCACTGCGTGTCCGATACGACCGCGAGAAAGATCTGTTCGTTATCCTTGACTGAAAACACGTCGTAGACGGCCCACGCGGAAATCCGGCTCGGCATCGGCGATGCGGCCTGCCCGGTCACCGCGAACTGCATCATGTGCTGCGCGACGAGGAACACGTTGTTCTCGAACAGCGAGCTCTGCACCTGCTGGCCGCGGCCGGTGCGTTCGCGCTGCGCGAGCGCGGCCATCGCGCCGATCGCGCCGAACATGCCGCCCATGATGTCGTTCACGCTCGCGCCCGCGCGCAGCGGCCGCCCTTCCGGGCCCGTCATGTACGCGAGGCCGCCCATCATCTGCACGACCTCGTCGAGCGCGGTGCGATGCTCGTACGGCCCCGGCAGGAAGCCCTTGTGCGACACGTACACGAGGCTCGGATTCAGCGAATGCAGCGCCGGATAGCCGAGGCCGATCCGGTCCATCGTGCCGCTCTTGAAGTTCTCGCTGAAGACGTCCGCCGTCGCGACGAGCCGCAGCACGATCTCCAGCCCGCGCGGATCCTTCACGTCGACGGCAAGGCTCTTCTTGTTGCGGTTGAACATGCCGAAGAAACCCGCGCCGGAACCGCGCAGCGCGCGCGTGCTGTCGCCCGCGATCGGTTCGATCTTGATGACCTCCGCGCCGAGATCCGCGAGCAGCATCCCGCAGGTCGGGCCCATCACCATGTGCGTCATCTCGATCACGCGCGTGCCTGCATACGGCAGCGCCGAAGCCGGTTGGTGGTCGTTCATTGCGCCACTCCTGTCAGGCATCCTTCCGGTTGCACCGCGGTCGGAGAGCGGCCGTCCGCATAACGAAAGCCCTTCGGCAACCCGGCGTCCGGCACATGGCCGTACAACGCCTCGGCCGGCAGCGCCGCGTGCAGGATCGCGCGCGCGGCGAGCAGCGCGTCGACGTCGATACCCGTGTCGAATCCCATCGACTCGAGCAGGAACACGAGATCCTCGGTGACGATGTTGCCGGTCGCGCCCGGCGCATACGGACAACCGCCGAGGCCGCCCTGGCTCGCGTCGATCGTCGTCACGCCCGCGTCGAGCGCCGCGACGGCGTTCGCGAGCCCCTGCCCGCGGGTGTTGTGGAAATGCGCGCCACCGGCCTTGTCGCCGACTTCGCGCTGAAGGCGCACGAACAGCCGGCGCACCTGCGCCGGATTCGCATAGCCGCTCGTATCGGACAGCCCGATCTCGTCGACGCCGCATTCGGCCATCGCCACTGCCATCGCGATCGTCTCGTCGTCGCTGACGGCGCCCGCGATCGTGCAGCCGAACGCGACCGACACGCCCGCCTCGATCTGCACCGACGGAAACCGCGCATCGCGCAACGCGACGATCGCACGCACCTCGTCGATCATCTGCGCGGGCGTCTTGCGGATGTTCGCCAGCGAATGCGCTTCCGTCACCGAAACCGGCAGCGTCAGCTTGTGCACGCCAGCCTCGAATGCGCCCTCGGCGCCGCGCAGGTTCGGCGCGAGCGCGGCGACGTGCAGCCCGGGAATCGCCAGCGCGTGCGCGACGACTTCGCGCACATCGGCCATCTGCGGCAACAGCCTGGCCGGCACGAACGACCCGACCTCGATCTCGCGCAGGCCAGCCGCGGCCAGCGCGGTGATCCAGCGCAGCTTGCCGGCCGTCGGCATCACGGCCTGGATGCTCTGCAGGCCGTCGCGCGGCCCGACCTCGCTGACCAGCACCTTCGGATATTCGGAAACGCTCATTTGACACTCCATCGTTCTATCTGAAAGAACATCGTTCTGTTTGATAGAACTCTATGCGTGCGCCAAATGGACTGTAAGCGGGGTATACCCGGGAAAATTGCGTTTTTTTGGAACTTGAGTTCTGCCAGACAGAACGATATAGTCGATCGATCATCCTCGGAAGGAAGCTGGCAGTGCCCAAGACTCAAACCGATCACGCTGGCGGCGAACCCGATTCGCCGGTCGAAGAAGCGTCCAGCGGCGTCGCCGTTCTCGATCGCGCGTTCGCGATCCTCCGTGCGTTCGGGCAGACCGACGACCGGCTGTCGCTCGCGGAGCTGTCGCGCCGCACCGGGCTGTACAAGAGCACAATCCTGCGCCTGCTTACGGCGCTCGAACACGGCGGCTTCATGCGCAAGCTCGACGACGGCCAGTACGCGATCGGACACGAGCCGCTGCGGCTCGCCGCGCTGTATCAGCGTTCGTTCCGGGTCGGCCCGGTGGTCGAGCCGCTGCTCGAGACGCTGAGCCGCGAACTCGGTGAAACGGCGTCGTTCTACGTGCGCCAGGGCGACATGCGCTCGGTGCTGTACCGGGTCGAGCCCGCCCGTGCGGTGCGCGTGTCGATTCGTGTCGGCGAAGAGTTTCCGGTGCGCCAGGGCGCGTCCGGGAAGGTGCTGCTGGCGTTCACCGACACGCAGGATGCGCAATGGCAGGAGGTGCGCGAACAGCTGTGGGCCGCGTCGTACGGCGAGCGCGACCCCGAGACGGCGTCGGCATCCGCGCCCGTGTTCGGCGCAGCCGGCGAGTGTGTCGGCGCGCTGACCGTATCGGGCCCGAAATCACGGCTCGCCGACGCACCGGCCATGGCGGCGGCGCTCGCGATGCTGTTGCCGCTCGCGCAGAAGGCGACCGTGGCGCTCGGCGGCTCAGGCGCACGCTACGACGCGGCGGCCGTGCGCGACAGCCTCGCGCGGCTCGCATCGCCAGCCGACCACGACGACGCGGCGTCGTAACCGGCGGCGAGCGCCTGGCCACGCAACACCGCAAAAGGCGGCCGCGTGCGACACTGGCCGCCGATGCATGCATCGCGCGCCGCCTGCGGGCGTGCCGCGCGAGCCCCCGCCAACCGGACACGCTTGAGGGCTGCCACCATGAACGCCGCGCGCACCGCCACCTGGTATTTCGATTTCGTTTCGCCGTTCGCCTACCTGCAGCAGGAGCAATTCGACCGGTTGCCGGCCGCCGCCGCGTTCGAGCCGAAGCCCATCGTGCTCGGCGCACTACTCACGCACTGGGGCCAGAAAGCGCCAGCCGAGATCGCGGCGAAACGCGTCTTCACCTATCGCCACGCGCAATATCGCGCGGACAAGCTCGGCATTCCGTTCCGGATGCCGCCCGCGCACCCGTTCAATCCGATCAAGCCGCTGCGTCTCGCGATCGCGATGGGCAATTCACTCGACGCGATTCAACGAATCTTTCGGCATATCTGGCGCGACGGCAACGACGTGTCGACGCCGGAAGGCTTCGCCGCGCTGTGCGAAGCGGTCGGTTTTCCGGAAGGCGTGACGGCCGTCGACGCCCAGCCGGTGAAGGACGCGCTGCGTGCGAACACCGACGATGCGATCGCGCACGGCGTATTCGGCGTGCCGACCTTCGCACTCGACGGCGACCTGTTCTGGGGCGAGGATGCGACCGACATGTTCGCCGACTGCGCGACGTCGCGCGCATGGCTCGATTCGCCCGAGGTACGCCGCATCAGCGCACTGCCCGAAGGGATCCGGCGCGGCTGACGACACCGTAGCCGCCCGGCGCTCGCGGCACATCCCGCGTCGGAGGTCAGGTATCGCGCCCTTCGACGAGCCCCGGCACGGCCTCGCGCATCATCGCGGCGAACCGCACGAGCCGCGACGGATAGAACTGCGCATGCGGGTAGGTCAGGTAGACGGGCAGCGGCGCGGCCTGCCACTCGGGCGCGAGGTGCACCAGTTCGCCGCGCGCGAGGTCGTCGGCCAGCATCCATGACGAGCCGACGCACGCACCCACCCCCAGCAGCGCCGCACTGCGCAGCGCGTACAGGTTCGCGGTCGTGATGCGCGGGCGAATCGCGATGCGCCGCGTCTCGCCCGTGACCGAATGCGTGAGCGCCAGCTCCGTGCGGTAGTACGTGCGCAGCGCGAGCCACGGCAACTCGGCCAGCGCATCGGGGTCGGCCGGCACGTCGGCGCCGTTCAGCACGGACGGCGCGGCGACCACGAAGCGCGGCACCTTCGAGAGCCGGATCGCGACCACGGCCGGATCGGTCGGCTCACCCACCTGGATCGCGCAATCGATGCCGCTGCCGACGAAATCCCGCACCTCGTCCTGCAGCAACCACTCGACCGACACGCGCGGATAGTCGCGCAGGAACTGCGCGAGCGGCTCGACGAAACGCTCCTGCCCGAACGCGTGCGGCACCGCGACCCGCAACAGCCCGTCAGGCTCCTCCTGCGCGCCGCGCAGATCGGCTTCGAACGCCGCCCAGTTCGCCAGCAGTTCCTTCGCGCGCTTGAAGCAGCGCTCGCCGTCGACGGTCAGCCGCATCGTGTGCGTGGTTCGCTGCAGCAGCCGCATGCCGAGCGAGCGTTCGAGCGCCTGCAGCCGCCGGCTGATCGTCGGCTGCGACGTATGCAGTTGCGCGGCCGCGGCCGACAGGCTGCCGGCTTCGACTATGCGCACGAAGGTTTCCATCAGCTCGAAACGATAGCCGGCGCCGTCCACCGGCACGGCATGAATGCGCGGAGACCCGCCTGCAGCGGGAGAAAAGGGAGATTTTTCGGTCATGCGTGGAGCGTATAACAAATCTGCGCAGGACGGCACTACCGTGGCCGGCCGCATGCCGCCACACTCGCGTCCATTCCTTCATCGCACCCAGGATGCACGCCATGTCCACTCCGTCCCGTCTCGATGCCGCGCCCCGCGCCGCACATGCCCCGGCCCACCCGGCCGAGCATTCGATGCCCGATCGCCGGCTCGTGCTGCTGCTCGCGGCCGCCGCCGGCCTTGCGGTCGCGCCGCTCTACTACGCGCAGCCGATGCTCGGCGCGCTCGGGCCCGATCTCGGCGCGTCGGCACGCGCGATCGGCTTCGTGCCGACGCTCACGCAGCTCGGCTATGCGCTCGGCATCCTGCTGCTCGCGCCGCTCGGCGACCGCTTCGACCGCCGCCGCGTGATCGTGACCAAGGCCGCGACGCTGGTCGTCGCGTTGCTGCTCGCCGCCATCGCACCGTCGCTCGGGCTGCTGCTCGCGGCGAGCTTCGCGATCGGCCTCGCGGCGACGATGGCGCAGGACGTCGTGCCGGCCGCCGCGACGCTCGCGCACGACGCGCATCGCGGCCGCATAGTCGGCACGGTGATGACGGGGCTGCTGCTCGGCATCCTGCTGTCGCGGGTCGTGGCCGGATTCGTCGCCGAAACGGCCGGCTGGCGCGCGATGTTCGCGCTCGCGGCCGCCAGCGTCGCCGTGATCGGCGTCGTGGCCGCACGCGGGTTGCCGCACTTCGAGCCGACCACGCGCCTGCCGTATCGCGCACTGATCGGGTCGCTCGGCGCGCTGTGGCGCCAGCATCCGGCACTGCGCCGCGCCGCGCTCGCGCAGGGGCTGCTGGCCATCGGGTTCAGCGCGTTCTGGTCGACGCTCGCGGTGATGCTGCACGGCGCGCCGTTCCACCTCGGCAGCGCAGCCGCCGGCGCGTTCGGCCTCGCAGGTGCAGCGGGTGCACTGGCCGCGCCGATTGCCGGGCGCCTGGCCGACCATCACGGTCCCGAGCGCGTCACACGCATCGGCATCGGCATCGCGACGGTGTCGTTCGCGTCGATGGCCGCCGCACCGTTGATGTCGGCGCATGCCCAGCTCGCGCTGCTCGCGGTCGCGACGATCGGCTTCGATCTCGGCGTGCAGGCCACGCTGATCGCGCACCAGGCAATCGTCTACCGGATCGACCCGGCGTCGCGCAGCCGCCTCAACGCCGTGCTGTTCGTCGGCATGTTCATCGGGATGGCGGCCGGCGCCGCGATCGGCAGTGTATTGCTCGCGCAACTGGGCTGGAATGCGGTGACCGGGCTGGCCGTCGTGACGTCGCTCGCCGCGCTCGCCGTGCGGATCTGGCGCCGCTGAGTTTCCGCGTCGCACCCATCTGGCGGGCAGGCCCACACGGGCTTGCCCGCCTTTTCTTTTATTTTCGATCGGCGCACGCATGACGCGGCGCAGCCTGGCAGATTCGTGCGCATTCGGCAGGAAAAGCCCCCATCCCGCGCAAGGTCCGCACCCGCTCGAACGAATGTCCAGTTCAACCGATTATTTTTCCGGCGGCCGTGCGCGTCGACGCGAAAACGTCGGACGATTCGATGCGCCCCGCCACGTGGCGCCCGGCCATCCGGCCCCACCGCGCAGCCCCGTTTTATCAGGGGATTCCCGGTATTTTTTCGCATTTTCTTCGAAATAACGGGTGACATACTTGCCCCCCGTTGCGCTCCGGTACGAGCGCGCTTTCCGATCCTGCCGGCCGCATGTCATGCACTGAGCGTTCGCCCGGGTCGCACAGAACATGAATGATTTCGACACCACGATCCAGACCTTCCTCACCCACATCACGTTCGGCCCGCTGATGAATCACGCGATCCGCGTGATCGCGGGCCTGTACACGTTCAAGGGCTTCGTGCTCATTCCCGTGCTGTGCTGGCTGTGGTTCCAGCCGGGCCCGAACCGCGAGCGGCAGCGCGAGCTGGTCGTCGCGACGATCGCGAGCGGGCTCATCGCGCTCGCGATCGGCCGGCTGCTCGCGCAGGTGCTGCCGTTCCGCGTGCGGCCGATCTACAACCCCGACCTGCACCTGCACTTTCCGTCGGCGGGACTCCGCGCAGCCACACTGCAGGCATGGAGTTCGTTTCCGAGCGATCACGCGATGCTGTGGATGGCGATCGCCACCGGCATCTTCATCATTGCGCGCCGCGTCGGTGTGTTGGCACTGGTGTATGCGGTCGTGTTCATCTGCGTGCCGCGCGCGTATCTCGGCTTTCACTATCCGACCGACCTGATCGCGGGCGCCGCAATCGGCATCGCGCTCGCGTGGCTGCTGACGCGCGATGCGATCCGCTCGCGCTTCGCGCCGCAGGTGCTCGCGATGATCGAGCGCTTCCCCGCGCCGGCCTATACGCTCGCGTTCCTGCTGTGCTTCGAGCTGATCACGCAGTTCGACGAACTGCTGACGCTCGCGCAGTCGGCCACCCACACGATGTGACGGGGAGACGCCGCGATGCTGCCGCTGCTCACGTTCCGCCGCCGCCCCGGCACGCGTTGCCGGCCATGCGCAGTGGCGGCGCGCCGCGCGTCGCCCGCGCCGATCAGTCGCGATCAGGCGCACCCAACGGAAAGAACGGGCGAAACGGCCGCGCTTCGTCGACCGCGCGCGCGAACGACGGCCGCGCCAGCAGACGCTGGCGGTACGCCGTCACGTTCGCGAACGACGGATCGATCCGGTGCGTCCAGTCCGCGTAGAACAGGAACGGCGCCGCGCCGCAGTCGGCGAGGCTGAAGCGGTCGCCGGCCGCCCATTCGCGATCGGCCATCTTCTTGTCCAGCCACGCGTACGACGTTTCCAGCATCGCGCGCGCATCGGCCACACTGCGCGCATCGCGCTCGGCCTCCGGCCGCAACGCGTCGTGCACGACCTTCTGCTGCGGCGTCGACACGTAGTTGTCGAAGAAGCGATCCATCGCCCGCACCTCGAGCGCCGCATGCGGATCGTCGGGCAGCAAGCGCACGGGGCCCGGGTGGTTCAGGCCGAGATACTCGATGATGATCGACGCCTCGACCACCGTGCGGCCGGCATCGACGAGCACCGGAAAGCGCTTCAGCGGCCACAGCGCGGCCAGTTCCTGCATCGGCTTCGGATCGTCGTGCGCGAGCACGCGATACGCGAACGGGGTGCCGTTCTCGTACAGCGCGGTCAGTACCTTCTGGCAGTAGGACGAAAAGGGATGGGCGTATAGCGTCGGCATCATCGTGCGGTCTCTCAGGGTTTCGGCGCCGCGTGATGCGGCGCCACGTGATCGGATACCTTGACGACGAACGGCACGCGGCCATTTCGACAGCGATCCGGAATTTTTTTTCATGCACCTTGGGGCGTTACGACCGGCCGTCCATCACGACGCGCCCTTCGGCACGCCAGCGCAGCATCCCGCCGCCGAGATTCGCCACCGTGTCGAAGCCGGCCTTCAGCAGAATGACGGTCGCCTGCGCGGATCGCCCGCCGGCCCGGCACACGGTCACGACCGGCCGGTCGCGTGCGATCTCGCCGGCGCGCGCGGCCAGTTCGCCGAGCGGAATCGGCGTCGCGCCGGGCAGGTGGCCGAGCGGGCCCGTGAATTCGTCCGGCTCGCGCACGTCGACGACCTGCACCGCCGGCAGATGATCCTCGAGCCATTGCGGATCGATTTCCCAGAAGCCGGCGAACGTATAGACGAGCGGCGCCCAGTCGGGCGCAGCCTGTACATCGGGCGCGTTCGCGGCGACGCCGCACTGCAGGTTCGCCGGCACCGCGACGTCGATCTGGCGCGGATGCGCGAGCCCGAGGTTGCGCATGTAGCCCGCGAAATCGTCTTCGCTCAGGTCGCCGCCGAGACGCGGATTGAAGCGCCGCTCCTCGCCGACGCTCGTCACCGTGAGCCCGCGATAATCATGCGCCGGATACAGCAGGCACGCGGCCGGCAGCGTGAAGAGCCGGCCGTGCACCGCGCGATACAGCGCGCGCGGGTCGCCCTGCTGGAAGTCGGTGCGGCCCGTGCCGCGAATCAGCAGGCAATCGCCGGTGAACGCCATCGATTCGTCGTCGAGCACGAGGCTGATGCAGCCGCTCGTGTGGCCGGGCGTCGCGCGCACGGCCAGGTAGCGCGCACCGAACGCGCAGCGATCGCCGTCGTTCAGGTAGCGGTCGGCGCCCTGCGCGCCGCTCGCGGCCGAGATCGCGATCGTGCTGCCCGTGCGCTGCTTCAGCAGCCACGCGCCCGTCACGTGATCCGCATGCACGTGCGTGTCGACGGTCGCGACGAGCCGCAGCCCGAGCTCGTCGAGCAACGCCGCGTCGCGGCGCACCTGCTCGAACACGGGATCGATCAGCACCGCTTCGCGCGACGCGCTGTCGGCAAGCAGGTACGTGTACGTCGACGATTGCGGGTCGAAGAGTTGCCGGAAGATCATCGCGAAGTCGCTCCGTCGCTGGTTGAGGCTTGTTTGATGCGGACCTGATGCTGTCGTCCGGCCCGCGCCGCGACTGTCGCCGTCGCGCGGGCCGCCCCGTCGTGGTCCTGCATGGCCGGCATCCGGCCGGCACGGTGCGTCAACGCGGCTGCGTCACGTAGCGCAGGTACGGCTTCAGCGTCCGGAAGCCGTCGGGATACTTCTGCTTCGCCGCATCGTCCGACACCGACGTCGGAATGATGACATCGTCGCCGGGCTTCCAGTTCACCGGCGTCGCCACCGTATGCTTCGCGTTGAGCTGCAGCGCGTCGAGCAGGCGCAGCACCTCGTCGAAGTTGCGCCCCGCGCTCATCGGATAGACGAGCATCGCCTTGACCTTCTTGTCCGGCCCGATGATGAACACCGAGCGCACGGTCGCGTTGTCGACCGCCGTGCGCGGGCCGCTGCTCGCATTCGGATGAATCATGTCGTACAGCTTCGCGACCTTCAGCTCGTCGTCGCCGATCAGCGGATAGTTGACCGCGTGACCCTGCGTTTCGGCGATATCCGTCACCCACTTCCGGTGATCGCTGACCGGATCGATCGACAGCCCGATGATCTTCGTGTTGCGCTTGTCGAATTCCGGCTTGAGCCCGGCCATGTAGCCGAGTTCGGTCGTGCATACGGGCGTGAAATCCTTCGGATGGGAAAACAGGATCGCCCAATGGTCGCCGATCCATTCATGAAAGCGGATCGTTCCCTCAGTGGTCTCCGCGGTGAAATCGGGCGCGTCTTCGCCTAGTCGAATCGACATGTTCGTCTCCGTGAAAGGGGAATCGTCACGACGCCCGCGCCGCGGCTTGCGCACGACGCGCGATCGTCCGCGCGCGAAGGGCCGGCATGGCACATGCCGGGTTCCGCGCGTTCATATAGCGTAGGTCAAAATGCGCGCGCCACCGGCATGCGGTGAGCGGGATCCGGCGTGCCGTGGCCGATTCCGGCGACGAATGCGGGGCAGCAGGACGCTGCGCCGGGTCCGGCCGCTCGCTGATACGCACTGACTTACACTACCGGCTGTTCTCGTCTTACGTTCACAGGAATTCCACCGGCATGTCGATGACGATCGATCCGAAGCAGGCCGCCGCGCTGCTGGCCGTCGCCGACACGGGCAGCTTCGAGCAGGCAGCCGTGCGCCTGCACGTGACCGCATCCGCCGTCACGCAGCGGGTCCGCGCGCTGGAAGCAAGCCTCGGCACGCCGCTCGTGCTGCGCACGCGGCCGTGCCGACCGACGGTGGCCGGACAGCGCGTGCTGCAGCACCTGCGCCGCGTCGCGCTGCTGCAGGCCGACCTGCAAAGCACGCTCGCGACCGAACGCGAATCGCCGATCTCGGTCACGATCGCGCTCAATTCCGACAGCCTCGGCACGTGGTTTCTGCCGGCGCTGACATCCGTGCTCGCGGGCGAGCGCATCCTGTTCGAGCTGATCGTCGAAGACCAGGATCACACGTTCGCGCTGCTCGAAAGCGGAATGGCGGTCGGCTGCGTGACGACCGAGCCGAAGCCGATGCGCGGCTGCCTCGCGACGCCGCTCGGCACGATGCGCTACCGGCTGCTCGCGGCCGCCGCGTTCGCGGTGCGCTGGTTTCCGCGCGGGCTGAACCGCACGAGCGCGCGCAAGGCGCCCGTCGTCGCGTATTCGCGGCGCGATACGCTGCAGTCGTCGTTCCTGAAGGAGAAGTTCGGATTGCTCGAGGGTGCCTATCCGTGCCACTACGTGCCAGGTACCCATTCGCATTTCGCGGCAGTGCGGCACGGGCTCGGTTACGCGATGGTGCCGGAGCCGCTGATCGGCAGTGCACCGCTCGACACGCAGGGCCTCGTCGATCTCGCGCCCGCGCATCCGACCGACGTCACGCTGTACTGGCACGCGTGGACCGTGCAGTCGCCGACGATGGCGTCGTTGTCCGAGCGGGTCGTCGAAGCGGCGCGGCGGCTGCTCGCGCCGCTGCCGTGACACGCGTGTGAGCGACACCGTCGACGCCGAGTGCGATGCGCAATGCGCGGTGTGCGGCGCGGTACACCTAAACGAGGAGAATCCCCGCCGCGCCGCCTATACTTTTTCCATCGGCCCCGCGAGCGCGCCGCGCGGCCGATTACGCACATCCGGTCGTTCCCTTTCCTGCAAGGAGAACATCATGTCTCGCCGCTACATCGATTGCCGCGAGTTTCCCAGCGCGACGAATTGCTCAGTCGCGATTTCTGCCGACTCCGACAACGAACTGCTGGAGGCCGCCGTGCAACACGCGGTTCAGGTGCACCAGCACACCGACAGCGCCGAACTGCGCACGCAACTGAAAGCGCTGTTCCACGACGGCACACCCCCCGCCGACGCACCCCGGCAAGCATGATCCGCCGGCTCGCCCGATATCGACAGACGGGTTGCCACGTCGCCCCCGTCGCCTCTACGCTCCCTGCTTCGCGCCACATCGGGCCGGCGTCCCCGCCGGCCGGCGCATTCCACCTTACGCGCGGCGCTGCGCGAAATACGCACCGACCGCGTCGATGAATGTATCGATGTCCGCACGCGACACGTCGCAGTGCGTGACGAAGCGCGACGCGTACAGCATCTGCGTGAGAATCCCGCGTTCCTTGAGCCACGCCTCGAGCGGCGCGCAATCGGCTTCGGGGAATTGCGCGAACACCATGTTCGTCGCGTGCGACAGCACCTTCACGGTATCGATGCGTGCGAGACCTTCGGCGAGATGCGCGGCATTCGCGTGATCGTCCGCGAGCCGCTCGACATTGTGGTCGAGCGCATACAGGCAGGCCGCCGCGAGAATGCCCGACTGCCGCATCCCGCCGCCGAGCATCTTGCGCCAGCGCTGCGCGCGCTCGATCAGCGCACGGTTGCCGACCAGCACCGAGCCGACCGGAGCGCCAAGCCCTTTCGAGAAGCAGATCGACACGCTGTCGAACGGCGCGCACAGCTCGGCGATCGACCGGCCCGACGCGACGGCCGCGTTGCACACGCGTGCGCCGTCGAGGTGCAGCGACAACCCGCGGCTGCGCGCGAACGCGGTGGCTTCCTGCACATAGCCTTCCGGCAAAACCTGGCCGCCGATCGTGTTTTCGAGCGCGAGCAGGCGTGTGCGGGCAAAGTGATTGTCGAGCGGCTTGATCGCCGCGGCGATCTTCGCGAGCGGCAGCGTGCCGTCCGGCGCGTTCTCGATCGGCTGCGGCTGGATGCTGCCCAGCACGGCCGCACCGCCGCCTTCGTACTTGTAGGTGTGCGCGAGCTGGCCGACGATGTATTCGTCGCCGCGCTCGCAATGGGCCATCAGTGCGGCCAGGTTGCTCTGCGTGCCGCTCGGGAAGAACAGGCCGGCCTCCTTGCCGGCCCGCTCGGCCGTCACCGCCTGCAGGCGCAGCACGGTCGGGTCGTCACCCCATACGTCGTCGCCGGTTTCGGCGGCAGTCATCGCGGCCAGCATTGCCTGGCTCGGACGTGTCACGGTATCGCTGCGTAAATCGATCATCTTCGTGCCCTGAGTGAACGCGGACCGGATCCGATGCGCCCGGCCCTGCCGAAACGAGACTCAGAGTGTACGCAAATCGTGCGGCACGTGCCGATGGCCGGATGCGCATCACGTCCGGCCATCGGCGGCCGGACCAGATGCCCGGCGACACCGCGCCGCGCGCCGCCGTCTCTGCATCCGCCGCATCGTTCCGATGACGCGACGCGCCATATTGCCGCACGTGCGTCAGACCGCCACGCCGCGGCCGCGCGCGCCGCAAGCAGCCTTCTTGATACGAATCAACGATTTACCCCGGAATCGCGCGCGGCGGGCTGGACATCTGCGACGAGTTGGCGCATTTCGCGGTGCAACATCGCGGCACATACTCCAGCCAACCCCGACGCCCTTCCGCCGGGGTCCGCCGGCACCCGCCGGCGGGTATCGTCAGCCTCGGTCAACTGGTATGGACACCGCTCTTTCGGCCCTCGATCTGGCCCGCCTGCAATTCGCGTTCACCGTCTCCTTTCACATCGTCTTTCCGGCGCTGAGCATCGGCCTCGCCAGCTTCATCGCCGTGCTCGAATATCGCTGGCTGAAAACCGGCAAGCAGTACTACAAAACCCTCTGCCTGTTCTGGTCGAAGATCTTCGCGGTCGCGTTCGGGATGGGCGTCGTCTCCGGCGTCGTGATGAGCTACCAGTTCGGCACGAACTGGTCGGGCTTCTCGAGCTTCGCCGGCGCCGTCACCGGGCCGCTGCTGATGTACGAGGTCATGACCGCGTTCTTCCTGGAGGCCGGCTTCCTCGGCATCATGCTGTTCGGCTGGAACCGCGTGAGCCCGCGCGCGCACTTCGGCGCGACGCTGATGGTCGCGATCGGCACGCTGATCTCGACGTTCTGGATTCTCGCGTCGAACAGCTGGATGCAGACGCCGCAGGGCTTCGAGATCGTCGACGGCCGCGTCGTGCCGACCGACTGGTTCGCGATCATCTTCAACCCGTCGTTCCCGTACCGCCTGTTCCACATGGCGATCGCCGCGTTCATCGTCGCCGCGCTCGTGGTGGCCGCGACCGGCGCGTGGCACCTGCTGAAGGGCCGCCGCGACAAGGGCGTGAAGAAGATGTTCTCGATGGCGCTGTGGCTGCTGCTCGTGCTCGCGCCGCTGCAGGCCGTGATCGGTGACCAGCACGGCATCAACACGCTGAAGCACCAGCCCGCGAAGATCGCCGCGATCGAGGGGCTGTGGGAAACCGAGAAGGGCGGCACCGCGCTGAACCTGTTCGGCATCCCGGACATGCAGGCGGAAACGACCCGCTACGCGGTGAAGGTGCCGCACCTCGGCAGCCTGATCCTCACGCACAGCTGGGACGGCGAGATCCGCGGGCTGAAGGAATTCCCGCCGGAAGACCGCCCGAATTCGACGGTCGTGTTCTGGAGCTTCCGGATCATGGTCGGCCTCGGCTTCGCGATGATCGGCCTCGCCGCGCTCGCCTGGTTCCTGCGCCGCCGCGGCCGCCTGTATGAATCGAAGTGGTTCCAGCGCTTCGCGCTCGTGATGGGCCCGACCGGCTTCGTGTCGCTGCTCGCGGGCTGGGTGACGACCGAAGCGGGCCGCCAGCCGTGGGTCGTGTATGGCGTAATGCGCACCGCGCATGCGGTATCGCCGCTGTCGGTGCAGCAGGTCAGCCTGTCGATGATGACGTTCGTGATCGTGTACTTCCTCGTGTTCGGCACCGGCGTGTACTACATGCTGAAGCTGATGAAGGCCGGCCCCGCGCTGCCCGACGTGAAGCACGACGACACCCCGGACACGCGCCCCGACCACACCGCGCGCCGCCCGATGTCGGCCGTCGACGAGCCGCTCGAGACCGTCTGAGCCCACCCTTTCCGCATACGAGAAAACCTATGGACGTCACCGTAATCTGGGCCGCGATCATCGCATTGGGGCTCTTCATGTACGTCGTGCTCGACGGCTTCGACCTCGGCATCGGCATCGTCTTCCCGTTCTTCCCGGACGAGAAGGAACGCGACCTGATGATGAACACGGTCGCACCCGTGTGGGACGGCAACGAGACGTGGCTCGTGCTCGGCGGCGCCGGGCTGTTCGCGGTGTTTCCGGTCGTCTATTCGACCGTGCTGTCCGCGCTGTACCTGCCGCTGATCTTCATGCTGGTGTGCCTGATCTTCCGCGGCGTGTCGTTCGAGATCCGCGCGAAGGCGCGGCGCACGAAGCAGCTGTGGGATCTCGCGTTCATCGGCGGCTCGGCCGGCGCGACGTTCTTCCAGGGGATCGCGCTCGGCGCGTTCCTGCAGGGCATCAATGTGAAGGACGGTGTATTCGCGGGCGACGCCTTCGACTGGCTCACGCCATTCAGCCTGCTGACCGGCCTCGGCCTGATCGTGACCTATGCGCTGCTCGGCTGCTGCTGGCTCGTCGCGAAGACGGAAGGCGACCTGCAACGGCGCCTGCATCGTGTCGTATGGCCGCTGACGGTCGTGTTGCTCGGCTTCATCGCGGTCGTCAGCCTGTGGACGCCGCTGCAGGATCCGGCCATCGCGCAGCGCTGGTTCGACTCGGGGCTGTTCTGGCGCCTGCTGCCGGTGCCGTTCCTGGTCGCCGGCTGCGCGGTGTGGATGCGCCGCGCGGTGCGTGCCCGGCACGACATGACCCCGTTCGTGCTCGCGCTGGCGCTCGTGCTGCTCGGCTACGTCGGGCTGCTCGTCACGCTGTTCCCGTATGCGATTCCTCAGACGATGACGATCTGGGAAGCCGCGGCGCCGCGTTCCAGCCAGACCTTCACGCTGGTCGGCGCAGCGGTTATTCTCCCGATCATCATCGCCTACACGACGATGGGTTACTGGGTATTCCGAGGCAAGGTGCGCCATGAAGACCAGCATTACTACCACCACTGATTCCGCCGACCGCCAGCCCGATGCGCCGAAGCCGCGCATGCGCGGCTGGATGTGGTTCGTCGTCCTGTGGGCGGGCGGCGTGATCGGCGCCGTCACGCTCGGCTATGCGTTCAAGATCTTCATGAACCTGACGCTGTTTGCGGTGAAATAAGCCGGTCGACCGACCGGCATTCCTTCCCTCCTGACGCCTCGCGCCTCTGTCGATCGACGGAGGCGCCGTTGCCGCGACGCCGGGAATCGCTGTCGCGGCGCGCGCCGCACGACGCCGAGCGTCCATTCCGGCATGGCGAAGTTGGTCCATGGTGTCGCGTCTGCCTGTTCACCAGAACAGTGTCATTTCGGCAGAAATCCATACGAATCGTGCCCATGGAGGCCGGCAATCCATGTAGATCCCTGCCGAAACAGCTACTTCGCGCGCTCGACGGCAGCCTACCGCCGCTCGCCCAACGCCGCTTCGATCTTGCGATCGGTCTTGTACTGGCTCAGCGCATACACCGACCAGATCGCGGCCGGCAGCCAGCCGATGATCGTAATCTGAAGGATCAGGCAGATGATCCCGGCGATCGGGCGGCCGATCGTGAAGAACTGGAACCACGGCAACAGCAGGGCAAGCAAAAGGCGCATCGGGAATCCTCCGGGGGCGTCGTTGAAAGTTCAGGCGCAGACAATATGACGGGCCGCGCGCCTCATTTCAAGTTCGAACCGGCATTCGCCCGCCGACGCAGCCGGCGATCGGCACGCGCGCCATACGACCTACGCCGCGTCGGCCAGCCACCGCGCAACCCGCGCGACGAGCCGATCCGCTTCGTCGAAGCATTCGGCGCCCGCCACGCGCGGCGCGTCGCAAATCGCGAACACCGGCTTGCCCCACTGCAACCCGAGCGCGATCTCGGACAGCGTCCCGAGCCCGCCGCCGACCGCGACCAAGCACAGCGACGCACGCGCGACCAGTGCGTTGCGCGTGATGCCGAGCCCGGTCGGCAGCGCGACGCTCAGATAGGGATTCGCGAGCGTCGCATCGTCTTCCGGCAGCAGCCCGATCGCGCACCCGCCGGCCGCATGCACGCCGCGCGCGGCCGCCTCCATCACGCCCTGCTTGCCGCCGCCGACGATGGCGACGCCCGCCGCCGCGAGCGCATGCGCCACCCGCTCCGCAACCCGCATCTGCTCATCGGTCGCCTCGCGCGGACCGATCACGCCGACCGGCATGCGATGCCGCCGCGTGCCGCGCTGCCGCTGCGCGAGTTGCGCCAGCGCGCCGCACGCCGCTTCCGACCACTCATCCATGACGTCGTTGCCGTACAAGGCCTTCCCCCAATGCAAGAACGCAGGTGCAGATCGCCGTCAGCAGGATCGACAGCACCGCCGCCTGCGAGAAATCGGTTTGCCCGTCCGACAGCTTCAGATACATCAGCAGCGGCAGGATGTTGATCTGCGTGCCGGCCAGCGCGAGCGCCGTGCCGTAGGTGCCGAGCGCGATCGCCGTGACGAGGCACCACGCCGACGCGACCGACGGCCACAGTTCGCGCCACGCGACGTCGAGCCACGCACGCCACGGCCGCGCGCCGAGCGTCAGTGCCGCCTCGAGCGGCCGCCGGTCGAGATTCGCGAGCGCCGGGTAGATCATCAGCGCGACCCGCGGGATCAGGTAATACGCATACGCGACCGCCAGGCCCGGCATCGTATAGATCGCGCCGCCGAGCACGGTCGGGTCCGCGCCCAGCGACGCTGCCAGCGTGGTGACGAAGCCGGCGCGGCCGAACGCGAGGATGAAGCCGTAGGCGATCACCAGCCCGGAGAACGCGAGCGGCACGCCGAGCAGCGCGAGCATCCAGTGGCGGCGGGCGGGCGACTGCCCCGCCAGCGCGAATGCGACCGGCACGCCGACGCCGACCGACAGCGTGCCGGCGCCCACCGCCAGCGCCAGCGAACGTGCGATCGCATCGGCGACGAGCGGATCGCGCAGCACCACGCCGAACGCGCGGCCGCCGTCCGTGAAGGCCGAGCCGACGAGCGCGGCGAGCGGCAGCGCGAAGCACACCGCCAGCAATACCGCCGCCGGCACCGCGCCGAAGCGGCGCAGCGCGCCGCGTTCCGCCAGGGAGGTCTGCATCGTGTGCCCCTTACTGGCCGAGCGTCGCCTGCGACCAGAGCTGGTCGATCTCGGCCTTGCGGGCGGCCGCCTTCGCCACGTCGAGCGGACGCACCTGCGGCGCCTTCGGCAGCTTCGCCGCGACGTCCGGCGCGACCGGCGTGCCGGGCACGGCCGGCCGCACGAAGCCCTGCGCGAACAGCCCCTGCCCGACGTCGCTCATCACCAGGTTCAGCCACAGCTGCGCGGCGGACGGGTTCGGGCCGTTCTTCACGAGGCTCATCGCATACGGTGCCGATACGCTGCCGTCCTGCGGAATCACGACGTCGGCCGCATCACCCATGCCGTCGACGTACTTCGCTTTCAGGCCGTCGTTCTCGTAGCCGATCAGGATCGGAATCTCGCCCTTCACGAACTTCGCGTAAGGCGTCGTGCCTTCGACACGCAGCACGTTGCCCGCACGCTTCAGCTTGCCGAAGAATTCCGCGCCGGGCTTCGGGTTCTCGACGCTGCCGCCGTTCGCATACGCGGCCGCGAACACGGCGACCTGCCCTTGCCCGGTCGAACGCGGGTCGAGATAGACGACCGCGTTGCGATACTCCGGCTTCAGCAGGTCGGACCAGCGCTGCGGCACGTTCTTCACGAGCTTGCGGTTGACGAGGAACGCGATGTTCAGCGAATGCACGGCGAACCAGCGGCCGTCCGCCGAGCGAAACACGTCCGGCAGCTTGTCGAAGTTGACCGGCTTGAACGGCGCGACGACATCCTTGCTTTCGGCGTCGAGCGCCGACGCGGCGAAGTAGTACGCGGTATCGGCCTGCGGACGGCGGCGCGACTTGTCGAGCGAGACCACGGTCGCGGCCGAGCCGATGTCGTTGTAGGTGATCTCGACCTTCGGATAGCGTTTGCGGAACTCGGCGAACAGCGCCTTCCAGTTGGCCCATTCGGGGCCCGTGTCGAACGACACGACGAGCCCTTCGTCGGCGGCCTTCGCATACAGCGCGTCCTCGCCCGGATACAGCGGCGCGGCGTGCGCCGGCGCGACAGCCAGCGCCGCGAACGCGCAGAGCGCCAGCACGCCGGCGCGCATGGTTTTCACAAGAGGGTGGCCTGCAAGCATCGGGGATCTCCGTTAAATGAAAGGGGTCATTGCGCATCCGGCGCGGCCGGCAGCACGAGCAGATGGCGCGGGTCGATCGCGATCCGCCGGGTGGCCGGCACGCGGCCTTCGCACAGCAGCGGGTCGGCCGAGCCGGCGGGAATGAAGTCGTAGCGTTGCGTCGCGCCGAAGTAGCGCACGTCGCCCGGCGCGCCGTCGATGCGGTTCACGCCGTGCGCCGGCGGATCGGCCTCCACGTGCTCGGGCCGCACCAGCACCTCGACCTCGGCGCCCGGCCGGTGCCCGCCGGTCTCGACGCGCAGCGTCGCGAACCGCACGTCGACCGTATCGTGCGCGATCACGCGGCCGCGCAGCAGCGTCGAATGCCCGACGAAACGCGCGACCTGCGCGGACGCGGGCCGCTCGTACAGGTCGCGCGGCGTGCCCACCTGCAGCACCCGCCCACCGTCGACGATCGCGACGCGGTCGGCCATGCTCAGCGCCTCGTCCTGATCGTGCGTGACGAGCAGCGTCGTCGCGCCACACGCGCGCTGCAGCGCGCGAATCTCGTCGCGCAGCTGATGGCGGATGCCGGCATCGAGCGCCGCCAGCGGCTCGTCGAGCAGCAGCAGCTTCGGCTCGATCACGAGCGCACGCGCGAGCGCGACACGCTGCTGCTGCCCGCCGGACAGCATCGCGATGCCGCGCTCCGCATGCGCCGCCAGGCCGACGCGCTCGAGCATGTCACGCGCGCGCCGCCGCCGCGCGTCTGCCGCGACGCCGCGCATTCTCAGCCCGTACGCGACGTTGTCGGCCACCGACAGGTTCGGGAACAGCGCGTAGTGCTGGAACACCATGCCGACCTCGCGCCGCCACACCGGCACACCCGCCATGTCGGCGCCGCCGATCGCGATGCGGCCGCTGCCGCCGTCGAGCAGGCCGGCCGCGAGCCGCAGCAGCGTCGACTTGCCGGACCCGCTGCGCCCCATCACCGCGAGCAGTTCGCCTTGCGCGGCGGACAACGTGACGTCTTCGACGCCGTGTCGCGCGCCGGGATACTGGAAACTGACGTGTTCGAACTCGAGACTCATGACGGACTCACTTCATACGTTGCACGGTGCCGACCGATACGAGCGTCGCGAGCACGGCGAGGACGAGCAGCACGACGGTCGCCGCGCACGCCATCCCCGACGCGCCGTAGAACGCCTGCAGCAGCACGATCGGATAGTTGCGGTAGCGAAAGCCGGCGATCAGGTTCGAGATCTGGAATTCGCCGATCGACAGCGCGGCCACCATCACGAGCCCCGAAAACAGGCTGTGCCGCAGGTTCGGCAGCACGATCGTGAAGAACTGGCGCAGCGGCGTCGCACCGAGGGTCGCCGCGCAGGCCTCGAGGCGCGCGAGCCCCAGGTGGCGCAGATCGCTGAGTAGCGTCTGCAGCAGATACGGCAGCGTCAGCACCGCGTGGGCCCCGATCATCAGCGGCAGCGTGCCGAGCCATGGCAGCGTGTCGCCGCTGAAGATCGCGATATAGCCGAAGCCGAGCGTCAGCGCGGGCACGGCCACCGGCATCAGCATCACGACGCGCGTCGCCATGCCGCGCCCGGCCTGCGCACGGTGATGCAGCGCATACGCGAGCGGCAGGCCGACCGCGGCGTTCAGCGCACAACACGCCAGCGCCACCGTCAGGCTCACGCCGAATGCGCGGGTGAAGCTGCGATTTCCGGCGAGATCGGCGAACCAGTGCCAGGTGAAGCCGGTCGGCAGCAGCGTGTTCGTCCACGACTGGCCCACCGAGCCGATCAGCAGCAGCGCGATCGGCAGCAACAGGTAGAGCCCGAACACCGCGACGAGCGCGTGCAGCAGGAAGCGTCCGGCACTCGGACGCACCGGCCTGTTACGCGAAATCGGAACACCATCGGCCAGGGCCGGGGCGGTAGACGCAGGCATGAAAACACTCGCGAGCAAGAGACGAAGACACCGCGCAACGCCCGCCGGGCAGGGCTGTCACGCGTTTTCTGGATGGCTGGAGTGTGCGGATTCGACATGGCATCGTCATGAAAAAAACGTACAAAGCCCGCATCGATCTGTGCGCCGAAGGAATAGTCGCGATGAAGCACCTGTATCCGAACGTCTCGGAACTGCACGCATTCACCTGTTCTGCGAAGACCCTGAACTTTTCCTACGCGGCCCGCGAACTGGGCCTGACGCCCAGCGCGGTCAGCCGGCAGATCGCGAATCTCGAGGCGCTGTTCGGTGTGAAGCTGTTCGCCCGCGAGGGGCGCACCCTCGTGCTCACGCGCGCCGGGCAGGTGTACCACGCACGCGTTGCCGGCCCGCTGCGCGAGATCGGCAACGCGTCGATCGAACTGCTGAGCGCGCGCGAAAACGGCGACCTGCTGACGATCGCCAGCGTGCCGACGTTTACGACCAAGTGGCTCGTACCGCGGCTCTCGCGTTTCCTGGCCGTCGCGCCGGGCGTCACGCTGAGCTTTCGCCGCCATCTCGCGCACGGCGACATCTTTCCGTTCGGGCTCGACGCGGCGATCCGCTACGGCGACGGCGCCTGGGAAGGGGTGCGAAGCGATTACCTGGACGGGCGAACCTTCGTACCGGTCTGTACGCGTGAATTCGGCGAGCGGCACGCGTTGCGCACGCCCGCCGACGCCGTCACGGCGCCGCGCCTCGTGCACGAGCAGGCGGAAATCGCGTGGTCCGCGTGGGCGGAACGTCATCGCGCGACGCAAATGAACGCGCTCGCCGGGCCGCGCTTCGAGCAGTATTCGGTGCTGATTCAGGCAGCCCAGGCCGGGCTCGGGCTCGCGCTCGTGCCGCGTTTCCTGATCGCGGACAATCTCGCGGCCGGCACGCTCGTCGAACCGTTCGACGCGCCCGTCGAGGTCGACGCGCAGGGGCACTACCTGTGCTATGCGCCGGAGCGCCTCGAGACGAGCGAAGCGTTGCGGCACTTCCGGGAATGGATGCTGGACGAATGCGCGCCGGCGTAAGCCGGCCCGCATACGTCATGCGGCGGGACGCGCTCGGCCGCGCGCCCCGCCTTGCCGGACACCACCGGGCAGCGGCGTCCGGCAACCGTCGTCAGTGCTGACCGATGCCCAGGCCCGGCAGCACGCCGGTATTCTCGGCCACCACCGCGTGCAGCAGGCGCGGGTTCGCGCCGAGCAGCCCGAGGATCGTCGGCGCGACCTGCTTCGTGCCGACCGTGTCGGTCACCGTGCGTGCGCGATGCAGGCCCGGATACGACACGAGCAGGCCGAGGTGGCTGTCGTCCGGCGCGTTGCCGCCGTGCTCCTCGTCCTTCTTCGTGCTCGACGTGTAGATCACGCCCGGATTCGGCTGGACGACGATGTCCGGCGTGCGGCCGTTGGCCGGATCGCCGAAGCGCTCGGCGAGCGCCGCGCCGTACAGGATGTACGCCTGCGAGCCGTCCGCGCAGATCCCCGGTGCGTTGCAGCCCAGGTTCGCCTTCAGTGTCTGCACCACGGCCGTGCGCTGGTTGCGGTCGCGCAGCCAGATCAGGCCGACGTCGTCGGTCTGCACGAAGCCCGTGTCGACCAGGCCCGAACCGTCGTTCAGGTTGCCCGTCTTCGTGTTGTTCTGGCCGAAGTTGCCGTTCGGGTCGATGTAGTTGTTCGCTTCGAGCAGCTTCGTCAGCGTGTCGCCGTTCTTCACGAGCTTCGTGTGATCCGTCGGCGA
The DNA here is from genome assembly GCF_002223135.1 of Burkholderia sp. AU33423. Classification (NCBI taxonomy): domain Bacteria; kingdom Pseudomonadati; phylum Pseudomonadota; class Betaproteobacteria; order Burkholderiales; family Burkholderiaceae; genus Burkholderia; species Burkholderia sp. AU33423. The sequence continues at coordinate 204,464 of NZ_NKFH01000008.1, forward strand.
CTGGCCATGCTTCGACGTGACGATCACGGCCGTCGACGAATACAGGTTCGCCTGCTTCAGCGCCGCGACGATATGACCGATCGAGTTGTCGACGTACGTGATCGCGTTCGCGACCTGGCCGTTCGGCGTGAAGTTCGCATCGAGATAGCCGCCGCCCTTCGCGACCGACGCCTTCTGCGCGACGCTGAGCGTCTGGAAGTTGCCGCCGAACAGCGTCGGCACCGGCGCGCTCTTCGTGCCCGTCGAGTCGCGGCCGTTGATCTGGTTGATCAGCGCCTGCACGTGCAGGTTGTCGAACTGCGCGGTATGCGAATAGACGTCGGTGTAGTCCGTCTTCGTCACCGGGTCGATCGAGTTGATCTCGGTGCGCATCAGATCGTCGACGCCGGTGCCCGACGGCCCGTTCAGCCAGTCGTAGCCCCACGCGTGCTTGTCAGCCCAAGCGGTGGTCGCGTTCGGGATGCCGGCCTTCACGGCCTCGAACACGGTGTTGGTCTTCACGTAGTTGTGCGGATAGACCGGCACGCACTTGCCGTTGACCTTCGCGTTCGGGATCGCTTGCGGGTTGAACGCGCCGCCGCCGTCGAGGTGGACCAGCGCGCCGCCGTTCTGGGCATCGATGCCGGTCGTCTCGTCGAACACGACGTTCCAGCCCTGCTTGCCCGAGCAGCTCGTATCGCCCGGTGCGTACAGGTTGCGGTCGTACGACACGTCGTAGAACAGGCCGGCCGTCTTCGGCGAGCCGCCCGTCACGAGCGCGGCGAGGCCCGGGAACGAATCCGACAGGCCCGGCGTATAGGCATTCGTGTACGTCACGCCGTGCTGCGCGAGCACCGCGATGTTCGGGCACGTATTCGCGCCGATGCAGCGCGCGAGATCCTGCTCGTGCAGGCCGTCGACGCTGATCAGCAGCACGTGCTTCACGACGCGGCTCGCGTGGCCGCGGTCCTCGCCCTGACTGTTGCCGTCCTGCTGCGCGGCGTGCGCACCCGCACCGGCGAGCGCCAAAACGCCCGCCACCATCACCACCACCTTCCGCTGCTTACCAAGGAAAGACATGATCACCCCACCTCATCGATTGACGTTGAACTGCGTGACTTGCCATCAGGCGCGCACGAATATGGCTGCGCCGTGGGTCGCTCGCATGAAGCGGGGCTTTCTGTTTTCTATCAAACGTAACCAATCGCAAGTGACACGAATCGGTCGCAAAGCAAGGTGGCCTGGCGCACATTGCGATGGGCGCGCGCACCTGCCGGCACTGCTACGGTGCATCGGTCAACCCGTCCGAAGCGTCACTTGCCACACGATTTTTTTTCCGGCTTGGCGCGCGACTATTGGCGTGTGATAAAGGGTTTTCCCTGACCCGGAGCACGAGTATGTCGACCCTGGAAGCCCTCCGGTTCGTGCTGGACGATGCACGCACCCCCGAAATCATTCGCCACCACGTCGTCGACGCGTTGCAGTACGCGTTGCGCAACTACGGACAGGTGTTCACCGCGAAGGAAGTCGAATGGCTGGCGCAGTGGGACGACGCGCGCCTGCCGCTGGCTGCCAAGAAGGAGTTGGGCAAGCGCGAGGAACCGGCGATCGCCGCGCGCTGAAGGAAACGCGCCGCCGCGCCCGAACGGATGAACGGGCGCGGCGGCGGATGGCCTGCTTACTGCAGGCCGAAGTCGACACGGGTGGTCGCGCCCTTGTCCTCGATGCCCTTCGCGTCGAGCTTCGGCGCGACGACGAACACGCGGCTCGAATCGATCTTCCCGTCGAGGTATTGACGCACGGCCTGCGCGCGCTGCTGCGCGAGCGCACGCAGCGCGTTGTCGTCGGCCGGCGCATGTTCGGCGAGCGCCTTCTTCATGTCGGCGTCGGGCAGCGTCTTCTGCAGGCCGATCACGTTGCGCGGCTTCTTGAAGTCGGCGCCCTTGTACGCGCGCGTCAGGTACTTGCTGTACTCGGCCGGCTCGACCTTCACCGACATCGGATCGATGCTCTCGCCCTGCCCGACCACGTCTCTCAGCTTCTGCTGGCGCACGAGCCGATCGACGTACGCGTCACCCAGCCCCGACGTGTCCTTCGCCGGATCGACGCGGCCGATCAGGTCGAGGCGGATCGACGGCTTCTCGGTCAGCATCTTCACGACGGTGTCGAGCTTCTTCTGCTGCGCGTCGTCGAGCTGGTACGAGCCCGGCGCGAATTCGACGTAGCCGAGATCCTCGCCGCCGCCGCCGAACGCATGCGCGAGCAGCGAGAACGGCGACGTGACGGCCTTCGCGATCAGGTTCAGCACCGCGCGCCAGATCAGCCCGCCGACACTGAACTCCGGATTCGACAGCGAGCCGGACACCGGCAGGTTCACGTCGATCTGGCCGCGCGTGTTCTTCAGCAGCGAGATCGCGAGCTTCACCGGCAGCCTGGTCGCCGTGTCGTTCTCCACATGGTCGCCGAACGTGAGCTGGTCGATGAAGATGTGGTTGTTCGCCTTCAGCTGGTCGTTCGCGAGCTCGTAGTGCAGGTCGACGTTGAGCTTGCCCTTCGTGATCGGGTAGCCCGCGTACTTCGCCGAGTACGGCGTCAGGTTGGTCAGCTCGATGTCGTGCGCGGTCGCGGTGAGGTCGAGCGCCGGCTTCTCGATCAGCGGGTTCACCGAACCCTTGATCGAGATCGGCCCGTTGCCCGCGAGATTCGCGGCGACGTCGACCGGCGCGGACGTCGTCGAATCCGTGCCGAACGCGCCGACCGTGCCCTTGATCGCGACGAGGTTCGCCGTGTAGTTCGGCTTGATGAAGTTGTCGGTGTACGTCACGCGGCCGTTCTGCAGCAGCAACTCGCCGAAATGCATGCGCACCGGGTTCTGCGGCGGCGGCGCGGCCTTCACGACGACCGTCGCCGAGGCGGCGGCCGGCGCCAACGCCTGCTGCGCGGCCGCGGCCGACGCGGCCTGGGCGGCAGCCGGCGGCGTCATGCCCGGCGACAGCGGCACCGGCTCGCCCTTGCTCGCGTCACGCGTGAGCGACTGCGCGGGGCCCGTTTCCTTCGCGACCACGTCCTTCAGGTTCAAACGCCCCTGCGCGTCGAGCAGCACGCGGCCGTAGAAGTTCGAGAACGTCACGCGCGCGGCGTCGACGTCGGTGCCCTTCTCATCGTAGTTCGCCTTCAGGTTCGTCAGCGCGAGCGAGCGCCAGCCCGCGAACGGGTCGGAGGTCGCCTTGTCGAGCATCCGCACGTCGACGAGCGCGACGTCGCCGCGATAGGTCGCGCGCGGCGCGTCCTTCACCTGTGCGAAGGTCAGGTTGCCCTGCGCGTTGAGCAGCGCACTGGCGATCGTCGCGTTCAGCGCGCTGCCGAAGTACGGCTCGAACGCGGCCGCGTCGAGACGGTTGCCGTTGATCTTCAGGCCGAGCTTCAGCGGCTGCGCGGTCACGTCGCCCGTCACGTTCAGCGAACCCTTGCGGTTCAGCGTCGCCTTCAGTTGCACGGGCAGCGGCTTGGTCATGTCGTCGCTGATCTTCTGCACCGACAGGTCCAGCGGCTTGATCGCCAGCTTCACCGGGCGCGGCGTCGACAGATCGGTGAAGTTCGCGGAAGAATCCTTCACGTTCAGCGCGTCGATCCGGTAGTGCCACGACGGCGCGGCGGCCTCGGCCTTGCGCGCGACCGTGCGCTTCGGCACCGACGCCTGCGCGGGTTCGGCCAGCGCCGCGAGGTCGATCTTGCCGTCCTTCAGGCGCTGCACGTCGAGCGCGAGCCCGCTGACGTCGACGCTTGCGATCTCCGCGATGCGCGTGGCCACGTCGACCTTCGCGATCTTCGCGCTCGCGTCGGGCAGCACGATCGCGGGCGCCTTCGCGTCGGGCGCCGCGATCTTCAGCGACTTCAGGCTGACCGTGCTGTCGGCAACCTGCGCGGCGAGCGGCGTCTTGCCCCAGTCGGCCTTCGCGTTGACGGTCGCACCGAGCGTGCCGTCGAGCACGCGCGCACGCGTCGCCTCGCCGAGGTACGGCTGCAGCGCCGGAAGCGCGAGTGCGGCGACCGTCAGCTTGCCCGCGACCTGCTTCTCCGCGAGATTGAACGTGCCTTCGGCGGTCATGTCGCCGCCGCGCGACAGCGACGTCGACAGCGTGTATTTCGCAGGCGTCTTGCCCTGCATCGTGAAGCCGTCGAGCGTCGCGGCGAGCTTCGTGAGCGACAGCGCGGTCGGCGTCGCCGGCACGCGGTCGTCGACGTTGACCGTGCCGCCGTCGATCGCGAAATGACGGATCGTCAGGTCGAGCGGCGGCGCCTCCTTCGTTGCGGCTTCGACCTTCGCGCCGCTGGCGGTGGCTGCGGCAGCGGCGGAAGCGGCGGCGGCGCCCGACGCCGCCGGCTTGCCTTCGGCGGCCTTCGATGCAGCGGCCGGATGCGCGGCGAGCTTCTCGACGTTCAGCACGCCCTGCTTGTCGCGCGACAGGTCGACCACCGGCTGGTCGATCCGGATCTCGTCGAAGTGCATCGCGTTGCGCAGCGGCTCGAGGCTGGCCGCCGCGACGTGCACGCCGCGCGCGGCGAACAGCGGCGCGGACGCGTGGTCGGTCACCTTCGCGTCCTTCAGGTCGACGGTGCCCGACACGCGCAGCGCGGGCGTCTCGCCGCTCATCACGAAATTGACCGCGAGGTCGCTGCTCAGCAGGCCGCTCGTCACGGCCACCGGCAGCTTCGCCGGCACGTACGAGATCAGCTTCGGCACGTCGAGGCCGTCGAATTTCAGCGCGATCTCCGATTCGCGCGACTGCGCGAACGGCTTGGTCTTGCCGTCGATCGCGATCGCGCTGCCGTCGAACCGCGCGCGCAGCTTCGGCTCGACGAAGATGTCGGTCTTCGAGGCCAGCGTCGCGATGTACGGAATGCCGAGCGTCCAGTTGTCGACGACGTGCTTTTCGTTCAGCAGGCGGTCGTCGAAATCGATCCGGCCGTTGTTGACCTGGATGTTCGACACCGAGAACTGCGTCGGCTTGCTTTCGGGTTTCGGCGACGGCGTCGAGAACTTCTCGATCAAGTCGGTGAAGTTGAAGCGCTGCGCGTCGTAGCGGACGACATGAAAACGCGGCGAGTCGAGGCGGACTTCATTGACGATCGGCGCGCCGCGGAACAGCGACGACCACGACGGCCGCACGACGAGCTTCGCGATATCGATGAAGTCGCCCTGGCCGCCTTTGTCGGCGAGATGGATGCCGTCGGCTTCGAGGTTCAGCGTGTAGGGGTTCAGCGCGATGCGCTGGATCGTGGCGGGCCGGTCGAGCTGCTTGCTCAACTGCTGTTCGGCGATATGGCGGATCAACGGCGGCGCCGCGAAGAACCCGAGCAGTCCGAATAAAACGATGAAGATCAGCAGGCCGATGCCGATGCGCCGCGCCCGGCGCGAGCGTGCAACGCCACCGAGGGCATGGAGGGAGGTCGAGGGTACGGTTTCTTTGTCTGCGCTTGCCATGCTTGAATGCCTCGGGATGGAATGCTGGTCCGCGCCGGACAACCGGGCGGCCGCGCACGCTATCCCGAAAGTATAGGCTCAGGAGGTGACGGGTCGGGGTTCGGGCGCCGTCGCGCCCGCCGGTCGGACAGCACCGCCGGTCATCCGTTCATTTCCGGACGACGACGGGCGGCATCCACGAGCCGTCGCTCGCCTGCGGCTTCGGCGCATACAGGCGCAATGCGAGTGCGAAATCGGCGCGCGGCGCCGGCAGCCAGTTGGCCGCATGCGTGCCGCCCGGCGACGCCGACACGACGATGTCGATCGAGCCGTCGTGGTTGCGGCGCAGGCGGTCGCGATCGCCGAGCGAACGACGCGCCGACCCGACGTCGGGCAGCGCGCCGTTCGTCGAATAGGGTGTCAGCGTCCAGAATGCGCGCACCGGCGGCAGCGCGCCCGGCGCGAAATGCAGCACGTAGCGGTTCGCGCCGTTCAGCGGATGGCCGTCGCTGTCGACGCGGACGACCGCGAGCGTTTCGTCGTCGCGCGTCGCGGTGCCGAACTGCGTGTAGGCCGCGTACGCGCGCAGCGTATAGTCCTGACCGTACTTGCCGGCCGTATCGCCGATCCAGCTCCAGCCGTTCGCGTTCAGCAGGTTCGACGGCGGGGTCGAGAGCCGTGCGCGTGCCTCCGCGACGCCGGCCGTCGCGGCCGTGAGGCGGTCGCCCGTCCACAGCACCGGGTAGCCGGCCGACACGCCGATGTCGCCGAGCAGTTCCTGTGCGTGCGCATCGTCGGCCGGCGCCGGGTTGTCCTGCAGCGCCTGCGCGAAGCGCGTGAAGAACGCCTTCGGATCGAGTGCGGCCACCTGCTCGGCCGGCGTGCCGCCGCCCACCGCTTCGGACGGCGCGCTGCCCGCATGCACCGCGACCGACGCGCCGCGCGCCGCGCCCGTGTAGACGGACAGCGGCACCACGCGGATCGCGCGCTGCAGTTTCTTTACGTTCGTGAGGTCGCGCCCGCCGCTCGTCTGCAGCCGGACTTCGAGCCACGCATTGGCCGACGGCACGTCGATCCGGACCGCGCCCTTCGGCAACGTGCCCTGCCAGTCCTTCGCGGCAAAGGCAATCGTTTGCGATCGCGCGCCGCCGCGTGCGGCCACGCTCGACGACGACCACAGCACGTTCGTCCACATGTCGAGTGCGCGCGCATCCCAGTAGCGGCCGCGCGTGTCGGGCAACGTGACGATCACGGGTTCGGTCGCGACGTCGAGCCAGCCGGTCGAGTCGAGCGTGTCGACGCCCGGCAGCGGCGGATTGACCGCGCCGACGGGCGGCAGCGCCTGCGCATGGCGCAGCGTGTTGAGCGGCGCCTGCCCCGGTTGCGCGCCGTCGCCGCCCGTCGCCGCTTCCTTCGCGACGTCCATCAGCACGAGCGGATACGCGTAGACGTAGGAGTCGGCGACTTCCGCGCGCATCCAGCCGGTCTTCCGCTGGATGGCGTCCGGTTGCGACGCGCACCCCGCTAGCAACGCCGCGATGGCGAGCGACGCGCACGCGCGCCGCAGAGAAACTGATTCCTGCTGGTTTTCAATCATCGATTACTGGCCGAATATCGTTCTTTTCAGTCAACGCCTTGTTCGACTTGCGAATGGCGAAAGCAAGGCACCCCAGCCTGCCCGGACAACCGTCTCGCTACGGTTCATAACGGTGGGCGCTGATGTCAGGCCGGTATCATAGCGCCTCAGGGCATCCCCCAATATGCCGATTAGCGGGTGGCGCGTATCCGCGGGCCGACCGGTCCCGAATGTTTCGCCGGATCTTCAGGGAAATTGGGGCGGCATCGAGGCGGTTTCGGCCGGCTTCGGATCGGTCTCGGCGGCGATCGAGTTGCCATCTGGATTGACAAGTGGTGTCACTATTGACACCATTCAGCATGGCAAGCGATTGGAAGATCCTCGAGCAAATGAGGCGCGAGCCCGCGAATGTGCGATTCAGCGATCTGTTCAAGGTCTGCGAGACACACTTCGGCCAGGCCCGCCAATCCGGTTCAAGCCATGCCATTTTCAAGACACCGTGGCAAGGCGATCCTCGAGTGAATATCCAGAACGATCGCGGGAAAGCCAAGGCCTATCAGGTGCGGCAGGTTCTCGACGCGATCGACCGACTGAAGGAACAGAAATCATGACTCAAGACCACTTTACGTACCGCGTAACGTGGTCCCCGGAGGACGGGGAGCACGTCGGCCTGTGCGCGGAGTTCCCGTCTCTTTCGTGGCTCGACGCGACGCCGGAAGGCGCGCTCGCCGGGATCCGCCGGCTCGTCGCCGATGTCGTGCGCGACATGACCGCGAACGGCGAAAAGGTGCCCGAACCGATCGCCGACCGAACCTACAGCGGTGAATTCAAGGTCCGCATCCCGCCGCAAGCCCACCGCGCGCTGGTGATCCAGGCCGCCGAACAAGGCGTCAGCCTGAACCGTCTCGCGAGCGCCAAGCTCTGCGCGTAACCACACGATCGCGTGCAAGCACGTGGCGCCCGGCTTTCCTCGCAGAAGCCGGGCGTTCGCTTTTTCCGGGCCGTGGCACCCTGTGAACAGGGATGGCCTTGAGCCGATCCGCCCGCCTTGCCTCGCATGCATCGCGCACCGCTTGACCTTACCATCATGGGAATGTTGATACTGTGATCATTGGCGGCATGAGCCGCGCATTCAGGGAATCCGACATGACTGAATCACTTGCCTCCGCAGCGCTGCATACGATCGAGCTGAGCATCGACGGCATGCATTGCGGCGGCTGTACCGGCCGCGTGCAACGGGCGCTGGCCGCGGTACCGGGCGTCGTCGAGGCGGCTGTTGACCTCGACACGCACACGGCGACCGTGACTGCGCAGGAAACGGTAGAAACCGCACAACTCTTGGAGGCGGTCGGCGCAGCCGGCTACCGCGCCGCCGTGCGCGGCCCGCTGCTCGAAGACGCCACGACGCCGCATGCCCATCCTGCCGAAGCATCGCCCGCGCCGATGGCCGCAGCCGCTTCCACTACCCGCCAGCCGCTTCCGGCCGACAGCACCATCATCGAACTCGATATCGACGGGATGACCTGCGCATCGTGCGTGTCGCGCGTCGAAAAGGCGCTGGCGAAGGTGCCGGGCGTCACGCGCGCGTCGGTCAACCTCGCGACCGAGCGCGCCACCGTCGATGCCGCGGCGAACGCTTCCGCCGCGCAACTGGTGGACACCGTGAAGCAGGCCGGCTACGGCGCGACGCCGACGGTAACGGATGTCGGCGTCGCCGCGTTCGCACCTTCGTCGCCTGCCGCGCCTGCCGCGCCTGCCAGCATCGAACTCGACATCGACGGGATGACGTGCGCGTCCTGCGTGTCGCGCGTCGAAAAGGCGCTGGCGAAGGTGCCGGGCGTCACGCGCGCGTCGGTCAACCTCGCGACCGAACGGGCCACCATCGACGCCGCGTCCGACGTGACCGCAGCCCGGCTCGCCGAAGCCGTGAAACAAGCCGGCTATGGCGCGACGCCGGTGGCCGGCGCCGCGATCCCGCCGGCAGCCGCCACCGCCCCCGCCGATCTCGAACTCGACATCGACGGGATGACTTGCGCGTCCTGCGTGTCGCGCGTCGAAAAGGCGCTGGCCGCCGTGCCGGGCGTCGCGCGCGCTTCCGTCAACCTCGCGACCGAGCGTGCGTCGGTGCACGGCGCCGGCGCGCTCGATGCCGCCACGCTGATCGCTGCCGTCACCACAGCCGGCTACCGCGCGTCGCTCTCCGCCACATCATCAGCCGGTGCCACCGCCGGGGCTGACGCGCAACCGACCAGCCCCGCGCAAGACCCCGACGCCCGCAAGCGCCTCGAAGCGATTCGCGAACGCGATCTCGTGATCTGGTCCGCCGTGCTGAGCGCGCCCCTCGTCGCCCCGATGCTCGTCGCGCCGTTCGGCATCGACCTGATGCTGCCCGGCTGGCTCCAGCTCATGCTCGCATCGATCGTCCAGTTCGGCTACGGCGCGCGCTTCTATCGTGCGGCCTGGCATGCGGTGAAGGCGCGCACCGGCAACATGGACCTGCTCGTCGCGCTCGGCACGTCGGCCGCGTACGGGCTGAGCCTGTGGATGCTGCTGCGCGCCCCCCTGCATCCCGGCCACCTGTATTTCGAGGCGTCGGCCGTCATCGTCACGCTGGTGCGCTTCGGCAAATGGCTCGAATCGCGCGCGAAGCGCCAGACCACCGATGCGATCCGCGCGCTGAACGCGCTGCGTCCGGACCGCGCGCGCGTCATCGAGCACGGCGTCGAGCGCGACGTGCCGCTGGCGCAGGTACGCGTCGGCACCCGCGTCAGCATCCGTCCCGGCGAGCGCGTGCCGGTCGACGGCCGGATCGTGTCGGGCCGTTCGCACATCGACGAATCGCTGATCACCGGTGAAAGCCTGCCCGTGCCGAAGGACGACGGCGACCCCGTCACGGCCGGCTCGATCAACGGCGAAGGCGCGCTCGTCGTCGAAACCACCGCGATCGGCGCGGAGACGACACTCGCACGCATCATCCGCCTCGTCGAATCCGCGCAGGCCGAGAAGGCGCCGATCCAGCGGCTCGTCGATCGCGTGAGCGAGGTGTTCGTGCCGGCGATCCTCGGCATCGCCTTGCTGACGCTGGTCGGCTGGCTGATCGCCGGCGCCGGCACGGAAACCGCGATCCTCAACGCGGTCGCGGTGCTCGTCATCGCGTGCCCGTGCGCGCTTGGCCTCGCGACGCCCGCCGCGATCATGGCCGGCACGGGCGTCGCAGCCCGGCACGGCGTGCTGATCAAGGATGCGCAGGCGCTCGAACTCGCGCAGCGTACGACCGTGATCGCGTTCGACAAGACCGGTACGCTGACCGAAGGCAAGCCGTCCGTGACCGCGTTCGAAGCGGTCGGCGTGCCGCATGACGAAGCGCTCGCGCTCGCGGCGACGGTGCAGCGCCAGAGCGACCATCCGCTCGCGCGCGCCGTGGTCGCCGCGCACGAAGCCGACATCGCCGCACGCGGCGGTGCGGTGTCGTCGCCCGTCGCCGCCGATGCGCGCGCGGTGGCCGGACGCGGCGTGGAAGCACGTGTCGGCGGACAGTTGCTCGCGCTCGGCAGCACGCGCTGGCGCGACGAGCTCGGCATCACGGTGGCGCCCGCGCTCGACGCACGCGCAGCGGAGCTCGAGCGCGCGGGCAACACGATCTCGTGGCTGATGCGCGCCGATGCGCCGCGCGCGTTGCTCGCGCTGATCGCTTTCGGCGACACCGTGAAGCCGGGCGCCCGCGACGCGATCGCGGCGCTGTCGGCGCGCGGCGTCGCGAGCGTACTCGTGACGGGCGACAACCGCGGCAGCGCGGCGGCCGTCGCGGCGTCGCTCGGCATCGGCGAGGTGCATGCGCAGGTGCTGCCCGACGACAAGGCGCGCGTCGTCGCCGAGCTGAAGCGCACACACGGCGGGATCGTCGCGATGGTCGGCGACGGGATCAACGATGCGCCCGCGCTCGCTGCGGCCGATGTCGGCATCGCGATGGCGACCGGCACCGACGTCGCGATGCACACGGCCGGCATCACGCTGATGCGCGGCGACCCGGCGCTCGTCGCCGACGCGATCGACATCTCCCGACGCACATACCGGAAGATCCAGCAGAACCTGTTCTGGGCGTTCGTCTACAACCTGGTCGGCGTGCCGCTCGCGGCGCTCGGCTGGCTGAACCCGGTGATCGCGGGCGCGGCGATGGCGTTTTCGAGCGTCAGCGTCGTGACCAACGCGTTGCTGTTGCGGAGATGGAAGGGGCGCGCGCGGTGATGTGTGGCGGTGATGTGTGCCGAACGGCCGGATGGCCGCTCGGCGCTTGGCGTTCGGCGCTTGGCGAGCAGGAAGGATCGTGAGGTCGGCCGGCATTGGCCGATCGCGGCGAGTCGAATCGCTAGCGCACGACGACGCGGCACCGGCCGATGGCTTCAATCCGAAATAACTGGCTTGATCAAAGTCGTCGTGATCGGCACGAAGCCGCACGCACGATACAGCGCACGGGCCGCCGCGTTGTGATTGAACACCGACAGCCCGATCTCGGTGACGCCGTACCGGCGTGCCTCCGCATCGAGCGCCTCGAGCGCACGCGTGGCCCAGCCCTGGCGGCGCCGGGACGGGGCGATGTCGAGGTCGTAGATGAACAGCGTGCGGTTCGGCCCTTCGGGCACGATCGCGTACCAGAGGTCGCCCACCGCGTCGCCGCTGGCGCCGTCGATGAGCACGACGAGGGTCTGGCCGGAGGTACGCAGGCCGTCCGGCAGCAGCGTGTCGAAACAGGCGCGCGCCCGGCTGGCCGCGTCTTCGACAGCATTTTGTCCGGATGAAACGAGATCGCTCGCGTAGCCGTCGATGGCTCGCGTGCGGTACGCATGGAATTCGCTGGCCGTCATCGGCCGCATCTGCAGCATGGCCCGGTCACCGTGAACGGAATCGGACTTCCAGTGTAGCGGGACGGTCGCGCCGGCGCGTGATGCAGCGGCGGAAAGCGGACAGGCAGGTGCGGCGGGCGCCGCGCTGACAGCGAATCAGCGAATCAGCGAATCAGCGAATCAGCGAATCAGCGAATCAGCGACGGTACAGGACGATCGGCACGAGGTGCGCACGGCGCACGCGCTCGGCTTCGGCACGACGCGCAGCGTACGAGTATTCGGCGTCGAGCGGCAGGTGCGGGGACACGAAAAGGTCGTCGATCTTTTGCAGCAGGGCGAGGATGAAGCTCATGTGAGACTCCTGACAGATGTGGCTAGGGTTTTCCCTTAGATGGACTCCATTCTAAGGGTTTTCCCTGAACTCTGCCAGCGCACAGCATCAGTTCGCCGCATGCGCGCGACGGCCGATCGCCGATACATCACGGCGATCCTTGCTCCGTCTGGCTCCCATGATAGGGTCGAAACGATTAACGCATGCGGCGAGCACGCTTCGCGACGGCCGCCTCGCGGTTCGCGTTGCGCTGAAGCCGGTCGACCTGCGACAGAAGCGCCTCGTGATGCTCCTCGAGCGTCATCAGCGTTGCCTGCTGCGTCGACAGATCGGCCGCGAGGCGATCGATCCGCTGCTGCTTCGCGGCGACGTCCTGCTTCAGGTGCGCGATCTGCCGCGTCTGCATCACCAGCGCGACGAGCCCGGCCAGCACGACGACGGCCAACGCCAGCAGCAGGCGGTTGACGCGGCGCATCTCGCGATCGGCCGTACGCGTCAGGCCGTCCACATCGGCCTGCAGTGCGGCCAGCCGGTCGGTCAGCGGGCGCAGGTGCGTATCCGGATCGAAGGCCGGCGTGGGCGGTTGCGTGCGCTCCGCCGACGGCTTCGTGACAAAGGAGGCAGCGGAAGCCTGCGGCTGGGTGACGGGGGATACGGTGGCGTCGGCCCGCGGCGCGGCGTCATGGGACTTCGCGGTGTTGGCGGTGTTGGCGGTGTTGGCGGTGTTGGCGGTGTTGGCGGTGTTGGCGGTGTTGGCGGTGTTGGCGGTGTTGGCGGTGTTGGCGGTGTTGGCGGTGTTGGCGGTGCCGACCGTGTTCGCGGCAATCACCGGCTTGGCCGGCTGCGCCGACGTCTGCGGCTCGACCGTCGTCACCGGGTCCGACACGGGGCTCGCCCCGGCCGCCGTCGGCGCCGTGTCAACGCTCGTCACGACCCGCGCGGATTGCTCCGTTGTCGCGTCGCTTGCGCCGGCAGCCGTCCGGCGTTTGCCGCCCGACGACGCACGGCGTTCCTTCGCAGCGTCACCGGAGGACCGCCCTTCGCGGGATTTAACGGCGGCGGCAGCCACAACAACAGCCTTCTCGACTGCACCATCAGCCGCTTGAGATCCGGTCGCCTTCGCCGCAGCACCATCGGCTGCTTGCAGCTTGGTCGCCACCGTTGCGGCGCCATCGCCCGCAGGCACGTCGGCGGCTTTCGTTGCAACGCCATCGGCCAGGGGAATATCGACTGCCTTCATCGCAGCCGCGCCAGAAGCCGGCACGACATCGACGTTTGCGTCACCACCACCTTCAGGCGATGAAACGCCATGCGCCACCGTCGCGTCTTCAGGCGTCACTGCACCTTCTGCCGCTTCCACATGTCCTGCCGCGGCCACCCCCTCCGGCGCACTGAACCCGTCCAGCGCAGCCTGCCGCCCGGACGCCACATCGTCCGCGACATCGACTGCCGCCTCGGCTTGCGCAACCGCGTCGTCACGCGCCGCGGCCGGCACGCGCTCACCCGGCTCGAGCACCGGATCGCCGAACAGGTCGAGCGTCCGTTCGTCCCGCGACGCGTCGCCGGCCGGCGTACTGCCGGACCGCACCGTTGCCCTCGCGGACGTACTGCCCGCGGCAGCAGCGGAACGCGGGCGCGAACGGGCCGACGAACGATTGGAACGGGAGCGGGAGCGAGGCGAGGAAACAGATTCGGTCATGTCTGCCAAATTAAAGTCCGGGAACATCCATCAAAATCCAATTTTCATCAAGAAATTCAATAGCTTGCAACACCAAACCATCCAATTTACTCTAACACCATCCGGCCCTATCCAGCGATTCCCATGTCTTTCCCAAGCTCGGTCACCGTAAGCTCGATGCGATTAGCCCCGGTGACTGTGCAGACATCCTGCGCCCCATCTGGCTGACGAAGACTGCTACAGCCCGCCGCACTCGTCAACGCATGCAGCAGTGATGCAGTGGGCTTGGGCACACGGGCACATCGTTGCGAATCCCGTCATGGCGGTCACATTCTTCCCGAACAGTCGACCAAGACGACACACCCGCCCGCAATGCCGTGGAGCCATGTGCCGCGATGCGTCGAGAGTCACTTGGCAAAGCACACGCCTGGCGACAGCACGCGTGCTGCCTTGCTGTTCCTGATACTTACCGCAGCCCGCGGCGGTGAGGTACGAGGCGCGACGTGGAACGAACTCGATCTGGCTGAGTGTGTTGGGAACATTCCGGCCGCACGCATGAAGGCCAAGGAACCGCATCGCATCCCGCTGTCCGAGAAAGCGCTAACGCTGATCAAAATGCTAAAACGACATCAACTACATGAAACTCTGGTCTTTCCTTGCCCCCGTGATCAGGTCGAGGCCGCTTATCATCGGACCGACCTACTGGAACAGCGACGGCCGCTGATGGAAGCGTGGGCGCAGCACGTCTACGCCGGCTGAACGAATCACGCGGACGAGGGAGCGCCCATACGATGACGGTTCGTATACGCCACAGCGTTTCGTGTCTTCTGGCAACGCTGGCCGCGCTAGCCGCGCTCCTGATTCCGGGATACCAGCTTTCCTTCCCCAGCAAGTCATCGATCAAAACACCGATGCCGCAAAGTGTTGATATCCTGGTAGTTGACCGTAAGAATCAATTCCATTTTTAATATAACGAGAATATCGAATTTCATGGATACCAAGGACAAAAGAAAACTTGAAGCACTTTGGGTCGAGCATCGTGAGGGAGATGTCTGGCCAAGTACAGTACCAGCGTTTGAAGCTCGGTTAAGAGAAATCCAGCAGGTGCATCAAGATTTTCCCGAAGAAAGGAAACAGAGCGACTTTGAACGGGCCTATGCTGCCAATGGACAGCTCCAAATTCTCGGGAAAGAACAGGCTCGATCGTTCTTCGATGACACCTGCGCCACCCACGGCTTTCCCATCGACGTCGATTATCTTCTATCGATCGGCATCTATCGTGCATTCCATGAGGCCGATATGAGCTTGCTCAAGGATGCTTTGCACACGTGGAACCGACTGAAGTTTGGAAATCGCCTACACACCCCCACCGGTAGTCACGGCTATCATTTCCGCGAACTCATGTACGCTATGGCCGATTGCGACATCGGCTTGGTGAAGCAATACATTCCGAGAGAACTTGGGTTGGCAGAGCGAGACTGTTTCCCTTTCTTCCGAGTCGGAAGCAACCTCGTTGCAGTGATGGTATACGACAACCCAAGGCAAACCGCTGTGGAAAAATCACTAGCACTCGCGGAGACCTATGTGGGTCGGAAAGGTAGTCCCAAGGGCAACGTACTTGTCGTCCGCTACTTGATGGCCTTGCTTAACGGGCAAGTGGACGAGGCGTCCCATTACCTGCAATGTATTGCTAACGAATACAGAAAAATGACATGGCTGGTTGAATTCCATGAATTTCTGAAGTATTTCGGCGCCTTCGTGCATGGCTTGTATAACCTTGCGCACTACGTATTGCCGGAAGCACATTTTGCGCTTTTAAAAACCCCAGAGCACAGTGTGTTCTGGGGCGACTTTGATCGCTTGACCAAGGAGCGAAATTTCGGGACAGGCGCGTTGATCAAAGGACTTAATCTGACGGACAATCTGGGCGGTTTGCGGCGCTTGCTCGTTGACCTGCCATAGGAAACAAGACGCCGGGATCATTTGCGTTAACTCGGACAAGAGCGCTCGTGGATGCTAGCCCGGTAATAACGAGCGGACAGCAAGCAGGGTGCCTGCGTTGCATCGCGCCGGTCAGCGAAGCGACGCTGAAGACCCATTGCAAGCGACTCGCCTCCTGCGTCGTGGCGTGAACAGCGCTCTGTCTTCGTTATGAACAGCATCGCAACTGAGCAAGCACCCGTCGCTCCTTCCCCGGACATTAATCCGAATCGCTCAAGAGCTGGCCTCTCGCATCCATCGCAATCGTCTTGTCAGGCCCAACGAGGAATGCAGTCCGCTCCTCAGACCATTCCAGCGAATGCCACTGCGGTGCCGATAACCACTGACCGCTTGCAAGCTCCATCAGCCCCCACTGCTCTCCCGAGCGCATCGCGGCGGAAACGCCCCAGCAAATATCGCCTATCTCTTCATATTTCGGGGGCACCGACCATTGACCATCCTCACCCAGAAAGCCGTAGCCCTTGCCCACGGCCGCCCACGCATACCCTTCCTCATAGTCACTGCACTCATCGAGGCAAGGCTCAAGCAACCAAACACCATCCACACCAATCAGGCCGATTTTATCGCCAACTTGTACGAAAGCAGTTCGACCTTCAAAGTACCAAAAATCATCGAAAGTGGGCTCGCAAATGGTGATAACGCCCGTTTCTTCAGGGCGAATCAGACCATATTTTCCATTACGCTTCACCCAGCACAAGAAATAAGTAGCATCCCCTCTCTCTTGCCACATGCCGTCCCATGTCGCCTCTTGAACGATACGCCAATTTTTCTCGTCGGCATATTGAACGCCCCAGCGCCCCTCCGAATGAAAGCTGTACAAGCCATAAGCCAATTGATGGCCCAACTTACCACCCGATGTTGCCATGAAATCTTTAAAGGCTACCGTCCTCGGAGCCTCCCCATAGGCACGATTGAAATAAGCATGATCGAAACCACTCACGCCGAATGTCCAGGCCCAATAATCCCAAGTTACCGGCACCGAGCAATCAACGCGAGTAACTTCCGCCTCCAGTAGAAGTTCTCTCACGCCAACCGTGTCTCTTTTAGACATACTAACCTGCAACTGCCCCCATAAGGCATTGCATTTCCCAGCCTCCCTTCTGATAAATTCGTCAGAAGCGTCTGCAAAGTATCGCCCGGAATATTCATCATCCGATGCAAGCTCTTCGTCAAAATCCGAGAAACCTTCCAGTGCAAACAACTCATCCAGGTTTGCCGAAAAATCAGGCACGCCATACTCGGCCAGATCGTCCACCTCATTCTGCAAATAATGGATTGCAGCATCAAGCTGACGAACAAGCTGGCTTTCTTCGTCACTGAGATGAGGTGGTTTGGCAATAAAGCGCGTAAACACGTTGCCAGCAGGCTTCGCGACAGGATTACGCTCAAGATAACTCAACAAGGTCCGCAAACGATCCAGCGCGGCTCGGGCATCACTGACGAGATTATCAGAATTGGCATCACCAAACACGCGCTGATCTCTAATTGCCTCACCCGCGGCACTTGATGCCAACAAGATTCGCCACAAGGTCGGAAAGTTATTGTTCGCGTCGGCAACCTCAATTGTTTTGGCTTCTTCGCCCGAGCCGGCTTGAATATACAGAAATGAACGATTTCCCAAAGAATGCCCCCTAATTATTTTTCAGAAAACAACCTCGAAACGACACGCCCTCACCACCCCGAATAAATTCATCTGCAGCCTTCTCAAACCGACTACCCGAAGATCCCTCGGAGTTTTATCGAGACACTCCGTTTACATCAAGTGCGCGACTCTACGGCAACCGATAAATTGCGACATTATCACCACGTCTACCGGAATCTTTTCGGGCAACCACCATACCTCGACGTTGATCATCCCATCCAAGAATCTCGGTTGAGTAGGATTCCTCGCCCGATGAAATTGGCAAGACGAACGGAATCCAATTTTTCCCCTGATCCTTGCTGTAAAAATAGGCTTGCGCCGACGACATACCGCAATTGCGTGTGTTTCCAAAATAAGGTGGCATATAACAGGCCACAACATTCCATATTGTCTGGCCACTGGCCTTAATGATCCAGATACCATTTCCCAGCCATACGCCATCGTGGTAAACATTGCTGGAGACTCCATGAATCTCTGGAATGGCAATTTGGGCCCACTGCTTGGTCGTCGGATCGAGGGCGTACAAACCTCCGTTGTACGACAACAGGGCCTCCCCGGAAGCATTGCTGACGATCTCAAAGTTGGACAAGCTGCGCTTACCCCAATCAGGTGCGGCGGAGACATTGCGGACGACAACCTGCTTGCCGCTGAAGTCCAGTTCGAAGCGACGGGATTCCAGGAATTTTTGGCTTTTCTCATTCCCCTCGTCGTCGATCACAATCGAAGTCAGCGATGACCAGCCTAGCGCATTTCCAGCAGGACCAGGCAGAACGGTCCAACTCGCATCGAGTACCTCGTTCTCACGCTCCTGCCGATCCGACCAGACCGCCTTGCGCAGGTCCATGCTCTGCCACGATTGGCCATGATCTCGCGTCACCCAGATTTTTTCTTTATCGGAGCGTTCGGTGGCCCCTTTATCCAGAGTGAACGCATTGTTATTCGAGAGCCGGCCTTGAAACTCAGTCCAACGAGACACTTTTGTCTTGGGATCGAATTTCCATGTGCTCCCCCCATCAAGGCTGACGAATGCGATCTCGTTCGGGCCAATCCGGGCGTTATTCTCCTCGCGTTCATCGGAGTCAAACGCAAGCCACTTGCCTCCGGGCGCTGTCATCAGATGCGGATCGGAATCACTCTCGATCGGAGCCTGAATAGTCGCCAAAATATTGATCTTGCCTCCATCCTCCATTCGAGCAATGAATTGCCGCGTCTCTTGGCGAGACAGGAAGTTGAGCAGAGTCTGTGCTGCCAGCTCTTGATGGCCGGCGACGATCATGGTCGAGGCCGATGCTGCCGCCATCCGTTTTTGTTGCTCACGCAAGTGCTCAGCCCGGGACGGAACCTGCAGGTCCAGCACCATACCCGGTAGTGAAGTCGTGTCGTCTTCTTTTCGGCCGTCCAAGAGCTTACCGGTCAAGAGGCTTACGCCATGATCATTGACCCATTTGATGTCAGTGATTCCAAAGGGAACGTTCCCATCAATCTTGAATATCTGCTCTGGCGCGGAAAGTGTCTCCCCCAGCGGGCGCAACTGCCGCTGGTCGATCACTGTGATCACCCCAGCCAGCACCGCAAACCCGGCCCCTGCAAGCAGCAAGAAATACTTGTTTTTCGATTTCATTTTTTTCCGAATTCCATTTCGCGGCACGGAACAACTAACAGACTTTTGAGGCACTTTGCCGTTCGGGAGACAAAGGCGATGATCCCGAACAGAGAAAACGACACGGCGATACGGCGCGTGCAAACACTTGATGAAAAGCCGAGTGTCTATGCTATCGCGACGAGGTTAGGCAAGCGTCGAAGTCTACCGGAGCGCTGGCAACGCTTCGATTGTCGTCGACGTGACGCTCTTTACCGAATATCCGAAACCAGTCGGCATTTGATTATTTTTCGTCGCCGAAAAATTGCTGATGCATCTTCGAGAATGCAGTAGGGTTGGGTCACCTTTTCAACCATGTCAGTACGGACTTGCCGCAATCAAGTGCGCCTGACAATGACGTGTCCACGATGTAATCGTAGTGCCGGTCAGCATGAATCGAGTCGAATTGCGACTTGGCCAATCCGATCTTGCGGTTACCACGGGCAAGCTCGCGCTCGATCAAAATGTCGAGCGAACAAAAGACACCTACGATAAAGACCGGGAAACCGACCAAGTCTTCGAGCATGTAGTACCAGACATCGGATGAAAGGACATGATCAACGATCACCGGCTGACCGTGCCTGGAAAAAGTGGCGGCAGTGGCATTGATTGCTCTGCATAGGGCGGCCACCCGAACCTGTGCCACAGGTTTCTCGACTTCCCAGTAGTTTGCGGGCTCCATGCTTCGGAACACATCCAGCTCGATGTGCAAATGATGCTCAATCAATTGCTCGCACAAATATCTGCCAAGCGTACTTTTGCCGGCACTGCTCGGACCGTTGAGCACAATAATGGTCCCGTATCGCAGATGCGGAATTTCCGTGATCGGCATCGAGGTACCCGTCGGTGGTCTGCCAATGAAGGAGGCGGCTCGATCGTCGTCGAACTGACACTCGATGTCTAACGGAATCGGCGGTCGGCCATTGTCGCATGCCCCGTCGCCGATTCCGCCTATTCGTCGCCCGACAACCCGTTGCCCTCTTCGAAACGCGTGACGCCCTTCAGCGCGCGCAGCTTGTCGCAGATCGCCCGGTATTCGAGTTCCGATACCCGCGCAAGCGCGATGCGCACCTCGTCGTGCTCGCCCGTGTCGTCGGCGCGCTGCACGATGAACTGCTTCACCCGCGCACTGTCCGGGCCCAGCGCCGCATGCAGCGAATCGAAGTTCAGCGTGCCGCCCACGACCGTCAGCGCGAGCTGGCGCCGCTGGCGCACCGTGAAGTAGCGCCGCTCCAGCGGCTTGATGCCGGCCAGGATGATCAGGATGATGATCGTCGCCGAAATCGACGCGACGTAGAGCCCGCCGCCCACCGCGAGGCCGATCGCGGCGACCGACCACAGGCTCGCGGCCGTCGTCAGCCCCCGCACGATCTCGCCGCGCAGCAGGATCGAGCCCGCGCCGAGGAAGCCGATGCCCGACACGACCTGCGCGGCGATCCGCGACGGGTCGAGCACGATGTGCTCGCTGCTGCCGAGCACGTCGGCGAACCCGAACGCCGACACGATCATGATCAGCGTCGAACCGACACAGACGAGCATGTGCGTACGCAGGCCCGCCGCCCACGACAGACGCTCGCGCTCGAAGCCGATGACGCTGCCCAGCGCCGCCGCGAGGACGAGCCGCATCACGAGTTCCAGGTTGCTCAGCATGCGATTTATCTCCTTTTCTGGTGCCGGCCGTGCGGAATGTTTTATCCTTGGCCCCGGCCGCGCCGATCCTCCGGGCCGCGCCGACACGTTTCGAACCTAGCGCTCAACCCCGTCATGTCCGTTTCCGACTCCGCTTCCGCCCAGGCCGCCCAGCTGCGCCACCATTTCGCGCACGTCGTCTTGCCGATCTGGCGGGGTTCAGGGTTCGACCAGACATTACAGTTGCCGTTCGAAGCCGTCGATCCGGCCACCCACGCGCCGCTGCCCGTGACCCGTTATCGCGCAATGGCCTGCGCACGGCAACTGTTCGTGTTCGCGCAGGCCGGCGACACCGCGCACGCCGCCACGCTGTTCGACGCGCTGGGCCGCCACTTTCGCGACCCGCGCCACGGCGGCTGGCACTACAGCGTGGACGCGCAGGGCGCACCGCTCGACACGACCAAGGATCTCTACACGCACGCCTTCATCGTGTTCGCGTGCGCCGCGTGGTATGCGGCATCGGGCGACGCCGCGGCGCGCCAGGCGGCCGAAGAGACCGCCGCGCTGATTCAGGACCGTTTCGCGCCGCACCGCGGCGACGCGCTGCTCGACGCGGCGCGCCACGCCGATTTCTCGTCATCCGGCAGCGGGGCGCTGCAGAATCCGCTGATGCACCTGACCGAAGCGTGGCTCGCGGCGGCGGCTGCATTCGGCGACACGGCGTTCGACGACGCGCTCGCGCACACCGCGCAGGCCGTCGAGCGCACGTTCGTCGACGCGGCAACCGGCTGCGTGGCCGAGCTGCCGCTCGGCGCGGCCGACAACCGTTTCGAGCCCGGCCATCAGTTCGAGTGGTTCTATCTGGTCGATGCGGCCGGCGCGCGGCTCGCGCAGACCGGGCTCCCCGGCGCGCTGGCGCGCGCGTTTGTGTTCGCGGAGCAATACGGCGTCGATCCGCAGACGGGCGGCGTCTGCGCGGCGCTCGACGCGCAAGGCGCGTGCATCGACGGCACGCAGCGGATCTGGGCGCAGACCGAATACCTGCGCGCGCTCGCGACGCACGGCGGCACGCCGGCCTCCGCGCCGCTCGCGCGGCAGATCGAACGCTTCGCCGCGCGCTTCCTGCATCCGCGCGGCTGGTTCGAGTGCAAGACGGCGGACGGGCAGGTGGCGCGCGCCGACATGCCGTCGACGACGCCCTACCACCTCGAGACCGCCTACGCGGCGCTGCCGGCCGGCGCGTAACCCGCGTCGTCGAACGACGGCGCCGCGTGCTCGCCGCGTGCGGCGCGGCCGTCGCCGAGTTCGAACACCGACACCGCCTGCATCAGGTGCGCGGTCTGGTCGTTCAGCGACGCGGCCGCCGCCGCGACCTCCTCCACCAGCGCCGCGTTCTGCTGCGTGAGCTGATCCATCTGCGTGACGGCCTGGTTCACCTGCTCGATCCCGACGCTCTGCTCGACCGACGCCGCCGTGATCTCGGACATCGTCTGCACGACGCGCGTGATCGACGCCGACACCGTCCGCATCGCATCGCCGGCGCGCTCGACGAGCTCCGCGCCGCCGTTGATCTGCGAGACCGAATCCTCGATCAGCGCCTTGATCTCCTTCGCCGATTGCGCGCTGCGCTGCGCGAGCGAGCGCACCTCACCCGCGACGACCGCGAAGCCACGCCCCTGTTCGCCTGCGCGGGCGGCTTCCACGGCCGCGTTCAGCGCAAGGATGTTGGTCTGGAACGCGATGCCGTCGATCACCGAGATGATCTCCGCGATCCGCCCCGAGCTCTGCGCGATGCCGCGCATCCGGTCGATCACGCTGTCGACCACGCCGCCGCCGTGGCTCGTCGCCTCGAGCGCCGCGTCGGCCAGCGCGCTCGCCGCACGCGCGCTGTCGGTGTTCTGCCGGACGGTCGCCGTCAGTTCCTCCATGCTCGCGGCCGTTTCCTCGAGCGACGCGGCCTGCGTGCCGGTGCGCGCCGACAGGTCGGCGTTGCCGCCCGCGATCTCGCCCGCGCCGAGGTGGATCGCGTCGGACGCCTGGCGCACCGTGCGCACGGTGCCCGCGATGCTCGTCTGCATCGTGGCGAGGCCGCGCAGCATCCGGTCGATCTCGAACACACCGCCTGCCCGCACGACTTCATCGAGTCGGCCTTGCGCGATCCGCTCGAAATGGCGGCCGGCTTCTTCCAGCGGCGCGACGACCGCGCGCCGCGCGGCCACGTAGATCGCCGCGCTCGCCACGAGCATCGCCACCAGCAGCACGATGCCGACCGACTTGAACCAGAGCATGCCGCCGTCGATCGTGTCGAACGCCGTGCGGCTCGATGCGCCCCCATAGTCGGTGAAGCGACGCAGCTCGGCGATATAGGCGTCCTGGATGCTCTGCGTCGGCTGGTCGAGGAAGGCCTGGATATTGTCGGCGTCGAGGAACTGCACGAGTTCGCCCAGCGCGCCGCGCAGCGCGCGATAGCGCTCGGCGAGCGCCGCGACGCGCGCGCGGTTGGCATCGTCGACCGGCTGCGCGGCCGTCAGCGCGGCGAACGCCTTGTCCGCCTCCGCGAGCGACGCGCCGGCATGGCGGATGATGTCTTCCGGCTTCGGGCCGCCGCGCACCATCCGCGTGCCGGCGCGCGACAGGTTGATGCGCGCGTCGAGCAACTGCTGGGTCGCCTGGCTGGCCGCTTCGACCTGCGTGATCGCGATGTTCGACAGATCGTCGACGCCGCTGCGTGTCGACTTGAGCGCCCAGAAGCCGAGCGCCTCGATCGCGAACAGGAAGAGGCAAAACACGGTCAACACGCCGAGCAGACCCGACGCGAGCTTGATTTTTCCGAACATGGGGGAGATTCCTGGAAAGCGGACGATGAGGCAATGCCCCGGCATTAGCGGCATTTCTTCGTCGGACTTTAGGTGCGGACGGCAGCGAAATTCACGTTGCCCGCGCATTCCAGCGGAATCATCCGCAAACAGGGAAATCTACGGCATTCGACGCAATAATCGCGTCGCATCGCGCTGGAGATTGCATGAAATGCGGACGAATTTCCTTGCTTATCCGCAGCCCCCTTCCTAGAGTTCAGCGCAAGCGGGCACTCATTTCGAGGAAAGTCGATGACCGACATCACGGACCACGCGCGCGGCGCATTGCGTGCGCAACCGTTCAGCATGCTGCTGGGCACGGAGCTGATGCATATCGGCGACAACGAAGTGTCGCTGTGCCTGCCCGTGCGTGAGGAACTGCGGCAGCAACACGGTTTCGTGCACGGCGGCGTCATCAGCTACCTCGCGGACAACGCGCTGACGTTCGCCGGCGCGCTCGTGCTCGGCCCGCGCGTGATCACGGCCGAATACAAGATCAACTACCTGCGGCCGGCCGTGAACGGCACGCTCGTCGCCCGCGCGAAGCTCGTCTACGCGGGCCGGCACCAGGCGACCTGCCAGTGTCATGTGTTCGTCATCGACGGCGATCACGAGCGGCTCGTCGCGATCGCGCAGGGCACGATCAATCGGGTCGGCGACGGCAAGATGCCGGATGCGCCGGAGGAAACGGCGTGAGCGGTTCTCCGCACCTGAAGGACCGCCCGTCCTTCCAGAAGACGATGAGCGCGTAGCGGAGCCAAGCGTCAGACATGCGGAAAGCTTGCCGCTCCCATGTGCGGCGCATCGGGATCTAACGCTTCATCGCGGCAAGATAGACCGCATCGCGCTCGCGTCGACCGACCGCCACGACCAGTACGAGCACTTCCGAATCGCGCACTTCGTAGGCGAGCCGATAGCCGACGCTGCGCAGCTTGATCTTGTAACGATCCGGGTGACCATGCAACTTTGCAGACGGAATCCGAGGATTCTCGAGCCGCTCGGCGAGCCGGGATTTGAACTGGTCGCGAACGGTGCGATCGAGCTTCTTCCACTCTTTCAACGCAGGTTCGAGGAAGGCAAGCTCAAAGGTCATTCAGCTTGACCTTGACGACCTTCTCCTTGGCGCGCTTGTCGGCGAGCGCGTTGTCTTCGATATCTTCAAGGCGTTCGACCATCGCCTCCCACGTCTTCGCCGGGATGCAATAGAACGCGGGTTCATTGTGATTCAGGATCGCGACCGGGAAACCCTCTCCCGCCGCGACCGTGCCCATCGGGTTCCGCTTCAGTTCCGAAACACTCGCGGTAACGCTGGCCAGGATGGTATGAGGCATGCCGACTCCTTCTTCAACAGGAGATCGATTGTACTCTATTTAATACCAAATTCAGCACCAATATTGGCACCAAATATTCTCACAATCTTTCGTTAAAGTGCATTTCGCCACTGGTTCAACGACCTCGACATGCTGGCGTTCCTACTCTGCCCCGTCCCCCGCCAGCGGCAAAAACCGCGGCGCCACGCGCGCCCGCACGTTGCCGTTCTCATCCGTCCGATAGATCCCACGCGCCGCGTTGTGCGGATGTGCAGCCGCGTCGGCCACGCTCAGCAGCGGCGCGAAACACGCGTCGGTGCCTTCGAGCAGCGCACGCCAGTGCGCGGACGGCTGCTGCGCGAACACGTCGGCGAAACGCGCTTTCAGCGCGGGCCAGCGCGCCCGGTCGTACTGCGACGCCGGATCGACGTCGGTCAGCCCGAGCCGTTCGACCAGCAGCGCATAGAACGGTGGCTCGAGCGCGCCGATCGTCACGCATTCGCCATCCGCGCAGCGATACACGTCGTAGAACGGCGCATCGTGAAAGAGGCTCGGCTGCGCGCCGTCGAGCTGTCCGTTCGCGCGCGCCCACAGCGCGAGCGAGCCGAGCATCGACACGATGTCGACGATCGCGCCGTCGACCACGCGCCCCGGCCCGCCGCCACGCACATCGAGCAATGCGCAGACGATCCCGAACGCGAGCCCGAGCGCGCCGCCCGCATCGCCGACGACGGTCGGCGGCACCCCCGGCCGGCCGTCGCGCGGCGCGGACAGCGACAGCAGCCCCGTCAGCGCGACGTAGTTCAGGTCGTGTCCGGCCGCGGCCGCGAGCGGGCCGTGCTGGCCCCAGCCGGTCATCCGCCCGTACACGAGCGTCGGTTTGCGGCGTGCGCAATCGTCGGGCCCGAGGCCGAGCCGTTCCATCACGCCGGGCCGCAGCCCCTCGATCAGCGCATCGGCCTGCGCGACCAGGTCGAGCGCGGCGTCGCGGCCGGCCGGCGACTTCAGGTCGAGTTCGACGATCGTCTTGCCTTCGCGCAGCAGGTCGCCGTCACGGGCCTGCAACGCATCCGGCGCGCTCGTGCGGCCAGACGGGCGCGCGATCAGCGTGATCCGCGCGCCCATCCCGGCGAGTATCCAGCCCGCGAGCGGGCCGGGGCCGAGACCTTCGAATTCGACGATGTGGATGCCGGAAAGCGGCGCGTTCAATGGCATGACGACCTCGCTGAAATGCAACCGGGAAAGGCGCGGCAAAACGTTCCGATTCTATGCGAATGCGTGCGCACGCCAGCGTCGCACGACCAAGGTCCGGTCACGCTGACAACGGGCTTGCGCGGGCCCTAGCGCTGCCCGTCCCCCGCACGTTCGGCCAGCGCCGCCCGCATCGCCCGCACGATCGCGTCCCGATGCGGGTCGATCCGCTCGACGGGCCCGGCCACGCCCATCGCCAGCGGCAGCCCGTTCCAGCCGTCCGCGATCACCATCGAGATCATCGCGGCGCCCTGCGTCACCGTATGCGCCGAATACGAATAGCCGAGCCGGCGCGTCTGTTCGACCTTGTCGAGCACGACGTCCTCGTCGATCGTCCTGCCCGACTTCCCGAGCCGGCGGATGCTGCGCGACACGAGCCGGCGGATCGTGCTGTCCGGCTGGAGGCTCAGCAACGCCCAGCCGAGCCCCGACATGCAGATCTCGCGACGCGTGCCGATCGGCGCGTAGAACTGCACCGGAATCGAATGCGAGCCTTCGACCGCATCGATGTACTGCACGTACAGGTCGCTCTGCACCGCGATCACGACCGCCTCGTGCGTGCGCGCCGCCAACCGCTTCGCGACGGCATGCCAGTGCCGCCGGCTGCCGGCCGCCGAGTCGACCAGCGCTTCGCCGAGATTGACGAGCCGCGCGGTGGGCGCATACGCATGCGTGGCGTCGTCGTACGCGAGATAGCCGAGCGTCTTCATGCTGGTCAGCAGCGCGGCCGCGCTCGACCCAGGGTAACCGCAGCGCGTGGCGATCTCGCGCACGCTCAGCGGCCGCTGCAACGCGCTGAAGAGTTCCAGCACCTCGAACACGCGCGCCGCGCTCTTGACCACGTTTCCGCTCATCCCGCCCTCTCCGCTACGACCGGCACGGGCCTTCCACGTATGTGGAACGGAATTTCCCGCCGCCAACCGTCATGACGATACTAGGCTTCGGCCCGCGGCGTGAAGTCCCGCGGCACGAACACACGGAGACACCATGGCAGCTTTCCTGACCCGTGAACGGCAAGGCTCGATCCTGACCGTCACGATGAATCGTCCCGACACCCGCAACGCCATTTCGGATACCGATGCAATCGACGCATTGACCGAATGCTGCGACGAAGCGAACCGCGACGAATCGATCCGCGTGCTGATCCTGACCGGCGCCGGCCCGACGTTCTCGTCGGGCGGCAACGTGAAGGCGATGCGCGCGTTCGTGGAATCGGGCCCGCCCGACCCTGCCGCGATCCGGACCAGCTATCGCCGCGGCATCCAACGGCTCGCGCACGCGTTCCAGCACCTCGAAGTCCCGGCCATCGCGGCGGTCAACGGCCCCGCGATCGGCGCCGGCACCGATCTCGCATGCATGTGCGACATCCGCATCGCCGCCGACAGCGCGCGCTTCGCGGAAAGCTTCATCGCGCTCGGCCTCGTGCCGGGCGACGGCGGCGCATGGTTCCTGCCGCAGATCGTCGGTGCCGCGGTCGCCGCGGAAATGTCGTTCACCGGCGATGCGCTGGACGCGCATGCCGCGCTGCGCTGCGGGCTCGTGTCGCGCGTCGTGCCCGATGCCGACCTCCTCGCGCATGCGCACGAGCTGGCCGGCCGCATCGCCCGTCACTCGGGCACCGCGTTGCGCCTGACCAAACGGCTGCTGCGCGAAGGCCGCCACGCGAGCCTCGACACGCTGCTCGACCTGTCGGCGTCGTACCAGGCGTTCGCGCACGCCACCCCCGAACATCGCGCGGCAGTCAACGCGCTGTTCGCCGCGCGCGGCTGACCCCGCGACGCACCGCGGCCGCGTGCGAGCCGGCGCCCATGCCGGCCCGCGGGCCCGTCGAATCCACATCGAAGGAGACATCGTCATGACCAGCAGCAACGAAGGCGCACTCGCGGGCGTGCGCGTGGTGGACCTGAGCCGCGTCTATGCGGGGCCGTTCTGCGCGCAGACGCTCGCCGACCACGGCGCGGACGTCGTCAAGATCGAACCGCCGCAGGGCGACGAAACGCGCGACTGGGGCCCCGCGATGCCGAGCGGCATCTCCAGCTACTACTGGGGGCTCAACCGCAACAAGCGCAATCTCGCGCTCGACCTGTCGCATCCCGACGGACGCGACGTGCTGTTCCGCATGCTCGAGACGGCCGACGTGCTGATCGACAACTTCAAGCAGGGCACGCTCGAACGCTGGGGCATCGGCTACGAAGCCTGCCTGCGCGAGCGCTTTCCGCGCCTCGTGCACTGCTCGATCTCCGGATACGGTACCGACGGCCCGCTCGCGCGATTTCCGGGCTACGACGCGGTCGCGCAGGGCCTCGCCGGCTTCATGTCGATCAACGGCGAACCGGGCGGCATGCCGC
This sequence comes from Burkholderia sp. AU33423, assembly GCF_002223135.1. Lineage (NCBI taxonomy): Bacteria > Pseudomonadati > Pseudomonadota > Betaproteobacteria > Burkholderiales > Burkholderiaceae > Burkholderia > Burkholderia sp. AU33423. Next base: position 233,008 of record NZ_NKFH01000008.1, read on the forward strand.
TCAAGGTGCCGTTTCCGGTCGTCGATCATGCGGCCGGCCTGAGCGCCGTCTCGAGCATCCTGCTCGCGCTGGTCGAACGGACGCGCTCCGGCCTCGGGCAACACGTCGACATCGACCTGTTCAGCACCGCGCTGTCGATGCTGCATCCGGTCAGTACGACGTGGATGGCGACCGGCGACGTGCCCGTCGCGACCGGCAACGTGTATGGCTCGATCGCGCCGTACGGCGTCTATCCGTGCAAGGACAAGCCGATCTCGACCGGCGCGGGCAACAACCGCACGTTCGCGCGGCTCGTCGACGCGCTCGGCGTACCCGAACTGGCGCGCGATCCACGGTTCGCGACCAACGCGCAGCGCGTCGCGCATCGCGACGCGCTCGACACGCTGCTCGGCCAGCTGACCGCCGAACTGCATGCCGACGACGTCGTCGAGCGGCTGCTGAAGGCCGGCGTCGCGACGGGCCCGGTGAACACCGTCGCCGATGCGTTCGGCCATCCGCAGGCGGCGCGCAACGCGATGTTCGTCGATACCGAGACGTACACCGGCGCGGGCATCCCCGCCAAACTGTCCCGCACGCCGGGCTCGATACGCCGGCCGCCCAGGCCGTTCGCCGCGGACACGGATGCCGTGCTCGATGCCTTCGGGATCGACGCGGCGCGCCGCGACGCGTTGCGGCAGGCCGGCGTGCTGCACGACACGCGGGCGGGTGCCGCCGGGAGCGCGTCATGACCACCCAGCGCTCGTTTTCTTCGCTGACAGGCGACGACGCCCGGTCGATCCTGCGCGACGACGCCGACGGCATCGCGTGGCTGACGATCCATCGCCCGCACGTCGCCAACGCACTGTCCGCCGAAGCGATTCGTCGCCTGTGCGACGAACTCGTCACGCTCGACGACAACCCCTCGATTCGCGTCATCGTGATTCGCGGCGCGGGCGAACGCGCGTTCAGCGCAGGCGTCGATCTCGGCGACCCCGAGATACGCGGCATGCAGCCGATGCGCGGGCTCGCCCGCAACGTGCACGAGCTGATCCTGGAGCTGCGCAAGCCGACCATCGCGGCCGTCAACGGCTACGCGGTCGGCGGCGGCTGCGAAATCGCGCTCGCGTGCGACCTGCGAATCGCCGCCGATCATGCGAGCTTCGCCCTGCCCGAAGCGCTGGTCGGCATGGGCGCGAACTTCGCGAGCGTGCTGTTGCCGCGCCTGTTGCCGCGCGCGATCGCGATGGAGCTGCTGTTCACGGGCCGCCGGCTCGACGCGGACGAAGCGCAGCGCGTCGGCCTGCTGAACCGCGTCGTGCCCGGCGCCGCACTCGACGACGCCGTACGCGAACTCGCGCAGACGATCGCGGCGAACGCACCGCTCACGATCCGCCGCATCAAGGAAACGGCGACGCGCAGCCAGGGGCTGCCGGTGGCCGCCGCGCTGCGGCTGGACGTCGGCCCCGACGTCTACGCGAGCGAGGACCGGATCGAGGGCGCCCGCGCGTTTCTCGAGAAGCGCAAGCCGGTGTTCAAGGGACGCTGAGTCCGGCGCGGCATCGCAGCACCCGGCGCGTACCGCTCCCAGAACGCGGGCGCCCAAAAAACATGGACGGAGACACCTTCATGCAACGGAAAGCATTCCTGGTCGGCGCGTGCGTGCTGTATGCCACGTCGGCACACGCGTCGTCGGTCACGCTGTACGGGATCGTCGACAGCTACGTCGAGTTCGACCGCATCGGCAGCCTGTCGAGCCTGCGGCAAAGCGGCGGCGGCGCGTCGACGAGCCGCTTCGGACTGACGGGTATCGAAGCGCTCGGCGGCGGCACGTCGACGAAATTCGTGCTGGAAAGCGGCTTCTCGCCGGCCGACGGCTCGTTCCAGGGCGGCACGCTGTTCTACCGGCAGGCATACGTGTCGCTGCAGAACACGCGCTACGGCGACGTGCGGCTCGGGCGGCAATACACACCCGCGTTCTACGTCGTGTACGAAGGCGATCCGTTCGGGCTCAACGAACGGATGTCGCCGCTCGCGCTGCTCGCGACGTCGACCGACACGATCACGAGCAACACGACGCAGCCGATTCCGCGCTTCAACCAGGCGGCGTCATACCTGAGCCCGGACTGGAACGGCCTGCGCGTGATGGCCACGTACGGCTTTCCGACGCCGAATGCGCTGTCCACGCAGGCCGGGCGCAACTACGGCGCCGGGCTTCAGTACCGGCTCGGCGGGCTCCATGTCGGCGCCGGTTTCCAGGGCGACACGTCGGCCGGCAGCCTGGCGCCCGTCGTCGCCCCGTCGACGACCCGCCACTACGTGTTCGCGGCCAACTACGCGTTCGCCCAAGTCAGGCTGTATGCCGCATTCCTGTACGGCGTCGGCACGGCGGCGCACCTGCCGGCGTTCTCGACCGCGAGCGTAGGCGCGTCGATCAGCGTCGGCGCGCTCGATCGCGTGCTCGTGTCGGTCGTGCGCCGCGACGTGAAGGGCTCGGCGAACGACGCGACCGCGCTCGGCGTCGGCTACGACCATCCGCTGTCGAAGCGGACCTCGCTGTACGCACGCTATCTCTACATGAAGAACGGCGGCGACGCCCGCAACACGGTCGTCGTCGGCCTGCAACCGCAACCGGGCGGCACCGGGCAGGTGTTCGCGCTCGGCATCGCTCACCGCTTCTGACGGAATGCCCATGCCCCCGACCCTTTCGACCCACCCGGCCGCCGTCGACGATGGCGCGACGCAGGCGCTCTACCGCCGGATCTCGCGCCGGCTGCTGCCGTTCCTGATCCTCTGCTACACGCTGTCGTTCATCGACCGGATCAACATCGGCTTCGCGCACGCGCAGATGGCTGCCGAACTGCACTTTTCCGATGCCGTCTACGGGCTCGGCGCGGGCATCTTCTTCATCGGCTACATGGCGTTCGAGATTCCGAGCAACGCGTGGCTTGCACGGACGGGCGCGCGCCGGACGATCGCCCGCATCATGGTGCTGTGGGGCCTCGGCTCGGCCGCGACGATGTTCGTCACGACACCCGCGCAGTTCTACGCGTGCCGCTTTCTGCTGGGCGTGTTCGAGGCCGGCTTCTTCCCCGGCATCCTGTTCTATCTCGGTGCGTGGTATCCGCCACGGCAGCGCGCCAAGGCGTTCGCGCTGTTCATGACCGCGCTCTATCTCGCGGGGTTGATCGCCGGCCCCGTGTCGGGCGCAATCCTGTCGTACTTCGACGGCGTGGGCGGCCTGCGCGGCTGGCAATGGCTGTTCGTCGTCGAAGGGCTGCCGAGCAGCGCGCTCGGCCTCGTCGCGCTGCGCTTTCTCGACGACCGGCCGGACGACGCACGCTGGCTGTCGGACGCCGACAAGGCCGCGCTGCGCGCTGCGCACGCGCAGGCCGAAGCCGACGCGCCGCATGCCCATGCGGCGCGGCCCTTGCTCGCGCATCGCGATTTCTGGCTGCTGTGCGCAGCCAATTTCGCGATCGCGGCCGCCGGCTACGCACTCGTGTTCTGGATGCCCGTGATCCTGCATCGCGGCGGCCTGCATGGCGCGATGCAGATCGGGCTGCTGTCCGCGCTGCCGTACCTGTGCGGCATCGCCGGCATGCTCGCGATGGGCTGGCGCACCGGGCGCCGGCGCGAATGGCGCAAGCACGGGGCAGTCGCGATGCTCGCGTGCGCGGCGGCGCTCGCCGGGCTCGCGAGCACTAGCGGCACGTCGCACCTGATGATCGCGCTGTGCATCGCGGTCGCCACGCACGCCGCAGCGCTGCCGGCGTTCTGGGTGCTGCCGGGGCTCGCGCTGCCGAAGCGCTCGATGGCGGTCGCGATCGCAGCGATCACGATGACCGGTGCGATCGGCGGCTTCGCGAGCCCGTTCCTGATGGGCGTGCTGAACACGGCCACCGGGTCGATGCGCGGCGGGCTCTATTTCAATGCCGCGCTGCTCGCGGCCGGCGCGATCGCGTTGCTCGGCACGCTGCGCGAGCGTGCCGCACCGCGCGCCGACGTCGGCTGACGGCGCGCGCTCCTTCCCTTCTGAATGGACCACCCTCATGAATTTCGAACTCGAACTCGAACACCGGATGATCCGCGACCTCGTCGCGCGTTTCGTGAAGGACGAACTGATTCCGCTCGAAGCCGCGGTGATGGCACGCGAGGCCGACGGCCAGCGCTTCGGGCTGCTCGCCGACGAACGTACGCGACTCGACGAGCGTTCCCGGCAGCTGGGCCTGTGGGGACTCGACGCGCCGCTCGACGCGGGCGGCTCGGATCTGCCGGCCGTCGCGATGGTCGGCGTGAACGAAGCGATCGGCACGACCGTGACCCCGTACATCCTGCCGCCCGATTCGCCGAACCTGCGGATGCTGTGCGACGCGGCCGACGACGCGCAGCGCGCGCGCTATCTCGACCCGTACGCACGCGGCGCCACGCGTGCGGCGATGGCGATCTCCGAACCGGGGGCCGGCTCCGATCCGGGCGCGCTGTCGACGACCGCCGTGCGCGACGGCGACGGCTGGGTGCTGAACGGCCGCAAGATCTGGATCAGTCACGCGGCCGAAGCCGACTGGACGATCGTGATGGCGCTGACCGATCGCAGCAAGGGCAAGCGCGGCGGCATGTCGGCGTTCATCGTCGAGCGCGACACGCCCGGCTTCGTCATCGAACGCCGGATTCCGATGATCGCCGGGAGGTCGACCTACGAAATCGTGCTGGACGACTGCCGCGTTCCCGCCGCGCAACTGCTGGGCCGGGAAGGTGCCGGCTTCGCGCCGATGCAGGCGCGGCTCGCGAACCGGCGGCTGGAGATGGCCGCGTGGTGCATCGGCCGCGCCGAGCGCGCGGTCGCGCTCCTGTGCGACCATGCGAAACAGCGCACGACCTTCGGCGTGCCGCTCGCGGAGCGCCAGGCGGTCCAGTGGTGGGTCGCCGACGCGCTCACGCAAATCCACGCGTGCCGCCTGATGACCTACGAAGCGGCCGCGCGCGTGGATGCCGGGCAGGATGCCCGCACGCAGATCTCGATGGTCAAGGTGTTCGCGACCGAAATGGCGTCGACCGTCATCGATCATGCGATGCAGACGCTCGGCGCGATGGGCATGACGAAGGAAATGCCGTTGCAGCAGATGGCCAGCGAGGCGCGGCTGATGCGCATCTTCGAAGGCCCGACCGAGGTGCACCGCTGGGTCGTCGCACGCAGCGTGCTCTGACCGCGGCGCACCGCACACTTCCATGATGGAGCCCTGCGTTGAACACCCTGCATCTCGTCGATCCCGAAATCCGCCCGCTGCTCGAGACCTGGCCGACCATCACGCTCAGTGCCGACAATCTCGCGCAGTCGCGCCAGCGGGTACTGCCGCTGCCGCCGCCCGACCCGGCCGGCAGCACGCTCGAACACCGCACGGTACCCGGCCCTGCCGGCGCGCCGGACGTCCCGGTACTCGTCTATTTGCCTGATGGCCACGCGCGCCCGCTGCCGGCGATCGTTCACATGCACGGCGGCGGCTACGTGCGCGGCGCGGCGAAGGATCTCGAAGCGGTGCACCGGTCGCTCGTGACGCAGCTCGGCTGCGCGCTGATCTCGATCGACTACCGCCTCGCGCCGGAAACCGTGTTTCCCGGCGCGATCGAGGACTGCTACGCGGCGCTCGCATGGGTCTTCCGCCACGCGGGCCCGCTCGGCATCGACACCGCGCGGATCGGCGTGGCGGGCGAAAGCGCGGGCGGCGGGCTCGCCGCCGCGCTGGCGCTCCTCGCCCGCGATCGCGGCGAATTCCGGCTCGCGTTCCAGCACCTGATCTATCCGATGCTCGACGATCGCACCTGCACACGCACGCCGCATCCGCATGCCGGCGAATTCGTCTGGCACGCGGCCAACAACCGGTTCGGCTGGACCGCGTTGCTCGGTCACACGCCGGGCATCGACGGCGTGTCGCCGTATGCGGCAGCCGCGCGCGCCACGCGGCTCGACGGCCTGCCGCCCACGTTCCTGTCGATCGGCTCGCTCGACCTGTTCCTCGACGAAAATCTCGACTATGCGCAGCGCCTGCTGCGCGCGGGCGTGCCGACCGAGCTGCACGTGCTGCCCGGCGGCGTACATGGTTTCGACATCGTGCCCGGCGCGCGGATCGCCGAAACGGCGCGCCGCCTGAGCCACGACGCGCTGCGCCGCTTCCTGCACGGCTGACGAAAACGACGCGGGCGGCCGCAGCCGCCCGCATCCGCACCGCCACAACCGGCAACGCTCAGAACGCGTCGCCCGGCACCCTCACCCAGCCTTCCATCAACACGCGCGCACTGCGGCTCATGATCGCCTTGGTGACGGTCCACTCGCCGTTCTCGAGCTGCGCTTCCGCGCCGACGCGCAGCGTGCCCGACGGATGCCCGAAGCGTACCGCGTTGCGTTCGCCGCCGCCCGCCGCCAGGTTGACGAGCGTGCCGGGGATCGCCGCGGCGGTGCCGATCGCGACCGCCGCCGTGCCCATCATCGCGTGGTGCAGCTTGCCCATCGACATCGCGCGCACCAGCAGGTCGACGTCACCCGCGTTCACGCGCTTGCCGCTCGATGCGACGTAGTCGGCCGGCTTCGCGACGAACGCGATCTTCGGCGTATGCTGCCGCGTCGCGATTTCATCGAGCGTGTCGATCAGGCCCATGCGCAGTGCGCCGTGCGCACGAATCGTCTCGAACTTCTCGAGCGCCTTCGCATCGCCATTGATCGCGTCCTGCAGCTCGGTGCCCGTATAGCCGATCGCTTCCGCTTCGACGAAGATCGTCGGAATGCCCGCGTTGATCATCGTCGCCTTCAGCGTACCGACGCCCGGCACCGCGAGATCGTCGACGAGGTTGCCGGTCGGGAACATCGACCCGCCCGCGCCTTCTTCCTCGGCGGCCGGATCCATGAACTCGAGCTGCACTTCGGCGGCCGGGAACGTGACGCCGTCCAGTTCGAAATCGCCCGTCTCCTGAACCGCGCCGTTCGTCACCGGTACATGCGCGACGATCGTCTTGCCGATGTTCGCCTGCCAGATCCGCACGGTCGCGACGCCGTCGCGCGGCACGCGCGCCGGATCGACGAGCCCGCCGCTGATCGCGAACGGGCCGACCGCCGCCGACAGGTTGCCGCAGTTGCCGGTCCAGTCGACGAACGCCTTGTCGATCGACACCTGGCCGAACAGGTAGTCGACGTCGTGGCCGGGCCGCGTGCTCTTCGACACGATCACCGTCTTGCTGGTGGACGACGTCGCGCCGCCCATCCCGTCGATCTGCTTGCCGTACGGATCGGGGCTACCGATCACGCGCAGCAGCAGCGCATCCCGCGCGGCGCCCGGCGCCTGCGCGGCGTCCGGCAGGTCCTGCAGCCGGAAGAACACGCCCTTGCTGGTGCCGCCGCGCATGTAGGTCGCGGGAATCCTGATTTGAGGAGTGTGAGCCATGTGTGCGTTATCCCTGTGTGACGCGATCAAGCCGCCTGCGACGATTCGAGGAAGTCCTGCGCGAAGCGCTGCAGCACGCCGCCCGCTTCGTAGATCGACACTTCCTCGGCCGTATCGAGCCGGCACGTCATCGGCACCTCGACGCGCTCGCCGTTCCTGCGGTGAATCACGAGCGTCAGGTCGGCGCGCGGCGTACGCTCGCCGATCACGTCGAAGGTCTCGGTGCCGTCGATGCCGAGCGTCGTCCGGTTCGTGCCCGGCTTGAACTCGAGCGGCAGCACGCCCATGCCGATCAGGTTCGTGCGGTGGATCCGCTCGAAGCCTTCGGCGGCAATCGCCTCGACGCCCGCGAGCCGCACGCCCTTCGCCGCCCAGTCGCGCGACGAGCCCTGGCCGTAGTCGGCGCCGGCCACGACGATCAGCGGCTGCTTGCGATTCATGTACGTCTCGATCGCCTCCCACATCCGCATGACCTTGCCTTCCGGCTCGACGCGCGCGAGCGAGCCCTTCTTCACCGCGCCGTCGACGATCGCCATCTCGTTGATCAGCGTCGGGTTCGCGAAGGTCGCGCGCTGCGCGGTCAGGTGGTCGCCCCGGTGCGTCGCGTACGAGTTGAAGTCTTCTTCCGGCAGGCCCATCTTCGCGAGGTATTCGCCGGCTGCACTGTCCAGCAGGATCGCGTTCGACGGCGACAGGTGGTCGGTCGTGATGTTGTCGCCGAGCACCGCGAGCGGGCGCATCCCCTGCAGCGTGCGCTCGCCGGCCAGCGCGCCTTCCCAGTACGGCGGACGGCGGATGTACGTGCTCTGCGCGCGCCACTCGTACAGCGGCGCCGCGCGCTCGCCGGCATCGGCGCTACGCGCGAACATCGGTTCGTAGACCTTGCGGAACTGCTCGGGCTTCACGCTCGACGCGACGATCGCATCGATCTCCTCGTCGGTCGGCCAGATGTCCTTCAGCGTGACGGGCTGGCCGTCCTGATCGTGGCCGAGCACGTCCTTCTCGATGTCGAAGCGGATCGTGCCGGCGATCGCATACGCGACCACCAGCGGCGGCGACGCGAGGAACGCCTGCTTCGCATACGGGTGGATGCGGCCGTCGAAGTTGCGGTTGCCGGACAGCACGGCCGTCGCGTACAGGTCGCGATCGACGATCTCCTGCTGGATCTTCGGATCGAGCGCGCCCGACATCCCGTTGCAGGTCGTGCACGCGAACGCGACGATGCCGAAGCCGAGCTTCTCGAGTTCGGGCAGCAGGTTCGCTTCTTCCAGATACAGCTCGACCGCCTTGGAGCCCGGCGCAAGCGAGCTCTTGACCCACGGCTTGCGCGTGAGGCCCTTCGCGTTCGCGTTGCGTGCGAGCAAGGCCGCGGCGATCACGTTGCGCGGGTTGCTGGTGTTCGTGCAGCTCGTGATCGCGGCGATGATCACCGCGCCGTCGGGCATCTCGCCCGCCTTCTCTTCCCACTGGCCGGCGATCCCGCGTGCGGCGAGATCGGACGTCGGCAACCGCTTGTGCGGGTTCGACGGGCCGGCCATGTTGCGCACGACGCTCGACAGGTCGAACGTCAACGTGCGCTCGTATTGCGCGTTGGCGAGCGTATCGGCCCACAGGCCGGCCGCCTTCGCGTAGGTCTCGACGAGCTTCACCTGCTCGTCGCTGCGGCCGGTGAGGCGCAGGTAGTCGGTCGTCTGGCCGTCGATGAAGAACATCGCGGCCGTCGCGCCGTATTCGGGCGCCATGTTCGAGATCGTCGCGCGATCGCCGAGCGTGAGGCTCGCCGCGCCTTCACCGCGGAATTCCAGGTACGCGCCGACCACCTTTTCCTTGCGCAGGAATTCGGTCAGGGCGAGCACGACGTCGGTCGCGGTGATGCCGGGCTGGCGCTTGCCGGTCAGCTCGACGCCGACGATGTCGGGCAGGCGCATCCACGATGCGCGGCCGAGCATCACGTTCTCCGCTTCGAGGCCGCCGACGCCGATCGCGATCACGCCGAGCGCGTCGACGTGCGGCGTGTGACTGTCGGTGCCGACGCAGGTGTCCGGATAGGCGACGCCGTCTTGCGCCTGGATCACCGGCGACATCTTCTCGAGGTTGATCTGATGCATGATGCCGTTGCCCGGCGGGATCACGTCGACGTTCTCGAACGCCTTCTTCGTCCACTCGATGAAGTGGAAGCGATCCTCGTTGCGGCGATCCTCGATCGCGCGGTTCTTCGCGAACGCATCCGGATCGAAGCCGCCGCATTCGACCGCGAGCGAGTGGTCGACGATCAGCTGCACGGGCACGACCGGGTTCACCTTGGCCGGGTCGCCACCGCCATCGGCGATCGCGTCGCGCAGGCCGGCGAGATCGACGAGCGCGGTCTGCCCGAGGATGTCGTGGCACACGACGCGCGCCGGGAACCACGGAAAATCACGTTCGCGCTTGCGCTCGATGATCTGCTTCAGCGAATCGGCGAGGATCGCCGGATCGCAGCGGCGCACGAGGTTTTCGGCGAGCACGCGCGACGTGTACGGCAGCGTGTCGTAGGCGCCGGGCGCGATCGCTTCGACCGCGGCACGCGCGTCGAAATAGTCCAGCGACGTGCCGGGCAGGGGTTTGCGGTTGGCGGTATTCATGGTGTGGGGAACTCGGGTATGGCGTCCGGCGCACACCGGCCCCCGTCACGCGGGAGGCCGGTGTGCACGGTGGGCATGTCAGCGCTTTTCGATCGGCACGAACTGCAGGTCTTCCGGACCGGTGTAGTTCGCGCTCGGGCGGATGATCTTGTTGTCGATGCGCTGCTCGATGATGTGCGCGCTCCAGCCCGACGTGCGCGAGATCACGAACAGCGGCGTGAACATCGCGGTCGGCACGCCCATCATGTGATATGACACCGCGCTGAACCAGTCGAGGTTCGGGAACATCTTCTTCGCTTCCCACATCACCGATTCGAGGCGCTCGGCGATGTTGTACAGCTTCAGGTCGCCCGCTTCCTTCGACAGCTTGTGCGCGACGCCCTTGATCACCTTGTTGCGCGGATCGGAGATCGTGTAGACCGGGTGGCCGAAGCCGATCACGACTTCCTTGTTCTCGACGCGGCGGCGGATGTCGGCTTCGGCGTCGTCCGGCGAGCTGTAGCGGCTCTGGATTTCATACGCGACTTCGTTCGCGCCGCCATGCTTCGGCCCGCGCAGCGCGCCGATCGCGCCGGTGATCGCCGAGTAGATGTCCGAGCCCGTGCCCGCGATCACGCGGCCGGTGAACGTCGACGCGTTGAATTCGTGCTCCGCGTACAGGATCAGCGACGTGTGCATCGCCTCGACCCACGACTTCGACGGCGTCTTGCCGTGCAGCAGGTGCAGGAAGTGGCCGCCGATCGAGTCGTCGTCGGTTTCCGTCTCGATGCGCTTGCCGTTGTGCGAGAAGTGATACCAGTACAGCAGCATCGAGCCGAGCGATGCCATCAGGCGGTCGGCGATGTCGCGCGCGCCCGGCAGGTTGTGGTCGTCCTTCTCCGGCAGCACGGTGCCGAGCACCGACACGCCCGTGCGCATCACGTCCATCGGGTGCGCGGACGCCGGGATCTGCTCGAGCGCCGCCTTCAGCGCGTTCGGCAGGCCGCGCAGCGCGCGCAGCTTCGCCTTGTACGCGGCCAGTTCGGTCAGGTTCGGCAGCGTGCCGTGAACGAGCAGGTGCGCGATTTCCTCGAATTCGCACGATTCGGCGACGTCGAGAATGTCGTAGCCGCGATAGTGCAGGTCGTTGCCGGTCTTGCCGACCGTGCACAGCGCCGTGTTGCCGGCCGTCACGCCCGACAGCGCCACCGACTTCTTCGGCTTGAATGCGCCTGCGGCGGCCGGTGCTGCTGCGTCTTTCGTCTCGCTCATGTTTCCTTTCTCCAATGGGTATCGGGGGTGCGGGCGCGTTACTTCTTGCCCTGCGCGAACAGCTCGTCGAGCTTGCGCTCGTATTCGTGATAGCCGAGGAAGTCGTACAGCTCGGCGCGCGTCTGCATCGTCGGCACGGCGGCCTTCTGCGTGCCGTCGCGGCGCAGCGTCTCGTAGAAGTTCAGCGCGGCCTTGTTCATCGCGCGATACGCGCCGCAGCAGTACAGCGCGATATCGACGTTCGCCTCGCGCAGCTCGTCGACCGTGAACAGCGGCGTCGAGCCGAATTCGGTCAGGTTCGCGAGGATCGGCACCTTCACGGCTGCCTTGAAGCGGCGGTAGTCGTCGAGCGTCTTCATCGCTTCCGGGAAAATCATGTCCGCGCCGGCTTCGACGTACGCGACCGCGCGTTCGATCGCCGAGTCGATCCCTTCCGCCGCGGCCGCATCGGTGCGCGCCATGATCACGAACTGGTCGTCGGTACGCGCATCGACCGCGGCCTTCACGCGATCGACCATTTCGTCGATCGGCACGACTTCCTTGCCCGGGCGATGGCCGCAGCGTTTCTGGCCGACCTGGTCCTCGAGGTGCACGGCCGCGACGCCGGCGTTGATGAACGAGCGGACCGTGCGCGCGATGTTGAACGCGCCGCCCCAGCCCGTGTCGATGTCGACCAGCAGCGGCAGGTCGGTCGCGTTGGTGATCCGCGTCGCGTCGATCAGCACGTCTTCCATCGTGCTGATGCCGAGGTCGGGGATGCCGAGCGAGTTCGCGGCGACGCCGCCACCCGACAGGTATACGGCCTTGAAGCCGACGGCCTGCGCCATCTTGGCTGCGTAGGCGGTGATCGCGCCGACCACCTGCAGCGGCTGCTCCGCCGCGACTGCCGCGCGGAATTTCGCGCCGGCGCTCTGAAGATGCGTATTGCTCATGAACGGCCTCCTGAAGGAACGACCATTAACAGCAAGGACCGGGCCAGCTCGCGCCACGTCGCTAACCCACTGATTCTTAAGCATCCGGCAAGGGCGAAGCCGCGTCCGACGATTTCAATTTGGCAATTTCATGTTTCAAAAATGAAATCGCGCGCGCATAATCGACTGCCATGGACCTCTCCTCGACCAAGCCCGTCGGCCCGGCCGATCGCGCGGCGCGCCCGCGCATCTGGGCGATGGGCATCAGCCGCCTGCGCGACCTGTTTCGCGAGATCGCCGGCGAATTTGACGAACGCGCCGACGTGCGCATCGTCACGCGCGCCTATGAGGATGCGCTCAGCGCGATCGCCGAGGCCGCCACCGCACGGCCCGACGTGATCGTCGCGGCCGGCTCGAACGGCGGCTTCCTGAAAACGCGGGCGCAGGTGCCGGTGGTGGTCGTGTCGCCGACCGGCTTCGACGTGATGCAGGCGCTCGCGCGCGCCCGGCGCGATGCGTCGCGGATCGCGCTCGTCAGCGCCGGCGAAACGCCGCCCGAAGTGCGTCGCTTCGTCGCCGCGTACGGCCTCGACGTGCAGTTTGCGTCATATCAGTCCGCCCAGGAAGCGGAAGCCTGCGTGCACGACCTGCACGACCGCGGCATCGAGACGATTGTCGGTCCGGGCCTCGTCACCGATCTCGCGGCCAGCGCCGGCATGGGCGCGGTGTTCCTGTATTCGCATGCGTCGGTGCGCAAGGCCGTCGAGACCGCGCTCGAAGTCGCGTATGCGACGCACGCCGAGGCTTTTCGCCGCCAGCGGCTCGACACGCTGCTGCAGCACCTGCGCGACGGCGTGGTCGCGCTCGACGCACACGGCCGCGTCGAAGCGATCAACGAGCGGCTCGCGTCGGCACTCGGGGTCGAACCCGCGGCGGCCGTCGGCCGCGCGCTCGTCGACCTGCGGCCCGAGCTGCGCACGCTGCGCGGCGAGGACGGTGATGCGCTCGCCACCGTGCGCGGCGTGCGCTACGTCGTGCATCGCGGGCCGCTCGTCGATCGCGGCGTCACGTCGGGCAGCGTGCTGACGTTTCAGGAATCGCGCGCGGTCGAACGGCTCGACCGCGCATTGCGTTCGCAGCCCACCACGCAGCAGTTCGCCGCGCGCTACGCGCTCGACGACGTGGTCGGCGCATCGGCGCCGATGGCGCGCGTGCGCGATCTCGTGCGCCGCTACGCGAAATCCGACGCAACCGTGCTCGTGCTCGGCGAAAGCGGCACCGGCAAGGAAATGATCGCGCAAAGCCTGCACGCGCTGTCCGCGCGACGCAGCTACCCGTTCGTCGCGGTCAACTGCGGCGCGTTTCCGGAAGCGCTGCTCGAAAGCGAGCTGTTCGGCTATGAGGAAGGCGCGTTCACCGGCGCGCGGCGCGGCGGCAAGACCGGCCTGTTCGAAGCCGCGCACCGCGGCACGCTGTTTCTCGACGAAATCGGCGAAATGCCGCCGTCGCTGCAGAGCCGGCTGCTGCGCGTGCTGCAGGAGCGCGAGGTGATCCGCCTCGGCTCGACCGAGCCGATCCGCATCGACGTGCGCGTGATCGCCGCGACGCACCGTCCGCTGCTCGCGGCCGTCGAGACCGGCACGTTCCGCGCGGATCTCTATTACCGGCTCAACATCCTGAACGTCGGCCTACCGCCGCTGCGCGAGCGCGCCGCCGACATCCCCGCGCTCGCGGCCACGCTGCTCGTGCAGGCCGCACGGCGCGAGCCGCGGCTCGCCGAACGCCTGCGCGACGCCGCCGATGCCGCGCGCGTGCTCGGCGCGACACAGGCCGCGCTCGCGCGCTACCGATGGCCCGGCAACGTGCGCGAACTGCAGAACGTGATCGAGCGGATCGCGGTGGAACTGGCCGAGGAAGCCGACGAAAACGATCCGGCCGCCGCATGCGGCACGCTCGATCCCGACGCGCTGCAGGCGATCGCGCCCGAGCTGTTCGCGGCGCCATCCGATGCGGCCGACGCCGACTCCGACGATGCGCAGACGCTGCACGCGCGCCGCCGTCGCGCGGAAGCCGACGAGATCCGCGCGGTACTCGACGCATGCGGCGGCGACCGCGACCGCGCGTGCGCGATGCTCGGCATCAGCAAGACGACGCTGTGGCGAAAGTTGTCGGTGAAGTAGGGTAGGCGGCAGCGCAGTGAACGGGCCGACCGTCAGTCGGCCTTGTGATAGTGGCGGTACGCCTTCGCGCGATTGCCGCACGACGACATCGAACACCAGCGGCGGCTGCCGTTCTTGCTGTCATCGATGAACAGCCACTGGCAGGCGTCGTTCGCGCAACGCTTGACCTTCGCGAGCCGCGCACCGCCGAGCAGATCGATCGCCGACCACAATACCGGGCTCAGCAGCCCCGCCAGCGTCGCACGCCCCTCCCCGATCCGCCACGCATAGCCGCCATCGATGCGCGCCAGCGCGACGCGCGACGCCGCTTCCGCCAGGAAGCCGCCAAGCAGCGCGAGATCGTCGGCCTGCGGCTCGCGCTGTTCGGCCTGCGCAAGAAAGAGCCGATACAGCGCCTCGCGCAACGCGAGCGCGTGCGCGAGCATGGCCGGTTCACCCACCTCTTCACCATACGCACGGCACGCGTCCACCAGGCCGGCCGGCACGCTTGCCTGCTCGCGACACCACGCCAGCAGGTCGTCCATCGTGCCGAAGGTTTCCGTCGGCGGATCGCTGCCGCGCCAGTACAGCGTGTTCGCGAAATCGATGCTCAGGGTTTCGGGCGGCGCCGGAATCAGGCAGTCCATCGTGACGGAAGGTTGCGTATCGCTCATGCCCGGATCGTATCTAACCACCATGCCGGTTGACAAGCCCACAGGCGCTTCCTAACATAACCGGCATGGTGGTTAAAACAACGTTGCCGCACCGAAGTCCCCTCTCAGTCCAAGGAGCCAACAGATGATCGATCACCTATCGTTCGGCGTTGCACACGTCGGCCGCAGCCAAGCCTTCTACGACAGCACGCTCGGCGCACTCGGCTACAAACGGCTGCACACCGACGACGAATCCATCGGGTACGGCGCAACCGAGCCGCAGCTGTGGTTGCAATATGCACCCCGCCCTGTCGCCCCCGATCCCGACTCGGGGATGCACCTGTCGTTCAAGGCCGCTTCGCCCGTCGAAGTCGACGCGTTCTACCGTGCCGCACTCGAGCACGGCGGCCGCGACAACGGCGGGCCCGGCAAGCGCGAACACTACGGCCCCGGCTACTACGCAGCGTTCGTCGTCGATCCCGACGGGTATCGGCTGGAAGCGCATTGCGAACTCGACAACGTCGTGTAATCGCGCTCGCATACCAAAGACAAGGGCCCGATTCCGCGCAATGCGGAATCGGGCCCTTGTCATTGAACTGCCGGTGGCGGTCGGTCGACGGAATCGCCGGGTGCGTGGCTATCGCGCGTCGCGCGTGCGCTGCAGTTGCTCGCCGAGCCCTTCGACACCGAGGCGCACCATCTGGCCGGCCTTCAGGAATACCGGCGACGGCTTGATGCCCATGCCGACGCCCGGCGGCGTGCCGGTCGTGATCACGTCGCCCGGCTGCAGCGTCATGCAGCGCGACAGATAGGCGATCAGCTGCGCGACGGTAAACACCATCGTGCGCGTGTTGCCGTTCTGATAACGGTGGCCGTCGATTTCGAGCCACAGGTCGAGACGCTGCGGATCGGGCACCTCGTCGCGCGTGACGAGCCACGGGCCGATCGGGCCGAACGTGTCGAAGCCCTTGCCCTTGTCCCACTGGCCGCCGCGCTCGATCTGCCATTCGCGCTCGGACACGTCGTTGACGACGCAGTAGCCCGCGACGTAATCGAGCGCGCGCGCTTCGTCGACATCCTTGCAGGCCGCGCCGACCACGACGCCCAGCTCGACTTCCCAGTCGGTCTTGACCGAGCCCTTCGGGATATCGATGCCGTCGTTCGGGCCGCAGATCGAGCTCGTCCACTTGCCGAACACGACCGGCTCCTTCGGCACCGGCATGCCGGCTTCGGCCGCGTGATCGGCATAGTTCAGGCCGATGCCGATGAACTTGCCGACCTGCCCGACGCACGCACCGATGCGCGGCTCGCCTGACACCAGCGGCAGCGTGGCCGGATCGATCGCGCGCAGCCGCGCGAGACCCGCGTCGGACAGCACGTCGCCGGACAGGTCCGGCACATGCGCGGACAGGTCGCGAATCCGGCCGTCCGCGTCGAGAATCCCGGGCTTTTCCTGGCCGGACGGGCCATAGCGAAGCAGTTTCATCGTGATCAACCTCTGTTGTCGAATGGGACAGGATACCGGCCGACGCGGCCCTTCACGGCCGCGCGCCGGACTGATTGTCGATCGTCGATTGCACGCGTCGGTACCGAATCCGGCATGCCGTTCGACGCGCGAGGGTCGCGCGGGCGCAGCGATCGTGGCGCCGCACGGGAAGTACGGCGCGCATCGAACGGGCAGCCGCCGGTCTGCGCATCGGCGACGACGGCCCGGCACCCGCGACATGGTCCGGCCCATACCGGCCGGCTTCATGCGCGGCCGCACCGTCGCTGGCCCGCCAGTCTTTGTACCATCGGCCGCGCGCCGCGAAATGACGCGCGACGGATACCGACTATTGGTGCGCCCGCAGACGCTGCGGCGCAGCATCGCGGGCAGCGCCGCCGTCCGATTTCCTTTCGAATACCTTGAACCGGTGCCACCTGTCATGAATACCGGGTATTCGGGGCTTCCCTGTCATCCTGAAAGTGAATCGATCCGTTCTTGTTCGGTAACGATCGGTAAAAAGACGCTGCATTGCACACTAAATGTTTGTTGTTAAGCTCAAACGGATGGCGTTCGTCGCCACACGCGGGCTCGACACAAGCGTGTTGCAGAATCGGCCAGCGTGCGTCGCCAATCGATCGACAGTAATCCCCCAACTTCACACCGACAATGCAAACAACCAACGACCTGCTTCCCGGCTGCGACGCACGGGAATCGATGGGCGCAATCGACCGCTATCGCGCGCCCGCGCTCGACAAGGGTCTCGACATTCTCGAACTCCTGTCGGAGCAGAAAGAAGGCCTCACCCGCACCGAAATCACGAAGGAACTCGGCCGCAACGCGAGCGAGATCTACCGGATGCTCGAACGCCTCGTCGCGCGCCGCTACGTGATGCGCTCGACCGGCGGCGACCGCTACACGCTCAGCCTCAAGCTGTTCTCGCTCGCGCACCGCCATCCGCCGATGAGCCGGCTGATCGCCGAGGCGTTGCCGCCGATGCAGCGTTTCGCCGATTCCGCCGAGCAATCGTGTCACCTGTCCGTCTGCGATCGCGGCAACCTGCTCGTGATCGCGCAGGTCGACGGGCCCGGCCCGTGGGGCGTGTCGGTGCGGCTCGGCTCGCGTGTCGGGCTCGCCGATACGGCATCGGGGCGCGTGATGCTGGCGTTCCAGGGTGCCGAGCAGCGCGCGCACATGCTCGCCGAGCACCGCAAGGTCAAGGGCGAAGCGCCATTGAACGAGCAGGAACTCGCGTATGCGTGCCAGTCCGTCCGGCAGGACGGCTACCTGCGCCAGGACAGCCGCCAGGCGTACGGCGTGACCGACCTGACCGCACCGATCCTCGGGCCGTCCGGCCATGCGATCGCGGTGCTGACCTGCCCGTACATGCGCCGGATCGATGCGCATATGGCGCCGCCCGTCGACACGGTCGTCGAAGGGTTGCGCGAGACGGCCGCCCATCTGTCGATGTGCCGCGACGAGACCTGCTGACGCGCAGGCCCGGCGGAGCGCACCGGGGGCGGCGCAATCGCGTCGCCCCCGGTCGCGTGTAACCCCTCTGCGGAACGCGATGCACGGTGCCATATCGTGTGCCCACGGCGCTACGCTAAAATAGCGGCCCTCTCAAAAACTACGGCGGCCGGTTGTCGCGGCCGTCGTGTCCGATGGATGTCATGGCCAAACTTCTGAACGATCAAGAATTCCAGCGTTTCTCCGAACTTCAGCAGAAGCAGGCAAGCTTCACGATCACGCCCGAAGAGGCGGACGAGCTGCGCGATATCGTCGCGCGCGCGCAGAAGAAGCGCGACGATCGTACCGCTGCAATGCAGGCGATCGAGAGCTACATCGAGCAGTTCGACATCACGCCCGACGAACTCTTCTCGCCCGAGCAGATCGGCGACGCGGCCCGCACCTACGGGCTCATCACGGCGACCAAGAAGGAACGCACGCTGCCGCCGTCGATCACGTTCAACGGCAAGCCGTACCAGTGGACCAAGACGCTCCCGGACGACGTGCGCAGCGCGCTGTTCGAAGCATTCACGTCCGGCGAGTCGGTCAAGCGCTTCATCGCGATGCCGAAGGACACCGCACGCTGTGCACTGACGATCGCCCGCCTCGAGCGCGAAACCGGCGCGGTCTACGCCGATCCG
Organism: Burkholderia sp. AU33423; assembly: GCF_002223135.1. Lineage (NCBI taxonomy): Bacteria > Pseudomonadati > Pseudomonadota > Betaproteobacteria > Burkholderiales > Burkholderiaceae > Burkholderia > Burkholderia sp. AU33423. The sequence goes on from NZ_NKFH01000008.1 coordinate 251,645, forward strand.
CACCTCGAGGAACTCGCGATTTCGCGCGACCAGGTGAACGACGCCGCGTTGAAACTCGCTGCCTGAACGTAGCCACGGGCACGGTTCGTGCGTGCCCGCACCCTGCATAACGCCGGCCCAGGCCCGCGTTGCGCTTGCGGGAAACGTGCATCCGGACGCCCCCGAAAAGCCTCACCTTTGTGTCCCGCAAGCGCTCACCTATCCCTCCCGAAAAAGCTCACCCAGGCTCCCGAAGACCCTCACCCAGGGCTCCCGGATGTCCTCACCAATACGTCCCGCAGACCCTCACCGATGCGCCCCGGAAAGGCTCACCGGCGCCTCCCGCAGACCCTCACCGGCCACTCCCGGGAAGGCTCACCGAGTGCCCCCGTATCGACTCACCAAGCGCTCCCGTATCGGCTCACCCCAAGCTTCCCGGAGAAGCTCACCGACAGCTCCCGAAAAGTCTCACCTTTGGGGCAACTTCGAATTTTCGAGGGGGAATACGGCGGTAAATGCGTGCGGACGCCTTGCGGAAAACAGCGACGCGGAACGGATATCGCGGCAAGCAGCACCCTTCTGGCGGTGCCGAATCAGCGTCGATATTTCCGTTGCAAACAGGCGCCGGCTCGTTCGCGGTTGCTTCCCTCAGGCGAGAGGTTCCAATGCTCTGTATTCCTGAATTGAATCATCCGTAACATGCCGGAAGGCCGGAGACGTCCACTGCATGCAACGTCGCCTCGCGTCGCGCAGCTGACGGGCGCTACGGCTGCAGCTTCATCCTGAAGCCGACGACGCCCGGCTCCTCCGTCGTCGACACGGCAAACCCGCACGCCTTCGCCAGCGAGATCATCGCCGAGTTCTCGCGCAGCGCCTCGCCGATCATCCAGGCGGTTCCGCGCGAGCGCGCGTAGTCGATGATGCGCGTCATCATCAGCCGTCCAAGCCCCTTGCCCTTCTGATCGGGTCGTACCGCGATCGCGAACTCCGCCGTCTCGTTGTCGGGATCGGCCACCGCGCGCACCACCGCGAGCGTGTGGTCGCGCCCCGACACATCGGTGAACGACACGATGAAGGCCATCTCACGGTCGTAGTCGATCTGCGTCATGCGCGCGACCTGCGAATGATCGAAGCTGCGCACCGCGCCGAAGAAGCGCATCCGCAGATCGTCCGGTGTCATCGCGCCGAGCAGTTCGTTATGCGCAGCCTCGTCTTCCGGACGGATCGGGCGGATCGTCACCGTCTCGCCGCGCCACTCGAGCGTCTGCTCGAGGTGGCGCGGATACGGCATGATCGCGAGCCGGCTGCGCCCCGCGGCCAGCGTGATGCGCGGCGCGATCACGTGCGCGCGGTCGGACAGCACGCGCAGCGTGACCGACATCGCGACAACTTCGCGCACGTCGCAGACGACCTGCGACAGCGCCGTCAACGCGTCGAGCGTCGGCTCGATGGGCGTGCTGCGTGCATACGGCGAGCGCTCCATCACCGCGCGAGCAAGCACGGTGTTCAGCGGCGGCAGGCCATAGACGACGAACGGCGCCGATACGCCGTCTGCGGGCGGCACGGCATAGCGAAACACCGGACCGAAGTTCGTGTCGTCGTACATGTCGACGGTGACATCGACGACTTTCTTTCCGACCGGCTCGACGGCCGGCTCGCCCTGCAGGCCAAAATGAGACAGCCAGCGCAGCGCGGCTTCGCCGGCCAGTTCATGCTGGCCGGCTTCGACCATCCGGCGCGCGTCGGCCTGCGCGGATGCCACGCACTCGGCCGGCTGCAGCGGCGTACCCTCGGGCGTTTGCATCAGCAGTTGCCGCCCGAGGTTGTAGTCGACGAGACGCGCATACGCGCGCGCGAGCCGCTGCGGCGTGGTGTGCACGGGAATGCCGTTCGCGTGCAGCGCATCGCGCGTCGCCGCATCGACCGCGCCGAAGAAACACGCGAGGATGCCGCGATGCGCGTACTGCCGTGATTCGATCAGCGTGTGCGCAACCGCATCGGCCGGCGCGCTGTGGGAAGTCGAATGGACGACGAACAGCGTGCCCGTTTGCGGGAACGGCGCGAGCGCCTTGACCGCCGCGGCAAAATGCTCGGGGCGCGCATCGTCGCCCAGCGTCAGCGGATTGCCGGGCGATGCGAGATGCGGCAGCGCGGCCGACACGGCCGACGTGGCCGCGGGCGACCAGTCGGTCAGCACGTCGCGCACCTCGGCCACCGCATCGACCGCGAGTTTCGCGACGCCCGCATCGCTCGTCACAAGCGTGGCCGCGCCGCGCGCCGTGACGCGGCCGACGCCGAGCGTCTCGATCTCGTCGAGCAGATCGTCGAGCGCATCCACCCGCACCATCCCCGCGCGCTGGAACGCCGCCGTATAAAGCGCGTCGCCGGGATCCGCGCGGCCGGTGCGCAAGGCGAGCACCGGCTTGTTGCGTGCGGCCGCGCGCGCGGCCGACATGAACTTGCGCGCGGCGCGCACGGTATCGAGTTCGAGCAGGATCGCGCGCGTACCGGGATCGCTCGCGAGATAGTCGAGCACGTCGCCCGCATCGACGTCGGACTCGCCGCCGAGCGCGACGACATGCGAAAAGCCGAGGCCCCGTGCATCGGCCCAGCCGAGCACCGCGTTCGTCAGCGCATTCGATTGCGACACCCACGCGACGCCGCCCGATCGCGCCGTATAGGCCGGCGCGCCGAAATGCGCATGCCGTGCAGGCGACAGCACGCCGAGGCTGCCCGGACCGACGATACGGAGGACGAACGGCTTCGCCGCCTTCAGCGTGCGATCGAGCGCGGCGCGATCGGCATCGGTGCGCGCCTCGCCGACGATCACCGCAACGCGCGTGCCGAGCTCGCCGAGCTTGCGCACGATGCCGGCCCAGGTCGCGGGCGGCGTGCAGATCACGGCCACCGATGGTGGCGCGGGCAACCGGTCGACATCGGCAACGACCGGATGCCCATGCAGGTCACGATACTTCGGATTGACGGGCCACACGGGCCCCTCGAATGCACCGTCGAGCACGCGCGACCACACCATCGCGCCGATACTGCCCGCGCGCGACGACGCACCGACGACCGCGACGGACTTGGGCTGGAACAATGCATCGAGATGGCGAACGGTCACATCGGCTCCCTGCGGTAACGAAAGACGACCCGATCGGCATGCGGCACGGACAGGCCACACGCCGATCGACGCGAACCCCAAGCATAGGCGAAGCGCATGCGGCTGCCTATATGCCGAACGGCCGACTGTTCGACCCACGTCAACGCTCGCAGCATGGTGCCTGCAACACGAGCATGGAAGCCGTCGCCACGCGCCGGCCGAGCACATTCGCCCGGCGCACACGGTGCAGGCGTGCAGCGCGACGCTGCGTCCGCTTCGTCAAAGGTGAGGATTTACAGGAGCCATGGTGAGACTCTTCGGGAATTGCACGGCGCCACGCGCCAATACACGAAAGGTGATCGGAATTCGCCGCACGCGTGCACCACGAGAATGGCGCAGGCCAATGCGCATGTGCTGCGCAATTGCACGGCTGTTTACCGGAATTCGCCGCGATATCCCGTCGAATCGCAGCGAATTCGCAAAACGTGATCCGTTAATTGCGCGGCGTCGCCGATCAATACGCCATCGGGAATCGCGCCGGGCATGCACGAAAACAAAACGGTGCGACGGCCGCATGGCCGTTCGCACCGTCAGTCAGTACGCGAAAGGTGAGGTTTTTCGGGAGTCAGTCCTTGATCAGGAAACGCTCGCGATTCTTGCCGAGCCACGTCGGCGAGCGCCCGCGGCCACTCCAGGTTTCACCCGTCTTCGGGTTCAAATATTTCGGCGGCGACACACGCTTCGGCTTGGCTGCGCCAGCGGCCGCGCCTGCCGGACGAAACCCGAGCTCTTCCGGCGTAATGTCGTATTCCTCGATTTTCGCGCGGATATCGGCAATCGCATCGGCAATCGCCTTTTCACGCTCCTTGTCGATCTTTTGCTGAAGCCGTTCGAGCTGCGCGCTCAGTTGCCTGTAGGTCGCCATATGGATGGGACTCCGTGAGTGTTATTCGTGAAAAATAGATGACTCTCAGCCAACAGAAAAACGCTTCGCCCGATCGTGGTCGCCACAGCCGGTTATCTCGGGATCAATAACCGCTCTTTTTCTTGCACGCGAAGAGAAGATTTCGCGTGGCGTCATCGCGCGATTGCTGAAGCACTTCGAAATCGCCGTTGCAGATCGCCCGGGCGTTGTCCGTGCAATTGCTCCAGTCGCTGCCGGTGCATTGCACCTGGGTGGTCGGACGCCCGTCCGAAGTGAACAGCGGCGCGCTGCCGCCACACCCGCCGAGCCCTGCAACCAGAGCCAAGACAACGGCTGCCCGAGGCCACCGACAGACCGACGCAAGCATGTGTTTCATTGTTGTTCCCGTCAACCTTTTTTTGAATGTCGCGAGTATGCCATGCGCGGCCCTTCGGCCGTCAGTTCGGCGTACGGCCGGGTTGCCCGCGCGCCTTGTACGGCAAGCGCTTGCGCGGATCGTCGGTGATGCGAACGAACACCTGCTCGACGTCCGGGAGCGCCTCGAGTTCGCGCTGCAACGCCTGCTGATCGAACGCCGTATCCGCACATCCTTCGACGTAGATGAAACGTCGCTGCACGGTGATCCACAGGCTCGTGCCATGCAGCCGATCCGAGCCGGCGAAGTGCGCCTTCACGGCGTCGGCGATCGGTGCGTCGTACAAATAGGAATTCGGCTTCGTGCAGCGATGCGCGAGCCAGCAGGTGGTGCCGCGTTCGGCGCGGTAATGCGCGTCGTCCGTCATCTCGGCCCGGGTCATCCACGGGCCGAGCGGCAACGGGCATTCGGCCACGTCCCGCGACAGCGCGATGAACGGATCGTTGTACCAGTTGCGCCGCGCCTCGGGTGCATCGGTGTCGCCGGACTGCGCGAACGCAGAGGTCGCCAGCAACATGGTCAGCCACCGTGCGATGCCGATCCGTTTCATCGTGATCTCCTGTTCGATGCTTCACGTCCGAGCGCGTCGGCTTGGCCGTCTGGCTTACCGGTCGATGCCCAGCGCTGCCAGTTTCTTGTACAGCGTCGCGCGGCCGATCCCGATGCGCGCGGCCGCTTCCACCACCTTCCCGTCGCAGGCCGCCAGCGCATCGGTCAGGAACTGGCGCTCCCACGCCGCCAATGCATCGGCATACGAAGCGGCCGGTGCAGCAGGCTGCTCGCCCGCACGCCGTTCGACCAGTGGCACGGCCGGCGGCTGCGCCGGTGCGGCACCGTCCGTCGATACGCGCACCGGCCCAAGGAACGGCGCGAGCGCGCGCGCATCGATCACCGACCGGTCCGACAGCATCAGCGCGCGTTCGAGCGTGTTGCGCAACTCGCGCACGTTGCCCGGCCACGGATACGCACACAGCATCCGCAGCGCATCGTCGGTCAGCTCGCAATGGGCGGCGCGCCCGTGCTGCGCGGCCAGCTCCTCGAGCGTCGCGTAGACGAGCGCCGCGATGTCGGACGCGCGCTCGCGCAGCGGCGGCGCATGGATCGTCAGCACGTTCAACCGGTAATAGAGATCCGCGCGAAAACGCCCGGCCGCGACCAGCGCCGGCAAGTCGGCGCTCGTGGCCGCGATGATCCGGACATCCGCGCGCACGATCCGGTTCGAGCCGACCGGCTCGAATTCCTTGTCCTGCAGCACGCGCAGCAGCTTGCCCTGCAGCGGCAGCGGCATGTCGCCGATCTCGTCGAGAAACAGCGTGCCGCGATCGGCCAGTTCGAACTTGCCGATGCGCCCCTTGCGATCGGCGCCCGTGTACGCGCCGGGCGCCGCGCCGAAGAATTCGGTTTCGAGCAGCGTGTCGGGAATCGCGGCGACGTTGACGGTCACGAGCGGCTGGAGCGCGCGCGCCGACGCCGCGTGAATCGCATGCGCAAGCAGTTCCTTGCCGGTGCCCGTCTCGCCGAGCAGCAGCACCGGCGAATCGACCTGCGCGGCACGGCGCGCCTGGCGCTTGGTTTCGAGGCTCGCGGCGCTCGTGCCGACGAAGCTCGCGAACGTGTATTTCGCGCGGCGTGCCTGCGCGAGCGAACGCTGCGTCGCGATCAGCTGCTGCTGAAGCTGTGCGTAGCGGGAAAAGATCGGCGTGAGCGTCTTCAACTGGTCGAACAGCGCGAAGCCGATCGCGCCGACCGTCTCGCCGGCCTCGTTCTTCAGCGGCAGGCGCGTGACGACGAGCGGCTCGCGGCCCGTCTCCATGATGTCGAGCAGGATCGGCTGCCCGGTCGACACGACCTCGCGCATCAGGCTGTTCGGGATCACGGCCTCGCAGTCGAGGCCGACGGCCTGCTGCGGATCGGCGAAACCGAAGCGCGCCGCGTACCGCTCGTTCATCCACACGACGCGCGCATCGCGATCGACGACCACCGTGCCCGCGCTCGAATCCTCGAAGGTCCGGAACAGCGACTCGGCGGCGCGCCGCAGCACGTCGCCGTAGTTGACGGGCAGGCGGGCCCAGTCGTTCATCATCGTGTCGTCGTCTCCGTGTATTTTTGGGCCGGCTGTCTCCGGAACGAGACGGATTATCTCACTCTGGAGACACGCCGCAATGCGTTGTCCGGGAAAGCCCTGCCCGATTCCACGGGCTGGCCGGACGGCCATTTCGTCTCCGGATGGAGACGTTTTATGTAGAATCGTCAGACAACGACCGGCGCGGGCCCGCCGGTCTCCGGCGGACCCACGTCCGGCGGCGCAATCCGGCCGATGGCACGAAACCTGCACGAACCTGAGCCGGTCCGCGGCGCGTCGCGCGAACCAACAACAACCAAAGCCATTAGGAGACTCCCTTGTCTTTCGTGATCGTCCTCGCCGCGCTGGCGTTCCTGATGTTTGCCGCGTATCGCGGCTATAGCGTGATCCTGTTCGCGCCGATCGCCGCGCTCGGCGCGGTCCTGATGACCGAACCCGCCGCCGTCGCACCGGTCTTCTCCGGCATCTTCATGGAGAAGATGGTCGGCTTCGTCAAACTGTATTTCCCGGTGTTCATGCTCGGCGCCGTGTTCGGCAAGGTGATCGAACTGTCCGGGTTCTCCGAGTCGATCGTCCATGCGGCGATCCGCTACATCGGCCGCTCGCGCGCGAATGCGGTGATCGTCGCGGTGTGCGCGCTGCTCACCTATGGTGGCGTATCGCTGTTCGTCGTGGTGTTCGCTGTCTATCCGTTCGCGGCCGAACTCTATCGCCAGAGCAACATCCCTAAACGGCTGATGCCCGGCGCGATCGCGCTCGGCGCGTTCTCGTTCACGATGGATTCGCTGCCCGGCACGCCGCAGATCCAGAACATCATCCCGACCACGTTCTTCAAGACGACCGCCTGGGCCGCGCCGGTACTCGGCACGATCGGCTCGCTGTTCATCATCGTCGTCGGCCTCACGTATCTCGAATGGCGTCGCCGTTCGGCGATGGCGAAGGGTGAAGGCTACGGCACGTCGCTCGTCAACGAGCCGGAACGCGTCACGGCCGAATCGCTGCCGAGCCCGTTCCTCGCGATCCTGCCGCTGATCCTCGTCGGTGTGTCGAACTTCGCGCTCACCAAGCTGATCCCGACGTGGTACGGCGCTGCGTCGTACACAGTCGCGCCCGACGTGCTGCCGGGCGTGCATACGCCGGTGACGACGTCGATCAAGACGGTCGTCGCGATCTGGTCGGTGGAGGCCGCGCTGCTGCTCGGCATCCTGCTCGTCATCGCCACCGCGTTCAAGCGTGTCAGCGAACACTTCGCGGCCGGGTCGAAGGCGGCGGTGGGCGGCGCGCTGCTCGCCGCGATGAACACGGCGTCCGAATACGGCTTCGGCGGCGTGATCGCCGCACTGCCGGGCTTCCTCGTCGTCGGCGATGCGCTGAAGAGCATTCCGAACCCGCTCGTCAACGCGGCCGTGTCGGTCAGTTCGCTCGCCGGCATCACGGGCTCGGCGTCGGGCGGCATGAGCATCGCGCTCGCCGCGATGTCGGACCTGTTCATCAAGGGCGCGCAGGCCGCGAACATCCCGATGGACGTGCTGCACCGGGTCGTCGCAATGGCGAGCGGCGGCATGGACACGCTGCCGCACAACGGCGCGGTGATCACGCTGCTCGCGGTCACGGGCCTCACGCACCGCCAGTCGTATCGCGACATCTTCGCGGTCACGATCATCAAGACGCTTGCGGTGTTCTTCGTGATCGCCGTGTACTACACGACGGGGCTCGTGTAACACCCCCGCAGCGGCCCGTCCCCGGGCCGCCGCCCGCCGGCCGCGTCGATGCGGCCGGCTTCTTCCCCACTCCTCCCCCCCTTTTGCCGCACGCCGCCCAGGCGCGCTCGCCGGCTCGCGCATTGTTGTCCGCAGCAGAACACTACGTTGGTCGCAGCGGCATTTTTCGCGCGGCGGGCGCGGCCTACACTGCTTTCGACGGTCACCGCATGCGATCGGCACCGTCGAAAACCTGGAGGTATCCGCTCATGAACCCGCTCATCCGCACCATCGCCCTCGCTGCCGCTTTCGCCGCGCCCCTCGCCGCGTACGCGCAAACCAGCCAGCCGCTCACGCGCGCCGAAGTTCATGCCGAAGTGGTTGCACTGAGAAAAGCCGGCTTCCAGCCGAGCGACTGGTTCTACCCGGCCAGCATCCAGGCCGCCGAGGCGAAGATCGCGCGGCAGCAGGGTGCGCCGCGGGCCGCGGGCGCCGACTACGGCAATCGCGGCGCGTACTCGCCGGGTCAATAGTCCGGTTTCGAATCCGCCGGCCGTGCGCGCATCAGCGCCACGTTCCCGGCCCGCGCAGCGCGCACCGCACCACCCGCTCAGCGCGGCTCGATGCTCGCTTTCGCGTAGGACTCGCGTTCCAGTTCGAGTATTTCCGCGCTCAGCTGCAGGTGCGTGCCGGGCGGCGCAACGACGTGCCGCTTCAGTTCCGCCAGCACCTGCTCCGAAACTTCACGTTTGACGTCGGTCGTCCGGCCGCTCAGCACCGCGAGCTTCGCGTGGACGAACGCGCGCGGCGCCGGCGACGTGCCGACCGCGAACGTATCGAACCGCAGCGCGCGGCTCTTGATGTCGAGTTCATTGAACTGGCCCGACGCGGCAAGCGCGGCATTGAGCGCGCGCAAGGTCGCGCCGGCGTCGAAGCCGTCGAGGTTCGCGGAATATTCGAGCGTCAGGTGGGGCATGGTGTCGGTGGCCTCGTGGGTATCGGGAAAAGCGCCGGAAGGCATCCCGAAAGCGCACGCAGTGCCACCGGATGCTATGCCTTGACCGGCTGGATCAAGCGCGCGCAGGCACTTGCCTGCGGATCGCCGGCGGGCAGTTTCCCACAGATGCCGTCGAACTGCTTCGCGATCGATTTGACCGAGGCATCGTGTGCACCGCTGCCGCGCCAGCGATTCAACTGCGTGACGACCTTGGTCAGCGCGCGCAGGTTCGCGCCATAGAATGCGTCCCGCGTCTTGTCGGCCTGCGCGAGCACGCTCGCGGCAATCCCTTCGATGCGCGCCGAATCGTCCGGCGCCAGTTGGACCGCATTCGCAAAGTAGGTTGCGCCCCAGCGCAGCTTCGTCGCCGGCCCGCTCGCCGAGTCATATGCCTTGCGGTACCAGTCGAGCGCCACGGCCTTGTCGCCGCGCGCCTTCGCATTCGCAGCCAGCCCGGACATGAAGTAGTACGGCGTGGACGAACGCGTCAGCTCGGTCTTCAGCAACGCATCCGACTCGTCGTACAGCCCCGCGTCGGTCAGCGTGTCCGCGCCTTCGCTGACGAGCGCCTGCCGCTCGTAGGCATTCGCGGCGGCCTGCACCGACGCGGCGATCTGCTTGCGCGCCGTGTCGGCCAGCGCCGGCGCGGCCAGCGGTGCGCCCTTGCCTGCATCGCCGCGCGCGAGCAGCACGCGGCCGTGCAGCGCCATCAGCCGGTCGATCGACGACAGCGTGGTATCGGTCGACAGGCGCGCGAGGGCCGTGTCATATGCGCCGCGCAATTTCGCGCGCTGCGCGTCGTCGCCGCCGAGATACGCGACCACGCGCGCGGGCGCCGCAACCAGCACGTCCGAGTCGGCGCGCGACAATACAGGATCCTGCAGCACCGCGCGCAACGAATCGGCAAGCGCCGCCTTGTCGAGCGCGCCGGCCTGCGCCGGATCGTCGGACGCGGCGACCACGGCCGACTTCAGCGCGAAGCGCGCCGATTCGCCCTTCGCGCCGGCCGCACGTGCGCGTTGCGCGAGCGACTGCAGCGTCTCGGCGACGCGATCGGCCGCCACCGGCAGCGCACCGTCCGTATCCCACGAATAGTCGGCCAGCAGGCGCCATTCGTCCGGCGTCAGCGATGCGCCATTCTTCAGCGCGGTCGTGAGCGTCTGACGCACCGGGTGCGCGGCCGTCATCCCGAGCGACAGCGCCTGCATGTAGCGATCGAGATCGGCTTCGCCCGGCAGCCGCGTCACTTCGGTGCCGTCGGGACGGAACAGGATCATCGTCGGGTAGCCGTGCACCTTGAAACGCTCGCCGAGCTTCTGCGCGCTTTCGGTATCGCCGTCGAGATACACGGGCACGAAGAACGACGAACGGGTCTTGAATGCCTGCTGGCTGAAGATCGTCGACTTCACCTGGTTGCACGACGGGCACCACACCGCGCCCCAGTAAAGCAGCAGCGGCTTGCCGGTGCGCTTCGCCAGCGCGAAGGCGGCGTCGACGTCGCCGTGCTGCCACGCGATGCCGGGCGGCAGGTGCGCGCCATCGGGCGCGGCGCTCGCCGCCGGGGCGCCCGTGGGCGTGGCAGCGGCAAGCGCCGCACCCGCGGCGGCAAGCAGGCAGGCGGCAGTCAGATTCCGGAGAGCAGTTTTCATCGAAGCGGGTCCGTTGAAAGAGACGGTTGCGGAAAGGTGCGGTGCGCAAAGCGATGGCTGTGAGTAACAGCCATGAAGCGACGACGATGAAGCCAGCCTACGTGCAACGCCGCGCATGATCGTTTCGGAAAAGCGCACGCCGGCCGAGGCGGCCGGCAAATCCTTCGACGATACGACGGGTACAGCCCGGAGAAAACGAACGAATTCTCGAATGAATATGACGCGCGGCATCGCGGCCGCGCGTGCTGTCAGATAGGCGTCGGCGGAGCCTTCACTGCCGCGCCTTGATCCGCGCCATGTGATACACGGACTCATGCACGCCATCGCGCAATGCATAGCCCGGCGACTCACCCTCGACCCGGAAGCCATGCTTCTCGTAGAGCGCGACGGCCGCGCGGTTGTCGGTGAACACGGTCAGCTCGAGACGCGTGATGTTCAGCCAGTTTTCCGCGAGATCGATCGCGGCCGCGAGCAACCGGCTGCCGACGCCGCGCCCGTGGTGCGTCGCGTCGACCATCATGCCGAGCCCTGCCGCATGGCGACGGCGCGGATTCTGTTCGGGATGCAGGCCGAGATGGCCGACCACCACGCCGTCGATTTCGGCGACGAGGCTCACGCCGTGCTCGCGCACGCCGTCGAGCCGCTTCTGCCATTTCTCGAGCGACGGAAACGGCTGCTGCAACGTATTCGCGTACACCGCGGGATGCGCGGCGATTTGCCGGATCGCGTCGACGTCGTGCGTCTCGCTGTGCCGGATCGTGATGTCGGTCATGGGTGGCCCGGTTCCGAAAAGTCGCGCCAGTCGCGCGGGCTGCGCACATGCGCAGCAACGTGTCGAGCTTATCCGATTTCACGCATTTGAAACATGGACGTCATGCGATGCCGTTGCACTCGCAACGATGCGCGAGCACACCCCTCCATCGCGAACCGGAAAAATCTGACCGATTCCTCACACCGCGATCGGTAATTCCTGACCCGTTCCGTCGTGCATCGCTTTCCGATCGATCGTTGCGCACGCAACGTCACGCGCACGACATGCGATGTCATGTCTTCATCACGTCGGCGTCACGCCGCCTCCCTAGACTGGGCGCCGCCCAACCCGGCATGCGCCGGGCCGGTGTGTGCCGACGTCCTGGCCCGCGCATCACGAGCGCGCGTTGCACAGGATCGCGGCGACGGCCAAGGCATCCGCGCGACACCACGCATCGCGCGCGATGCGCGCACCTCCGCCACGCGCGGCCGATGCACTCGAACGCACACGCCGCGCGAATCGTCCCAGGGGGGCGATGCACGGGCGCCTCCAGACGAAGTCACGAACGCTCCCATCATCACAGGACCCGAACGCCATGACGTCACGCCGCAAATTCCTCCAGCAAACCGCCACTTCCGGCCTCGCCGCCGCCGCGCTGTCCGCGTTTCCGCCGAGCATCCGCCGCGCGCTCGCGATTCCCGCGTTTCACGAAACCGGGACCATCAAGGATGTGAAGCACGTCGTGTTGCTGATGATGGAGAACCGCGCATTCGACAGCTACTTCGGCACGTTCAAGGGCGTGCGCGGCTACGGCGACCGCTTTGCGGTACCGTCGCCGAACGGCCGCAACGTGTTCTACCAGACGTACACGAAGCCGACGCCCGCCACCACCGTCACGCCGTATCACCTCGACGCGAGCCAGGGCAACGCACAGCGCGCGGGCGGCACACCGCACACGTGGGCCGATTCGCAGGCCGCGTGGGACCACGGCCGGATGAACCGCTGGCCCGACGCGAAGACGCCGCTGTCGATGGGTTACTACGACGCGGCGGAAGTGCCGTTCCAGCGCGCGCTCGCCGATGCGTTCACGCTGTGCGACCACTACCACTGCGGGATGCACACGGGCACGATCGCGAACCGCCTGTTCTACTGGAGCGGCACCAACGGCCCGAACGGCATCAGCCCGGCCGACGGCAGCCGCGTGAAGATCGCCGCGCTGAACAACCAGTTCAACGGCGGCAACGACATCGGCCCGTCGAGCCAGGGCTGGACCTGGACCACCTACGCCGACCGGCTGCAGCAGGCCGGCGTGAACTGGAAGGTCTACCAGAGCCTGATCGACAACTTCGGCTGCAACGAGATGATGAGCTTCCGCCACTGGCGCGCGGCGATCGAGCAGATGCCGCCCGCGCGCCGGCCCGCGTACGTCGCGTCGACGGACATCACGCAGCCCGTGACGGCGGCCGGCGCGTTCTACGATCCGGCGATCGACGATCCGCTGAGCCCGCTCGCGAAGGGGTTCGGCAACACGATGCCGTACGGCTTCCTCGAATCGTTCCGCGACGACATCCGCAACGGCACGCTGCCCGAGGTGTCGTGGATCATCCCGCCGTCCGTGTACAGCGAACATCCGGGGCCGTCGAGCCCTGCGCAGGGCGGCTGGTACGTGCAGGCCGTGCTCGATGCGCTGACGGCAAACCCGGAGGTGTGGAGCAAGACCGTGCTGCTGGTGAACTACGACGAGAACGACGGCTTCTTCGATCACATGCCGTCGCCGGCCGTGCCGTCGCGCAACGCCGACGGCACGCTCGCGGGCGGCCATACGCTGCGGGAGGCCGACGTCGCCGCCGAGTACCACGACTTCACGCCGGCCACGTCGAGCCAGCCGGCGATCGACGGCCGTCCGTACGGCCCGGGCCCGCGCGTGCCGATGTGGGTCGTGTCGCCGTGGAGCCGCGGCGGCTGGGTCAACTCGCAGGTGTTCGACCATACGTCGACGCTGCTCTTCCTCGAAAAGCGCTTCGGCGTCGCGGAGCCGCAGATCAGCCCGTACCGCCGCGCGGTGTGCGGCGACCTGACGAGCGCGTTCAACTTCCGCTCGCCGAACAACGAACCGCTGCCGACGCTCGCGGGCCATACGACGAAAAGCCAGGTCGACGCGCTGAGCACCGCGCAGCAGGCCGCGCCGAAGATCGTGCCGCCGGCCGCCCCGTCGCTGCCCGCGCAGGCGACCGGCGTGCGCCCGTCGCGCGCGCTGCCTTACGAACTGCATGCCAGCGCGCGTGCCGACGCCGGCAACGGCACGGTCACGCTGAAGTTCGCGAACACGGGCCGCGCCGCCGCCGTGTTTCACGTCTATGACAAGCTGCACCTCGACCGCCTGCCGCGGCGCTACGTCGTCGAACCGGGCAAGACGCTGCACGGCGACTGGGCCGCGCGCGCCGACAACGGCGGTAAATATGACCTGTGGGTGCTGGGCCCGAACGGCTATCACCGCCGCTTCACCGGTGACCTCAGCCGCCTGGCCGGTGCCCGCGCGCCGCAGCCGGAGGTTCGCGTCGGCTATGCGGGCGCGAGCGGCAACCTCCACCTGAAGCTGCGCAACCACGGCGGCGGCACGGTGCGCTTCACCGTGCAGTCGAACCAGGTCTACGGGCCGCTGTCCGGCCGCGGCGCGCACGACGATCGCGGTCACATCCAGGGCAACGAGGACGGCAGCAGCCAGGGTCACGGCCACGGGACCGGTACCACGTGGACGGTCACGGTGCGCGCCGGCGACCAGGCCGAGCTGCACTGGAACCTCGACTCGACCGGCCACTGGTACGACTTCATCGTCACCGCGGACAGCGACGCGAGTTTCTCGCGCCGCGTCGCCGGCCGCGTCGAAACCGGCCGCCACTCGGTCAGCGACCCGGCGATGGGGCTCGCCGACCGCTTCTGATGCCGCCGCGGCGACCCGCGCTGTGCCGCGTGTCGCCGCCCGGGGCGGCCCGGCCGCGAACGGCGGTCAGGCGCCAGCCGCGGCTGCGCCCGATCCGGCGCAAACGCCCGCCCCGCGTGGCTCAAACATCAGAAGGATCAATGGTTCAGCCCTCAATTCACCCCAACGAAATTGCTCCGAATTGCGGCCCGTTCGCGTTAAACTGCGCCAAGCTGTATTCAACAAAGACATCTTCGCCACTTTGGCATCCACGATACGAGGATAGGTTCGATGCGCACTACCGGCTCATCCGGGGCAATGACCCTGCTCACCGAACACGACGCGGCCGACGGTCGCGAACTGCGCTCGCTCCGGCTCGAAGCAACCGGCGACGGCAAGAGCGTGCTACTGATCGAGATCGACGAACGCAAGCCCGGCATCCACCGCGAAGTCCGCTACGAGATCACGCCGGCCGAACTGATCGCGGCGATCCGCTCGCACGGCGCCGAGCTCCCCGGCGAAAACCACGGCGCCGCGTCGCTCGCCCGCACCTCCTCCTGATTTCGAACGGTGAGCCGCGCGCAACGCGCCGGCTCACCGCGCCCCGCCGCCGTCAGGCACTGTGCGTTATTCCCGCCGCTGACTTGAAAAAGGCCGATAATCGGCCCATCTGCGTGCTTTCCGCGCGCGTTTCCTTTTCGGCCAGCCGTCATGCTCCTCCGCGACCTCGTCGCCCAATACGGGCCGCTTCTCGTCTTCGCCAACGTGCTCGCGGCGGCCATCGGGCTGCCGGTGCCCGCGATGCCGACGCTCGTGCTGTTCGGCGCGATGTCCGCGATGCATCCGGCGATGATCGGCTCGCAACTGGTCACGGTGGTCGCGCTGTCGGTGCTCGGCGCACTGATCGGCGACACCGTGTGGTACCTCGCCGGCCGGCGCTTCGGCGGCACGACGCTGAAGACGATCTGCCGCCTGTCGCTGTCGCGTGACAGTTGCGTGAAGAAAACCGAACGCTTCTTCGGCCGCTACGGCGTGCGCGTGCTCGCCGTCGCGCGCTTCATTCCGGGGCTGTCGCTCGTGTCGGTGCCGATGGCCGGCGCGTTCGGCACGCGCTATCGCACGTTCCTCGGCTACGACGCGCTCGGCGCCGCGCTGTGGACGATCGTCGGGCTGATGGTCGGGCTGATGTTCGCTCGCCAGATCGACTGGCTGTTCGCCGGTGCGGGCCAGCTCGGCCGCGTGGCGCTGCTGGCGGCCGTCGCGGTGCTGGCCGTGTACGCGGCGATCCGCTGGATGCGCCGCCGCGCACTGATCCGCCAGCTCGCGAGCGCGCGGGTCGGCGTCGACGAGCTCGACGCGATGCTGCGCGATACCACCGCGCCGGTGGTCCTCGACGTGCGCTCGCCCGAGCACCGCAAGCTCGATCCGTTCACGATTCCCGGTGCACAGTTCGCCGACGAACGCCAGATCGGCGACATCGTCGCGCGCTATCCGATCACGCAGAAGTTCGTCGTGTATTGCTCGTGCCCTAACGAGTTCACGGCCGCGCTGATGGCGAAGCGCCTGCTCGACGCCGGCTTCACCGATGCGCTCGCGCTGCGCGGCGGCCTCGATGCATGGCGCGATACGGGCCGCCAGCTCACGTCGCTCGTGGAAGACATGCCCGCTGCGAACGATCCGGTCGCGGGGCTGCACAAGCCGGCCTGATCGTTTCGATCGAAGGCCGGCCGTGCGATGCGGGGGCGCCTGCGCCCCCTGCGATCAGAACGCGTGCAGCGGCAGGTTCACGACCAGACGGTACTCGGTGTTCGTCGCGTCCGAGTAGTGTGCCGAACCGGCGTGCCACATCGCGATGAACGTGACCTTCGTGTCCTTCAGCTTGCCGCTCTGGAACGTGTAGGACGGGATGAAGCCGAACTCGTGGTGACGGCCCTGCACCGGCGCACCGTTAGCCCAGTAGATGCTCGACTTGCTCGGGTCGTTCGCCGCACCCGCGCTGCCGTCCGCACCCCAGCCCGTCACGCCCCAGACCATCGCCTTGAAGCCCGGCAGGCCCGCTTCCTTGCCGTAGAACGTATAACGCAGCTGCAGCGACTTTTCGTGCGGCGCGTTGTAGTCGACGTCCATCGAGTTGGTCAGGAAGATGCCGTTCGTTTCGTTCAGGTAATCGAAGAACTGGTCGCCGAGCACCTGCTGGAAGCCGAGCAGCAGCTCGTGCGGGCCGTGCTGCGCGGCCAGCGACAGGCTGTATGCGTTGTTGTTGATCTTGCCTTGCAGCGCATCGCCGGTGTCGTGCGTCGAGTAGACGTTGCCGAAGCCCGTCCACTTGATCGTCTGCGGGCTGCCGATGCTGTGCTTCACCGACGCGTAATATTGGTGCCACACGTCGTCGGCCTGGTTCGCGTACAGCGCGACTTCGCCGTTCGGCGAGTAGTCCCACGTGCCGCCGACGTACGACAGGCGGTTGATGCGCGTGCCGCCGTATTGTGTCGTCAGGTTGGTGAGCGTCGTATGACCACGCGCGTCGGTCTTCGTGAAGCTGCCGGCCTCGAGCATCACGTTCTTGAATTCATTGCTGACGAGGGTCGCACCGAGGAACGTCGGCGGCAGCGCACGGTTGTCGTGCTGTTCCATGAACGGGTTGTCGACGGCCTGCAGACCGTACTTGACCACCGTGTTCGAGATGCGCGCCTTCACGTCGTAGATGCCGGGATAGGCCCAGGCGAGCTGGTTGCCGCCACCGCCGCCCTTCGCGATGTGCACCATGCTGCCGGCGCCCTTGCCGCCGTCGAGCTTCAGCGCCGCATACAGCGATGCGTCGAAACCGATGCCGATCAGGCCCGTCGTATAGCCCGACTCGAAGTTCGCCATCGCGCCCTGGACCCACGCGTGGCGATGCGGCCCGCCCTTGGCGTCGAGCACGTCCGCATAGTTGCGGAACAGGAAGTTGAGATGGCTGTCGGCGATGAAGCCCTTCGACTGCGACTGCGCCGACGGCTCGTCGGGCGGCGTGACGGCCTGGTTCGCTTCGGCGTTGATGACGGCGTTCGGGGTCGTTGCCTGCGCAACGGTCGTGCCCGGTGCGGCCTGCGCGACCGTCAGCGGTGCGGGGGCCGCGTCGTCGGCGTGCGCGACGCCCGTCAGCGAGACACCGGCGAGCGCCGGCAGCCCCCAGGCCAGCAGCATTTTCGATGCCGTCCCGATCGTCTTCTGTTTTTTCATCGTAATTCTCGTCTTGTGTTGATATCGTCCACGCCGGTTGCGATCCGCTCCCGGCCCCCCGGCGCGCCCGATCAAGGACGCGCCTGTACCCGCGGCGCGAAGATCGTTCGCGCCGCACCTACCCCTGTTGACCTGCCTTGGTTATGTTTGCTGCGTCACTTCAGCTCACGCCACACCCGCGCGGATGCACGCGACACGCGCGGCCGACCCCTGCCGAACTTCCGGCAGCGGCACGTCCTGCGCGCACGCTTCGATCGCGACCGGGCAGCGCGTGCGGAACGCGCAGCCGGACGGCGGGTTGAGCGGCGAGGGCATCTCGCCCGCCAGCAGCATCGGACGGCGAGCACGCTCGCGCGCCGGCTCCGGCGTCGGCGCCGCGTCGAGCAGCGCCTTCGTGTACGGGTGCTGCGGCACGCCGTACACGTCATGCCGCGTGCCGAACTCCATCACGCGGCCGAGATACATCACGAGCACACGCTGGCTGATGGCCTTCACCACCGCCAGATCGTGCGCAACGAACAGATAGGACAACGACAGTTCGCGTTGAAGGTCGCGCAGCAGGTTCACGATCTGCGCCTGGATCGACACGTCGAGCGCCGATACGGGTTCGTCGCAGATCACGAGCTTCGGCTCGCCGATCAGTGCGCGTGCGATGCCGACGCGCTGGCACTGCCCGCCGGAAAATTCGTGCGGATAACGCAGCAGGTGATGTGCGTTCAGGCCGACGCGCTCGAGCATCGTGACGACGCGGCGGCGCACCTCGGTGCGGCCGAGGCCGGCCTGGTGCGTGACGAGCGGCTCCGCGACGACCTGTTCGATCGTCATGCGCGGATCGAGCGACGCGAGCGGATCCTGGAAGATCATCTGCACTTCGCGCCGCATCGTGGTGCCGCGCAGATGATCGGGCGCCACGGCTTCGCCGCGCCATTTCACCGTGCCGGCCGTCATCGGCACGAGGCCGATCAGCGCACGCGCGAGCGTCGACTTCCCGCAGCCCGATTCGCCGACGAGCCCGACCGTCTCGCCGCGCTTCACGTCGAACGACACGCCGTCGACGGCGCGCAGCGTCCCCTTCGGCGACCACGGATAGCCGCCGAGCGGCACGCGGAAATGCACTTTCAGACCTTCGACGGACAGCAGCGTGTCGTCCGTCGCGCCGGCATTCTGGCGTTCATCGACGCTCATCGCAGACCTCCCGTCAGATCGGCCACGGGACGGTGGCACGCGCGCACCGCGCCCACGGCGCCATAGGTTTCGAGCGCGGGGCGCGCCGCGCCGCAGCGTTCTTCCGCATACGTGCAGCGCTTCGCGAACGCGCAGCCGGCCGGCGCGGTGCCGGGCATCGGCGGATTGCCGGGAATCGCGACGAGCGGCGCATCGTCCGCGTCGGTCAGGCGCGGCAGCGCGTTGAGCAGGCCGATCGTGTACGGATGCGACGGCGCCGCGAAGATCGATTCGGCCGGCGCGTATTCGACGGTGCGGCCCGCGTACATGACCATCACGTCGTCCGCGAGGCCCGCGACCACGCCCATGTCGTGCGTGATCAGCACGATCGCGGTGCCGCGCTCGCGGTTCAGCTCGCGCAGCAGGTCGATGATCTGTGCCTGCACGGTCACGTCGAGCGCGGTGGTCGGCTCGTCGGCGATCAGGATTTCCGGCTCGGACAGCAGCGCCATCGCGATCATCACGCGCTGGCGCATGCCGCCCGAAAACTCGTGCGGATACATGCGGATGCGGCGTGCCGCATCGGGGATGCGCACCGATTCGAGCGCCTCGATCGCGCGCTTCGTGGCGTCCTTGCGCGACAGCTTGCGATGCAGCTGCAGCGTCTCGGTCATCTGCCGCTCGATCGTCAGGAACGGATTGAGCGACGTCATCGGATCCTGGAAGATCATCGCGATCCGGTCGCCGCGCACCTTGTTCAGCGCGCGCGCATCCATCTCGAGGAGATTGTCGCCGCGATAGCGTGCGGCGCCGGTGGTCGAGCCGTTGCCGGCCAGCAGGCCGAGCATCGCCATCACGGTCTGGCTCTTGCCCGAGCCCGATTCGCCGACGATGCCGAGCGTCTTGCCGGCTTCGAGCGAGAACGACACGCCGCTCACGGCGTCCACTGGCGGCGCGTCCTTGCGCGTGAAGCGCACGCCGAGGTTGTCTACTTCAAGCAGTGCCGACATCTTTAGCGATCCTTCGGGTCGAGCGCGTCACGCAGGCCATCGCCGACGAAGTTCACGCAGTAAAGCGTCACGCACAGCATGACGGCCGGGGCCAGCAGCAGCCACGGCATCGATTCCAGTTTCTGCGCGCCGTCCTGGATCAGCACGCCCCAGCTCGTCATCGGTTCCTGCACGCCGAGGCCGAGGAACGACAGCACCGATTCGGTCAGCACGATGCCCGGCACCGAGACCGTCGCGTACACGACGACCACGCCGAGCAGGTTCGGCACGATGTGGCGCCGCACGATCGACGCCGGCGATACGCCGATCGCCCGTGCCGCATCGACGAACTCGCGGCTGCGCAGCGACAGCGTCTGGCCGCGCACGACACGCGCCATGTCGATCCACGAGAACGCGCTGATGGTCAGCACGACCAGCATGAACGAGCGGCCGAACAGGGTCATCATCAGGATCGCGATCAGCAGGTACGGGATCGCGTACATCATGTCGACGATGCGCATCATCACGGAATCGACGCGACCGCCCGCGAAGCCCGCGATCGCGCCCCATGCGACGCCGAACAGGCCCGACACGAGCGTGCCGAGCAGGCCGACCTCGATCGACACGCGGCCGCCGATCAGCGTCCGCACCAGCAGGTCGCGGCCGAGCTCGTCGGTGCCGAACCAGTGCTGGTTCGCCCAGGTCGGGGGCAGGCTGATGGAGCCCCAGTCGCTCGCGGCGGGATCGGCCGCGAGCAGCCACGGGCCGACGAAACAGGCGAGCGTGATGAGCGCGAGCAGCACGAGGCTGAACACGGCCGCACGGTTGTGAAGGAAGCGCGCCATCGCAAGCGCGAGCGGCGAGCGCGAACGCGGCGGCGAGTCGGTCTGCACGGGCAGGCCGACGACGGGAGTAGTCGGAGTCATCGCTGTGCCTCGCTCAATAACGGATGCGCGGATCGAGCCACGCGTAAGCGAGGTCGACCAGCAGGTTGAACAGCACCGCGCAGACGGTGGTCAGGACGACGAGGCCGAGCACCAGCGTGTAGTCGCGGTTGATGGCGCCGTTCACGACGAGCTGCCCGAGGCCCGGCAGCGCGAACACCGATTCGGTGACGACGGCCGCCGTGATCGACGAGATGCAGACCGTGCCGAACAGCGACACGACCGGCATCAGCGCGGGCTTCAGCGCATGGCGCAGCACGATCGTCGAGCCCGGCAGGCCCTTTGCGCGCGCGGTGCGGATGTAGTTGCTCGACAGCGTCTCGATCATCGAGCCGCGCATCACGCGCGCGAGCAGCGACATGTTGATGAAGGTCAGCAGCACGATCGGCAGCAGCCGGTACTGCCAGCCGCCGTCGCCCCAGCCGCCCGCGGGCAGCCAGCCGTTGCCGGACGACGTCTTCAGCAGGATCGCGAAGATCCACACGAGCACGGGACCGAGCACGAACGGCGGCACGACATTGCCGACGTTGCCGATCAGCATCACGACGCGGTCGATAAAGCTGTCGCGGCGCACCGCCGCGACCGTGCCGAGCAGCACGCCGAACACGATCGAGATCGGGATCGACACGCCGCCCACGCCGAGGCTCACGGGCAGCGCCTTCTTCACGAGATCGTTCACCGACCAGTCGACGTAGCGGAACGACGGACCGAGATCGCCATGCAGCAGCGAATCGAGGTACATCAGGTACTGCTTCCACAGCGGCTGATCGAGGTGGTACTTCGCGTTCAGGTTCGCGAGCGTCGCAGCGGACAACTGCTTTTCCGTATCGAACGGACCGCCGGGCGTGAAGTGCAGCAGCAGGTAGCAGACGGTGACGACCGCGAGGATCGTCGGCACCGCCCACAACGTGCGCCTCAATGCGTAGGCCAGCATGATCGCTCCGCTCAGTGCTTGATCAGGTACATGTCCTGCGAAGCACGCATGTCGATCACGTTCTTCAGCGAGTAGCCGCCCACATAGGGCTTCACGAGACGATCGGCCGAGTACTGGAACAGCGGCACCATCGGCGTGTCGCTCAGCGCCATGTCGTGCGCCTGCGTGAGCAGCGCGGCGCGTGCCTTGTCGTCGAGCTTCTGGTTGCCTTCGTCGACGAGCGCGTCGGCCTGCTTGTTGCAGTAGCCGACGGTGTTCTGCGCGCTGCCGCAGCGCAGCAGGTCGAAGAACGTCATCGCGTCGTTGTAGTCGGCGAACCAGCCGTCACGGGCGATCTGCACCTTGCCGTCATGACGCTCCTTCATCAGCACCTTGAACTCGACGTTCTCGAGCTTCGTATTGACGCCGAGCTTGGTGCGCCATTCCGACGCGGCGAACAGCGCGACCTTCTTGTGCAGGTCGTTGGTGTTGTACGTCAGCGTGAACGACAACGGCTTCGCATCCGAGTAGCCGGCCTGCTTCAGCAGGTTCTTCGCGGTCTCGACGCGCTTGGCCATCGGCCACGACGCCCAATCCGGCGTGAACGGCTGCACGCCCTTCGTGCCGCTCGGCATCAGGCCGTACATCGGCTTCTCGCCGGCCTGCGTGAGCCGTTGCGTCAGCACGTCGCGATCGAGCACCATCGACAGCGCCTGGCGCACGCGCTTGTCCTTCAGCGCCGGATCGCTGTTGTTCAGGTAGTAGTAATAGGTCGCGAGCTGCAGGCCCTGGCGCAGTTCGCCGCCGAACTGCTTGCTGACCTGCTGGAAGATCCCCGACGGGATCGAGTAGCTGTAGTCGATCTGGCCGGCCTGGTACATGCGCATCGCCGTCTCGTCGCTCTCGATCGGCAAGTACGTGACCTTGTTGATCACGACCTTCGGCGCGTTCCAGTACTTCGCATCCTTCGAGATCACGATGCGGTTGTTCGGCTGCCAGTCGACGAGCTGGTATGCGCCGTTGCTGACGATGTTGCCCGGGCGCGTCCATGCGTCGCCGAGCTTCGTCACCGTGTCCTTGTTCACCGGCGCGAGCGGCACCATGGCCGTCAGTTCCGGGAAGAATGCAACCGGCACGTCGGTCGTCACTTCCAGCGTGTACGGATCGATCGCGCGCACGCCGAGCGTCGACGGCGCGGCCTTGCCTGCGATGATGTCCTTCGAGTTCTTCACGAACTCGACGAGGATCGTGTACTTCGAGCCCGTCTTCGGATCGACGAGGCGCTGCCACGAATAGACGAAATCGGCGGCCGTCACCGGCTGGCCGTTGCTCCACTTCGCGTCATGGCGAAGCTTGAAGATCCACGTCGTCGGCGTCTTGCGCTCCCACGACAGCGCAACGCCCGGCACGACCTGGCCGGCCGCATCGATGCGGGCCAGCCCTTCGAACAGGTCGAGGCCGATCGTGTTGCCGGTCCACGATTCGATGTGCGCGGGGTCGAGCGACTCGATTTCGGCGGGCACCTGTCGCGTCAGGTCCTGTTGGGGAGCGAGCGCGACGTTCGACGGGACGGTAACGGCGTGGGCAACAGGCGTCGTCAGGGCGAGCGCGGCCAGCACGGCCGACATGGCATGCAAGGATTTCATCGTGGCAGTCTTGAGAAGGTTTGTTCGGTGAGCGTCGCGCGGCGGATGCCGCGGCTTACGCGTGAGACGCTGACGGGTGCAGCGATTGAGGAGGCCCGTGATTCTCGTGTAGCATTTTAGTATTCCTTACGTTTCTTTCGACAGGTATTCCGTCTTCGAAACGAAGGAATACCTGTGCGTTAGAACAGCCTCGGTGTCCCGACCCAGACCACCACCGACTCGATCTTCGCGGTGTTGACCCAGCTGTGCGGGACCGTCGACTGATAGTGCGAGCTGTCGCCGGCCTGCAGGACGAACGTCTTGCCTTCCAGCGTCAGCGACACTTCCCCTTCAATCACATACAGGAACTCCTCTCCTGCATGTGTCGTCACCTCAGACCGCTTCTGCCCCGGCGGCATCCTCACGAGGATCGCCTCCAGCTGGCGCCCTTCGGATACGTTCGTCAGCCTCGCGAACAGATTCGCCGAATCGGCAAACCCGAAGAAGCGCAGCTGCTCGCCTCGGCAAACCGAGCGTTCCTCGCTCGGCGTATCCACAAAGTACTGCACCGTCACACCGAGCGCGTGCGCGATACCGGCCAACGATGTCAGCGACGGCGACGCGAGCCCGCGTTCGACTTGAGACAGAAACGGCTTCGAAATCCCCGCGGCGGTAGCGGTGTCGTCGAGCGTGCGCTTGAGTCGTTGGCGCAACGCGCGAATCTTGCTGCCCAGCGCGGCAGCATCTGCAGCCCGCGAGTTTTCAGTGGGGGGAACCATAGCAGGCCGAAAAGTGATCGTCAAAAAATGTTTGATGGAAAATAACTAAGTTAGAACGATATAGCTTAGTCTTCGGGTTCGCACACGTCTTCGGTGTCAAGCCCGGTGCACTAAACGGGACACGAAGCGAGCGAAACGACGCGCTATCTTGCCAGACTCGCCGGCTTCACAGGCAAGCTGCAAGCGGCTCTCCGGGAATCTTCGGAGAGTCGGCACGAAAGCTTACAAATAGATGATGAGACGAATGTTCCTGAAAGCTACTGCCACATTAGGAGTTTCCCTAGGTGGCAGGTACGTGACGCACCGGACCGGTAGCCGCTACCATGCGCGCGCCGGTCGGGGCCCCTCCCCGCCACACCAGGCGGAGTCAGACCCCGGCCCGGGCTAACCGCCCGACTGTTCCACCGCCAGCACGAAGCCTACCCGGCCCCATTGTGCACCGGCGCCAGTTCGACCCCAAAAAGACGACGCGTGATCCGTGCCGTCCGTTTCAAACGAGATTGATGATGCAACCACCCGTTTCACAAACCCGATCGTTCACGACGGTCTTCCTCATCGAAATGTGGGAGCGCTTCGGCTACTACGGCATGGCCGCGCTCCTGGTCCTCTTCATGGTCGACCGGCTCGGTTTCACCGACAGCCATGCGAACCTGACCTGGGGTGCGTTCACCGCACTCGTCTATGCGGCGCCGTCGATCGGCGGCTGGATCGGCGACAAGGTGCTCGGCGCCCGTCGCACGATGATCATCGGCGCGTCCGTGCTGTGCGCCGGCTACCTGATGCTGTCGGTCCCGAACGATCACCTGACGTACATGTACGCGTCGCTCGGCGTGATCGTCGTCGGCAACGGCCTGTTCAAGGCCAACGCGGCCAACCTCGTGCGCCGCATCTATGAAGGCGACGACGCGCGCATCGACAGCGCGTTCACGATCTACTACATGGCGGTCAACATCGGCTCGACGGTGTCGATGCTCGCGACGCCGTGGATCAAGGATCACTGGGGCTGGCACACCGCGTTCGCGGTCTGCTGCGGCGGCATGCTGCTCGCGATCCTCAACTTCATGCTGATGCATCGGACGCTCGCGCACGTCGGCTCGCTGCCGGACGACCAGCCGATCCGCTGGAAGCGCCTCGGCGCGGTCGCGCTGGGCGGTGTCGGGCTCGCGCTGATCACGCTGTACGTGCTGCAGCACAAGCAGCTCGCCGTCGCCAGCGTGTGGACGGCAGCGTTCGCGATCCTCGCGATCTTCGCGTACATGATCGCGAAGTCGGAGCGCTCGGAGCGCGCGGGCCTGATCGCGGCGCTCGTGCTGATCGGCCAGGTGATCCTGTTCTTCATCTTCTACGTGCAGATGTCGACGTCGCTGACGCTGTTCGCGCTGCGCAACGTCGATCCGCGCTTCATGCTGTTCGGCACGACGCTGTTCACGTGGAGCGCCGCGCAGTTCCAGGCGCTGAACCCGATCTGGATCATGCTGCTGAGCCCGGTGCTCGTGTGGGTCTACAACGCCGTCGCGAAGGGCGGCCGTGACCTGCCGGTCGCCGCGAAGTACGCACTCGGCTTCGGCGCAGTGGCCGCAGGCTACCTGGTGTTCACGATCAGCGGCCGCTACGCGGTCGACGGCCGTGTGTCGTCGTGGTTCATGGTGTGGGGCTACGGCCTCTACTCGCTCGGCGAACTGCTGGTGAGCGGCCTCGGCCTCGCGATGATCGCCCGCTACGTGCCGGCGCGCATGAGCGGCTTCATGATGGGCGCGTACTTCGTCGCGACGGGCGTGTCGCAGTATCTGGGCAGCGTCGTCGCGAACTTCGCGCAGATGCCGTCGCACGAACTGCCGGCCACCGAATCGCTGCCGCTGTACCTGTCGCTGTTCGAGAAGCTCGGCTGGCTCGCCGCGATCGGCATGCTGCTCGCGCTGCTGCTGCTGCCGCTGATGAACCGCCTGTCGCGTCAGCACCAGCGTTGTGCGGACGAGCGCCGCGAAGAAGCCTTGCAGGCGCAGGGCGTCGCTGCCGCGCAGTAAGTAATATCCCTCGGCGTGCGGCGTGCACGCCACATTCTCCCGCCAGGCACGCGAACGCGTCCTACACTGGATGCACGAAGCGCATCCGCTTCGCGAGATGCGCACTGGCGGGAGAAGACGATGAAAAGCAGAACAACGCGGCTCTTGAGGATACTGTCGGACATCCGGCACGCTCAGCGCTGCACCGCGATACGTGCCGCGCACGCCGCGGCCGAAGCCGACGCGGTACTCGCGGAACGCGACGATCCGGCGCCCGACGAACGCGACGACGCCGAATCCGACGACGCCACCACCGTTCCCCGCTCCCGTATCGGCTCACCTCACTGACGCCGCGCGGCACAGTCCGTGCCGCACGCGCCGCCTCCCGCGCCGCTCACGCGGCCGCGCTGCGCCACCGCGCGATCCACGTTCCCGAACCGGCCACGGCCATCATCAGCCCGAGCGCGCACGCGTCGGCCACGACGCCTACGCCGACATGCCGCAGATCCGCGCTGCGCACGACCGGATGCAGCAGCGAATCGATGACGAGCGAGATCGCCGCGCCCGCGACGAAGCAGATGAGCCCGCGCTGGCCCACGGCCACGACGGGCCGCACACCCTGCGCAATTCGCGCGATCCAGCCGAAGCGCACGCAATCGGCCATCAGCCACGCGATGGCCACGAAGCTCACGACGCGCGGCAACGCGAGATCGCGCTTGAACACGCCTTCCGGCAGCGGCAGCCCCGAGAACAGCTTGTAGCTCGCGCAGCCGAGCACGACCGCGCACGCGAGCCCGGTCGCGGCGGCCCCCCAGCGTCCGAGCGCGATGCGCCGGTAGAACGGCTGGCAGCGCGCGAGCACGCCAGCGACGAACATCAGTTGCCACGCGAACGGATTGAAACTCCAGCGAAATCCGTCGGCATCCAGCAGCTCGGGGCCGAGCCAGCCCGCCGTCAGCCACGACGCGATGCTGAGCGCAACCAACAGCCACGGATGCCGGCGCGCGAACGGCACGAGCACCGGCGACGCCAGCGCGAACAGCACGTACATCGGCAGCACCGACGCGAGATAGGGCTGGCGCTGGAACGTCAGCAGCTCGGCTGCGCCCGTGAGCGGCGACGCGAGCATCACGCTGACGTCGTCGAGCGCGAGGTTCGGCGCATCGATCCCGTAGTGATCGAGCACGGCCGACACGACGAGCATCAGCGTCGAGGTCGCGAGAAACGCGCGGTAGATCTGCATCGCGCGGCGCACGAACCGCTTTTGCGCGGCGCGCGCGCCGTGTCGCTCGGCGATCGCGCCATAGGCGCTCGCGGTCGCGAAACCGCCGAGAAAGACGAAGACCTCGGCCGCGTCGCACAGCGCGAACGCGTGCAGCGTGACGCGCGACAGCACGCTCGCGCCGATGTGATCGACGACGATCATCAACAGCACGATGCCGCGGAAGAAATCGACTTCGATCAGGCGGCCGCTGCGCGACGGTGGAAACGTGGCGGAAGGCGGCGGGCTCAACGACATGAGCCCACCTGCACGACGGCGGTGCGGCACGCACCGGAGAATGGATCGAGGAGCGGAAGGCGAGCGCGATCAGCGGCGATGCGCGTATGCCCGCATCGCGCCAACCCGGCCGGCCAGGCACGGAGATGACCGTTCATTGAAAGGCTGCATACGAAGGGAAGTCGGTAAGGCCAGTCTAATGGCCGATCCGGGGAGACCCTAAGTAACAAAGTGCAACCGAATCTTCGGTTCGATTACAGGCGCGGGCCTTGTCGGGCAAGGCAGGCAGCGTCGCCAGACTCGCGTCAGCGCGACGCCAGTTTGCGGTCAGCATCGATGCGTTCGACCGCCGCGGCGTGGTGGTTTTGCGGTGCGCGACGCGGCCCGCCGCATGCAGCCGCCGCATCGCGATCGACGTTTATCCGCGCACGGGCAGGCGCCGCATCAGCATCGCGCTGTGCCACGCGGTGAGCGCGACGGCGACCCAGATCGGCCCGTACGTCGCGAGCTTCGCGATGCTCAGCGTCTCGCCGAGCAGCAGCAGCGACACCGCGACGAGCAGCACGGGTTCGACGTAGCCGAGAATCCCGAACAGCGCCATCGGCAGCATCCGGCTCGCCTTCAGGTAGCTCGCGAGCGCGAGCGTGCTGAGCACGCCGAGGCCCGGCAGCAGCACGGCCCACAGCACCGGATGGCCGGCCACGTGCGTCGTGCTCGTCACGACCATCGCGAACGCGATCGGGCACAGCAGCACGATCTCGACCGCGAACGCGGCGAGCGAATCGGCGTTGATCCGCCGGCGCAGCACGAAATACGGCGGATAGCCGAGCGCGACGACGAGCGTCGGCCACGCGAACGCGCGCGTCGCCCACACTTCGTGCGCAACGCCGAGCGCGGCGCACGCGACCGCCGCCCATTGCAGCGGATCGAGCCGTTCGTGATAGTAGAAGCGGCCGACGAGCACCATCGTCAGCGGCAGCAGGAAATAGCCGAGCGACACTTCGAGCATGCGGCCGTGCAGCGGCGCCCACAGGAACAGCCACAACTGCACGCCGAGCAGCGCGGCGCTCACGGGTAGCGCAATCAGCAGGCGCCAGTCGCTCACGCCGCGCCGCAGGAGGTCGACGAGCGCGGGCCAACGGCCGCGCAGCGCGATCAGCGCGAGCGCCCCCGGCGCGGTCCACAACACCCGCCACGCGAAGATGTCGAGCCCCGTGAGCGGCGCCAGCAGTTTCGCGTAAGCGGACATCAGCGCGAACAGCGTCGACGCCATCACCGACAACACGAGGCCGCGCCCGGCCTCCGGATACCCCGTCATGATCGTTCCGCGCCTCTTATTGCTGCTGGAAGCGCTCGAAGCGTTTCTCGGTCTTGCGTTCCTCGAACGTCACCTCGGTCACGCGCGCGGCCGGCGGCCCGTGGCGTAGCCACGCGAGCATCCGGTCGATCTGCGCGCCGGTGCCCTGGATCATCGCCTCGACGGTGCCGTCCTCGAGATTCGCGACCCAGCCGCGCAGCTTCAGCGCATGCGCCTCGCGCACCGTCGCATGACGGAAACCGACGCCCTGCACGACGCCGCGCACCCGCACGTAGTAGGTCTCGATCCGTTCGTCCAGTTCATTGCGGCTCATCGCGTCGCCCTCCCGTTGCATTCAAGCCCGGCATTGTAGTCGCGTCGGCCGCTTCGCACACGGGCCGGAGCCGGTTCACGCCCGTCACGGCCTGGCGTCGTCGCACGCGCCGACCACGTACAATCTCGCCGATGCTCAACCGCCGCGCCGCCCGCGCGCGGCCCTGAAGGAAACGCATGACTGATACCTCCCGCGATCTCGTTCTCGTCACCGGCGCATCCGGCTTCGTCGGCTCGGCCGTCGCGCGCATTGCGCAGCAGAAAGGCTATGCGGTGCGCGTGCTCGTGCGCCCGACCAGCCCGCGCACGAACGTGGCGGATCTCGACGCCGAGATCGTCACCGGCGACATGCGCGACGAGGCGTCGATGCGCGCCGCGCTGCGCGGCGTGCGCTACCTGCTGCACGTCGCGGCCGACTACCGGCTGTGGGCGCCCGATCCCGACGAGATCGAACGCGCGAACCTCGAAGGCGCGGTCGCGACGATGCGCGCGGCGCGCGCGGAAGGCGTCGAGCGGATCGTCTACACGAGCAGCGTCGCGACGCTGAAGGTGACGAGCGCCGGCGATCCATCCGACGAAAACCGGCCACTCACGGCCGAGCAGGCGATCGGTGTCTACAAGCGCAGCAAGGTGCTCGCGGAGCGCGCGGTCGAGCGGATGATCGCCGACGAAGGGCTGCCGGCCGTGATCGTCAATCCGTCGACGCCGATCGGCCCGCGCGACGTTAAGCCGACGCCGACCGGCCGCATCATCGTCGAAGCCGCGCTCGGCAAGATTCCCGCGTTCGTCGACACGGGGCTGAACCTCGTGCATGTGGACGACGTCGCGCACGGCCACTTCCTCGCGCTCGAGCGCGGCCGGATCGGCGAGCGCTACATCCTCGGCGGCGAGAACCTGCCGTTGCAGCAGATGCTGGCCGACATCGCGCAGATGACGGGCCGCAAGGCACCGACGATCGCGCTGCCGCGCTGGCCGCTCTACCCGCTCGCGGTCGGTGCGGAAGCGGTCGCGAAGTTCACGAAGAAGGAGCCGTTCGTCACCGTGGACGGGCTGCGGATGTCGAAGAACAAGATGTATTTCACGTCCGCGAAGGCCGAGCGCGAACTCGGCTACCGGGCGCGCCCGTACCGCGAAGGGCTGCGCGATGCGCTCGACTGGTTCGGCTCCGCAGGCTACCTGAAGTAACACAAAGCGGCGTGCTTCACGCCGCTTTGCGCACTTTGTTACACGTCCCACGCGGCCCGGTACCGGCGCAGCGGTTAAAATCGCGGGTCTTACGCAGAGAAGACACGCATGAACCTGAACGATCAGATCGCTTCGCTCACCATGGGCGTCGATCAGCTCCTCCACGATCACCACGCCGCGCAGCAGGCGGCCCGCAGCGCGGAAGCCTTCGCGCGCGCCGCGGCAGCGGAAGCCCGGGCCGCGGCCGAGCGTCACGCCGCCGCGGAAGCCGAAGCGCAGGCCGCCGCACAACGCCACACGGCAGCAGCAGCCGATGCCGAGGCTGCGCAGCAGCGCCACGCCAGCGCGGCCGCCGCGGCCGAAGCCGCCGCCCAGCGTCATACCGATGCCACCGCGCAAGCCGAAGCCGCGTCGCAGCGCCATACGGAAGCCACCGCGCTGACCGAAGCGCTCGCGCAGCGTCACGCGGATGCCGAAGCCGCGTCGCAGCGCCACGCGGCAGCGATCGCCGAAGCCGAGGCCGCCGCCCAGCGCCATCACGCGGCAGCCACCGAAGCCGAGGCGGCCGCGCAGCGTCACGCAGCCGCGACCGTCGAAGCCGAGGCCGCCGCGAAGCGGCACGCGGAAGCGACCGCCGAAGCCGAAGCGGCCACGCAGCGTCTCGCGGCTGCGATCGCCGAAGCGGAAGCCGCCGCGCAGCGCCATACGGCTGCGATCGCGGAAGCCGAAGCGCTCGCGCAGCAGCACACGCAGGCGATCGCGGAAACGCAGGCCGCCGCGCAGCGTCATGCCGAGGCGACTGCCGAGGCCGAAGCCGTCACGCAACGCCATACCGAAGCGATCGCGCAGGCCGAGGCGGCCGCACAGCGCCACGCCGATGCCACCGCGCAGGCGGAGGCCGTCACGCAGCGTCATGCCGAAGCGATCGCACAAGCCGAAGCGGCTGCGCAGCACCACGCGAAGGCCATCGCCGACGCCGAGGCGCTGGTCGAGGCCGTCGTCAAGGAAGCCGCGACGAGCGCAGTCGCCGCCACGGCAGTTGCAGCCGAAGTCGTCGAACCCGCACCGGCCGGTACGCCGGCGGCGGAACCGGCCGTAATCGCGCCCGCGCCGTCTGCGGCCGAAACGGTGGATGCAACGGCCGATGCCGAAACGGCCATCGTCGCGACGGCGCAAGCCGAAACGCCGGTTGAAGTCGAAGCCGAAGCCGATGGCGCCACCACCCCGGCCCCGTCCGACAAATCGACGCTGCACGTGTCGCGCCCGACGCAGAACGAACTCACGCTGACCATCAACGGCGAATCGATCACGCTGCATCCGGAGCAACTCGGCCAGCTGATCGAGGAACTCGCGCATGCGCGCGCGTCGATGCAGCCGGAGCCGCCGCCCGGCATCCCGGCCGGCTGGCGCTTCGTGACGACGAAGAACCCGATGATGGCCGTGCAGAAACAGTCGAATGGCGACCGCCTGCTGGTGGCCCGCCACACGGGCTACGGCTGGGTGCCGTTCACGTTCTCGCCGGACGTCGTGGTCCAGATGTACATGATGCTGACGCAGCGCTGAGCGCCGGCAGGCCGCACCGCCGAAAAGGCACCGCCTGAAGCAAAACAGCCCGACCGGTTTCCACTGGTCGGGCTGTTTGTTTTCCGGCTGCCGGGAGGCACGCCTCCCTGGCAATACTCAGCGATCCACCGGCGCCTGCACGCGCGCCTTCCACTGGCCGCCCTTGCCGCGCCAGTAACGCCACGCGGACGCGAACGTCGCACCGACGTAGAACAGCGCGACCAGCGGCAGCGCCGGCGCCCACAGCGGCGAGCGCCGGTAGTAGCGCAGCATCGGCGCATACGCGGCGCACATCGACGCCCACGCGAGCCATGCCGGCCATGCGCGCGCGCCGTACGCGAGCGCCGCGGCGGGCGGCACGAGATAGATGATCGTCATCCCGAGCAGCGTGCCGGCCAGCAGCAGCGGCGAATAGTGCAGCTGCGTGAACGCGGTGCGCGCGATCATGTTCCAGATGTCGCGCCAGCTGTCGTACGGGCGCAGCGACACGCTGCGGTCGGCCAGGTCGAGCCGGATCGGATGGCGGCCTTCGCCGCGATGCTTGATCTGCGCGGCGAGGCTGCAGTCGTCGATCAGCGCGCCGCGGATCGACTCGATGCCGCCCGCTTCCTCGAGCGCCGTGCGCTTGACGAGCATGCAGCCGCCCGCCGCGCCGGCCGTCCGGTTGCGCGGGTTGTTGATCCACGAGAACGGGTAGAGCTTCGCGAAGAAGAACACGAACGCCGGGATCAGCGCCTTTTCCCAGAACGAATCGCAGCGCAGCCGCACCATCAGCGACACGAGATCGCGGTTCTCGGCCTGCGCGCGCGTGACGAGCTGCGCGACGGCGTCGGGCGGATGGCCGATGTCGGCATCCGTCAGCAGCAGGTAGTCGGCCGGCAGGCCGAGCGTCTGCACCGCGGCGATCCCCTGCGACTGCGCCCACACCTTGCCCGACCAGCCGGCCGGCAGCGGCTTCGCGGCCAGCACCGTCAGCCGGTCGGCGCGGTTGATCGCGAGCGCGGCCGCGCGGGCCGCGTCGGCGGTGCCGTCGTCGCTGTGGTCATCGACAATGATCAGATGAAAGTCGCCCGGGTAATCCTGCTCGAGCAGCGAAGTCGCCGCCCGGGCGATCACGTCGGCCTCGTTGCGCGCCGGCACGACCGCGACGACGGCCGGCCAGCCGGCCTCGGCCGCGGCGCCGCGCGCCTCGGGCGGCAGCGGCCGCGCGGGCACCGCACGCCAGAAGCCGCCGCGCGCGACGAGCAGCACGATCCAGATCATCAGCGACAGGCCGGACACCAGAAATGCAAGAACCAGCATCATCGGCGCGCCTCCTGTCGGGCGCCGGCATCGGCAAAACTAATAGGGGTCAGGAACACAACGCCCGAAACCGCGCGGGCGGCCGGGCAATACGCGTAAGAATCGACGGTCATCGAATGGCCTTGAAATGAGCGCGACGCCGGGCAGCCGGAGCGGCTGCCCGCGAAACCGCGTAGTTTACTGGGTTCCGCGCGCGCCAGCGCCGACGCGGTTCTCCCGCAAATGCAACACGCCAGGCACAGCACCAGAGCAAGGACTTCCCGATAGAGTTAAAATGCGCGATTAATTCGGGGTTCCGGGGCCTGGCCGGCCGGTTCGTTCCTGCCTTCATAACATCAAGCCGGGGCGAGCAAGCGCGTGCCAAGCGCCTCGAACCCCGGCGTCTGTCGTCGGAGTTCGCTCACTTATGCGAGTCATCCTTGCCCAGCCCCGCGGCTTTTGTGCGGGGGTTGTCCGTGCGATCGAGATCGTCGATCGCGCGCTGCAACAGCACGGTGCGCCGGTCTATGTGCGTCATGAGATCGTGCATAACCGGCATGTCGTCGAAAATCTGCGTAATAAAGGGGCCCGATTCGTTGAGGAACTCGACGAGGTGCCCCACGGCGCTGTCGCGATCTTCAGCGCGCACGGTGTCGCCCAGACGGTCGAGCGCGACGCGGAAACGCGCGGGCTCGACGTGCTCGACGCCACCTGCCCGCTCGTCACGAAAGTGCACGTGCAAGGCCGCCAGTATGTCGCGGCGGGCCGCCGGCTGATCCTGATCGGCCATGCGGGCCACCCGGAAGTCGAGGGTACGATCGGCCAGATTCCGGCCGAGGTGATCCTCGTGCAGAGCGAAGCCGAAGTCGATACGCTGACGCTGCCCGTCGACACGCCGGTCGCGTACATTACGCAGACCACGCTGTCGGTCGACGATACGCGCGGCATCATCGAAGCGCTGCAGCGCCGGTTCACCGACCTCGTCGGCCCGGACACGCGCGACATCTGCTACGCGACGCAAAATCGCCAGGCCGCCGTGCGCGAGCTGAGCGAACAGGTTGACGTGCTGCTGGTCGTCGGTGCGACGAACAGCTCGAACTCGAACCGCCTGCGCGAGATCGGCACCGAAAGCGGTGTGCCGAGCTACCTCGTCGCCGACGGTTCGGAAGTAAAGGCCGAATGGTTCGCGAATGCGCAGACCGTGGGCCTGACCGCCGGGGCGTCCGCGCCCGAGGAGATGGTCGAAGATGTCATCGGCGCGTTGCGCGCGCTGGGTCCCGTCGACGTCACGACGATGGCGGGCCGTGAGGAAAAAGTCGAATTCAAGCTGCCGGCGAAGCTCACGCAAGCTGTCGCCCGCGAAGTTTAAGGAGGACATCTCTTGTCTATTCCGCTGCTCCAGCAAGTCCGCGTCGGCGCGTACATCACGCGCCAACACCTGTCCGGCAACAAACGCTATCCGCTCGCGCTGATGCTCGAGCCGCTGTTCCGCTGCAACCTCGCGTGCAACGGCTGCGGCAAGATCGATTACCCGGACCCCATCCTGAACCAGCGCCTGTCCGTCCAGGAATGCCTGGAAGCGGTCGACGAATGCGGCGCACCGATCGTGTCGATCGCGGGCGGCGAGCCGCTGCTGCACAAGGAAATGCCGGAAATCGTCCGCGGCATCATGAAGCGCAAGAAGTTCGTCTACCTCTGCACGAACGCGCTGCTGATGGAAAAGAAGATGGACGACTACCAGCCGAGCCCGTACTTCGTCTGGTCGGTCCACCTCGACGGTGACGCGCAGATGCACGACCACTCGGTGTCGCAGGAAGGCGTGTACGACAAGGCAGTCGCGGCCATCAAGGAAGCGAAGCGCCGCGGCTTCCGCGTGAACATCAACTGCACGCTGTTCAACGATGCGATCCCCGAGCGCGTCGCGAAGTTCTTCGATACGCTGAAGCCGATCGGCGTCGACGGCATCACCGTGTCGCCGGGCTACGCGTACGAGCGCGCGCCGGATCAGCAGCACTTCCTGAACCGCGACAAGACGAAGAACCTGTTCCGCGAAATCCTGAAGCGCGGCGAAGGCGGCAAGCGCTGGTCGTTCAGCCAGTCGTCGCTGTTCCTCGACTTCCTGGCCGGCAACCAGACGTACAAGTGCACGCCGTGGGGCAACCCGGCGCGTACGGTGTTCGGCTGGCAGAAGC
The DNA here is from genome assembly GCF_002223135.1 of Burkholderia sp. AU33423. Lineage (NCBI taxonomy): Bacteria > Pseudomonadati > Pseudomonadota > Betaproteobacteria > Burkholderiales > Burkholderiaceae > Burkholderia > Burkholderia sp. AU33423. The sequence goes on from NZ_NKFH01000008.1 coordinate 287,152, forward strand.
CGTGCTACCTGGTCGGCGAAGGTTACGTGAAGACCTTCAAGGAACTGATGGAAGACACGAACTGGGACAACTACGGCGTCGGCAACTACGAGAAGTGCGCGGACTGCATGGTCCACTGCGGCTTCGAAGCGACCGCCGTGATGGACACGATGGCCCATCCGCTGAAGGCGTTCGCCGTGAGCCGCAAGGGCATCAAGACCGACGGCCCGTTCGCGCCGGACATTCCGATCGACAAGCAGCGCCCGGCCGAGTACGTGTTCTCGCGTCACGTCGAGATCAAGCTCGAGGAAATCCAGCGCGCCGGCAAGGGCAAGCTGCAAAAGGCGGCGAAGCCGGCAGCGGCAGCTTAAGCGGGTTTCGCTACGCGGGGGCTGGCGCCTCCGCGCAGGCAGTCAGAAGGCGCCACGGAGTTCATTCGCTCCGTGGCGCTTTTGTTTTGCCGGACGTCGCCGTGGGCCAGGACGAATCGGCACACGCAGGCATATCTTGTGCGTGTACCGCTCGCCTAGTGTCTGGATTCCGCCGCCGCGATCAACTGCCATGCGGTCGGGCCGGGATCGAGCAGCGGGTCGGACGGCGGATCGAGATCGTGCCGATGTGTGTCCTCGGACGGCAGCGTCTGCCCCTTCGCAATGCCTATCTCGTCGCCGCACACGGTGCATCGATAGATGCCCGCGATCGTCACTTCGCTGCCCGGCGGCAGGTTCTCGCTGAATGCGCGGCCGCTTCCGCACGTGAAGTAGCCGCCTGCCCTGTATAGCGCCATCGCTCCTCCTGACCGAAACGAATGCGTTCGCGCCGACATGCACGATCGTCGCAAACGCGAGGATGGATCGTCATCGACCGAACCCGTTCGGCTTCCGTGATGACATTAGACGGCGAGCGTCAGCGCCTGTGAATGGGACGAGTATGAAACACCGGCCGGGCATCGGTCGGGATGCCGCCGCTCAATGCAGAGCGGCCGGCTCCCGCATCTTCGCCGCTGCCTGCGCGACGAGCCCCGGCTGCTCCGCGGAGGCGAACGAGCACACATGGCGCCACAGCTCGGCGAGCCGGTGCCGCGTGAGCGTCGCGACGCACGCATCGTTCGCGGCAAGCACGCGCTCGAGCACCGCGCATTCGTCGTCGTACAGCGTCCATGCGCCGCTTTGCTCGGCACGCGCCACGCTCGCATCGAGCACGCGCTCCGCGTCGACGCACAGGTCGATGCTCGCATCTGGGGCGGCCGCGTCGTCGAGCGCGAGGAACACCAGGTAGACGCTCGTACGCAGCCGCATCAGCAACGCTTCGTTGCCGTGCTCGCCGCGCAGCGCGACGAGCGCCATGTGGCATTTCAGCGAGATGTCGCGCACATGTGCGGGCGGCAGGGGTAGCAACCACTCGCGGGTCAGCGGCACGTGGCGACGGCCTTTCCGGACGGCCTTCATGATCCGCCCTCGCTTGCCGCAGCGTCTTCCGTGTCGAACGCCGGGCACGCGGTGCGGCACGCGACGGCGCCACGGCCTGCATCGCGATGGCCGTTCGCGCGGCGCCGCACGCCGGACACGTCGTCGCGCCGACGCGTCGCGCCCCCGTCCGGCAGCCGGCGGATCATCGACGCGCGCAACGCGTCGGGGAATCGGTTAGCGCATGCCATGCTCGTCTCCTGCTTCAGAACGTGTTCTCGCCCTTCAGGTAGTACGCGGTCTTCACGAAGAACGCCTTGACCGGATGACCGCCCTGCACGTCGCGCGCGGCGCGTGCTTCCATCGCAGCCCGCTCTTCGCGCGACCGGTCCGGCACCGGATGGTGGACACGTTCGAGCGCGCGCTGCATCGCGAGCGGATAGTTCTGGTTGCCGGCCGACGTCGCGCGATAGCCGGCGCGCGTCATTTGCATCAGTTGTGCGTCGGTCTCGGCACGCGCCGCCGACCAGCTCGACAGTGCGGCAGTCGGTGCGCCGTCGGGAACGACCGATTGCGCAAAGCTGACGGCGGGCAGCGCAGCGAGTGCGCACGAAAGTACCGCAACGGGAACGAAGGATCGCATAGTGGCCTCCAGGTGGTTGTCCCCGCATCGATCAGGTTCGACGATGCGTTGAAACCATCGTATGTCGCGCGGCATTCCGCTTGAATAGCCGATTCTGCAATTGATATTTTCGGCTTCGGAATCGGGTGCGCAAACCGCGTCATGCGTGAATCCCGCCAAATCGGAATTTCTTTAATTCATTCAACGCCCTGATTGCAATTGTTCAGACGATCCGGCGCGGCGCACACGGCGCTTTTTCAATTTCCGAAATGACGTGTTGCCGGTGCGATCACGACCGGCGCACCTGCCGACAAGGCTTCCGGCGTGATATCGCGCGTGCGGACACCTCAATCACCGGACTGATCGGATCGAACGTCTCTCGTGATTCAGGACAAGGCATCGCGTCCGGATTGCCGGATCGCGACACGACGCGCACGGCAAGGACGCGCGATAATCAAGCATCGGCCGTTTCGCACGGCACTTCATGCATTCCCATTTCTATCGAGTCCTTTCATGGTTGCCCTCGACACCACCGCCATCCACAGTTGGCACGCGCACGTCTATTTCGATGCAGCCAGCCGCGACGCGGCCTGGGCTTTTCGCCAGGTCGTCGACGAACGGTTCGGCGCGGTCATCGAACTCGGCCGCTTTCACGAACGCCTCGTCGGCCCGCATCCGGCCTGGTCGTACCAGATCGCGTTCGACGCCGCGCGCTTCGACGAGATCGTGCCGTGGCTCGTGCTGAACCACGGCACGCTCGATATCTTCCTGCATCCGAATACGAACGACGAACTGCGCGACCATCGCGATTGCGCGGTGTGGATCGGGAAGTCGTACGGGCTGAATCTCGACGCGCTGGCCGGATAACGGCCGGCACGCGGCCGCCCGCGCCGCGGCGACATCCACGTTTCGGGTCGACGTGAAACGTCCCGCGGCGGCGCGCCCATACAGTGGGTTCCGTTATCGATGCTTCCGGAACCCGCCATGTCACACGCCCACGCCGATGTCCGGCACATTTATGACGGCTGGCACGCGGCCGTCGTCGCGCGCGACGTCGATGCGCTGATGGCGCTGTATGCCGACGACGCGGTGCTCGAAACGCCGCTCGTTGTCGCCACGCTGCCCGAACACGGCTCGGGCGTGCTGCACGGCAAGGCCGCGATCGGCGCGTTCTTCGCGGCGGCCCTGCGCAATCCGGGCAACACGCTCGGGCGCTGGTACCGCAGCGGTCTGTTCTTCTCGAACGGCCGCCAGCTCGTCTGGGAATACCCGCGCGCCACGCCGGACGGCGATCAGGTCGATCTCGTCGAGGTGATGGACCTGCATGACGGGCTGATCGCGCATCATCGCGTGTACTGGGGATGGGTCGGGTTCAATGCGCTGCGGGCCGCCACACCGTCGCCCGAACGCGCATGACGGCCGCCGCACCGGACCGGGCCGCCGCGCATCGTGTGCTCGCCGCGACCTGCGTAAGCTACACGCTCGTGTTGCTCGATGCGTCGATCGTCAACGTCGCGCTCACCGACATCGCGCACACGTTCGGCAGCCGCGTGGCCGGCCTGCAGTGGATCGTGAACGCGTACACGCTCGCGTTCGCGAGCCTGCTGATGACGGGCGGCACGCTCGGCGACCGGCTCGGCGATCGCGACGTCTATATCGCCGGGCTCGCGGTATTCGTCGCCGCGTCGGCGCTGTGCGGCGTCGCGCCGACCCTCCCGGCGCTCGCGATCGCCCGCGCGTTGCAAGGCGTCGGCAGCGCGATGCTGGTGCCCTGCTCGCTCGCGCTGCTCAATCGCGCCTTCCCCGAACCGGCCGCGCGCGCGTCGGCGATCAGCCTGTGGATGGGCTGCGGCGGCATCGCAATGGCGTCGGACCCGTTGATCGGCGGCCTGCTGATCCATCTGTTCGGGTGGCGCAGCCTCTTCTTCGTGAACCTGCCGCTCGGGCTGGCCGGCATCTGGCTCGGCCGCTCGGTCGTGCGCGCCGCCGTCGTCGACGCATCGCGGCATTTCGACTGGGGCGGCCAGGCCGCGGCCATCGTCGCGATCGCGGCACTGATCGGCACGCTGATCGAAGGCCCGACGCTCGGCTGGCGCTCGGCGCCGATCATCGGCGGCGCGGTGACGAGCGTCGTCGCGTGGAGCGCGTTCATCGCGATCGAAGCGCGGCGCCGCGAACCGATGCTGCCGCTCGCGTTCTTCCGCAACCGGCTGTTCGCCGGATCGACGGTCGTGTCGATGGCGTCGGCGTTCGTGTTCTACGGCTTGCTGTTCGTGCTCAGCCTGTTCTATCGGCAAGTCCGGGGCGCCAGCCCGCTCGACACGGGGCTCGCGTTCTTGCCGATGACCGCGATGGTCGCACTCGGCGGGCTGTGTTCAGGCAGGCTGGTTGCGCGCTTCGGCGCGCGCGGCTCGATGTGTGCGGCGTTCGCGCTCTATGCGGCCGGTGCGCTCGGCATGACGGGCATCGGTGCGGCTACGCCTGCGTGGCTCGCCGTCGCGCCGATGCTCGCGATCGGTTTCGCATCGGGATTCATCTCGCCCGCCGCGACGTCGCCGGCGCTCGGGACGGTCGACCGGCGCCGCGCCGGCGTGGCGGCGGCCGCGCTGAACGCGGCGCGGCAGAGCGGATCGGCGCTTGGGGTGGCGATTTTCGGTGCATGCATCGCGACGCTGCAGCCGTTTCCAGCGGCGATGCGGGTGGCGCTGGTCATGGCGATCGCGCTGTCAGCGCTCGCCGCGGTAACGTGGTGGATCACGACGCGATCGACACCGGCACCCGAAGAACCGGCTGCGCAACTGCGGACCGCCACGCGCCGGTAACCCATGGGGCGGCAGGCATGCTCGCGGCACAGCCCATCGTCATCGCCTCAACGCCGCCCTTCGCTCACGCGACATACATCGCGACACTGACGAACTGGCACAGGCTCCCGGCCAGCACGAACAGATGCCAGATGCCGTGCCCGTGGCGAATGCGTTCGTCGTTGATGAAGAAGTAGATCCCCGCGCTGTAGATCAGGCCGCCGGCCACCAGCCACGCGGTACCGACCGGCGGCAGCGCATGGATCAGCGGACGCACCGCGACGAGCGCGAGCCAGCCCATCGCCACGTACAGGATCATCGACAGCAGGCGCGTGCGCCGCCCGAGCGTCAGCTCCTGCACGATGCCGAACACGGCCAGCCCCCAGCTCACGCCGAACAGCGACCAGCCCCACGGGCCGCGCAACGTGACCAGCGTGAACGGCGTGTAGCTGCCGGCAATCAGCAGGTAGATTGCCGAGTGATCGCACTTCTGCAGGATCGCTTTCAGGCGCGGATTGCGCACGCTGTGGTACAGCGTCGAAATCGCATAGAGCAGGATCAGCATCGCGCCATACACGCTGAAGCTCACCACTTTGTAGGGGTCGCCTTCGAGCGCGCCCATCGTCACGAGCGCCACGAGACCCACCACCGACAGCACCGCGCCGACGAGATGGGAAATGCTGTTGAAACGCTCACCGACATGCACGACGTGTTCTCCTGCGGGTTCATCGGGAAAAGAGGGAACCCTATGATACCGGCCGGCGGATTTGCCGTGCTGCGCTCAGGCAAACGGCGAGGCGCGCCGCCGGCCCGCCAAAGAAAAAAGCGCCGCGACATGCATCGCGGCGCTTCCCTTTCGATGACCGAACTGCCTGGACAGCCCGGTTCAACAGCATTTCCCCGCACCCGACCCGTACCGCGCATTCTGACGCTCGCGGAAGAATTCCTCATACGTCATCGGCTCGCGGTCCGGATGGGTCGCGCGCATGTGCGCGACGTAGGTGTCGTAGTCGGGCAGGCCGACCATCAGCCGCAACGCCTGCCCGAGGTAACGCCCCGCGCTGCGCAGGTCGCTGCCAAGATCGCTGAACATCGCGGCCTCCCCTTAACGTCCGCTGCCGAGCGCCTGCGCGGCCGGCATCGCTTCGTACGGCGTCTCGCGCACCGTCGGCTTCGACTCGCGGCGCGCGCGCAGCACGGCGATCACGCCGTACACCGCGATCGCCACGACGACGAAGATGAACAGCCCGGCCAGCGCCGCATCGATGTAGTCGTTGAAGATGATCCGCTTCATCTGCGCGATCGACTTCGCCGGCGCGAGCACCTTGCCTTCGTCCACCGCAGCCTGCAGCTTCGCGGCGTGCGCGAGGAAGCTGACCTTCGGGTTCGCGTCGAAGATCTTCTGCCAGCCGGCGGTCAGCGTGCAGATCAGCAGCCACGCGGTCGGCACGATCGTCACCCATGCATAGCGCTCGCGCTTCATCTTGAACAGCACGACGGTGCCGAGCACCAGCGCGATCGCGGCGAGCATCTGGTTCGAGATGCCGAACAGCGGCCACAGCGTGTTGATGCCGCCGAGCGGATCGACCACGCCCTGGTACAGGAAGTAGCCCCACGCGGCCACGCACAGCGCGGTGGCGACCAGGTTCGCGGGCAGCGACTCGGTGCGCTTGAGCGCCGGGTGGAACGTGCCGAGCAGGTCCTGCAGCATGAAGCGGCCCGCGCGCGTGCCGGCGTCGACCGCCGTCAGGATGAACAGCGCCTCGAACAGGATCGCGAAGTGATACCAGAACGCCATCATCGCTTCGCCGCCGATCACCTGGTGCAGGATGTGCGCCATGCCGACGGCCAGCGTCGGCGCGCCGCCCGCGCGCGCGATGATCGTCGTTTCGCCGACGGCCTTCGCGGTTTGCGTCAGCATGTCGGGCGTCAGCACGAAGCCCCATTGCGTGACCGTGTTGGCCACTGCTTCCGGCGTCGAGCCGAGCACGGCGGCCGGTGCGTTCATCGCGAAGTAGATACCCGGTTCGATCACGCACGCGGCGACCAGCGCCATGATCGCCACGAACGATTCCATCAGCATCGCGCCGTAACCGATGAAGCGCGCGTTGGTTTCGTTGTCGATCAGCTTCGGCGTCGTGCCCGACGAGATCAGCGCGTGGAAGCCCGACACGGCACCGCACGCGATCGTGATGAACAGGAACGGGAACAGGTTGCCCGACCACACCGGGCCCGTGCCGTCGACGAACTTCGTCAGCGCGGGCATCTTCAGTTCCGGTGCGACGACCAGGATGCCGATCGCGAGGCCGAGGATCGTGCCGATCTTCAGGAACGTCGACAGGTAGTCGCGCGGCGCGAGCAGCAGCCACACCGGCAGCACCGATGCGACGAAGCCGTAGCCGATCAGGATCCACGTGAGCTGCGTGCCCGTGAACGTGAACCATGCGGCGAGCGTCGGCGAATCGTGCACGTGCTGGCCGAACGCGATCGATGCCATCAGCAGCACGAAGCCGATGATCGACACTTCGCCGATGCGGCCCGGACGGATGTAGCGTGTATAGACGCCCATGAACAGCGCGATCGGGATCGTCGCGGCGACGGTGAACGTGCCCCACGGCGAATTGGTCAGCGCCTTCACGACGATCAGCGCGAGCACCGCGAGGATGATCACCATGATCAGGAACGCGCCGAACAGCGCGATCACGCCGGGCACCGTGCCGAGCTCCATCTTGACGAGATCGCCGAGCGAGCGGCCGTCGCGGCGCGTCGAGATGAACAGCACGATGAAGTCCTGCACCGCGCCGGCGAACACGACGCCGGCCAGGATCCACAGCATGCCGGGCGTGTAGCCCATCTGCGCGGCGAGCACGGGCCCGACGAGCGGCCCGGCGCCGGCGATCGCGGCGAAGTGATGGCCGAACAGCACGTACTTGTTGGTCGGCACGTAGTCGAGGCCGTCGTTGTACTTGACGGCCGGCGTCATCCGCAGCCCGTCGAGCTGCATGACCTTGCTGGCGATGAAACGGCTGTAGAAGCGATACGCGATCAGATACACGCAGACTGCGGCGATCACGATCCAGAGGGCACTGACGCGCTCGCCGTGTGCGAGTGCGATCGTGCCGAACGCGAACGCGCCGAGCAGCGCGACCGCGATCCAGAGCAGGGTACTGGAAGCCCGATTCATGGCGTCTCCTGGTCTCCAATGTGGTTTTAGATGGCATGCGGCGAGGGGGCCGCACACACGTGACGTCGATGCGTCGTGCCGCGGTCTCGCGGAGACCGGGGCGATGGGCCGTAGTATTCCGCGCGACCGGGGCGGCTTACAAGCGGATAACTACGTATGCGAAGCTACGTAGAATTACGTAGATGCACGGTGCGGGCACGACATCGTGCGTCGGTTTGCATAAATTTGTTCCCAAATTTTGCATAAATTTGTACCTAGCCCTCACCCCGCTTTTTAACCCGCCAGACTCGCAACCATTACCAGTAGGCACCGGATTGGGCGCTCGCGAGCATTCTGGAGTGTTGATTTCCACCGAGTTTTAACCCACCGATTTCATCTAAATCTGACCCACCCCGAGACAGCGTAGTACATCTATTCCGGTGTGGATAACTCTTCGTTACCCGCTGGTTTTGCTGCTCTCTTTCTTGTCGTCTTCGCCTTGGCAGAACTGGTCCTGAAGCGCCACGATTCATTGCCCGTTTCAACGATGTGGCAGTGATGGGTGACGCGGTCCAGCAGCGCTGTCGTCATCTTTGCATCCCCGAACACGCTCGCCCACTCGCCGAAGCTGAGATTGGTCGTGATCGCGACGCTCGTGTGCTCGTAAAGCTTTGAGAGCAGATGGAACAGCAATGCACCACCGGTCTGGCTGAACGGCAGATAGCCCAGCTCATCGAGAATCACCAGATCGACGTACATCAGCTTGTGGGCGATCTGGCCTTGTTTGCCGATGGACTTCTCCTGCTCCAGGGCGTTGGTCAGCTCGACGGTCGAGAAGTAGCGCACACGCTTGCCGTGGCGCTGTACGGCTTCGATTCCGATCGCTGAGGCGAGGTGCGTCTTGCCAGTGCCCGGACCACCGATGAACACGACGTTGTGCGCGCTTTCGAGGAACGACAGCTCGCTCAGTTCGCGCACCAGCGCTTCGTCGACGTGTGCCTGCGCGAAGTCGAAGCCCTTCAGGTCGCGGTGGGCCGGGAAGCGCGCAGCGGTCATTTGATAGGCGATCGAGCGCACCTGCCGTTCGGCGGTTTCAGCCATCAACAGCTGCTTCATGAAGCGCTCCGGCTCGAAGTCCGTGTGGCGCGACTGCGCGAGCAGCTCCGGCCACGTGCTCGCCATGCCGTGCAGTTTAAGACCCTTGAGCTGGGCCGCGATATCGTTAGACATGACGATCCTCCGGTGGGTTGGCGCGCAGCGTCTCGTAACGGCTCACGTCGGCCGCGGGCTCTTCCTTGAGCTGGAGTTTCGTCGTGGCGAGGCTGCCATTCGTGACGGGCGCCTTCAGCCGGCTCAGCACGTTCAGGACGTGCTCTGCGCTGGGGCGTCCTGAATCCAGCGCAGCCTGTACGGCGAGCAGCACCGCATCGAGCCCGTGTTCGCGCACCGCAGCGAGCACCTGCGTCATGACGCGATCGCCGCCCGGGTGTTTCAGCAGATGCCGCTGCAGCAGTTGCAGCGGCTGCGGCATCGTGATGAACGGCGCGCCGTTGCGCAGTGCGCCGGGTTTGCGCTCGACCAACGTGACGTAGTGGCGCCAATCGTAGAAGGTCATGTGCCGCTCGAAGCTGCGTTCGTGGCGTGCGATCTCCTGGGCGTTGGCGACGACGCTGAGATATGCCGGATAGCAGCGCACGCTCACCAGCTGGTTCGTGTACTCGGTGGGCACGCTGTAGCGGTTGCGCTGGAAGTGAATCAGGCTGGTCGACGAGACTCGCAGGGTCTGCTCGATGTAGCCGTCAAACGGCCGTGGATTGGGCATCAGCCGGGTACGCTCGTCCTGCAGCACATCCTCGACCGTCAGCTCAGGCCACTGCGGGTGCCGCATGTGCCACGCCTCACGACACTGACCAGCGACCCATTCGTTCAGGACCTCCAGCGTTTCCCAGCGCCGTAGCGCTGCTTCGTGCCAGATCTGACGTCGCCGGTCCTGAACGTTCTTCTCGACGATGCCTTTCTCCCAGCCTGCAGCCCGGTTGCAGAACTCCGGCTCGAACAGGTAGTGACTGCACATCGCTTCGAAGCGCGCGTTGACCGCACGCTCCTTGCCGCGGCCAACCTTGTCCACGGCGGTCTTCATGTTGTCGTAGATGCCGCGCCGCGGCACGCCGCCGAACGCGGCGAACGCGCGGGCGTGCGCATCGAACAGCATCTCGTGACTCTGTGTGGGATAGGCGACGAGCCAGAACGCGCGGCTGGAGTTAAGTTTGACGTGGGCGACCTCCAGGCGTCGCCGCAGCCCGCCAATAAAAGCGTATTCGCAGCTCCAGTCAAACTGGAAGGCTTCGCCGGGTTCGAAGGCGAGCGGCACGAAGGCCTGCCTGCGAGGCGCCTCAGCCTGCTCCTCGTGCCAACGCCTCACGAACGCGCTCACCCGGCCGTAGCTGCCGGCGTAACCCTCGGCGCGGATCGCCTCGAACATGAACCGGGCGGTGCGCCGGTCACGCTTCGGGCGATGACTGTCGGCACGCAGCCAACCTGTCAGCTGTGCGGCCCAGTCGTCGATGACGCTCGGGCTGACGCGCTTCGGATACTTCGGCTCGACGGCATCAGTCTGCCGCAGCCAGCGGCGCACCGTGTTTCGGGACAGGCCCGTATGCCGCGCAATCTCGCGCAACGGGACCTTCTCGCGGAAATACATCCGCCTGATCTTGGCCAATATACCCACCGTGATCACCTTTGTATCCCCTGCTCAAAGATTGAGCAGGGCATTCAATCACGTGGGTCAAAATTCGATGAAAATTTCCAGCTCTAGTGGGTCAGTTCTGCGCGGACATCAACACGTGGGAATCTGCTTGTACGAGCCGAGCGGCCGACCGGTCATGCGAAGAAAACCGATGTGCAACGCGACTGCGAGCCTAAAGAGATCGGTGCGTCGTGAATCAATGGCAACACGCTCGCGCTTGGAGAACGTGAAGAATGTGGCGAGCTCGAACTCGCTCAGCTCGCGCGGCACCTGCCGGATCCCGAGATAAGCCAATCGCCAGTGGTCCATCAGCCACTCCGCATCGATGACGAGAGCGGCCCAGCGTAGCGAGGTAAAAAATGAGGTGCTACGGGGAAAGTCGGGATGGCGGCTGCAGGTGTCGATCGCCTAAGAATGGTGTCGGAACGAAAACGAGCCGATGCGCTCACGCTGCGCGAGCTGTCGTCTTTGAGACTAGGTGGCGTACATAAGCAAGGAGCTTGCTCGGCCTAGAATTATCTTGCGACCCCAATGTCGTAGCCATTTCAAGATGTCGGGGCGCCAGCCAGATAGAAATGTCCGGTTTTAAGGTTGGTTTTGCTGCGTTTTTTCCTCGTTTTGAGCGTTACGCAGTGTCGAAGGTCGGCGCCTGAACGGGCAGGGCGCTCACGTTTGTTTCACTAGCCTTTGCAGACCGACGGCCAGGTTTGGTTGGCGGCTTGGCGGGTTGCCGACGTTGCGCCAGCTCCACGATCACATGCTCGACGTCGGCCTGCGTGATCTCGCGTTGCTTCTTCTTGCCCGGTTCAGCCTCGTTTCGATTGGTCCGCGTCGCGTCGCCGCGATGTGTTCGTGACGGAGCTTTACCGATTCGACTGTTATCGCGTTGCGCCTGAAGGGCTTGCGCGACCTGCAGCACATGACTCAAGCGCTTGTGCTCGACGACGGCACCTTGATCGATTTCGGCCAGGCGATCGTATTGCCTGCAGCGCAACACACGATCGTCAGCCCGGATTTCGATCCGTCCATCCGGGTACTCCCAGACCTCGATCTGGCGGTCGATCAGCTTCCGGTTGGCCGGCGTGTCCTCCAGCAAGTACATCACCCGGTCGTACTGAACCGTGAGCGACTTCGTTACCTTCCGTGGCTCGCGCCACGTCAGCACCAAGTCCAGACTCTCGTCGGCCCGTAGCGGCCGGTGTGCATTGAAGTCGCTCTTCGGCGGCTTCGCGAAGCGTGTGTTGTAGGCGGCCATGAAGGAGGGCGCGTAAGCGTTGGCGGCGGCCACCGTGTTGATCCCGCGCAATCGCATCTCCTTGACCAATCGATCCTGCAACGTCAGGTGCGCTCGCTCCACACGCCCCTTGGCCGAGCTGCTGTTCGCGCAGAACGTGTCGATGTTCAGCTCGTACATCGCCCGGCCAAACGGCGTCACGCGATTGCCAGTCTTGCCCGGCTTCACGTTGCGAAACACGCTGGCTTTGTCGCTGTAAAACGCCCCTGGCTTGCCATGGCGCTCGATGTACGCCCGTGTCGCTTCGAAGTAGCTGAACGTCGATTCGGTCTGCGTGAAGTGCAGCATCATCAATCGGCTCGTCGCATCGTCGACATACACCAGCAGCGTGCAGGCCGGCGCCCGTTCCTCGAACCACCGATGATCGCTGCCGTCGATCTGGATCAGTTCACCGAGGCAAGAGCGCCGCGCTCGCGGCTGGTAGACCTTCGGCGGACGCTGTCGGCGCGGAATCCACAAGCCAGCGTCCGTCATCAGCTTCCTGACCGTTTCCTTGGCTAGCCGAATGCCGTGACACTCCCAGAGCTTCTCGCAGGCCAGCGTCGGCCCGAAATCGGCGTAGCGATCGCGGATGATCGACAGAGCCCGGTCGGCGGCCCCTGGGTCCAGGCGACGGTTGCCGGGACCGCCACGCTTACGCGAAGCTAGTCCAGCTGCGCCGGATTCCCGATAGCGAATCACCAGACGTTCGATCTGCCGCACTGTCAGCCCCAGCCGTTCGGCTGCACGGCCGGGCTTCAAGCCCATATCCACCACAGCCTGGATCACCTTCAGACGGTCGAGTTCTCGCATGTTCAATGTCACCAGGGCTGTTCGGTGCATCGCCGACTCCATGATCTGACCGGGAGCCGGCAAGCTTACCGAGGTCCAAACACGACATTTCTAAATGGCTAGAACACGACATTTCTAAAAAGCTACTACACCCAAAAAATCGCTAGATTCACCTTATGTCAAATATCAAGATACAATTAGCAGCGCGGTAGATTCGGGTGGCCATTGTGACACCCCTCTGCCAATTAACAGAGTCTGCGTCGTCTCTCGTTAATTTGGCGTCTTGAGTCAATCGCGGTGTTCGACGAATCAGTGGATCATCACCTGCGCTCACCGAGCCGTGCGCGTCGCCCGTAGAACGACACGATGCGCTGTACCGGAACACGCGCCGTCGCCTCCGCCCGCGTCGCCAGATCGGCATCGGCATCGGCCGACGGCGCAATCTGGGCCGCCAGCGTGTCGTGATCGATCGACTCTCCTGTTCCAGCAAGCATCGGGCAATCTGCTCGAGCGAGTCATGCTGCTTGCCGAGCGTTGACGCGACACGCGTATGCGCATCGGCGAGCAGCGCGCGCACCTCGTCGTTGATCATCCGCCGTATGTTCGCTGCAACGCCCGTTACCCAGCATCCACAAGTCCGGCGGGCCGGCCTGTGGCGCGTCATCGTCGAACGTCGATAGGCCGATCTGCGCAGCACGTAGCGGTCCTCGGTCGGGACCTGCTGCGTATAGCCGAGCGTCGCGACGCCGCGCGGAATGATGGATACCTCCTTCACGGGATCGCAGTGTGCGCGGCTTTGTGCCACGAGCGCATGCCCGGATTCGTGATGCGCGATGATACGCTTCTCCTGCTCGTTCATCACGCGGCTCCTGTGCTCGATGCCCGTCATCGCGCGGTCGATCACCCCGGCGAAATCGGCCATGCCTATTGCAGGCTTGCCGAGTTCGGCCGCGTGCAGCGTGGCATCGTTGACCACGTTTGCGAGATCCGCACCGACGAAACAGGGCTTGCGCGACGCCAGTTCGGCAAGATCGACCTCCTGCGCAAGCTCCACACGTTTCGTATGCACGGCGAGGATCTGTTTTCGTCCGGTCAGGTCCGGCCGGTCGATCGCGATGTGACGGTCAAAGCGGCCCGGCCGCAGCAGCGCCAGGTCGAGGATCTCGGGCCGGTTGGCCGCGGCAACAGTCCGGGAATCGGTACGCTGGCATACCCATCAGGGAGCAGCCGTGATGCGTTCACATCGCGGGATGCGGCCGCCAATCGCCTTTTGCGGCGTTGTCGTGGTCTCAAGCGTCGATTGAAAATAGCATGCAGATCTTCGCCCCCAACACGGGCGTCGGCAATGGTGCATGCCCCTCCTCCCTCCGCATCCCCCGTCGCTGGGCCAAACGGGCAGCCGGTGCTTCGGTATTCATGTCGACGCGCTCCCATGCAATCTCTCATGCCAACCTTCGAGGCCGGACCTAGTCGTCGATCGGCATGCCAATCGATCCGTCTGAGTGCATACGAAGTCTAGTGTCGTGTGAACGATCCTTCTGTCCGCTACCGCGCCAAGCGTACGACCTTGTTCGCGGCACACGGCAGCGGGGCCGGGCCGGCCATCTAGAATGCGGGCGGTATGCTCGGTTCCGGCGAAATGCCGTCGGGCCCCGTGACGAGCATGCGGAGAATTTGCTGCAGTTGCAGCGCGCATCGACGTGCGTCCTCGGGCGCATTCGCATCAATCGCCTCGAAAAGGCTCACGAATGCAATGAGGAAGGAGTCGGAGACGGGCGTTTCGCGTTCACGCTCGCGCAGATAGGCGCTGTAGCTGAAGACGCACTTGATGAACTCGACCTGATGAGCAGCAAATTCGTCATCGTCCAACGAGGGCGGCACAACGACGAGAGCACTGTCGGACAACGAGAGGGGGAGACGGATGTAGGACGGGTGATCACTCATGCAGGGTCTCGTGAAATGCACGAGCGCGGCGTGAATGCCCGGAGCACGGACGCTATTTCACGACGGAAGGCGCCTATGCTATAAGTGTCATTTGGATTTGACATGCCAACTCTCACCGTATTCTTTCATTGGTCCGGTTTGTTGTCAAATCCATTTGACAACAAACCTGGCTATCAAACCATGCGATTTGATTGGAGTGAGCTGTTCGATGAACTGAAGCGTGAAGGGCAGTTCGGCAGCGACGCGCAACTGGCCGACAGCCTGGGGCTTACGCGCGCGCAAATCTCGGCATGGCGCAACGGCAAGAGTGATCTCGGCATTCTGACCAAGATCAAGATCCTGGATGCATTGGGCCACGACACGCTGCGCACGTCGCTGTCGAGCTTGCTCCCCGAGAAAAACCGGGAGGCCCAGGCGGCGCAGCATGCAAGGCTCCTCGCGCGCATCGACAGAGTCAGATCGGGTGCGGCCGTCGCATCAGTGGAGCCCGAGGACTCGACCCATTCTGCCGCGGCCATGAACGATCTGCTTACCGAACTACCGCGGGACGAGCTCAAGCGCATCGAGCCGCATTTGTCGTGGGTTACGCTACCGCTCGGGCATGTCGTGTACGAATCAGGCGATCACCTGAGCCATGTCTATCTGCCCACGACCGCGATCATTTCGATGCTGTATGTCATGGAAAACGGCTCTTCCGCGGAGATTGCCGTAGTCGGGCGCGACGGATTGCTGGGCGTCGCGTTGTTCATGGGCGGCGAAACAATGCCGAACCGGGCCATCGTCCAGAGCGCGGGCGAAGCCTTTCGCCTCAGCGGAAAGGTCGTCAAGGAAGAATTCGCGCGCGGTGGCGCGTTGCAGCGCCTCTTCCTACGCTACACGCAGGCGCTTATCACCCAGATGGCACAGACGGCCGTCTGCAACCGTCACCACTCCATCGCGCAACAATTCTGCCGGTGGCTGCTGCTGAGTCTCGACCGCCTGGATTCGCATAACGTAAGGATGACGCAGGAACTGATTGCCGACATGCTCGGCGTGCGCAGGGCCAGCGTAACTGAAACCGCGAAGCGGTTGCAGGAAGAGGGCATTATCCGGTATTCGCGCGGGCTGATCGAAGTCGTCGACCGCAATGCCCTCGAGCGGCGCGTGTGCGAATGCTACATGGTGGTCAAGAAGGAAAGCGACAGGCTGTTGTTGGCCAAGTAGACAGGCTCGAGCCCGAATCGCCCTGCCATTGACATTGCATGGGCTCCACACGATTGGCCGGCAAGGTCCGCTCGTCGCTCTTCATGAGTCAATTTGCTTGCCCGCCTCCCTCCGCCCTCTCCCAATCGTCCGCGTGGACAGCGTGCCAGCAACGGCCTGCTGCGTTGCCGTGAGCCGGCCGAAGATCGCATCGCGCATCCGCCTTACGTCTGCATCGGTACAACGTCAATCGACGCCGCGCGAATCGTGGTTGCGCACGCTCGCGTGCCGCGGCCTGTCGCCGCTGCTCGATTGCAGGTCCGGGACGATCCTCGAGAAGAACTCCGTGCGCGCCGTCGGCAATCTCGGCTTTTTCGAATTCTCGTCGGGTTGTGGCGCCATCGATTCGCGGCGCACCTGAAACGCCGTGGCATATGCGAGGCTGACTCGATGCGCGGCACCAGTTCGAGCACTGCGTCGGCCTGATCGCGCCAGCGGGTGGCGCGTCGATCTTGGCATCGGTTACCCATGCCAGGCGGCGGGACTGCCGGGCCCTGCATATCGGCGCAGCACGCGAATTGCCGACACCAATGCCCTGCGCAACCATACCAACCCGCTACGCAGCGAAGCGGCTTGTCACACCAGCATCAGCCGGCCCGCCAGAGGCGCTCAATGTGCGGTGGCCTTGCTCGCTCGACGCTCCAGCATGAGAAGGACCGCGATGAGGCTGACGAGATGCGCGCGCTCCTCCGGAACCAAGCCGTCGCGCTCCAGGATCGATTCCAGCCGCGCTTTCCAGGTGGCCAATGGAGCCGGCTCGCCGAGCGTGACGCGCGCGATGAGCCGCTCAAGAGAACACAGGTCTCTCTCGATTTCCGTGTTGCCCATGGAAACACTCCGTTCGTCACCTGGATCGAAGAACAGCTTATGGCACCGGATCGCGTCGCTCTACCCTCTACCGTACATTGGGCACGCATTTCTCCATACGCTTCAGATGCGCGCGGGTGGCTGGATGCAACAGTCGAATGCGGTGCCATGCCAGCCCCCGAACGGAGAGGACTCGCAGCAAAACGGTTCGACCGCCATGTCGCCGTCCATGCACGCCTGCCGTCGATGCGGCCATGGCTTATCTTGGGAGCGGCTTTCAATCGATTGTCGGTCGGAGCCGAAACACATGGTGTAACGGCAACCCTCTTCGCGCGACGGTACCCGAAGCGAACCCTCCGCAGAGCAGGCGAACGAGTCCTTCTACAACAGGCGGCGCGCAATCGGATGAAAAGCAAGCGTTCGGCACCGAACAGACATGCGGCACGAATAACCGCATTGGTGAGAGGCGGGCCGGCTCTGTCAGCCAGACCGTCCGCCACACCTAGACTCCCTGCCGAATCCTCCAGGAGATCCCTGATGAAAACACCTGCACCCTTATTAATGCTCGCGCTCATTCTCGGCCCCACATTAGCCGGAATCGCCCCAGCAGCGGCCGACGGCGACCTCCCCCCGATGCAGCATGCCGATCAGGTTACCTATTTGTCAGGCGGCATTGGACTTGATCAATCGATCGCCATCAAGGGCGTCATGCGCGACTATGCGCTCGTGCTCACCTTCGTGCGCCGCACCCGAGGCGCGAACGAATATTTGTCCGACGTCCGGGTGACCATCACGGATATGAAAGGAAATACGGTTCTGGAGACGCCGTCCGATGGCCCGTTCATGCTGGCCAATCTGAAAAACGGACGTTATGTAATCAACGCCAGCTACAACGGCCGATCCGAACGATACATCGTGGACATTTCGGCATCCCATCATGCGCGTCATACATTCATCTGGTTCACGTAGGCATCGGAACCCGCTCGTCTTCACACAGGCGGCTGTCGGTAAAACGGCATCTTGAGCCGGTACGGCCACATTTATCCGCCCGGCACGGCGCCCCGTTGTAATCGCCGATGAAGCGGCAATCCGCACTGCGAGTGCGCCACGGCAAACAATCCGCATCGTCGAATGCCTGCATCGTCGGCTTCACATCGCGTCCGCGTCACGCGCCCGCGCTTGAAACGCTTCGACCTTTCCATTCGAGTCGGTTCGACACCCAGACCTGAATTGATTGGCGCGCACTCCGTACGCTTACGTACCGCGTCGATCGTTCATTGCCGGTACCGTGTAAAGCATGCCGGATATTCGTCACGACGCCGCGCCAGACTGCGAACCGCATGAATGAGCGGGATCGGCACGAATCGCCCTTCGTCCACGGGCGAGTGACTGGACGCCACCGCACGGCACGCGATTCCGCCGGATCATCGGCATGCCGCGCATCGATCTGAAGAGAACATCATGTTACGAAGCACCAAGGCATTGCACGGAAGTGCGGTCCGCGCAAAGGACGGCGACATCGGACACGTCAACCAAGCCTACTTTGACAACGACTGGTGCATCCGTTACCTCGTCGTCAAGACGGAGGACTGGCTGCACGAGAGGCAGGTGCTCATCTCGCCCTACTGCATCAAGCATACCGACTCCCGGTCCAGCACGCTGCATGTCGACCTCACGCGCCAGCAAGTGGGAGACAGCCCGGATCTGGACACACACAACCCGGTATCCCGCCAACACGAGATCGAATACCTGAGCTACTACCATTATCCGCGCTACTGGGATGGCCCGAACCGGTGGGGCATGGATGCATGCCCTACGTCCCGTTCTGGCACCCTGTCGCGAGAACTCGAGGCCGGTAATCCGCTCCCTCCCCTCACAATGCCCGCCGATGTGCCGGCCGATGCGCCGACGGATACGCATCTGCACGGCACCAGCAGCGTCAGGGGCTATCGGCTCGAAGCCACGGCCGGACGCATCGGCCGCGTGTCTGACTTCGTCTACGACGATGAAGCCTGGGTGATCCGCTACCTCGCAATCAGTACGCGGAACTGGTGGTTGACCAACAAGGAATTCCTGATCGCGACGCACTGGCTCGACCGGGTGAACTGGGCCACGGAAACGGTATCCACTGCACTTAACCGCGACTCGATTCGCCGGAGTCCCGAATACGACGATTCGCAGCCCGTCTACCGAAGCGACGAGATTGCGCTGCATCTGTTTTACGGCAAGCATGGCTACTGGCTGAATGCCGAATCGTCCACTGCCCACGAGACGCTTTGATGCCGCCAGCATGATCCCCTGCGGCACTCGGGCTCGTCCATGCCGAACGCTTTATCGGTTCGTATCGGAAAAGTTACGTGTCCGCGTTCATGCCCGTCATCTCGGCCGCGCAATTCATCGAACGGGTCAATCCGCGCCTGCCGTTGCATCACGCGTTTAAGGCCGGGAATTTTCCGTCAACCGCGCAGTGAAATATCGGTTCCATATCGAGCGCGCGTGATTGCGCGCACCTTGATGAGACATGTGCCGACACTATAATTTTTGAAGGCAGATCCGTATTCGAACGGTCATTCCGAACTCATCGAAAAAAGGACGCATTGGCGCCGCCATCCCGTCCGGTCGTGGGATCGGTAAAGTATGATGGTTGTCTCGTCCCGCTGATTCCCGCTGCGCCCATATCGGCCGGATTCTCCATCATCTGCCGGGCGCGAGCGCAGGAGCCACGCATGCTGGACAACCCGCCCATTACCGAAAATCACCTGCTTGCCGCGCTGCCGGAAAACGAACGCGCGCACCTCGCCCCTCACCTGACCCTTGTCGACATGCCGTTGGGAAACGTGCTGTACGAGTCGGGCGGCCAGATGCATCACGTCTATTTTCCGACCACGTCGATCGTGTCGCTGCTGTATGTGATGGAGGATGGCTCGTCCGCTGAAATCGCGATCGTCGGCCATGAGGGCATGATCGGCGTGTCGCTGTTCATGGGCGGCGAAACGACGCCGAGCCGCGCCGTCGTGCAAAGCGCGGGGCAGGCCTACCGGCTCGACGCGCGTATCCTGAAAGAAGAATTCCGGCGCGGCAATGCGATGCAGCGCCTGTTGTTGCGCTATACCCAGGCGCTCATCACGCAGATGGCCCAGACCGCGGTGTGCAACCGGCATCACTCGATCGACCAGCAACTTTGCCGCTGGCTGCTGCTCAGCCTCGACCGCCTGCCTTCGAACCAGCTGCGCATGACGCAGGAACTGATCGCCAACATGCTGGGCGTGCGCAGGTCGGGCGTGACGGAAGCGGCCCTGAAGCTGCAGGACGCGGGCCTCATCCGCTACAACTACGGCCATATCGAGGTGCTGGATCGCCCTGGGCTCGAAAAGCGCGTGTGCGAATGCTACAGCGTGGTCAAACGCGAATTCGATCGCCTGCTTCCCGATCTGAAGCGACTCTAGCCGCTACTGCGCCGCATCGTTGCGCGAACGACTCGAATACTCTGTTCCGCGACAATTCGATTGTCAGCGCAACGGAACGTCTGCGTGACATCGTCTGATCCGGCTACCCAGTAACGCGTTCGGTTGTAGTATTGGTGAAGCGACAATCCCCGCTGTGATTGCGCCGTCACCGGCCAGTACTCGTCCTCGAAGCCCGGCGTGTCTTTGACAGGCTGCACGAGTCTCTCCTCGCCGACGATCGCCTCACGAATCGGCCGGCCATTGCTCGATCGCGACGTTCCGGGTGTCGTGAAACACGAGCGATGTGAATCTTCAAGACACCTTCCTCCAAATATCCACACCATCCGCCCAGGCTTCATGCTCTCGACACGCGGGCGTCATCAGGTGTGCTGAATCCGGCGTCATCCAGATCCGGGAGTCCCGAATCACGGCTAACCTCCGTCCACCGTGCTCGAGCCGTCAAACCACCTCCGACAGCGATTTCGCGACGGGTCGGCCACGCACGTCGCCGTGCTGCGCGGATTGGTTGATGGCGTGCTCGCACACCATCGACACGAACGCATCGCGAGTCGTATGCAGCGCGCTGGTCGTCCGATCGATGTCGTGCACGACGCGCTTCGGCAGGCACATCTCGATCCGCACGGAACTCGACGTCATACGGGGGTCATGATCGACGTCGACGAACCGCCAGATCCCGTCGCCGGTATCGACATCCGACGCTTGAAATACCGTCGTGTCCGTGGGCGGCGGCGTAATGAGACGCACGGACCGGTCATAGCGGGTCATGACCCGTTGGCCAGCTATCTTAGCGGCATGATTTCTAGAGCAGATCAACACCTAGTCCGGCGTGCCAGCCCCGCAATGCGGCGAGTTCAGCTTCATCCGGGAAGTTGGACCGGTGTCGCCGATGGAATGCTCTCGCGAGTTTTCACGACTGCCAGTTTCGATGAAAAATGAATAGGGACCGGCAAGATGGTTATCCCGCTGGCGCGTTCATCCCGGCGATAGGATCTGCGTGCGACAGCGAATGGCGGTTCTACGGCAGCGCGAACGACTCTGAACGACTGAACCCGACTGGCTGCCATCAGGAACAGAGGCGGGCGTCACTCATGGGGCGCAGGTTCGTTTGCAGCGATAGGCGGGGCGGAGGTGGCCCGCGTATCGGCTGCGCCACGCGCGGCCTCCTGAGTGTCGAGCCAGGCCTCCATAAGGGCGTAGGTGACGGCGAGCATCACTGGCCCGATAAACAGCCCGATCATGCCGAACGCAATCAGGCCACCCAGCACGCCGGCAAGTATGAGGACCATCGGCAACGCAATGGAGCGGCGGATCAGAATCGGACGCAAGCTGTTGTCCAGTGCCGTCACACCGAGGGACCAGCCGAATAGCAGGATCGCCGCAAGCTTTGCATCGTGCACGAACAGCCACGTGACACAAGCCAATAGCGGTAACAGCGGGCCCAGTTGAGCAAGACAGAAGATGAACAAGATCGCTGTCAGGACGCCGGCATACGGGACGCTCGCGCCCCACAGGCCGAGGCCGCCCAACGCGGATTGGGCTAGCGCCGTGACCATGACGCCCAGTGCGACCGCGCGAATCGCGTGTTCGACGAGCCGCACCATGGCCGCACCGTTCGCAGGTGCCACGCACTGTGCAACGCGGGTCACAGTGAGCCCGACCGCTTCCCCCTTCGCGAAAAGAATGCCGCATATGATGACTGTGAGCAGCAGATGAAGCACGAGCACACCAATCGCGCTAGCGCGTACGAGAAGCCAACTGGCAAGGCGGCTCGCATACGGCTGCAGCGTCGCCAGGACGCCACCCGGCCCTGCGTCAGACAGCGTTTGCCATTCGCGCGTGGCATGCGTGCCGGCGAGCGGCAGCTTGGCAAGCCATCCCGGCGGCGGCGGAAGCGTGTAGTTCGGCAAGCCTTTCAGGAGTGTCATGATCTCTTCTGCATGGGCTGCCAGCGTCGATACCGCGCCATAGATGGGAAGCACGATCACGACCATCAATGCCAGCAACATCACGATCACTGCCGGCCCGCGGCGACATCGCAGACGGCGCTGCACCTCGTGCAGGAGTGGCCAAGTCGCGACGACAATCGTGGCGGCCCAGACGAGCGCGAGCAGAAACGGGCGCAGGATATACAGGCTGCCGCAAATCAGTAGCGACAGCGTCACAATGCCCAGTATGACGCGAACGAGATCGACGGTCGGACGTACGTGCACGATCTGCCGGGCTCTCACAACTGTTCCATGAGGTTGGCGGTTCAATTCTCGGCCTCCAAACACTACCCCGGCTTGTCCCGGCTGACCTTGAGCACCCTGCAAATTTCGGCACGAATGATCGTCTGCTTCGGCTTTGCCCGATCACTCCCCGGTGCCACCGATGTAAATCAACAATCGGGGAAAGTAACGGCCCGTTTGGAAGACGGCCGTCGTGCAAAATTTGCTATTCCGCCAGCCATGATCACCGATTAGCGCTTTTCAAAGCGATCACGGAGTCCGAAATGAGTGATCCTCGCTTCCAGGATACGCACGCAGCCCGCAAACGCCGCACTCACGTGTTGATTGTGGGCGGCCGCAGCCGCAGCGGATTGACGCAAATCAAAGTTGCCAACGTCCAGATCAGCGGGCACGTTGACATCGATCGTGCGCAGGAACCGCAGGAATTCACTACTGCGATGGCGACGATGCAATTCATCGACGATCACGACGCTAGCAAGCGATCATCCGAACACGGCGATCGATACATGTCGCGGAGAATACGCCCCTTGCGGCGGCACGGACTGGAATGGACAGCAGCAATTTGCGGTTTACGAGACCACGGTGCGCGCGGGGCGCGTGGAAGTCGGTACGGTGACGTACCGGTGTACCAATCAACTCAACCTACCCTACGCACGAGCGGCCCGGGAGTCGGTAGGCTGCCGTACCCATGCGGGAACGGCAGTGATGCGGTCGCATCGTTGGATCGGTCACAGATCGCTTGTTGCGACGCTGTCTTGGGCTCAAGCGTCGATTGAAAATGGCATGCAGATTGTCGATCCATGCGGACATCGACAACGGCGTATGCGCCGCCCCCCTCCGCATGCCGGGGGTCACTCAAAAAAAGTCGGGAACGGTCAGCCGGTGGCGGGTTACTTAAACGAAGTGATTCGGCGATTCGGGGGTGGAAAGCGGGTTGCCGGTCAGTCCCGGTCGCTGCGCATCGTGAGAAATCATGCCGTCCTCCAGGATCGCGCACATTGCGACGAGCAGAATGATCGCGACGGCCACGAGTCCCGCATAGCCGATGATCTGGAGCGTTTTCATTTTGCTTCCTGCGATAAACGATGGCTGTCGCGACCTAGATCGTTTTGATCGCGATCGTTGACCAGCCATCGCGCGACGAGCACGTGAACAGGATGCCCTATCTCAATCCCAAATAGCCGAGGACGAACAGAACGATGACCACGGCTCCAACGAGCCAGACAATGTTGTTCATGGCAACTCCCCTCAAGTTGGACGCCAACCTGATCTGCTGCGCGGCTTGTGGGCCACGGAGCCACGCTGGCGAAGCTTCCGGCGATACCCGACATTTGCCGCAGCAAGGACTTGCGCGATTGAGCCGGTTATCGGTTCGAAGACGCGCCTCGCGACGGGGGCCGGGAACCCGATGCGCGAAGGACGAAACTTGACGTTCTCGCATCCGACAGCGCATGTCTGTACGGTAGTAGCCGCAGTGAGGTTGGCACGATGCGTGAAGCACCGTCCGAGAGGGGAATAGCCCCCCTCATGAAGCCTCCGTGTCCAATCAGGCTTTTTTGACAGCTTCCTTGGCGTCGCCAAGATTCTTGCGCGCCTGGCCGGCTGCTTGCTGGAGATCGCCTTTGACTTCCTGTTTCGTGTTGTGCGTGGCACGGCCAATGACCTCATTCACCTTGCCTTTGACCTTCTCCGCAGTTCCCTTGACTTGATCCTTGTTCATGGTAGAACTCCAATACGTAACTGATCTGTGGATGCTGCTGCTATCTGTTGCCGTCAGGTGATGACACCGTTCGACCGGTGAATCGGTATTCGATAAAAATCATCAGATATCCATATTTTTACCGGCTGGCAAGGGCGTTTCAATGTGCGGGCGGACGATTCATGGCGACATCTCGGGTCGCTGCCCAGTACGGCTGCCGATTGTAGAACTGGTGAAGCGACGAGCCCCACTGCTCGTCCGCCATCGATGGCCAATGGTCCTTGTCGAACGCGGGGGCATTTTTCACGTGGTCTGCGGTAACGTCGAGCCGGAAGCATTTTTCGTCCGTATCCAGGGTCAGCGCACTCCACGGAATGGCGTAAAGTTTTCCGCCGATACCGAGAAAGCCCCCGCTTGACAGCACGGCATAGGCAACCCGGCCGCTGCGTACGTCCAGCATGATGTCTGAAATCTTCCCGATCTCCAGCCGGTCGGACGTGAAGAGCTTGTTTCCCTTGAGCGTATCGGCTTCCATCACGTTGGGGCCGGGTCCGTCGCCGGCCCCACTGCCGACAATCGCCGCACCTGTATCGCTGGTCGATGGCCGATGGGTCGGGTCTAGTATCGTCATGATTCCCTCCTGGGTTCATTTCGCAGGACGCCGGCGCGGATCGCCGGCTCGCCGCGATGGACAGCACGCACCGGTCACGCGATATGAACGTTTACGTGCCCGACAGGTGTCGACTCTGGCCGCCCTACCCGCTGCGCACCTGCCGCTCACGCTGAGCGCCCGGTGCATTGAAAAGGGAGAGCGAGTCGCAACGATGCGCGCAGCCGTGAGACGAAGTCGGTACGGCGCCGTACCGGGCCGAGAAAAGCAACGATCGGAACCGATGCTCAGATGAAAACGAACATCGCGATCACGGCGGCGCCCATCACACCGGTTGAAAGCCACCCCACCCACCGCAGCAGCACGGGCGTGACGAAGGTGCCCATGACCTTTGGGTTCGACGCCATCAGCATCATCAGTACCATGATCGGTACCGACGTGACGCCGTTGATGACCGCGCTCCAGAACAGCGCCTTGATCGGGTCGATCGACGTGAAATCGAGCGCGAGACCCACGACCGTCGCGAGCACGATGATCGCGTAGAATCGTTTCGCCAGTTGCGGCTCGAGCGCGAGGCTGTTTTTCCACTTGAACGTGCCGGCCATCGCGTAGGCCGCCGAGCCGGCCAGTACCGGCAGCGCGAGCAGCCCCGTGCCGATGATGCCCAGACTGAAGAGCAGGAACGCAAACTGGCCGGCGATCGGTTTCAATGCGGAGGCGGCCTGCGCCGACGTCTGGATGTCGGTGACATGGTGCGCATGCAGCGTGACCGCAGTCGTGAGAATGATAAAAAACGCAACGAGATTGGAAAATGCCATTCCGATCGACGTATCAAGGCGGATGCGGCTCAGGTTTGCCGGCCCTTGCGACGGCATTTTCGTCAGCGCCTGCTGCCCCTTCTTCGCCTGCAGTTCCTCGACCTCCTGTGACGCCTGCCAGAAGAACAGGTACGGGCTGATGGTCGTGCCGAACACCGCGACTACCGTCGTGACGTAGCCGGTGCTCCACGAGCCGTGCGGAAGTACCGTGCGCAGCGCCACGGTCGCCCATGGGATCTGGACCGCAAAGATCACGCCGACGTAGGCGAACAGCGCCAGGGTGAGCCACTTGAGGATGCGGACATACCTGCGGTACGGCACGAACATCTGCAACACAAGCGAGAACACGCCTAATCCGACCGTGTAAGCCCGCGTGGGGCCGCCGACCAGTAGATTGACGGCTGCGCCCATGGCCGTCAGGTCGGCCGCGATATTGATCGTGTTCGCCACCAGCAGGAGGATGACGGTGCCATACAGCAGCCACCGCGGGTAATGACGTCGCAGATTCGTCGCGAGACCATGGCCGCTCACCCGGCCGATCCTCGCGCTCACGACCTGAATGGCGACCATCAGCGGATAGGTCAACAGGACGGTCCACAGCATGTCGAAGCCGAATTGCGCACCCGCCTGCGAATAGGTGGCAATGCCGCTCGGATCGTCGTCCGCCGCACCGGTGATCAGTCCAGGTCCGAGCTTCGTCAGCCACGAGTCGGCCTGGCTATCGACATCGCTGTTGAGTTTTTCAGACGGAACCATGTCTTAATCCATAAACGCTCGGAGCGGCGCGACAACTGTTGATTGCAGGAGCAAATCCACTATTCATGCCGCGCCCCAGACGTGGTTCGGTACCCGAAGTGATTGACCGATGGCACCACCGCGAAGGCGTGCGGCGTGCCGCCGATCGAACTGCGCCGGCACAGCTTTCCATTGCGAAGTCGTGACATCGGTCACGACGAACCATGCCTGAAGGAACATGGTCGGCCGGTTTCATGTGATGACCGCAGCCGACCTACCATCCTTCCCGTTGCCCGGACCCATGCGCGCCCTGGTCGTCGGCATGCCCGGAGTGATTCATATGGTCGCGGGAAGGGCCACTTTGATTCCACCCGCTTTCGTGACCACCTCCATACGAACCGCCATACCCTCCGCCTCGATCACCACGATAGCCGTCGCCGGGTACCCAAAGGCATCCGGCAAGCATGGTTGCAATAGCGGCAAGACAGACATAGGTAGATGAACGCATGTTGCTCTCCTTACCAGTCGCATCCGAGTGTGGCGCTTCGTTTGATCGACCGGAGACGAATGACGGAATCATTCTCCACAGATGTGAACCACGTCACTGTTCGTGAACAGATCGTGCACGAGTGGATGGTTGCGCGAGACATCCTCCTGTCGGCGAGATTGCGTGTCTGTACGGTGAAGGACGCTTGTGGAGGCGGACGAGTGGTCGCGCCTTGTCGCCATCGTGATTCTTTGCAATACGATTTGACATACGTTGCCGTACCGGTTGCGCGACATCGACCGACACGGGCCATCTCCGTCGTCGGCTTTCCAAAATCGACACGCCGGACGTGACGCGCGCCGACGATCGACATTTCCCTCCTAACACGAAGCGTGCTGCAACGCTGAACGAGACTCGGGCCGAGGTGGATGTTGTCTTTGTACGATGTCGTACCGCGTCCAAAGCCGCCCTGGCGTAGCGTTTGAAGCTCCAGCAACCACCAGGAGACGATGATGCTGCGACGAACATTCATATTGGGCACGCCGGGATCCATCCTTGCCATTTCCCTTGCAGTTTCGGGTTGCACGATGACCGGCACATCCGACGCCAGCGGCCATCAGGTCGACAAGCGCCATACCATCGATGCAGGCGTCGACTCGACCCTTGCACGCCTTTACACGAGCGCCAACGGCTCGCATGAGCTCGTTGGCAAGGCGCGAGGCGTACTGGTGTTCCCGTCCGTCATCGCGGCCGGCTTTGGGATCGGCGGTCAGTACGGTGAAGGCTCGCTGCGCGTTGCCGGAAACACGGTCGGGTACTACAGCACCACGACCGGCTCGATCGGGCTGCAGATCGGCGCGCAATCGAAAGCCATCATTTTCCTGTTCATGACCGCGGATGCGCTTGATCGCTTCCGTAACAGCGAAGGCTGGTCGGCGGGTGGCGATGCATCGGTGGCGGTACTGAAAGTCGGCGCGAACGGCAATGTCGACACCAGCACCGCGACCGCGCCGATCGAAGCGTTCGTACTGACGAACAGCGGGTTGATGGCGGGCGTGACGCTCGAAGGAACGAAGATCACGAAGCTGACGGCGCTGTAGCACTCACGCCCAAGGCCTGCCAGGTGAACGTACCGGCCAACACATCGATCCGATGGTGCGGCAGCAGATCTGGGTTCAACACGCCTGATACGCACATAGGCGTACCCGTGCGCGGAGCTTGTCCCGCACCCTACCGGACGCACGCGAGTCATCGCGGCACACCGTTCTGCGATCGACGCCGGGCAGGCCTGGCGACCGCGATTTCCCGTCACCCGCTCCGTGAAATACCGGGTTCCGTATCGATCGCGCACCTTGATCGGACATGTGCCGACACTATAATTTTTGAAGGCAGATCCGTATTCGAACGGTCATTCCGAACTCATCGAAAAAAGGACGCATTGGCGCCGCCAGCCCGTCCGGTCGTGGGATCGGTAAAGTATGATGGTTGTCTCGTCCCGCCGATTCCCGCTGCGCCCATATCGGCCGGATTCTCCATCATCTGCCGGGCGCGAGCGCAGGAGCCACGCATGCTGGACAACCCGCCCATTACCGAAAATCACCTGCTTGCCGCACTGCCGGAAAACGAACGCGCTTACCTCGCCCCTCACCTGACCCTTGTCGACATGCCGTTGGGAAACGTGCTGTACGAGTCGGGCGGCCAGATGCATCACGTCTATTTTCCGACCACGTCGATCGTGTCGCTGCTGTATGTGATGGAGGATGGCTCGTCCGCTGAAATCGCGATCGTCGGCCATGAGGGCATGATCGGCGTGTCGCTGTTCATGGGCGGCGAAACGACGCCGAGCCGCGCCGTCGTGCAAAGCGCGGGGCAGGCCTACCGGCTCGACGCGCGTATCCTGAAAGAAGAATTCCGGCGCGGCAATGCGATGCAGCGCCTGTTGTTGCGCTATACCCAGGCGCTCATCACGCAGATGGCCCAGACCGCGGTGTGCAACCGGCATCACTCGATCGACCAGCAACTTTGCCGCTGGCTGCTGCTCAGCCTCGACCGCCTGCCTTCGAACCAGCTGCGCATGACGCAGGAACTGATCGCCAACATGCTGGGCGTGCGCAGGTCGGGCGTGACGGAAGCGGCCCTGAAGCTGCAGGACGCGGGCCTCATCCGCTACAACTACGGCCATATCGAGGTGCTGGATCGCCCTGGGCTCGAAAAGCGCGTGTGCGAATGCTACAGCGTGGTCAAACGCGAATTCGATCGCCTGCTTCCCGATCTGAAGCGACTCTAGCCGCTACTGCGCCGCATCGTACCGGCCTTTCCCGCACGTGCCCCTGGCGCCACGCGAAGGCGTGGAAGCGACCCGATATCTCCGTGGCAACGTCTCATCCGGCTACCCTGTACACCGTGAACATCGGCGCGCCATCGCCACGATCGTTACTTCCGCGATCAGCGATATCGCTGAATACCGGCGACGACTCGATGGATCGCGGTCACGCAGGGCACTGACCCGCGCCGCGCCGTGCAACCCGCGCTAACGGTGCTTGACGTGCGACACCTTCCGGTGATGCTTTCGATGGGCCGGGCGGGAAATCATCCTGGTGACACCGCCGATCGACGGCGGATCGCTGGCGGGGAATGTCCCCTCGACTGCCTCGTCGACATTGCGTTCGCTCTTGCCGCCGTTCGTATGCTGCTCTCGATACCTGCTGCGCATAACCGCCTCCGTGGCGCTGAGTGTCGGACGAGGCTGGCCGCTTCGACTGACCGGCGTATCGACGGCCAGCCAGCGTGGAATCCCGCCGATTACGACGCCAGCATAGGCCCGATTTGAAAATGCCGCTGGACGCGGATCGCGAGCCACCGCGAAGCGCCGCGCATCGGGAGACGAGCCACGCGCACCGGCAAACCGTCCGGCATCGGACAGACTGAGCCACGCGTCCCGCGTATAGCTAAGCTACCGGGCCGAATTTTCCGTCGACCGAGTGAGTCGCGGTACGTCGACTCCTTCAGAAATTTCATCAGGATCCGCCATGACATCCGCTCTCCTCGCCGCCCCCCGAAAGATTGCCTACGCGTTCTCCCTGGCGGCGACAGTCGCCCTCGGCGCAGCCGTCTTCCCCCAACTCTCGAAGGCCGCCGGACCCGCACCGGATCGGTCACCGCCCCACGTCATGACCGTGGCCGCCCAAAAGTCGGTCGACGGACGCATCAACAGCCTGCACCAGCGACTTGGCATCACACCCGACCAGGAATCCCTGTGGCAGCCAGTCGCGCAGGTGATGCGGGACAACGCGAAAGCGATGGAAACGCTCAGGAAGATCCGTAGCGATCATGCGAGCAGCATGAGCGCGATGGACGATCTCCACTCCTATGGCGATGTCGCCAACGTGCACGCCGATGGCGTCAAAAAGCTGACCACGGCATTTCAGCCGCTGTACGACAGCATGTCCAATACGCAAAAGCAGAACGCGGATGCGATTTTCCGTGGCAACGACCACCACCTGATCAAGAAACAATAGTTCCGGACCGTCCGCCGATACCGGCTGTCGATGGCAGTCACTGACCAGTGGATTCCGGATCCGTACACAGGAGAACATGATGGACGTTTCTATCGGACATGCACGTCGAACCACAATGGCGCCGAGATCGGGCATGCGACTCGTCGGCCTGATAGTCGCGATCGGCTGCCTTTTCGCCGCACCGCCGTTGCATGCGGAGAGAATGAATCACGGTTTGGACCAGGGCAATCACGCGCGCATGACACATCAGGATGGTCGTCACTACGGCCATTACCGGAACGGTGGCCACGACGGTTATGACGGCGACGAGGAGTATGCGTATGGCGCGCCTCCGATGGTTTACGCGCCGGTACCGGCACCGGGCATCTCGCTGTTCATGCCGCTGCGGCTGCGCTGAGACACGAACCGAATCCGGCAGCCTCGGTCGCCCGGCAGCCCGTCGACGTGTTGATCCTAACTGCTTCGCGATCCTGACGACGAAGACCGAGAGAATGTTCCGCGACATATCGGGAAGGACGGCCCGCCGCCGGATGGATCACCCCCGTGCTCGAGCGGCTGCATGCTTTGTACGGTTTCGTACCGCATCGGCCATTCAGCGCGTGTAGCGTTTCAACCATGCCGGCCATCCGAGGGGATGCGATCGGCAGGAATTGCTCCGCATCGGCGGACGAACGGCTGGATACCACCGCACGGCGGCCAGGCCAGCCGGATCACCGACGTGCCGGGCATCGCTCTGGCGAGGACATCATGTTGCGAAGCATTCGAAGGTTGCACGGAGACACGGTTCGAGCGAAGGACGGCGATATCGGCCACGTCCACCAAGCCTACTTCGACGATGGCAACTGGTGCATCCGTTACCTCGTCGTCGAGACGGGCGACTGGCTGCACGACAGGCAAGTGCTGGTCTCGCCATATTCCGTCACGCATGCCGATCCCGAGACCCGCACGCTATACGTCAGCCTCACGCAACAGCAGGTGAGGGACAGTCCGAATGTGGACACGCACAAGCCGGTATCGCGCCAGCACGAGATCGAGTACCTGCGTTACTACAACTACCCGACCTACTGGGGCGGCCCGAACCTTTGGGGAATGGGCGCATACCCTGCTTTCGATCCCGCCGGGCCGTCGCAGGACGCCGACGCGGGCGATCCGCTTCTCCCGCACACCGCGCCGGCCGGCGCAGCGGCGGATACGCATCTGCGCAGCACCGGCGAGGTCGACGGATATCGGCTCGAAGCCAAGGACGGACATATCGGTCACGTGTCCGACTTCATTTACGACGATGAAGCCTGGGTGATCCGCTATCTGGCAATCGACACGTCGAGCTGGTGGTCGACCGGCAAGGAAGTGCTGATCGCGACTCACTGGCTCGACCAGGTGGACTGGCCCACGGAAACGGTATCGACCACGCTCACGCGCGCCGCGATCCGCCAGAGCCCGCCATACGACGACTCGCAGCTCGTTCATCGCAGCTACGAGATCGAGTTGCACGAGTTCTACGGCAAGCACGGCTATTGGCACGGAGACCGATAACGCTGACCCGCGCAACGGGTAGCCAACGCAACTACCCTTCCATGCGGGATATCGCGTGACAGGACGCCAGGGAGCAGCTGCATGACCTCAACCGATTTCCCGACAACCGAAGGTTCGGCACTCGATGCGCTCTGCATCAATACGCTGCGCTTCCTGTCAATCGATGCCGTGCAGAAAGCAGCGAGCGGACATCCAGGCTTGCCGCTCGGCGCCGCACCGATGGCCTATGCGCTATGGATGCGCCATCTCAAGCATCACCCCGCCAATCCGGCGTGGCTCGATCGCGATCGCTTCATCCTGTCGGCCGGACATGGTTCGATGCTGCTGTACAGCCTGCTTCACCTCACCGGTTACGACCTGCCGCTCGATCAGATCGTCCGCTTCCGGCAATCGGGCAGCCTCACGCCCGGCCATCCGGAGCGTGGCCTCACGCCGGGCGTCGAGACGACCACCGGCCCGCTCGGCCAGGGCCTCGCCAACGCCGTCGGCATGGCGATGGCGGAAACGCGGCTCGCCGCGTGCTACAACCGCCCCGGTTTCGAGATCGTGGATCACCACACCTATGCACTCGTCAGCGACGGCGACCTGATGGAAGGCGTCGCGGCGGAGGCCGCATCGCTTGCCGGCCATCTCCGGCTCGGCAAGCTGATCTGCCTGTACGACGACAATCGCGTCACGCTATCCGCCGGCACCGCGATCACCTTCACCGAAGATCGCGCGCAACGGTTCGACGCCTACGGCTGGCATACGGAAACGGTCGACGACGGCAACGACCTTGCCGCCATCGACGCAGCGCTGCTCGCCGCACGTGCCGAGCAGCGGCGTCCGTCGTTGATCCTCGTGCGCACACATCTCGGCTACGGCTCGCCCAACCGGCAAGACACCTACCAGGCTCACGGATCGCCGCTCGGCAATGCCGAGGTGCGCCTGACCAAGCACAACCTCGGCTGGCCGCCCGATCCCGCGTTTCATATCCCCGCACCGGCGCTCGCGCATTTTCGCCGGGCACTGGCGGAGGGGCAAATACGGGAAGCGCACTGGAACACCTTGTTCGCAGCCTATGCGCGCGTGTTTCCCGAGCTGGCGGAGATGCTGCTGAGCTCGGTGCGCGGCGCGCTGCCCGACAGTTGGGACCGCGATATCCCGGTCTTTCCGGCCGATCCGAAAGGCATGGCGACGCGGGTCGCATCCGGCAAGGTGCTGAACGCCCTCGCCCCCCGCGTCCCGTCGCTCATCGGCGGCTCCGCCGATCTGAATCCCTCCACCTTCACCGCGCTGACCGGGCACGGCGATTTCGAGGCCGCCGGCATGAACGCGCTCGACCGGCAAGGTTCCGACGGCGGCGGCTGGAGCCGCAGCGGCCGCAATCTGCATTTCGGCGTGCGCGAGCATGCAATGGGCGCGATCCTGAACGGCCTGGCGGCCCACGGCGGCATCCTGCCGTTCGGTGCGACCTTCCTGATCTTTTCCGACTACATGCGTCCACCGATCCGGCTCGCCGCATTGATGCGTCTGCAGGTGATCTACGTGTTCACGCACGACAGCCTCGCCGTCGGCGAGGACGGTGCGACGCATCAGCCGATTGAACAGCTTGCCGGCCTGCGCGCGGTCCCGGGCCTGCTGGTGATTCGACCGGCCGATGCCAACGAAACGGCCGTCGCGTGGCGCGTGGCGCTCGAAGCGCGAGAACGGCCGACCGCGCTGATCCTGACCCGCCAGGACGTGCCGACCATCGATCGCCTCCGGTTCGCGCCGGCAGAGGGCTTGCGGCGCGGCGGCTACGTGCTCGCCGATGCCCCCGACGGTCGCCCCGCGCTGATCCTGATCGCGACAGGCTCGGAAGTCGGGCTCGCGCTGGCAGCGCACGCCGAGTTGCTCGCGCGCGGCGTGGCGGTTCGGGTGGTGTCGCTGCCCTGCTGGAGATTGTTCGACGCTCAGCCCCAGTCGTATCAGGACGCCGTGCTGCCGAAGTCGGTCGGTGCGCGGCTGGCGATCGAAGCGGGCGTGTCGCAAGGCTGGCACCGCTATGTCGGCGATCGTGGCGACGTACTCGGCATTGCGGGTTTCGGCGCGTCGGCGCCGGGCGCCGAGCTGATGCGCGATTTCGGCTTCACGGTCGAGAACGTCTGCGACCGCGCACTGAAACTGCTCGTGTGACCGTTGGGCGGCCCATGCGCGTATCAGGCGTTCGAGCCGCCACCGGCATCGCGCGTGCCTGCTTCGAGCACCGCGTCGACCATCGACTGCGCATCGGACACGATGCGCGCCACGTGATCCTCTCCGTTGAAGCTTTCCGCATAGATCCGGTAGAGATCTTCGGTACCTGACGGCCGCGCGGCAAACCAGCCGTGCTCCGTCATCACCTTGATGCCCCCGATCGCGGCCCGATTGCCCGGCGCCCGATCGAGTATCCGGACGATCGCCTCTCCCGCCAGTTCGGTGTGCGTGAACTGATGCGGCGCTAGCCGCGCCAGCAGCGCGCGCTGCTCAGGTGTGGCTGCGGCCTGTACCCTCCGTTCGGCGGGCGCGCCGAAGCGGTGCGCCAGGTCGAGGTAATGCTCCGCCGGATCGCGGCCGGTTCGGATCGTGATTTCGGCCGACAGCAACGCGGGAACGATGCCGTCCTTGTCGGTCGTCCAGGGTTGCCCGTCGAGCTGCAGGCACGTGGCCCCCGCACTCTCCTCGCCGGCGAACCCCAGCGTGCCGTCGAGCAATCCGCCGACGAACCACTTGAAGCCGACGGGCACTTCGTAGATTGCGCGATCGTGTGCGCGGGCGACACGATCGATCATCTCGCTGCAGACGACCGACTTGCCGACCGCCGCGCGAGCGGGCCATTTCGGCCGATGCGCGAGCAGATAGTCGACAAGCACCGCGAGATAGTGATTGGGCGGCAGCAAACCGTCGCTGCGTGTGACGATCCCGTGCCGGTCGTGGTCGGTATCGCACGCAAACGCGACATCGAATTGGTCTTTCCGCGCGATCAGGCTCTGCATCGCATACGGCGACGACGGATCCATGCGGATCCGCCCGTCCCAGTCGACGCTCATGAAGCGAAAAGTCGGATCGACTTCCTAGCTGACGATCGCGAGATTCAGTTGGTAACGCTCGGCAATCGCACCCCAGTAGTGCACGCCGGCGCCGCCGAGCGGATCGACGCCGAGCCGGATCGGCGCGCCGCGCAGGATGTCCATGTCGATGACGCTGGCCAGGTCGTCGACATACGCCGCGAGGAAGTCGTACCGGTGCGTCGTGGCGGCATTCGATGCCGTCGACAACGAGACGCGGCTCACCCCCGCGAGCCGCGCTTCGAGCAGATCGTTCGCGGCCGCTTCGATCCATCGGGTGACGGCTTCCCCGGCCGGGCCGCCGGTCGCCTGGTTGTACTTGATGCCGCCGTTGTCCGGCGGATTGTGCGACGGCGTCACGACGATGCCGTCGGCGAACCCGGCATTGCGTCCCCGGTTGTACGTCAGGATCGCGCGCGAAACGGCCGGCGTGGGCGTGTATTCACCCGGCGGCGCCAGCATGACCTCGACGCCATTGGCAGCCAGCACTTCAAGCACGCTCGCCTGCGCCGGTTCGGAAAGCGCATGCGTATCGATGCCGACAAACACCGGACCGTGGATGCCGTGCGAACGTCGATACCGGCAGATCGCCTGCGTGATCGCGAGGACATGCCACTCGTTGAAGCTGCGGGTCAACGCGGAACCCCGGTGTCCCGACGTGCCGAACGTCACGCGTTGCGCCGGGACTGCCGGGTCCGGCATATCGGTGTAGTACGCGGTCACGAGGCGGGGAACGTCGATCCACAGCGCGTAAGGCGCGAGCCGGCCTGCCAGCGGACTGACGGGCATCGCGGCCGGCGCGCCCGGCGGGTCGGATGTAGCGGGATTCAACATGCCTCCTGTCTGGGACCCAGCCGCCATTCTCGTTCGAGCGCGAGCCATGACTACCGCCACGCGCCCGGCGGATGGCGGGCGCCGCCGCGCCCCCCTCGAACGCGCGACGCGGCGGCCGTGCTCAATGCGCGGCCAGCTTGCCCGCTCGACGCTCGAGCATGAGGAGAAGGGCGATGATGCTGACGAGATGCATGCGTTCCGAGGGTGCCAAACGGCCATGCTCCAGAATCGATTCCAGCCGAATGCGCCAGAGGGCCCATGGCGCAGGCTCACCGAGCGTGACGCGTGCAATGAGTCGTTCGAGTGAACGCAGATCTCCCTCTATTGCGGTATGCGCCATGGTCACGCTCCGATTGTCATGAGGATCGGCGAACAGTCTATGACGAAGCACTGCACCACTCTGCCCGCTACCGTACATCGCGTGCATGCCGGTTCGGGCGCGTCGTCCCGGCCGCGTCAGCAGCAGCCACGCGTCATTTCGATCGCGATAGTTGCGACGGTTGCGCCCGGTTCTTTGTCCGCCATCGGACAGACGCCGGACCGACTCGCTGCGAACGTGGTACAACCGGAGCGATATTGTGCGACGAATGCAAGGCATCGACGCCCAGTCCGGTGTGTGCCGTCCCGCGCGTGCCGCGTGCCGCCTGAACGACACCGCATGGCGACCTGCGTTCGACGCTCGACGCGCGGCGAGCGCGACGTTACCCACGCAGGACATTCAAAGTGACCGAAACCATCGGATGCCTCATCTTCGGAGCCCTGCTGATTTTCATGGGACTCATCGGGTCGTCGCTCAAGCGTCTGCCGCTGAGCGCGGCCATGGTGTATCTCGGGATCGGCTTTCTGATCGGACCGGCCGGCCTCGGCTTCCTGTCGCTGACATTGCCGGACGACGTCACGCACTTGCGCATCGCGGCCGAAATCGGCTTGCTGATCTCGCTGTTCGCGATCGGCCTGAGGCTGCGTGTCCCGCCCGCCGATCGCCGCTGGATGCTGCCGATTCGGCTTGGCGTCGTCGCGATGATCTTCACCGTCGCGTCGATCGCCGCGCTCGGCATGCTGGTGCTGCATTTGAGTCTCGGCGTCGCGGTACTGCTGGGCGCGATGATCGCGCCGACGGATCCCGTGCTCGCTCATGACGTCGGCGTGCGCGACGCGGGTGACGTCGAACTGGTGCGTTTTTCGTTGTCCGGCGAAGGCGGGATCAACGACGGCACCGCCTACCCTTGCGCGGTGATCGGCCTGCTTGCGTGCGGGTCTGGCACGATGTCGGAGCTTCACTGGAGCATGCTCGGCGGCATTGCATGGGGTATCACCTCCGGCGTGGGCGCCGGCTGGCTGCTCGGCTTCGCCACCGCCCGGCTCGTCGCATTCCTGCGCAGCCGCCACGGACAGGCGCTCGGCCTCGAAGGGTTCTTCGCGCTGGGCCTGATCATGCTGTCGTACGGCGTGACGCTCGCCATTCATGGCTACGGGTTCCTGGCCGTGTTCGCCGCGGGCGTCGCGATGCGGCGTGTCGAGCATCGAACGAGCGGCCGGAAGACGTCGAAGGAGACGGTCGGCATCGTGGACAGCGAGGATGTCGAGGCCACCGCCACCGATCCCGACAAAGCCCATGCCTTCGTCGCGGAGTCGGTCATGGGATTCACGATCGAGCTCGAACACATCGCCGAAGCCGTGCTGATCCTGCTGATCGGCGCGCTCGTCTCCGGCTATTGGGTTGACATGCTCACCTGGGCCGGCGCGGCCGTGGTCGCGACCCTGCTGTTCGTCATCCGGCCGGCGGCCACCCGGCTCGCGCTGATCGGGTCCCGGGCGTCGCGCCACCAGCGCCGGCTGATCAGCTGGTTCGGCATTCGCGGCGTGGGTTCCCTGTATTACCTGATGCTGGCCCTCGAGCAAGGGCCGCGTGCGCAACTGTTGCCGCTGGTTCCATGGGTACTGGCCATCATCGCCATGTCGATCGTGCTGCACGGCATTTCAGCCGCGCCGCTCATGCGTCGCTATGCGTGAGATCCAGCGCGGGCGCGGTGGCGCGATGCGTACGCGGGTCGAACGGTTCGGCGGGATGCCACACCCGACACTCGCGGTGTCGGGCGGCAGTCTTCCCATGAACCTGCAGCGTCGATGATGTCCCGCGTCACAGCCTGCCCAGCAGCATCAGGATGAGTAACACGACCAATACCAAGCCCAGCAATCCGCTTGGACCATACCCCCAGCCGTTGCTGTAGCGCCAGGTCGGGATCACCCCGACCATCAGCAGCACGACAACGATCAGTAGAAGAAGTCCCAGTGACATGTCGTCTCTCCTCAATCAATCATCCGGCGGGTCATGGCGCAGTGCGCTCGCAACGATGGCCATCGAATGCAATCGAACCGATGTGTCCGTCGATACGCTCCCGTGCGCTTCCACGTCGACGCGCGCACGCGCCGTTCGCCGCCTGTCGCGTCGAAATGGGCGGTGCCGCATCTCGAATGCCGGAGGAGCCGGGGAGTCAGTCGTCCTGCTCCTTCATGCAGGACGCGTGCTCGATGCACCCGGTTCGGGACGTGCATCGACTCTTTCGCTATCAATGTAGGCGGACGCGCGCGTGGAGTCTGTCCGGCAACGTACCGGACGCGTGCGGATTATCGCGGACATCGGCGCAAATCATCGGCTTGCCGGTCCGAAGCGACGCCAGCCGCCACTGCACGGCATCGTACCGACTTCCGCTGTTCGCTCGTCCATTCTGGGTCGGCACGCGCGCATGCGCTGCCGATGCCGATACGCGTTCG
This sequence comes from Burkholderia sp. AU33423, assembly GCF_002223135.1. Lineage (NCBI taxonomy): Bacteria > Pseudomonadati > Pseudomonadota > Betaproteobacteria > Burkholderiales > Burkholderiaceae > Burkholderia > Burkholderia sp. AU33423. The sequence goes on from NZ_NKFH01000008.1 coordinate 325,699, forward strand.
GCGCCACAACGCGCCGACACATTGCCGATGAACTCGCCGCGATCCGGTTCTAGCGGCCGGATCCATGCGAAGCGGCATTCACCGGAGAAGCTCATGAACGACCTGACTCGGAAAGCCCGCGGCACGCCGCAACAGCATCGGAAATATGCGCAAGATACCGCGACCGATGACGGAATGCCCATTGCCCCCGAAAAGCCGAGGCTGACGAACCCGAACGCGCGCGAGCAACCGCGCACCGCGGAGCAAATGCGTTCCGACGCGAGCAGGCGTCCGGGAACGGCATGCCGATCGACTCGATAGCGCATGCAGCCCGCTTCAGTCACCACGCGCTCAGGGTCGTGCGATGCGGCGGCCAACGCCCGTCAACGGGCGGCAGGGTGCCCTCGTTGCGCTCCGGAGCGTGAAGATGGCGCGGTCGGCCCGCGCCTATGTCCGGGGCAATACCGTCAGATTCCACGCATGGCTCGAGAGCCTGGAGCGTCGCACGTTACCGGAAGAACCCCCGGTCCGGATTGGCGGCAACTGCCACGCAGGCAATCCGGGCCCCGTCGCGAACGCTCAGGGGCACGTCGACAGTCGGAGATCGCGGGCGCCGCCCGCGAGGTTCGTCACCTGCTTTTTCGCGAGAGGCTCGGTTCAGTGGTTCAGTGGAGATGTCCTCCGAACAGCCCGAGCAACCCGATGACGATGAGGTAGATCGCCACGATGTAATTCAACAGACGGGGCACCACCAGAATCAGAATGCCGGCGATCAGCGAAACCAGTGGGCCCGCGCTCGTGAGAATGTGCATACGCCCTCCGCAAGAATGAAAACAACCAATGGAGACCAAGCCGCCCCGCGTCCGCCGCTCGTTACAGCGACTTGAGCCGGGTGACCTTCGTGCCTTCCAGCGTCACGCCGGCCATCAATCCGTTGTTCGTCAGTACGAATGCTTCGATCGGCGCGGTCGCGGTGCTGGTGTCGACATTGCCGTTCGCGCCGACTTTCAGTACTGCCACCGACGCGTCGCCGCCCACCGACCAGCCTTCGCTGTTACGGAAGCGACCAAGCGCATCCTCGGTCATGAACAGGAAAATGATGGCTTTCGATTGCGCACCGATCTGCAGGCCGATCGAGCCGGTCGTGGTGCTGTAGTAACCGACCGTGCTGCCGGCAACGCGCAGCGAGCCTTCGCCGTACTGGCCGCCGACGAAGAAGCCGGCCGCGATGACCGACGGGAATACCAGCACGCCGCGCGCCTTGCCGACGAGTTCACGCGAGCCTTTGGCGGTCGTGTAAAGGCGTGCGAGGGTCGAGTCGACGCCTGCATCGATGGTGTGGCGCTTGTCGGTCTGGTGACCACTGGCGTCGGATGTACCGGTCGTCGTGCATCCCGAGACCGCGAGGCCGATAGCCAGGATCGATCCCGGCGTACCCCATAGAAATGTTCGTCGCTGCATGATTCACCCCAGGTTGTTCGTGGATACCCCTGACGCTACACACAGGCGAATGCGAATGCGGTACGAAAGCGTACCAAGCCTGCAAAAACAGACAACCTTCTCAACCTGGCTTCGCGGCGATCGATGCAATCGCCGCCCGCATGCATACGCTGGCGCACCGGCGGCGATCCGCGTACGGCATCGTACCGACTTCCATCGCGATTGCGCTCAGTGTGTCTTCGGGCGCACCGGTTGTTCCGCGTAAAGCGCCCGATACGACGCTTCGATGGTTCCAGGTTTCGTACCGATCAAGCAGGCGACCCATGTCAAGGAGCAGTGTGATGAACAGGGATCAGGTGAGAGGCCGCATCGCGGAAGCGAAAGGCAGACTGAAGGAAATGGTCGGCAGGATCATGGGAAATCGATCGACCAGAATGCAGGGCACGGTCGAGCAGGTCGTCGGAAAGACACAAGCGTCATTCGGTGACGCGAAAGAGCAATTCAGGAAGCGGCCGTAGGGGGTTCGCGCGAACGGTTCCGTAGCGCCGCGCGATCGGGCAACGTGATGCGGATTCACTGGATGTTGACCGCGCGTGCAGGCAACATCCGGCGATACCCGCTTCCCGACTGACCGTCACGATGCCGCAATGCGTCGGGGGTGGTCGCCATGCGCAGCGGCAAGCGGCTTGTGCTGCTCGTTTCCCACGCCGGGAAAGAACGCGTCCCACGCGTCCCGGACACCTTTCGCCGCGGTCGCATCTGCGGTCGCATCCACTGCATCGCCCGACTTGGCCGGATCGGAGCGCAAGCCTCGCCAGCGCGTAAAGGTAAGCATCGGCTTTTCCGTCCATTCGCCATCGCCAAACTTCGCAAACGCCGTGTTGCCGCTCACCAGTCGCACTTCATACCATCCGTCGCGAACGGGCGCGTATTGGTCCAGCGCAAACCATCGTGTAGATTGGGTTTTCATCATTGCCTCATGGATCCATGAATCGTTGTGCAGGACAAAATCCGGTCTCGCCTGGTCGACGCATGCGCGCTAGTCCGCACACCGATTCAGCCACAGACGGCCTGCCGCCGTCATGTTGATCGAACCGCCGGTGCGCGACTCGTATGCAAGCCCGTGAGCCAATAGTTCAGCGGCTATGGCGCGTGGAATATCAGCCTGGGAATCCGGAATTCGATCAAGCGATTTGAGGGTCTCGACGACCTCGAGTGAAAGTGGGATGCACATGGCGGCCTCCTCGGTGTTGAGTTCATCGTGAACCGGAAGACGCGCGTCGGTCTGTACGGTATCGACTATTTGGAAGCAGATTCTTCCGCAACCGCACCGCAACCCGGTGATTGACCCGCATTGAAAATATGATTCGGCATCCGATATTGTTATTGCGAAACCATGGTCGAGCGCGCACACTGAAGATACCTGCCGGTTTGTTGCCAAGGCATCGGCGCCCTTGAATCCTTCGGCGCCAACCGTTGCTCTGTCAGGAGCAAATCATGACCATCCCCACGCTCGAATATCGCGGACATGAACTCCGCGTCTATTCACAAATGCTTTTCCCGCCGTTCGGCGATCCCCACGCTCCCGGCCCGAGGCGTTTTGCTTCAATCGTGCGCATCGACACGATTCCGGCTACCTCCGCAACGGCACCGCGTTACTCGACCATTTTCGAGCATGGCGCTCCGCAAACGGCGGCGCTCGCACTCGACCTGGCGATGCAATTCGGCAAGGACATCGTGGACGGCAAGATCGCCCCTGCGGCGATCTGATTCGTCCGCCGCATCCGGCCCGACGCGAGCACACCTCACTCAGGAGCAATCCATGAAATATCACTCAGGCACCTCAATCGATCGGCGCGATGACGCGACCCGGCAAAAGCAGCGGGATGATCTGGCCCGTGCCGACGTCGAACGCGCCGAAAAGCGCATCCGCCAGGATGCCGGCATCAATTCCAATGCAAGCAAGTGGCGTTATTCGCACCCAGACAATCGGGCGAGATGAGCGGCGCTTGCGCCGCACACTGTGGCATGCCGGTCCCGCATGGTGGGTCACCGGCGTGCCGGGATCACGCATACCGGCGCAGGCGCATCGAGAAATCGGCAATCGCCTTGATACCGCTCTGCTCCGCGCAACGGCACCAATCCTGCAACTGAACCAGCAATTGCTCGTGCGACGCGTGCGACCACGTCCATAGCTCGAGCAACGCCTCGTACATATCGACGTACACGCGCATTCGCCGATTGGCATTGGGGCTCGTCAGCGCCCGCAGATCGGGCTTGCCTCGATGGCCCCAGGCCTGGCGCAGCCAGCGTTTCATGGCGAGCGCGAACGCGCGCTTGTCGTCGCGGCTCATGTCCTTCATGCGGCGCAGTTCCCGCCGGCAGGCGGGTTCGAGCATGCGCGCATAGGCGGCCATCACCGCATGGCGGTTGCGGATAACCGCTTGCAGCGTTGCATCGTCGACCACTGCCTTGTTCGGAAGCAGGCGCGGCTTCGTTGCGAGTCGCCGAACGGTCGCCAGTCTCAACGCCGCCAGCAGGCGGATGTACAGCCAGCCGATGTCGAACTCGAACCATCGGTTCGACAGCCTCGCGGACGTCACGTATGCGTGGTGATTGTTATGCAGTTCTTCCCCGCCGATCAGGATGCCCAGCGGGAAAATGTTGGTGCTCGCATCGAGCGTCGCAAAATTCCGATACCCGCTGAAGTGGCCGCAACCGTTGACTACGCCGCCGGCCCAGAACGGAATCCACATCATCTGGATCGCCCACGCCGCCACGCCGGGGAGCCCGAACAGCCCGACGTCGATCACGGCGAGCAGCCCGACGCCGAGATTCGGATAGCGGGCATAGACGTGGCGTTCGAGCCAGTCGTCGGGCGTACCCGATCCATACCGGCGCAGCGTCTCCTCGTTCCGCACTGCCTCCCGGTACAGTTCCGCGCCGCGAAGCAGCACGGTCGCGAGGCCACGGGTTCGCGGGCTATGCGGATCCTCCGGGGTCTCGCTTCTCGCGTGATGCTTGCGATGCACCGCGACCCACTGCAGGGTCAGCATGCCGGTCGTCAACCACAGCCAGAACCGGAAAAAGTGGCTGACGCACGGGCGCAGATCCAGCGCCCGATGCGCCTGACAGCGGTGCAGGTACACGGTCACGCTGATGATGGTGACATGCGTGAGCGCGAACACGACTCCCGCAAGCTGCCACCAGGACAGCCTCAGCTCGCCGTTCAGGAGAAATGCCGACATACCGGTCGCACTCCGGGTCACGCATGTATCCGCGCGCGCTTCGCCGCGACGGCGAGTGCGCGTGCCGATTCCCTGCCCGTCGGCCGGCCTATTTCCCGACCTGGTTGCCGACAACGCCGCCGACGGCCGCGCCGCCCACCGTGCCCAACGCACTGCCGCCCGTCAGGACCGCGCCGGCGACGCCACCGACACCCGCCCCGATCACGGTATCCGTTCCGCGGCGAGACATACCGCCGCAACCCGCCAGCACGACGATCGTCAACGTGACGATCGCCATCTCGACTGCCATGGAATGTAGCTTTCTCATGATCATCCCCTCGGGTTGCCGCCGCGCCGTCCGATCCGGCACGACGCACGGAAGCCCATGCGCTGACATCCCGATGAAATTCGGGACGTCGGTTCATGATGGGCGGTGAATCGCGCGCAGTCCGTCCGCTAACGTACCGGCCCGGATGCCGCCCCGTCGCCTCACAGAAGCACCGCTTGCGCCGCCCCCAGCGTCACGACCACGCTGTGACGCCGACCGTCGTCCACGAGTCGCACCATCGCTTCTCCGGCGGCGAGCCGCACGCCATCCACGACGAGGCGGGACACGCCGCCGCTGACGTCGTCCGGATTCTCGACGACGATGTCGTAGTGCGACGCCCCGTGGCGCAGCGTTGCCCTGAAGCCCGGCCAGGATCGCGGTATGCACGGTTGAATGGACAGCATGTCGCCATGCCTGCGCAGGCCGAGCAGGCCTTCGACGCCCGCACGATAAAGCCAGCCCGCCGAGCCGGTGTACCAGGTCCATCCGCCGCGGCCGACATGCGGCGCGACCGAATAGACGTCGGCCGCGACCACGTACGGCTCCACCCGATAACGATTCGCGCCGCTGCGCGTGCGGCTGCGATTGACCGGATTGAGCAGCGCGAACAGCTTCGCGGCGCGATCTCCGTCACCCATTTGCGCAAACGCAAGCACCGACCACGTGGCCGCATGCGTGTACTGGCCGCCGTTTTCCCGGATGCCCGGCGGATAGCCCTTGATATAGCCAGGATCGACCGGCGATCGATCGAACGGCGGCGCGAACAGCAATGCCAAGCCATCGTCGCGGCGGATCAGCCGCGCCTCCAGCGCGTCCATAGCCTGCGCGGCGCGCGCCGGGTCCGCCGCGCCCGACAGCACGCTCCACGACTGCGCGATCGCGTCGATCGCACATTCGGCGTTGCCGGCGGAGCCGAGCGGCGTACCGTCGTCGAAGTAGCCACGCCGATACCACTCGCCATCCCACCCCGCATCGGCAAGCGCATCGCGCAACGCGCCGGCGCGCGTCAGCCAGCGCGCCGCCAGTTCGCCCGCGCCGCGCGCCGTGGCGAGCGGGGCGAACGCCGTGAGCGTCGCATGCAGGAACCACCCGAGCCAGACGCTTTCGCCCCGCCCGGCCTCGCCAACCCGGTTCATGCCGTCGTTCCAGTCGCCCGTGCCGATCAGCGGCAGGCCATGCTCGCCGACCTGCGCGAGACTCGACTCCAGCCCGCGCACGCAATGGTCGAACAGCGACGCGCTCGTTTCCGAGACGCGCGGGATGAAGAACGCGTCGTGCTCGTCGGCGGCCAGCGGTCGCCCGTCGATGAACGGGATCGACGCATCGAGAATCGCGCGGTCGCCGCTGACGTCGACGTAGTGCGCAACCGCATGGGCGAGCCAGACGCGATCGTCGGAGATCCGCGTGCGTACGCCGCTGCCGCTTTCGGGCAGCCACCAGTGCTGCATGTCGCCCTCGGGAAACTGGCGCGCCGCCGCCCGCAACAGATGCTCGCGCGTCAGGGCCGGGCGGGCGACCGTGAGCGCCATGCCGTCCTGCAGCTGGTCGCGAAAACCGTACGCGCCGCTCGCCTGATAGAAGCCCGCACGCGCCCAGATCCGGCACGACAGCGTCTGGTACAGCAGCCAGCGATTCAGCATCAGATCCATCGCGCGATCGGGCGTTTCGACCTGAACGGCGCCGAGCGTCTCGTCCCAGAACGCCGTCACGGCGGCGAATATCGCGTCGAGATCCGCCTGACGGTAATGCGCGATCAACTGTCGCGCCGCTGCCGCATCGGCGCCTTCGCCGAGCAGCAAGACGATTTCGACGCTGCCGCCGGGTTCGAGATCGACCGTGGTCTGCAACGCGGCACACGGGTCGAGCCCGGCGCCGACGCGGCCCGACAACGGCGACGCGCCGGCCCTGCCCGGAAAACCGGCGGGATCGCTCAGGACGCCATTGCGGCCGATGAACTCGCGCCGGTCCGCGCTCCACGAGGTTTGCAGGCCGCATAAATCGGCGAACGCCACGCTGCCGCGATACACCTGACTCCAGTCGTTGCGGGCAAACATCGCGCCGGTCGGCGGATCGATCTCGCTCGCGGTGTGGGGCGCCGCGACGCTGCGCGGCGCCCCCAGCGCCCACTCCGCATAGGTGGCGACGGACAGCCGGCGGCGCCGACTCGACAGGTTGCGCAACGTCAGCCGGGAAATCTTGACAGGATCGGCCAGCGGCACGAACTGCAGCAACTCGACGGCGACGTCGGCGGCGGAATGCGCAAACCGGCTGTAGCCCTGGCCATGACTCGCCACGAAAGCGCTCGCGCTCGGCGCGTCGTCGCCGATCGAACCCGCCTGCGGCCCCCAGCGCACGCCCGTCTCGTCGTCGCGGATGTAGAACACTTCGCTCGGCGGATCGGTGACCGGGTCGTTCGACCACGGCGTCAGCGGATGCTCGCGGCTGTTCGTCACCCAGGTATAGCCGCCCCCCTCCGCCGATGTCAGGAAGCCGCACGACGGATTCGCGACGACGTTGACCCACGGCATCGGCGTGCATTGACCGGGCTGCAGGATCACGACGTATTCGCGGCCGCCGCGCGCGAAACCGCCGATGCCGTTGAAGTATTCGAGACCGGCGCCGGCCTGTGCGCCCTTCGGTGACGGATTCGCAGGCGGCAGCAGCGGCGGGCTCGCGGCATCCGGGCGCGCGGGCAGCGGCGACGCCCCGAGGCGCCGCAATTGATCCACCAGCCGGCCGTTGCGCGCGGCAAGCACGGCCCGCGCAACCGCCGGAAACAGCGCGCGCGCCGCCACCGCCATCAGGTCCTCGCGCAGCACGAAAATACTGCCGCGTCCGGCTTCGCCCGGCGGCTGCCGGGGCCGCACCAGCCCCTCGAGCGCCGCCTGCAAATCCTGCACATACGACGCCGCGCGCTCGTTGATGATGACCAGATCGACCTCGAGCCGCTTCATCCGCCAGTACTCGTGCGCGCGAATCAACTGCCGCACCATGGCGACGTGCTCGATGTCGTCGATCCGGACCAGCAGTATCGGCAGATCCCCCGATACGCCATGCGTCCATAACGGCGACGCGCCCACGCCGCCCGCCGCCGATACCGCCGCCGCATGGCGCAGCAGCGCCGCGGAGCCCGGCCGCATCGACGCATCGCTGTAGAGCATGTATCCGGCCAGTTGCTGGAACAACGCGGCCTCGTCGAGGCTCACCGCGCTGTGCCGCAGCTGCACCTGCGCCTGGGTCCACGCGAGCATCGCCGCACGCGCGAACGATTCGCCGTCGCGATGCTTGTCGACCAGATCGAGCAACTGCGCGCGCGAATCCGCGACGATGGTCCAGTAGACGATGCTCGCCTTCGCGCCCGGCTCGATGCGCAGTTGCCGCCGCAACGTGAACGCCGCGTCCAGCACCGCGCCTTCGGAAGCGCTCAGCGCACGCCGTTCGGTCAGCGCAAGCGGCAAGCGAACGCTGCGTCCGCGTCCGATGACACGCAATCGATCGGTATCGAATTCTTCCGCGCCGACGGTTTCGCCGGCAGTCACTGCCAGATGAGCGGCCCAAACCTCCGCCTCGTTCGGCGCGCGCTTGCGGCGCGTCGCCAGGATGGCGCCGGATGCCGGCATGTACTCGGTTTCGATGAACAGCTTCGAGAATGCAGGATGCGCGTGATCGGCGGCGGCCGGCGCGAGCACGATTTCCGCGTACGACGTGAATTCAATCACGCGCGGCCGGGTGCCCGTGTTGGCTACCGACACCCGACGCACCTCTGCGTCGTCCTCGGCGGATACCACCACCTCGAGCGACGTCGTCAAGGTGCCGTCGCGACGCACGAACTCGGCGCGATCCTCGGTGAACGTCACGTCGTAGCTGTCCGGCACCACACCAGTGGGCTGCCACGTGGCCGACCACACGTCGCCGTTCTCGGCGTCTCGCAGATACAGATAGCTGCCCCAATCGTCGCGCGTCGCGTCCTCCCGCCAGCGCGTAACGGCCAGATCGTCGCGACGGCTGTAGCCGGACCCCGCGGCCGTGAGCATCACGGCATAGCGGCCGTTGGACAGCAGATGCGTGACGGGGGCGGGATCGTTCGCGGACAGCAGGCGCCGCGCCACGCCGGCATCGATCCCATGCATCCTGCCGGCGGGGCGCGTGTCGACCCGCGGCCGCCCTGCCGCGACCCGGCCCGGCACCCGCTCCTGCAACAGCAGTTCGGTGGCTCGAACGGCCGGTTCCGCATGGAAGAAGGTACGAATGCGCCCGCCCAGCAACGCATTGGCGATCGCCACGATCGACATGCCCTGGTGATGCGCCATGAACGCCTGCACGATGGCAACCGGCACGCCTTCCGGCACGCGCGCGGGCGTATAGTCGAGCGCTTCGTAGAAGCCGAAGCGCCCGCACGCGCCGGCCGTGCGCAGCCGTTCGAAGTTGCACGCGGCGGCATGCGGCGCGACCATCGCCGCCAGCGCGGTCGCATAGGGCGCGACCACCAGATTCTGGTCGAGATCGCGCTTGAGCCCCAGCTCCGGCACGCCGAAGCTCGAGTACTGATAGGTCAGCTCGATGTCGCGCGTGTTGTACGCCGACTCGGACATGCCCCACGGCAGCCGCAGCCCGTCACCGTAGGCGATCTGCCGACGCACCACCAGATGGTTGGTCCGCGCGAGCAGGCTGCTGTCCGGCGCGCGCATCACGAGCGACGGCATCAGGTATTCGAACATCGATCCCGACCACGAGACCAGCGCGGCGCCGTGCCCGATCGGCGTCGCCAGGCGGCCGAGCCGGAACCAGTGGCGCGCCGGGACATCCCCTTTCGCGATCGCGACGAAGCTCGCCAGGCGAGCCTCCGACGCCAGCAGGTCGTAGTTGCCCGGATCGCGCTGGCCGTCGGCCACGGCATAGCCGATCGAAAGCAGGTTCCGCACCGGGTCGAGCAGAAAGCCGAACTCCATCGCATAGGCCATCTGCAACGCGGAATCGGCCAGCACCTGAAGACGCTTGTTCAGCACGTCCGCTTCGTCCGGCGTACGCGTCGCGTCACGACAATGCCCTTGCACCCCGTGCTCCAGCGCCTGCGCCCAGAACAGCACGTCGTCGACGTCGCCGCCCCGCACCCGGCCGACCTCGTCCATCAGCGCGCGCGCGACGTCGGCGACTGTCGCAGCGAGGATCGTGATCGCGTTCCATTCCGTCGCGGCGCGGCCGTCCGTCGCGGCGAGCGTGTCCTCCAGTTCGGTCGCGGCCCGCTCGAATTCGCCGTGCAAGGCCGTCCGGGCGTCGCCATCTCGGCACACGGCCTTGCGCAACAGCGCCAGCGTATCGCCGATCCCTTCATGCGCGGCCTGCCATCCCACGCCAGCGGGCTGATTCGCCCACGCCCGGCAACCGTTGCCGAGCGCGATCAGGTGCCCGGCAAGATTGCCGCTGTCGACCGACGATACATACCGCGGCTCGAGAGGCCGCAGGTCGCGCGTGTCGTACCAGTTGTAGAAATGGCCCCGATAGCGCGACATCAGCCGCATCGTCGCGAGCGTCGCCTCCAGCCGCGACACCGCGTCCAGCGTGCCGAGCCAGCCGAACTCGCGGGCGCTGACGACGGACAACAGGTACAGCCCGATATTGGTGGGCGAAGTCCGACGCGCACAAACGGGCTTCGGGTCCTCCTGGAAATTGTCCGGCGGCAGCATCTGATCGTCCGCCGTCACGAACGTCTCGAAATAACGCCAGGTCCGGCGCGCGTCGCGCCGCAGTTGACGCGCATCGTGCGGGGTCACCGCCAGTTCGCCCGCCGGCCGTGGTGCACGGCTCAGCCAATACGCGATCGCCGGCGCGGCGAGCCAGACGAGTGCGAACGGCACGGCCAGCCAGCCCGTATGACGATCGAAGCGCCAGCCCGCCGTCAGGCTGGCAGCCGCGGCAAGCAGCGCGAGCGTCACGCCGCCGCGCATTTGCAGATAGGTGGACGCGAGGGTCCGCCGGTCGCGCGCGCCCGCTGCGGCCGCTGTCGTCCATTCGAGCAGGTGGCGACGGCTGATCCCCAAGCGAAACAGCGTACGCGCGATCGCGTCGCCCATCGACCACGCCTGCTGCGGCAGCATGACGATCGACAGGCCGAACCGCGTCAACGCGAAGCGCAGCTCCATCGACCACGCATGGAGCACGCTGCGCGTCGTCATCCTGACATGCGTGCGCCGCCAGCGCGGCACCAGTCCGCTCAATACGGGCAACAGGAACGGCAGCGCGATCGTCACCAGCACGAAGGCGCTCCAGCCGAGCGATACGGGAAGCGGCTGCATCCATCCGGCCAGTAGCGCGATCAACATGGCGGGCGCCGTGAGCGTGCGGCGCAGGTTGTCCAGCATCTTCCAGCGGCCGACCGCCGTCAGCCGTTCATGGCCGGAAATCAACCAAGGCAGGAGCTGCCAGTCCCCGCGCGCCCACCGGTGCAGGCGTCCCGCCGCGACGTCGTAGCGGGACGGCGACGCTTCGACGACCTCGACATCCGACGCCAGCCCGGCCCGCGCGAAAATGCCTTCGAACAGATCGTGACTGAGCACCGTGTTCTCCGGCACGCGGCCGGCGAGCACCGCCTCGAACGCATCGACGTCGTAGATGCCCTTGCCCGCATAGGAGCCTTCGTCGAACAGGTCCTGGTAGACATCCGATACGGCCGACACGTAGGGATCGATGCCGTGCGCGCTCGACGACACGCGCTGGAACAGCGACCCCTCGTCGCCGCTTGCGAGGGACGACGTGACGCGCGGCTGAAGCACGCCGTAGCCTTCGACGATGCGCCGGCTCGCCGAATCGAATACCGGCCGGTTGAGCGGGTGCGCCATCTTGCCGACCAGGCGGCGCACGGTATCGCGCAGCAGCCGCGTATCGGCATCGAGCGTGATCACGTAGCGCACGTCAGGCGGCACGCGCGGCGGCCTGCCTGCCAGCGCGACGAACGTCGTGTCCGACGCCCCGCGCAGCAACCGGTTCAGCTCGTGCAGCTTGCCGCGCTTGCGCTCCCAGCCCATCCAGCACCGTTCGCCGTCGTTCCACACGCGCTTGCGGTGCAGCAGCAGAAAGCGCTCGCCCTCGCCCGGCGCCGCCGGATAAAGTCGATTCAACCGGTCGATACCCGCCGCCGCGGATGCCAGGAGCCCGTCGTCGCTGTCTGCGTGCGGGGTGGGCGCGTCCACCCAGTCGGAGAGCAAGGCGAAGTAAAGCGCGCCGTCTGGGCTCGCCAGGTGATGAATTTCCAGTTGCTCGATCTGCTCGCCGAGCGCCGCTTCCGTCGTCAGCAGCACCGGCACGGCGACCATCGTGCGCAGGCCCGGCGGAATGCCGTCGAGCAAGGCGAGGCCGGGCAGGATCTTCGCACCGACATCGCGCATCACGCTGCGATTGACGAGCGCGATCGCGGTATCCAGCGCGGGTAGCAGGCCGGCGACGCCGAGCCAGATCAGCCAGTGACCGGGCGGCTCGATGCGAGTGAGCCACGCCAGCATGGCCGTGAGCAGCAGTGCCGCAATCAGCCCGATACGGCCGAGATAGCCGCCGAGACCGGCGTGGCGCGTCAGGCGCCGCAACCACAACGCAACGGGCGGCCGATAGCCGATCTCCGCCTCGAACGCGGTGCGGCCGTCCGCCAGCAGGTAGTAACCGGGGTCCGTCTCGCGGGCCGGCACCGCGCCGCCGGCCGGCACGCGGCTCGCCCCTTGCGCCGCTGCATCCGCGACGACGCGGCGAGCAATCTCGAGTTCGCTGACAGGCGCGCCGCGGGCAAGCGCTTCCACCGCGTCGCGATACAGGTTACGCGTGGGGAAATCCATCTCCGCGAAGCCCGGATGGCTGCGCAGCACCTGATCGACCAGGCTGATGCGCTCGAACAGATCGGTCCAGTCCACCTCCGAAATCAGCCGCATGCTGGTGATCACGTTGCGCACGGTCAGGCTGGCGGCGCCCTGCTGATGGTTGACGGAGGCGACGATCTGGTCCGGCGTCGCGCCGCGCGCCGCCAGGTGCCGATGCAGCCACGCCAGCGCCGGCGCGACGGCCGGATCGGGATCATGCAGCCGCTGAATCAGTTGCACCGCGAACGCATCGTGCAATACGGCCTGCTCATAACGGGCGACGAGCGGCTCCGTTTCCACCCGTGCCTGCCCGCGTTCGCCGAGCAGGCGATCCGCGAGCGCGTCGGCGTCGAGTCGCGCGTGCCGATCGTCGATGATCTGGTCCGCGAGCCGCCGCAGGTTTTCGATCAAGACGATCCGCAGCGTGATCGCCACTGCCCACAGTTCGCCGATCGTCAGCGGTTCCACGGCCTGATAGGCGAGCATGAAGCGGCATAGCATATCGGGATCGAAGCGGCTGTCTGTATGGGCGACGAATGACCAGTTGATCTCGAATACGCGCGGATACCCGGCAAACGGCCCGTTGCCGAGCTTGGGCAGTTGCCGGTAATAGCGCGGGGAAAGATCGTCGCGGATCTGCCGCACCTGCTCCGCGACAAGATAGTAGTTGTCGAGCAGCCACTCCGCTGCCGGCGTGATTTCCTCGCCGCGCGCATCTGCGGCCACCGTGTTCCGGTACGCCTTCAGCAGATGATCCGCGTTGTCCTTCAGCCGCGTCGCCAGAGACGGGCCAGAGGGCGCCCCGGGAAGTACCTTCTGCGCACGCGCCAGACTGCCCGCATGCTGCGCAAGCCGTTCATCGCCGAAGAACTCCTCGCGAATCGGCCGTGCATTGCTCCATGGCGATGTCCGGCGTCGCGAAACACGCGCAACGTGAATCTTCAACGCACCTTCTCCCAATGACCGCACCACCCGTCCGGCGTCATACCCGGTGCGTCGCACCATCAACCCGCTTCCGACAGCGATTTCGCGACGGGTTCGAAACGCACGTCGCGATGCTGCGCGGATCGATCGGCGGCGTTCGCGCACGCCATCGACACGAACGCATCGCGAGTCATGCGCAGCGCGCTCGCCGTCATGTCGATGTCGCGCACGATGCGCTTCGGCAGGCACAGCGCGATCCGCACGGAATTCGAGGTCACGCCGGTCAGGTCGATATCGAAGAACCGCCAGATTCCGTTACCCCGGTCGACATCCGACGCCTGCAATATCGCCATGTCCGTGGTCGGCGGCGGCACGAGACGCGCGGAGCGGTCATAGCAGGCCATGACCTGTCGCGCCGCAGCCGCCTGCAACTCGCCATACGAGTCACCCTCCACATCGATTTCCGGAAAATCCGGAAGCGCGCCGCGATAGCGGGGATTCCCGTGATGCGTGATATAGACCGGATATTTCATGAACCGCTCCCGACAGAAAATGACGACGAACGTCATCATGCGTCGCGGCGGCCCGACGAGTCGGTACGCTGAAGAACAGTCTGCGGGGCACGTTTCGTGGTGACCTGCCCGCCGTTCACACCCCGGATCGCCCGATGCCTCGCCACCCGGTCAGTCAGGCACAACGCGCTCGATCGAGGTACGGCACCGTACCGATCGGCACTGCAATGGCGCGCACACTCACATCAAGGGCCTCTGTCCCTGTTGCCAGAATGCCCAAGACGACCTGGGTGCGGCGTGCTTCATCGCTCATCCGGCAGGTCGTTGTCACCCAAACGGAGCCTCACCATGAATCCCATCACACTCGTTTTATCGGCTGCGTTCGTCCTCGCGGCATTCGCCGTCGGCGCGTGGGGCTACCTGTATCTCGCGGTCTCCCTTTTTATCGTCGCGGTCCTGATCGCGTTGTCCGTGCGGGTCGCCAACGTCTGGGAAAAGTTCGTGATCCTTCGGATTGGCAAGTTGCAAAGCGTCAAGGGTGCCGGTTTCTTCATGATCATTCCAATCCTGGACAATGTTGTCGCGATCATCGACGAACGTATTCAAACCACCGCCTTCAACGCCGAACAAGCGCTGACCAAAGACACCGTTCCTGTCAATGTCGACGCCGTGATTTTCTGGCACGTCCATGACGCGCAGAAAGCCGCGCTCGCCATCACCGACTACCGGCAAGCCATTGACCGCGTTGCGCAAACCTCACTGCGGGAAATGATTGGGGCATCGATGCTGGCTGCATTGTTGTCGGATCGCAAGGCGGCCGACATGCACTTGCGCGACGAGATTGGCAGAAAGACCGTGGAATGGGGCGTGACCGTCCGCTCGGTCGAGACCCGCGATGTCGCGATCCCGGTCGCGCTGCAGGATTCGATGTCGCGCCAGGCGCAAGCCGAGCGCGAAAAGCAGGCACGGGTGATCCTCGGCTCGGCGGAGGCCGAAATCGCCGCCAAGTTCGTCGAAGCGTCGCAGGTCTACGAAAATCATCCGGGTGCGCTTCAGTTGCGGGCGATGAACATCATCTACGAAACGACGAAGGAACGCGGCGCGACGATCCTGATTCCCAGCGCGATGGTGGACAGCCTGAATCCCGTGCTCGCGCTTGCGATTGCCGGGCATGACGCGGCGGGCGCCGCGCCCGTGCCTTCGCTCAAGACAGCGGCGTAATCGCTAGCTCGTATTCACTCCCCTGCGACGCCTTGCACAGATCGCCCGGACATTGCCAGAACGGGGTACACCTACAATTTGATGGCGAGTCTGTTGTGAATACTCCACCATGGGCAGGAGGCAGAAATCGCTTTACCACGTTACAACGCGGGGATGGTCGCGGCGAAGGTCAGTCCGACACTCATTCCAGATCGGCCGTCGATCCTGATATAGCATCGATTGCTGAACCTGCGTGAACGTGTCATGGCAAGAAGGTAGTGGCCGCGCTCATATCGCAAAGGCTGATCTTCGAATTGCACCTGGTTCGTCACCGAGACGGTGCCGCCGACGCGCCACGCGACTGCTGCTACGAAGTTCGCCTGGTTCGCGTCGGCAACTGACCCGACATGCGCCGCGATGACGGTGCATCACCTTGCGGGAGACTCGCGCGCTTTCATTTCCTATTAACGGTTGGTTTGACGGTATGCCTCGAACCCGCCGGCATGGCACCCAGACAACAACCATTTGATTTTAAACCAATATTTAGTGGGGGCGGGTCGCAAACCCGCATGCAGTCTAGAGCGCTCTAACCGGAGAACTCCACGGAAATCAAGGTTACCCCCACCTGGATCAAAACATGCAGCGCAGGAATAGTTACAAAATCACTAATATCGCTTGGAAAAAGCACAATTTCTTGCAAAATATCTCTCCGGAAAGTTGTTCTCGAAATCCCGCAGTCGCCCTATTGGCGGAGTAGTGGCGAGAACAAATTTATGCAACCCATCGTCGTGCGCCGATTGATCGCGAACGGCGAGCCACGTACAGTGTTCGCCTGCCCCTCTTCCGGAACTGTCATGTCGCTCGGATTTCAGAAGATGAACGCGAATGGCGATGACTTCGCCATCGTCGACCTGCGCGGTCAGGATCAGGATCAAGCGCAGCACATCGCCCCCGATCTGGTGCGGCGCATGGGCGACCGGCGTTGCGGCATCGGCTTCAACCAGCTCGCGGTCGTGTCGGACTGCGACGACGCGGCGGCCCGCGTCGCGTTCTGGAACGCGGACGGCACGCCGCTCGACACCTGCGGCAGCGCGACGCGCGGCGTCGCGTGGCAGCTGATGCGGGAAACCGGCCTGTCGTCGCTCGTGCTGCGGACTCCCCGCGGGTATCTCGTGTGCTCGACGGAGGCGAACGGCCTGATCACCGTCGAGATGGGCAGACCGCTCACCGGCTGGCGCGACGTGCCGCTCGCCGAGGCACTCGACACGCTCGCGCTGCCGCTGCCCGGCGCGCCGGCCGCGTGCAACATGGGCAATCCCCATTGCACGTTCTTCGTCGACGATCTCCGCGCGCTCGATGTTGCGGCGCTCGGCCCGGCCATCGAAACCCATCCGCTGTTTCCGCAGAGAACCAACGTGCACTTCGTTCAGGTCATCGATCGCACGCATGTTCGCCTGCGCATCTGGGAGCGCGGCGGCGGCGTGCCGCTCGGTTCGGGATCGTGTTCGTGCGGGGCGGTCGTCAATGGCATCCGGCGCGGGTTGCTCGACGAGACCGTTCGGGTCGAGTGCGACGGCGGCGACGTGACGGTGCGCTGGGACGGTGCCGGCAGCGTGCTCCTGAGCGGGCCCGTCGCGTTCGGGTTCAGCGGGGTGTGGCTGTGACGGCCGACGACGCACACACGTTCCAGGCACTGCGTCCGCGCCTGCAGAAGATCGCGTACCGGATGCTCGGCTCCATCGCGGACGCCGAGGACATCGTGCAGGACGTCTGGCTGCGCTGGCACGACACGGCACGCGACGGGATCGAGAACGCCGAAGCGTGGCTCGTCGCCGTCACGACACGCACGTCGATCGACCGCCTGCGCGCCGCGAAGCTCCGGCGCGAGCAATACACGGGGATCTGGCTGCCCGAGCCGGAACTCGACGCGTCACCGGCCACGCCCGAGGAAATGATCGAGCGCGCGAACGACGTGTCGGTCGCGTTCCTGCTGCTGCTCGAACGGCTGACGCCGGAGGCGCGTGCCGCCTTCCTGCTGCATGAAATCTTCGAGATCGACTACGACCGGATCGCCGACGCGATCGGCAAGACCGAAGCCGCGTGCCGGCAACTCGTCAGTGCCAAGGCGCGGCTGCGCGACGACGGCTCGCCTCGCCACGCGGTGCCGCGCGAAACGCACCACCGGTTGCTGCAGACGTTCTCGCACGCGCTCGCGCAGGGCGACTTCCCGTCGATCCAGGCGCTGCTCGCCGAAGACGCGATCCTGATCGGCGACGGCGGCGGCAAGGTCCGGAGTGTCCCGAGGCCAATGGTCGGCAGCCGGCGTGTCGCACAACTGTTCTATGCGACGTGGCTGCGCCACGGCAGCGGGGTCGAGATGCGGTCCGTCGTGCTCAACGGCCAGTGGGCCATGCTGCGCTTCATCGACGGACAGCTCGACGCCGCGATGTCGTTCGAGACCGACGGCACGCGCATCGTCCGGATTCTCGTGCAGCGCAACCCCGACAAGCTCGCCCGGATCGCGTCAACCTGCACCGCCGGTTGACGTGCGCGCATCGCGCGCCATCGAAGCGCGTGCCCGTGCCCGTGCCGGAAAAATAGCCTGCCCGCCCACCGCCGCGTCCCTTTTTTAAAAAAGATCGCGGACGGTGTCACAGGCAGCTGTGCTGAAACGTCTAGTCGCGTATGGACACCACGATTCCAGCACCTTCATGTCAGATACTTCCATCCGCCGCCCTGACGCCGACGATCCGTTTGCACGCAGCTTCTCGACCTGCTACGCCGGCGTGGTCACCTTCCTGGCCGTCGTCACCGAAGGCAGCTTCGCCCGAGCCGCAGATCGCCTCGGCGTCGGCCGCTCGTCGGTCAGCCGCCACGTGCAGCGGCTCGAGGACCGGCTCGACGCGCGCCTGTTCCAGCGCACGACGCGCAGCATGTCGCTGACGCGTGAAGGCGAACGCTTCTATGAAAACTGCCGGCCCGGCATCGAACATCTCGCGCAGGCGATCGAGGACATGCGCGAGCTGCGCAGCGGCCCGCCGAGCGGACACCTGCGGATCGGCTCGACGCCCGGCTTCGGCCGCAAGATCATCGCGCCGCTGCTGGGCGATTTCCACGCGCAGTATCCGGACATCACGCTCGAACTGCTGCTGAGCGACCGGCCGGCCGATTTCTCCGCCGACCGCATCGACGTCGCGTTTCGCGACGGCCGCATGGAAGATAGCGCGATCGTCGCGCGCCAGCTGATTCCGATGCAGATGATCGTCTGCGCGTCGCCGTCGTACGCGCACCGGCACGGCTTGCCGCGTCACGTGGACGAGCTTGCGCAGCATCGCTGCATCAACCTGCGCACCGCATCGGGCCGCGCGACGGAATGGGAATTCAAGGTCGACGGGCTGGCGCAGCAGCGCCAGCTCGCCGCGCATCACACCTTCAACGACATGGATCTGGTCGTACGCGCGGCGCTCGACGGGCTCGGCATCGCGCAACTCCCCGCGTACCAGGTGTGCGACCTGCTCGCCGACGGGCAACTGGTGAGCTGCCTCGGCCAGCACGCGCCTGACGACGGCGGACACTATCTGTGTTACCTGAGCCGCAAGCACCTGCCGACGCGCATCCGCGTATTCATCGACTACATGATCGAACAGACGCGCGCACGCGACCTGCAGTGCCTGACGACGATGACCACGATGACCACGGTGACGACGGCGCCGCTGGAGACGATCGATTGATGCATTCGAAGCAACACCGTGAGCACCTGCGTGGCTCTACCGGATCGCGCGGCATCTGCCTACGATGCGGGCTGATCGAACGGCGTGCGGGCATCGCGGCACGCCATTCGGCACGGTGCCGGTGCACGCGCGCGATTGCGATGCGCGCCGGCCTCGACCGATTCAGGCGGCGCGCCTCCCGCGCGCCCGTTCAAGGAGAGCAATCGTGAAGATCGTCGTGATTGGTGGTACCGGCCTTATCGGCAGCAAAGTCGTCAGGAACCTGATCGCGCGCGGCCACGACGCCGTGGCGGCAGCGCCGTCGACCGGCGTCGATACGATCACGGGCGCGGGGCTGGGTGACGCGCTGGCGGGCGCGGACGTCGTGGTCGATCTCGCGAATTCGCCGTCGTTCGACGAAGCGGCCGTGAAGGCATTCTTCGAGACGTCGGGGCGCAACCTGTTCGCCGCGGAGCGCGCGGCGGGCGTGCGCCACCACGTCGCGCTGTCGGTGGTCGGTACCGACCGCCTGCAGCAAAGCGCATATTTCCGTGGCAAGTTCATTCAGGAAGACCTGATCCGCGCAGCGGGCGTGCCTTACACGATCGTGCGCTCGACGCAGTTCTTCGAATTCGTCGGCGCGATCGCACAAGCGAGCGCCGATGGCGACACCACGCGGCAGCCCACCGCGTTCTTCCAGCCGATCGCATCGGACGACGTCGCGGCCGCCGTCACCGATGTCGCGCTCGGCGCACCGCGCAACGGCATCGCCGAAATCGGCGGCCCCGATCGGGTGCGGATCGCCGACCTGGTCGAACATTTCCTGAAGATCACCCACGACCCGCGCACGGTGGTCAGGGACGCGGGCGCCGATTACTTCGGCGCGATGCTGCAGGACGACACGCTCGTCCCCGCGCCCGGCGCGCGCCTCGCTGCGACAACCTTCGATACGTGGTTTCAAAAGAACCAGCCCGCGCGCTGAGCCGCACCGCAGGATCGCACACGCCATGACGCCGCTACGGCCGCCGCCGCTCACGCTGCTCGACAAGTATCGCGGGCGGGAACCGCAGACGCTCTATTCGACGACGGTGACCGTCACGGGTGGGGCGACGGAGCATGGGCGCGCATCGGGTGTCGCGCGTTCCGACGACGGCTGCCTCGACGTGGCGCTGCGCCTGCCGTCCGCACTGGGTGGGCCGGGCGACGGCCCGAACCCGGAACAGCTGTTTGCCGCGAGCTATGCGGCGTGCTTTCACGGTGCGCTGAGCCTGCTCGCCACGCGGGCCGGCGTGTCGATCACCGGCGCGTCGGTCAGCGCATCGGTCGACTTCTGCCGCGATCCGGTGGATGGGCTGTTCATGCTGAACGCGAACATTCGCGTGCAGCTGCCGGGCGTCGAGCGCACGGTGGCGGAAGAACTCGTCCGCAATACCGAGCGCTTCAGCCCTTATACGAAGATGGCGCACGAAGGCATCAGCCACGTCGTGGCGCTCGCGCCACCGGACGATCCGTCGAACGGCTGAGCGCAAATGGAATACCCGGCGCGTTGCGCGCCGGGCATTGCCAATCCGTGCTGGCTCAGTGCTTGTCGTCGAGCTTCTTCGGCTTCGGCGGCGACGGCACCTTCGCGTACTGGAACGCGGGCGTGGCCTTCAGCGCATCCTTCGTCGCGCCCGGCAGGTAGATGTTGCCGTTGCGCACGTCGAGCGATGCGATCGGCACCGCGACGTCATGTGCGGCCACGCCGAGGAAGCCGCCGGCCGACACGATCGCCGCCGATACCGAGCCGTCCGGCGCGACGATCAGGTCGCGCACGGTGCCGACCTTCTGGTTCTCGTCGTTGTAGACGGCCTTGCCGAGCACGCTCTTCTTCACGCTCCAGCCTTCGAGCAGCGCCTGCGATTGCTCGACGGTCACGCTGATCGGCTGCGCACCCGCGATCTGCGCGTGTGCGCTGACGCTCGAGGCGAGGACGGTTGCTGCGATGAGGGTCTTGTAGAAAGCCATGCTGTTATGCACTCCGGTGAATTGTTGTCGGTGTCGGCGGCCGGCCAAGCCGCCTCCGTGCATGCGCCGCGTGAAACGGGAAGGCTTCCGTACGACGCATCACACCGGCCCATGTTAGCGCCACTCGCGAAACGCTGCATCGGACGTGATGACGCAGCCGCTGTCAGGCGCCTCTTGCAACGGCGACATTACGGACACCGCAGCGAATCGCGCACGCGGTCGAACTCCGGCAGATAACGCGCGTAGTTTTCCTCGCCCGCGGTGTATATCAGCGCGCAGGTCTTCGTGTCACCGGAGGTCACCACGACCGCCTGGTGGACGACTACTTCGTTGATCGCCTCCTTGTGCTCGCACGTCTGTGCGGGTCGGCCGGCTATCGTACTGTGCCCTGCATGCGGCGATTCGATCTCGCTGCCTCCTTCCTTGACCGGATCCTCCCACCCGTCGCATATTCTCGTCAGGGCATCGTCGCTCTTATCGCCGATGACGAAGTCGATCCCCGCCGAGATCAGTCCGAACCTGAAACGCCGGATCCGGTAGCTCACGTCGCCGTGATCCTCCGGCTGGCTCACGACCCGCCATTCCGGAGGCAGACGCAGCGCCGCAGGCGCCGGATAATTGCGCATGATCTGCAGGTCGTAGTTGAAGTTCAACACGCCCGCGACACCCAGCGCCACGCCCACCACGGCAATCGACAACCAGACGCCGAGCAGCGTCAGCAGGCCGATTCCCGCCGCGCGCCAGTTCGATTGCAGCGCGCCGCCGCCGGCCCGATGAGCGGCGACGGCCGCGCCTTGCGCGTGTCGTGCATAGACGATCGTCCCGGCGAGACCTGCGATGACGACGGCATGTACGAGCGCGTGCTGCACCTCCGTGGCTTCCGGCACGTTCACCGCCGCGTACAGCACGATCGACACGAGCGTGACGAGCGCCGTTGCGAGAATCTGCCGCTGCGCGAGCGCGCGATTCCCGAGACGCCGTGCGTTCGCCGCGAGCAGGATGCCGCCTGCGAGCGGCGAACCGAGGAACGCCGCCCAGCCGACGCCCGCCATCGTGAACAGCTTGCCGGGCGGCACCGCCGCCGTCGATGCCGTCGGGTCGGCAGCAGCGGGGGCGCCTGGTATGGCCGGCGCGTCGGACGGGGAGTCGGTCATGTCGGCATCGCCGCCGTCATGCGTTGCGCGAATACACCCTGCGTTGCCGCACCGCGTCGGCCAGCACGTCGAGCACCGGCTCCGACTGCGTCCAGCTCAGGCACGCATCCGTGATCGAGACGCCGTACTTCAGCGGCACGCCCGGCTTCAGGTCCTGGCGCCCGGCCTCGAGATGGCTCTCGACCATCACGCCGACGATCCGCTGCTCGCCCTGCGACAGCTGCCGCGCGAGATCCTGCGCGACGTCGATCTGCCGGTCGTGCGACTTGTTCGAGTTCGCATGCGAACAGTCGACCATCACCTGCTCGCGCAAGCCGGCCTTGCGCAGCACCGCGCAGCTCGCCTCGACATGCTCGGCGTCGTAGTTCGGGCCGTTCTTGCCGCCGCGCAGGATCACGTGCGCGTCGTCGTTGCCGCGCGTCTCGAAGATCGCGGCCATCCCCATCTTCGTCATCCCCATGAACGCATGGCTCGCGGCCGCGGCGACGATCGCGTCGGACGCGACCTGCACGCCGCCGTCGGTGCCGTTCTTGAAGCCGATCGGGCAGCTCAGGCCCGACGCGAGCTGGCGATGGCTCTGGCTCTCGGTCGTGCGCGCGCCGATCGCGCCCCACGCGATCAGGTCGGCGATGTACTGCGGGCTCAGCAGGTCGAGAAATTCGGTCGATGCCGGCAGGCCCAGCGCGTTGATGTCGAGCAGCAGCTGCCGCGCGGCGCGCAGCCCTTCGTTGATGCGGAAGCTGCCGTCGAGGCGCGGATCGTTGATGTAGCCCTTCCAGCCGACCGTCGTGCGCGGCTTCTCGAAGTAGACACGCATCGTGATCAGCAGGTCGTCCTTCAGCGCGTCGGCGGCCACCTTCAGGCGGCGCGCGTAGTCGAGCGCCTGGTCGTGATCGTGGATCGAGCACGGGCCGACGACGAGCAGCAGCCGGTCGTCGCGGCCGTGCAGGATGTCGCCGATCGCGCGGCGCGTATCCTCGACGAGCGTCTGCGTGGCAGCCGGCACCGGCAGTTCGTCCAGCAGCAGCGCCGGCGAAATCAGCGGGCGCACGGCGCCGATGCGGACGTCGTCGATGCGCGTGGTGTCCTGTGTCGCGTCGGCGCTGCCTACCTCGCGATCGTGGGAAGGATTGTCGAGGTTCTGCATGGTGATTCTCCGGGGGACGTCTGGAATGATGGGCAGGCTCGATTATGGCACCCGGGCGGGACGGCGGCGGGTTGCGGCGGGGGGGGACGGGCGCGGCTGCATGGCCGCAGCGCGACGGAGATCAACAGGTGAAAAGAAAAAGGCGACCCGCGGAGGGTCGCCCGGCCATGCGCCGCATCACCCGCGGCGTGGCGGCTAGTGCAGCGTCTCGGGCGCCAGCGAATTGCTCGGCAGCAGCGACGTCAGCCAGCAATTGCTCGGCGCCGCTTTCCCGTTGAAGCGGTCGTAGAGCCACGGCAGCATGCCGGCCACCCACGGCACGATCGCGCCCGCATGTTCGAGCGGATACTCGTTGTACGTGACGGGCGTGCCGCTGGCACAGAACTTCTGCGCCAGCGCGCGCACGTCGTACGCCATCATCACGCCGTCGCCCACCTGGTTGCTGAAGGTGCCATCGAGCGCGCCGGCCGTGCCCTGGCCGATGAACATCGGGATCGTCGGCGATGGGGCCAGCCCCGCATTCACCTTGTTCGCATACGTCACGTACACGGGAATGCTGTTGATGTCGTTCGCGTATTGCGGCTTGAACAGCGTGCCCCAGTACAGCCCCGTGTACTTCGGCAGGATGTACGCGAGCGACTGGCTCTGGATGTCCTTGAACACCGCGACGCCGGTATCGCTGAGATAGGGCGTCAGGTCGAAGCCGTAGCCGCGCGACAGCCCGGCCAGCGCGGCCGCGGCCACGCCGCCCCACACGATGCTGCCGTCGACGTAGCGCAGGTTGTGCGCGGGATCGACCAGCACGCCGCCTTCCGCCGCGCCGACGAGCTGCCTGTTGATCTCGGGTGCATAGCTCGGCGCGAGCTGAGCGGCCCAGTTCGTCGCGATCGCGCCGCCGGAATAGCCGATCATCGCGACCTTGCTCGACGGATTCAGCCCCGTGGACGGCGTATTGAGCGCCGCGCGGATCGAGTCGAGCGTTGTCATCCCGTATTCGGGGCCGGCGGCGAAATCGGCCGTCTGGCCTTCCGTATCGGGCACGATGACGTTGTAGCCGAGCAGCAGCAGCGACGACAGCGGAATCGATTCCGCGCTGTAGAGCAGCGTGCCGACGTTGATGACCTTGGTGACGTCGCGGTCGCCGGCGATCACCTGCGACGGCTCGTCGTACGGGTTCAGCGAATCGTAGGCCGACTGGTACGAGATGGCCTGGCCGTTGCTGACCGGGCTCCGGATCACGGACGTCACGTTGACGACCGGCTGGTTCAGCGCGTTATGGGTGCGATACAGCAACTGCTGCGCGGTCAGCGCGGTGGGGATGCCGGCCACGTGATAGGTGACGTTGCGCGTCTTGAGCACCGTGCCCGGTGGAATCGACGCCAAGGGCGTGGTGCCGGTGTACGTGTAGAACGGGTCGGATACGGTCGGCGCGGCGGCGCTGGCCGGCGGTGCCGCAATGGCCAGCGTCGCGGATACGGCGGCCGCGGCCATCATGAAACGTCTGGAGGACATGGTTGGGGCCCCTGGAATAACCTGCTTTCATCGAAGGAAGTTCGCGGTGTTGCAGACCATCGTGCGTGCCGCTTCAAAACCGGTTCCGAGCCATCGACTGTCTCCTGTGAATGAGTCATCCGGGTTGTTCTGAATCCGTCATTTTGGTAGGAGTACAAACCGGATGAATTGAAGCACAACGCGCACGCACTCGATGGGGGTTTTCCGTTGTTTGAAGGTAAACGTCTAAACCCGTCGTCGCGCGATGCCCGGTCGCTCCGGCCATTCGGCTGACTGTCCGCGTTGTGTCGAAGTGCCGTACGATCACGGCTGTCCGGTCCCGAAGGCCGCATCGTGCGATGCCGGCCGCGCCGCACACCGGCTGTCTGTCACCGAACGCTCCCTGCCCAACCGATACGCCACGATGACCGTCTCCGAACTGCTCCGCGCCATCCGCCAACCGTATGCCGACCTGCTCGCGAAAGCGGCGGCGCAACCGGCCGTGATCGTCGAACCGGCCTACCGGCGGGCCGACGGCACGCTCGCCACCGAAGGGCCGCTCGCGTTGCCCTGCCGGACCGACCTCATCGCCACCGAAGGCGAATCGGCCGGCCAGCCGGCGATGGTCGATTCCACCACGCAGCTGGCGTTCGAGCCGCTGGCATTCGACCTCGAAACAGCGGCCGTGTCGATCCGACCGTTCGTGTGGGACTGGGCCGCTATCGAGGCCGACGGTCTCGACGAAAGCGCGGCCGTCGAGGCGTTCAAGGCGTGGTTCTTCGCGTGGTTCGACGTCGACGACGAGAACACGCCGGCCGAAGACGGCCTGCACGGAATCGCTCACTACCTGTCGGAACCGGTTCGCACGGAACAGGGGTGGTGCGTCAATGCGGATCTTGGCTCCGCGCCCGAGACAGCCGTCGAGGACCTGCTGTTCCGGCTCGTCGATGCAGGCGCGACGCGGATCGTGCTCGGTTGATACCGCATTTCATCCTTCCACGGCCCATCATGAAAAAATCTTTTGCCGCCCTGCCGCTTTGCGCGTCGCTGCCCGCGTTCGCCAAGGTCTCCACCGAGGTGTACTGCTTCAAGTCGGACGGCGACGCGTCCGAACAGACCGGGTGCCGCTGGTGATGCGCCCGCTGATCCGGATGGTGCTGGTGCTGATCGCGCTGCGCGCGGGCTTCGTCGATGCCGCC
Source organism: Burkholderia sp. AU33423 (assembly GCF_002223135.1). Classification (NCBI taxonomy): domain Bacteria; kingdom Pseudomonadati; phylum Pseudomonadota; class Betaproteobacteria; order Burkholderiales; family Burkholderiaceae; genus Burkholderia; species Burkholderia sp. AU33423. The sequence goes on from NZ_NKFH01000008.1 coordinate 351,858, forward strand.
CCGCGCACGGTCTACGAAGGAACGCTGCAAGGCGCCGGCGCCGTCGTGATGGAACTCGACAATCGCCCGGCTGCGGATGGTTCACTCTCGGGCCGCTACTTCTATGCGCAGCACGGCGTCGATATTCCGCTGCACGGCACGCCCGCGCAACTGGTCGAACCGCTCGTGCGAACGCAGTTGCCGGACGATGCCCGCACGCCATTGGGATTCGGTCAGCAAGCCGATTTCGATCACGCCGCAGCCACCTGGCAGGGCACGCGGGACAAGGCCGGCTATCGCGGCCGCTGGATCGATGCGCGCTCCGGCAAGACACGCAGCTTCGCGTTGCGCCGCGTCGCCCAATACGATCCCGACGCGGTTGCGCCCGGCTCCGTCGAAGCGATCACCAACAGCATCGCCGGCGGCGTCGGCAGCGGTATCGCAAGCGGCGTGGCCATCGACATGCGGCAGGCGCCTTATGCCACGCTGAAGCTTGCCGGGCACGAGCAGCCGGCCGGCCCCGAGATCGGCGACGGCACCGTCGCGTACCGGATGTGGCGCGACCCGCGCACGAAGCTCATGTATCCGCGTCTGAGCCGCCATCCCGATCCGGTCGTCATGGCACGCGTGAACCGCCTGCTCGAGCAGCAGCACTGGCAGATGAATCTCGCCGCGCTCGCATGTGCGTCGACGCGCTATATCGACGACGGGCCGGCGGCCGGTTCGCTCGGCGGCTACGACGAAGAACAGGTGACGGTCACGTGGCTGTCACCCGCGGCACTCGGCATCGTGGAATCGGGCAGTACGTTCTGCGGCGGCGCCCATCCGAACAATCACTACCATCCGGTCACGTTCGACCTGCTGCGCGGCGCGTATCTCGACTGGAATCGCGTGATCGACGCGACTACGGCGGGCAAGGACGGCGATCCGGGAACGAGCCCCGCGCTGGTGAGCTTCATTACGCGGTTGCGTGACAAGGCGACACACGGTCGGCAAGTGACGGACGGCGAAGGCGAGTGGCTGTCGTGCGCCGACGTGTTCCCCGAGTATCTGGCGTTCGAACTCGATGCGCCCGGCAAGCTGTCGTTCGTCGTATCCGGAATCGGTCACGCGGCGGGCGCCTGTCTCGGGCCCCAACTCGATGTGCCGTTTGCGGCGCTCGCGCCGATCCTGAAACCGGGCGGCGCGCGCTATCTCGTGCCGGGCGTCAAGCTGAAGTAACACGGCGATGCGGGTGGTGTCCGCATCGCGCTCCAGCCCGACCACGTGGCAACGTGGCCGGGCGATGCGCATACTTATATGTCAGATGTCAGCCCGCGTCGCCTTGCGCGTCGACGTCGATGCCCAGCTCGCCGGCCATCCGCATAACCAACGCATTCAGCCGCGCCACTTCATCCGCGAGGCGCTTCTGTTCGGCCTTCAGCGCTTCGAATTCGGAAGGCGGCACGGAATCCACACCGCCAGCCTCCGCGCTCGCGAAGTCGGCCATGTTCACTTCGCCGCACATCAGGTGCATCCAGCGGTTCTCGCGCGCGCCCGGCGCACGCGGCAGCCGGACGACGAGCGGCTGCGCACGCGCCGCGAGTTCGTCGAGGAACGCCTCGACCGACGAGATATCCGCGAAACCGTGCAGGCGCGCGCTGTTCAGGCGCAGTTCGGCGGCCGTCTGCGGGCCGCGCAGCAGCAGGATCGTCAGCAGCGCGATCGCCTGGCTCGGAATGCCGAGCACGCGGTTCACGTTGTGCTCGAAACGCGGCACACGGCTGCTGCTGCCTTCCATCACGAGGCTCAGGTGCTTCAGCCCGTCGAGCGCGGTCGTGACTTCATCCTCGCTGACGTTCATCACCGGCGAGCGCGCGGTTTTCTGGTTGCAGCCCGCGGTCAGCGCATTCAGCGACAGCGGATAGGTGTCCGGCACCGTGTGCTGTTTCTCGACGAGCACACCGAGAATGCGGGCCTCGAGGGGCGTGAGTTCGCGAAGGGCGCGTGGCGTGGGCGTAACCGGCGTGGTGTTCATGAGTGGCGTCGCAGCGTGCAGCAGGTGAAGGGAAACGGTCGCGGCCCGTCCGGCATCGCGCACGGGCGAGCCATATGATAGCTCGCGTCGCGCAGCCCGGCGCCGCACGGCGTGCCGGCGCGCGCACTTGCCGCAGCAGGCTTTCATCCGACCTGTCGGCTGGCCGGTGCCGTGGGGCAATGGATGCGGTGCCGCGACGCGGATTCCGCATTCTTGCGCACCGCGGCGTTTGCGCGACGCGCAGGCGGGCGCTACGATATGCGTCACCCTGACGCCCGCGGCGCCGCGCGACCGCCTTCGCGCACCACGTCACGCATCGCCCGACCCGCACGCCATGCCGCCACGCATGCGCACCGCTCGTCGACGCCGCTCATCCCGTTCACCTCTTCGAACCGCTCACCACCATGACCGCCTCCTCTTCCGCCCCGCACGTGCGTGCCATCGTCACCGGACACACGCGCGGCCTCGGCGCGTCGCTCGCCGAACAACTGCTGCTTGAAGGCGTCGCCGTACTCGGCGTGTCGCGCAGCCGCCATCCGTCGCTCGCGTCGCAAGCCGGCGACCGCTTCGCCGAAATCGAACTCGACCTGTCGGACCCGTCGGCCGTCGCGGCCTGGCTGGCCGGCGACACGCTGCGCCGTTTCGTCGACGGCGCGTCGATCGTGCTGCTGTTCAACAACGCGGGCATCGTCGACCCGATCGGCCCGCTCGCTGCGCAAGACCCGGCGATCGTCGCGCGCGCGGTCGGCGTGAACGTCGCGGCGCCGCTGATGCTGTCCGCCGCGCTCACGCAAGCGGCAGCGGCCACGACCGAATGCCGGATCCTGCACGTGTCGAGCGGCGCGGCACGCAACGCGTACGCGGGCTGGAGCGTCTACTGCGCGACCAAGGCGGCACTCGATCACCATGCGCGCGCAGTCACGCTCGACGCGAACCGCGCGCTGCGGATCTGCAGCGTCGCACCGGGCGTCGTCGATACGGGCATGCAGGCGACGATCCGCTCGACCAGCGAAGACAACTTCCCGATGCGCGAGAAATTCGACCAGTTGAAGGCGAGCGGCGCACTCGCGACGCCCGAGGCGGCCGCGCGACAACTGATCGGCTATGCGCTGAGCGATGCGTTCGGCTCGGTGCCCACGGCCGACGTTCGGGAACTGCCGAGCCACTGAGTCATACGGCACTCGGCACTCGGCACTCGGCACTCGGCACTCGGCACGCGGCACGCGGCACGCGGCACATCATCGTCCTTCGAGCCGCTTCGTCCAGTCTTCGACCTGCCGCTCCGTCCGGCGCCTTTCGAGCATCGTGCGCCAGCCGCGCGGCAGGTTCGGGACGTCGCACAGCGCATCGAGCGCGGCCATGTCGAGCGTGCGCCGGTACAGCACGTCGAGCACGGTCGACAGCGGCCATTGCGGGTAGCGGCGCTCATGCAGCGCCAGCACGTCACCCGACTCCACCCAGCCTTCCTGCAGCACGCGGTAGTACCAGCCGGTCCGGCCGCTTTGCTGCGCGAGCGCGGCCATCCGCGGATGATCGAAGCGCGCGTTCAGCTTCCAGCACGGCTGCCGCGACTGCGACACCTGAAGCACGGCGCCGCCCAGCGTGAACACGTCGCCGAGACACACGTCGCGCTCGGTCACGCCGTGCGTCGACAGGTTCTCGCCGAACGCGCCCGGTTGCGCAAGCACGTCGCGCACGCCGATCTGCGCCGACCACCACGCATAGTGATCGTGCGCATAGTGATGCACCGCCTTGTCAGGGCCGCCGTGATGCCGCGCATCGGCCTGCTCGTCGCCGGCGAAGCCGAGCATGCCCAGCCGCAGACGCGCGCCGACCGGCTGCTTGTCGATCGCGCTGGCGTGCGGCGTGCCGGCCAGCGGCCGGCGCTTGCCGACCCGCACCGCGCCGATGGCGACCGAGATCGCCGGCCGTGCCGCATCGCTCATGTCGTCACCCCGTCGGGCAGCGCCGCGAGCAGGCGTTCGAGTTCGCGCGTGCGCGCGTCGCCGAGCAGCATCAGCGGCTTCCTCGGTTCGCCCGCATCGAAGCCGCGCAGGCGCAACCCGGCCTTCACGGTCACCGGCAATCCGCCGTTGACGATGAACTGCAGCAGCGGCAGTTGCGCATGAAAGACCGTCCTCGCGCGCGCCAGGTCGCCCGCCTGCATCGCGTCGAACAGCGCCAGCGGCAACGCCGCATTCAGGTTCGGCGCGGCCGTGCACCATCCGGCCGCGCCCGCTGCAAGCGCGGCGAGCGCCATCGGATTGCTGCCGTTGTAGAACGGGATCGCACCGTCACTCAGCTGCGCGAGCCGGTGCATCCGCCCGATGTCGCCGGTGCTCTCCTTCACCATCGTCACGTTGTCGACGGCCCGGCAGATCGTCGCGATCAGGTCCGGCGACATGTCGACGCCGCTCGTCGCGGGGTTGTTGTACAGCATGATCGGAATGCCGATGGCTGCGCCGATCGCACGATAGTGCGCGAGGATCTCGTCGTTGGCGAGCTTCCAGTACGACACCGGCAGCACCATCACCGCATCGGCGCCGGCCTGTTCGGCAAAGCGCGCGCGGCGCACCGCGCCCGCCGTGGTGAGATCGGAAATGCCGACGACGGTCGGCACGCGCCGGCGCACCGCGCGAATCGATGCGGTGGCGACTGCCTCCCATTCGGCGTCGGACAGGTACGCGCTTTCGCCGGTGCTGCCCAGCGGGGAGATCGCGTGGACGCCGTCGGCAATCAGGCGCTCGATCAGCGCGTCGAGCGCTTTCAGGTCGACGCCGCCGTCAGCGGAGAACGGCGTAACCGGGTAGGCAATGATGCCTTTCAACAGGATGGACACGATAGGGATTCCTCAATGATGATCTGAGACGAGAGCGACGAATCGCCCGCTAATTCGATGCAGTCCTGATGCGTCCGCAATGCCCGGCGTGCGTAGTAGTCGAACGTCACCGCATCGCGCTTCGGCTTCGAAATCCAGTCGTGCGCTTCGCGCGCCAGTGCCGGCGGCACCGGCTTGATTTCGCCGGCCGCCATCGCGAGCAGCTGCAGCTTCGCGGCCCGCTCGATCAGCAGCGCGAGGATGCACGCTTCCTCGATCGTCTTGCCGACCACGAGCTGGCCGTGATGCGACAGCAGGATCGCGCGCTTGCTGCCGAGCGCCTTCGAGATGATCTCGCCCTCCTCGTTGCCGACCGGCACGCCGGGCCAGTCCTTCAGGAACGCGCAATCGTCGTACAGCGGGCAGGTATCCATGTGCGACACGACGAGCGGCTGCTCGAGCATCGACAGCGCCGCGACATGCGCCGGATGGGTATGGATGATGCAGTTCACGTCCGGGCGCTCGCGGTAGATCCACGTATGGAACCGGTTGGCCGGATTCGGGATGCCCTCGCCGTCGACGACGTCGAGATCCTCGTTGACGCGCAGCAGGTTCGCCGCCGAGATCTCGTCGAAACCGAGCCCGAGCCGCTGCGTGTAGTACGTGCCGGCGTCGCCCGCGCGGCAGGTGATCTGCCCGGCCAGGCCCGAATCGTGGCCGGCGTCGAACAGGATCCGGCACGTAAGCGCGAGCTTCTGCCGCGCGGACCAGCCGCTGTCGCCCACCGCGTTGTCCAGACGCCGCTCCGCCAGCGCGACCAGCGCCTCCTTCGTCAGATTCAGCGTTTCCGCCATGTTCACCTCCTGAATGGACCGGGTCGGCCGCGCCGTCCGCGGCCGCTTTCCCGGAGAAACATGACACACGATACACCACAGGACACTTTGTGTCATGCGTTACAATCGGTTTTTCGAAGGACACCTGGCGCCCCATGACGATTCGCCTGAAGCTGCTCAGAAAACAGAAGGGCTGGACGCTCGACGTGCTGGCCGACGAGACGGGCCTCACCAAGAGCTACCTGTCGAAAGTCGAGCGCGGCCTGAGCGTGCCGTCGATCGCGGTCGCGCTGAAGCTGTCGAAGGCACTGAATGTCGACGTCGAGCAGTTGTTCTCGGAAAGTCACAACCGCGAACTGATCACGGTCACGCGCGCCGGCGAGCGCACGGCGATGGGCGCGGCCGCCGACAGCCAGGCACACCGCTTCGAAAGCATCGCGGCCGGCGTCGCGCCGAAGAAGATGTTGCCGTTCGTCGTGCATCCGCCGCACGAATTCGTCGCGTCGACGTTCCGCGAGCACGAAGGCGAGGAATTCCTGTTCGTGCACAAGGGTCGCGTCGAAATCGAATTTCCGAACGAGACGGTGCAACTCAAGGCCGGCGATTCAGTCTATTTCAACGCACTCATCCCGCACCGCACGCGCAGCCTCGGCACCGCGCAGGCGGAGATCCTGGTCATCGTCAGTCACGACGACTAGCATCGTCACCTCTTCGCGCAAGGATCCCCGATGGTCACGAAGGCCACCGCACCGTTCCAGCAGATCAAGACGCTCGTTCGCCAGAACGTCGAAGCGGGCGACTGGCGCCCCGGGGATCGTATCCCGTCCGAGCTCGATCTCGCCGCCCAGTTCGGCGTCGCGCGCATGACGGTCAACCGTGCATTGCGCGAGCTGACCGAGGAAGGCGTGCTGAAGCGCATCGCGGGCGTCGGCACGTTCGTCGCCGAAGTGAAGCCGCAGTCGAACCTGCTGATGATCGCGCACATCCGCGACGAAATCCGCGCGCGCGGGCACGAATATCGCTGCCGCGTGCTGAGCCAGTCGAGCGAGCCCGCGTCGTTCGACGTCGCGGCCGCGTTCGGCCTGCCGGTCAACACGCCGGTGTTTCACGTGGTGTGCGTGCACGAGGAAAACGGCCGCCCGATCCAGCTCGAGGATCGTTACGTGAACCCGGCCGCCGCGCCCGGGTTCATCGACCAGGATTTCCAGGTCGAGCCGCCGTCCGAGTACCTGTTCAACAACGTGTCGCATGACGAACTGGAGATCGAGCACGTGGTCGATGCGTCGCTGCCGACCGGCGAACAGGTCCGGCTGCTCGACATGCGCGCCGACGAGCCGTGCCTCACGCTCACGCGCCGCACCTGGACGAACGGGCAGCCCGTCACGTTCGTGCACTTCCTGCATCCGGGCAACCGCTACCGGCTCGGCTCGCGCTTCAAGCCGGGCGCCGGACGCCACCCGACCTGATCCTGTTCCCCACGTACAAAAGCGCGCGGCGGCCGTTTCGTCAGGTAACGGCCGCCGCGTTCGTCATGCACACCCGCCCGCGTCAGATCGCGCCGACCTGCCCCGCGCCACGCGACCACACGACCGGAAACAGCGGATGATCGAGCGGCGCGCCATCGGGCAGCTGCTCGGCGAGCCCGGGGAAATCGGGTGACGTCTTCCAGCGGCGCGGCGCGTGGCGGATATCGTCGCCGACGAAGCGGATCGAGAACGCGCGCCGACGGTGCTGCGTACCACCCGACGCGTGCAGCGTGAGCATCCGGAAGCACACCATGTCGCCGGGCTCGAGCGCCCAGTGGCGGATCGGAAACGCCGCGCGGTCGCCTTCGATGTCCGGCAGATCCGCGAGGCTGCCTTCCGGGAACCACTTCGCTTCCTTGTCCATGAACGTGCGCGGCATCAGCCACGGCCCGAGATGCGAGCCTGCGACGAATTCCAGCGTCGATTCGAGCGGCACCGGATCGACCGGAATCCACATGCTGACGTTGTCGTCGCCTTCGATGTTGTAGTACGGCTGGTCCTGGTGCCACGGCGTGCGCTGCCGCGTGCCGGGCTCCTTCACGAGCAGGTGGTCGTGATGCAGCCGCACGGTGTCGGCGCCCATCAGCGCGGCCGCGACGGACGGCGCCGGCGAGCGCACGATGAAGTCGCGATACGCGTCGTTGTGCTGCCAGTTGCAGAAATCCTCGAAGAACCAGCCCGGATCGTCGGGCCGGCTCGCGACTTTCGCGCGCTCGCTGGGCTGCGCGAGATTCGCGTCGATCCCGGCGCGCAGCGCGGCGACTTCGTCGGGTGAGAAGATGCCCTTGATGCAGACCGCCCCTTCCTCGCGGAACGCGGCGATCAGTTCGGGCGTCACGGCTTGCGCGACGCGGTCCTGGATACTCGTCATGGTGTGCCTGTCGATGGAATGAATCACGGAATCACTGATTCACGGTGCGGACGTCAGCTGCTGCTTCGCGCCGTAGATGTCGAAGTCGAAATATTTGGCGGCGATCTTCTGGTACGTGCCGTTCGCGCGGATTGCGACGATCGCGTCGTTCAGCCGCTTCTTCATCGCTTCATCGCCCTTGCGCACGCCCATCGCGACGCCATAGCCGGTGATCCGAACGTCGGTCACGTCGGGGCCCGCAAACGCGTAGCCCTTGCCGCGCGGCGTCTTCAGGAACGAGTAGCCGGCCTGCGTCTTGTCCTGGAAGGTCGCGTCGAGGCGGCCATTGACGAGATCCTGGTACACCTGGTCCTGGTTCTGGTACGAGACGATCGTCACGCCCTTGGTCGCCCATTCGGCCTTCGCGTACGCCTCCTGCGTCGTGCCCTGGTCGATCCCGACGCGCTTGCCCGCGAGCGACGCGGCGGTCGGGAGCAGCGTCGAGCCGACCGGCGCGACGAGCGCGCCCGGCGACGCATACAGCTTGTTCGAGAAGTCGATCTGCTTGAGCCGCTCGTCGGTGGCCGTCATCGCGGACATGATCACGTCGAACTTGCGCGCGCGCAGCGCCGGAATCATCCCGTCGAAGCCCTGCTCGACCCACACGCACTTCGCATGCAGTTGCTCGCAGATCGCATTGCGCAGGTCGATGTCGAAGCCGGCGAGCGAGCCGTCGGGCTGCTTCGCCTCGAACGGCGGATACGTGGGATCGATGCCCCAGCGGATCGTCGACGTGTCCTGCGCGAACGACGCGAGCGGCGCGAACGCCAGCGCGGTAACGAGAAGCTTTGCAGTGCGGTTCATGGTGCGTCCTTGTAGGTCTCGACGCGGCGGGCGAACGCCGGCGTCCGGTGGGGAGCGGTGCGCGAAAGACAGGGACTTCGATGAAACTGCGACGCAGTCTAGACCGCTCAATTTTTGAGCGCAAGCGGGGACAGCGGGAATAGAAAGGCGGTGAAGGCGGACGCGAACCTGAAGGCTAGTGCAGTGGCCGGTCTACGGATAAAACGGTGATTTTTGCGTGTCTACCCTGTGCGATGTGCATCCGACACACAGCGTATTCCCCGGATATTCGCGAACGGCGACGTCTACACAGGCGATTGACGCAGCACTTTCCAAGCGCGGTTCAGACCGCTCCGGCAATGCGCCCTATACCGCCACTGGAATATGCGCCAGACGCCTCAACAGCCCACGAAATGTCACTCCGCGTCCGGCGAAACCGCGATTGCCCGCGGCGTCCGGCCATGTTAAAAGTCGTCGCACGCATTTGGAAATGAAATGTTCGAATCCGCAAAAGTGCAGAAATGAATAGACCCCTGTTCGACCTCGACCTGCTGCGCGCACTCGTGATGGTCGCCGACTGCGGCAGCTTCACGACGGCGTCCGCGCGCCTGCATTCGACGCAGTCGACGGTCAGCCAGAAGGTGCGCCGGCTCGAGGAAATCGCCGGGCACCGCCTGCTCGACCGCGGCACGCGTGACGTGCGGCCGACCGACGCGGGCGTGACCGTGCTCAGCTATGCGCGCCGCATGATCGCGCTGAACGACGAGATGCTCGAAGCGCTGTCGGGCGCGACGGTCGCGCTGACGATCCGGCTCGGCGTGCCCGACGATTTCGCGGCAGGCCGCACGACGCATGCGCTCGCGGCGTTCAAGCGCGCGCATCCGCAGGTGAAGCTCGAAGTGACGTGCGGGTTGAGCCGCGACATCAGCGCGGCATACGACCGCGGCGAGCTCGACCTCGTGCTGATCAAGCAGCGGCGCGACAGCCGCGAGGCCGTCGTGCGCTGGCCCGAGAAGCTGCGCTGGATCGACAGCGCGAAGCATCCGACGATCGATCTCGACCCGGTGCCGATCGTCGTGTTTCCGCCGCGCGGGCTCTATCGCGACGACATGATCAAGGCGATCGAGGAGCGCGGCCGCCGCTGGCGGATCAGCTTCACGACGTCGAGCCTGAGCGGCATCCAGGCCGCCGTCGCGGACGGGCTCGGCATCAGCGTGCTGCCCGCGCGCGTGGTGACGGACGAGCACGTCGTGCTGACCGCGAAGCAGGGCTTCGCGCCGATCGAGCACATGGACATCGCGATCCTGCATCGGCCGACGGCCGACCCGATGGTCAGCGAACTGACGAAGGCGCTCGCGACGATGCTGGAGTTGGAGGAGTAGCCAGCAAGCGGGAATGTGAAGGACGCCGCAGCGCCGCCCGCACGGCCGATGCGGCGAGATCGCGGACGCGTCGACTCGCCCGCGCACCCGGCCCCCGTCAGAACATCGTGTTCCCGTTCGCGGCCTGTTCGGGCACGGGTTGATTGACGTCCCAGTGCTCGACGATCTTGCCGTTCTCGAGCTTGAAGATGTCCATGATCGCGCTGCCGCGCGTGCCGGGTTCGCGCACCGCGTGCACGTGCAGGATCACGTAGTCGCCGTCGACGAACGAGCGCTTGATCTCGCTGTGCGACTGCGGATATTTGTCGCGCAGGAATGCGACGAACTTGCGGAAGCCGTCGCGGCCGTCGGCTGCGTTCGGGTTGTGCTGCACGTAGCGATCACCGACGTATGCGAGCGCGGCGTCGGCATCCTTCTCGTTCAGGCCTTTTTCGTAGAACGCGAGCACCGTCCGCCGGTTGGCTTCCTGCTGCGCGTCCGTTGGGCCGGCCGCCACCGCGTGCGCGGCGGTCACGGCGAACAGGGCCGCCGCCATCCATCGTGCGGCCCGTGCCGCTGTCGTGCGTCGCATCGTCGTCTCCCGGGAAATCCCGCTGAAAACCGGATCATACCGGGGCGACGCCGTTCTCACGCTTCCCTCAGACCAGCGCGCCGTTGCGCGCGACGATCTTCCCCGACGACACGACGAGCCGCCGCACCGGCCGTGCGACCACAGCCTCGGCGAACGTCAGCGCGTCGACCAGCACGACGTCCGCGCGGCTGCCCGGCTGCAGCCCGTAACCGTCGAAGCCGCAACCGCGCGCCGCGCCGTGCGTCACGCAGTCGAGCGCGACTTCGAGCGCATCGTCGCGGCGGAAATCGTTGCGCATGCCGATCAGCATCGCGCGCTCGAGCATGTCGGGCGACCCGTACGGCGTCCACGTGTCGCGCACGCCGTCGTTGCCGCCGATGACCGTCACGCCCGCCGCGCGGCACGCGGCCACCGACGGCACGGGCACCGCCGCCGGCGCGGTCGTGACGAGTCCGACGCCGAGTTCGGCCATCCGCGCGAGCAGCGCATCGCGCTCGCGGTCGGCGATATCGCCGAGACAGAACCCGTGGCTGATCGTCACCTTGCCCTGCATGCCGTGCGTAGCCGTGCGCTGCAGGATCAGGTCGAGCGAGTACGCGCCCATCGATCCGCGCTCGTGCAGATGAAGGTCGAGCCCGCGGCCGTGGCGCTCGGCGATTGCAAACAGCACGTCTACCGCCTCGACCGGATCGCCCTCGATCGCGCACGGGTCGAGCCCGCCGAGCAGATCGGCGCCGGCGCCCAGTGCTTCGGACAGCAGCGCATCGGTGCCCGGCCGCTTGAGCACGCCCGATTGCGGAAACGCGACGATCTGGATTTCGACTTCCCCGCGCAGCGTCTCGCGCGTCGCGAGCACGCCGTGCAGATGCCGCAGCCCGGCTTCGGTATCGATGTCGACGTGGGTACGGATGCGCGTCGTGCCGGCCGCGAGAAACGCGCGCGCCAGCGCGAGCGACGCGGCGCCGGCGTCATGGCCGCTCGTCGCGCGATAGTGGCGCTCGTTCTCGATGCGGTCGACGAGGCGCGGCCCGACCTGGTTGCGATACCACGGCATCCCCCAGTGCGTCTTGTCGAGGTGCGTGTGGCCTTCGACGAGGCCAGGCAGCGCGAGCGCGCCCGCACCGTCCTCGATCGCGCAGCCGGCGGGCGCGTCGAGCGACGGGCCGATGCGCGCGATGCGATCGCCTTCGATCAGGATGTCGAGCGCGGCGTCGGCGTTCGGGCGGACGTTGCGGATCAGCAGGTTCGTCATGTCGGTTCCGGTGGGGTCGGTCAGTGCGATCAGTGCGGTCAATGCGAAGCGGGCACGGCGCGTGCCGTGCCGCCGGTCGGGTCGGTCAGCGCGTGAAGCGCAGCGCGGGAGCGAACGGCGCGCCGGTGTCGCTTTCGCCGCGACGGAACACCCAGCGCTCGGCCGGCACGCCCGCAACGGCCGCCGCCGCATTCGGCGCACGTACCGCGACGAACGTCGCATCGCAGCCGACTGCAATTCCGTAGTTATCCTTGCCGATCACGCGCGCGCCGGCGTGCGTCGCCATGTCGAGCGCGATACCGAGTGCTTCGTCGGTGTAGAAGCCCGACCGATAGCCGACCATCATCGCGCGCTGCAGCATGTCGCCGTTGCCGTACGGCCACCAGGCGTCGCGGATGTTGTCGTTGCCCGCGAACACGTGCACGCCCGCGTCGCGCAGCGCTTGCACCGGCGGAAACGCGCAGTCGCCCGGCGCATTCGTCAGGATCGACACGCCGGCTTCGGCCAATGCCGCCGCCGTGCGCTGCACGTCGTCATCGCTCACCTGGCCGAGCGCATACGCATGGCTCACGTTCACGCGGCCGCCGAGCCCCGCCGCGCGCGTGCGCGCCGCGATCCGCAGCAGTTGTGCGATGCCCGTTTCGCCTGGCTCGTGCAGGTGGATGTCGATCTTCGCGCCGCGCTTCTCGGCGATGCCGAACACGATGTCGAGCTGGCCGTCCGCATCGCCGTCGAGCGTCGTCGGGTCGATCCCGCCGACCACGTCCGCGCCTTCGCGCACGGCCGCATCGAGAATCTCGGCGGTGCCGGGGCACGACACGACGCCCGCCTGCGGAAACGCGACGAGTTCGATATCGACGATCCCGCGCCATTGCTCGCGCGCGGCCATCACGGCCCGCAGGTTCGACAGGCCCGTGGTTGCATCGACGTCGACGTGGCTGCGCATCGCGACCGTGCCGAATGCGGCGGCCTGCGCGATCAGCGCATTCGCGCGCTCGGCGATCGGCGGCGCGGCCGCGAGCTGGCGCTTCTCGACCGCAAGCCGCTCGCGCAACGTGCCGACCGGTTCGTGCGGCACCCAGCGATCGCCGGCGAAGCTCTTGTCGAGATGGATGTGGCCGTCGACGAAGCCGGGCAGCACGACGCGGCCGTCGAGGTCGATCGTTTCCGCGCCGGGCGCGGCGGCGCAATCGGCGCCGATCGCGGCAAAGCGGCCATCACGGACGACGAGGTGGATGGGCTGGCCGCCGGCGTCGACGGCGTTGATGAAGATACGATCGGTCATGGCTCGGAATGTGGGGCGGTCGCGGCACGTCACCGGCGCGGACAGGGGAAGGCACCGCAGCCGGCAGGCGCGACCGTTGGCAGGGAATCCGGCCACGATATCGGACGCCGTCGCCCGAGGCCAATTAAATGTCGCGATGCCGCGCATTCGGTTTCGCGATGCGCGGCGCGCGCGGCCGCCGGGCCTGGCATGGCGAAGGGGCGGGATCGCGGGGAAAGCGACGGAAAAACCGAAGGCCGCGCAGCGTCGGCATCACCGGAAGGCGGCCGTCGGGAAGCCGCCTCGCGCCCTTGCCGGGCCTCGCTTCAACGCCCCGCCCGCTCGGCGATTTACGCGGCAACAGACTTTACACGTTGTTACCCGGCCGCACCGGACGCGCCTTCGGCCATTCCTTATACTCACGCCGAGTTCGCCACCCGTCCCGGCATTCGTCGGCGAACCCGTTGCCGATGCAGGAATCATCATAATGCGCATGCCTTCCACGAAGACCGTTCTGTTCGCCTCGCTCGTCGCCGTCGCGGCGCTTCCGCTGACCGCCTGCGTCGCGCCGGGTTACTACGGCGCACAGCCGGGGTATCCGCAGCAGCAGCAATACGCAACGCCCGGCTACGCGCAGCCCGCGTATTCGCAACCGGGCTACGTGCAGCAGCAACAGCCGTATCCGAACCAGGCGCCGCAACCGTACGATCAGTACGGCAACCCGCAGCAATACGGGTCGCAGCCGTATGACCAGTACGGCAATCAGCAGCAATACGGCAACGGCTACGGCACGCAGTACGGCACGGTCACGAACATCCAGCCGGTCAACGGCTCGGTCGGCCCGTCGGGCGTCGCCGGTACCGTCGTCGGTGCGCTGGTCGGCGGCCTGGTGGGCAACCAGTTCGGCCGCGGTCACGGCCGCGATGCGGCCACAGTGATCGGTGCGCTCGGCGGTGCGGTGGCCGGCAACCAGATCGGCCAGCAGATGGGCGCCGCACAAGGCCCGAGCAGCTACCGGATCGACGTGCAGGTCAGCGACGGCTCGATGCGCTCGTTCGACGTGCAGTCGCCGGGCAACCTGCGTCCAGGCGATCGCGTGCAGATCAACGGCAATCAGCTCGCGCGTTATTGATTCGGAAGCGGTGCGCCTGACCTGATCGGGCGCATCGTCGCGCGTTCGACGTCGGGCGCCGGTTCGGCGCGACGGCGCACCTGTTTCATCTCACCCTCATTCTTCGTACCCGCGCGGCGCGCATGATGCGCCGCCGACACTGCCGCGGCGCGACGCACCCGCCTTCAGCGCGCCCCGTCGCACAACCGCTCCCCCGCACCCACAGCCGCAACCCGGCGCCTGGCCGTCACACACGTTCGACGCCGAGCCCGACACGCGTCGACCGCGCAGCCGCCTGCAGGTGCCGCGAACGCCGGTAGATGATCGCCATCAACGCCATCACTGCCGCGCCGGCATACAGCGACCCGCGCGTCGAAGGATCGACGCCGAGCATCACGAACACGAACGCGACGAACACGAGGCAGATCCACGACGTGACCGACGCATACGGCATGCGGAACGCCACCGTCTCGCCGCGTGCGGCCAGCGCGCGCCGGAACCGCATGTGGGTCAGCACGATCATCGCCCAGATCACGGCCACGTCGAACGACAGGAACGACATCAGCCAGCCGAACACGCGCGCGGGAATCACGTAGTTCAGCACCACGCCGACCGACATGATCAGCACGGTCGCCCGCACCGCGCGCGACGGCGACCCGCTCGCGCTCAGCGCCGCGAACGATGCGGGCGCGAGGCCGTTGCCGGCCATGCTCGACAGCATGCGCGCGCCGCTGAACACGATGCAGTTGAAGCTCGACAGCGCGGCCGTCACGACCACGAAGTTGACGATGCCGGCCGCCTGCCGCAGCCCGAGCGATTCGAACGTCGTCACGAACGGGCTGCCATGCTCGCCAAGCTCGTGCCACGGGTACAGCGCCATGATGATGAACAGCGCGCCGACGTAGAAGATCAGGATGCGCCACAGCACCGAGTTGATCGCGCGCGGGATCATCTTCTGCGGCTCGCGCGCCTCGCCGGCCGTGAGGCCGATCATCTCGACGCCAGCGAACGAATACGCGACGATCGGCAGCGCGCTCACGACCCCGAGCACGCCGTGCGGAAACACGCCGCCGTGGCGCCACAGGTTCGACAGGCCGACGGGCTCGCCGCCATGGCCGATCCCGGTGAACACGATCAGCGCGCCACCCGCGATCATCAGCACGATCGTCACGACCTTCACGATCGCGAACCAGAACTCAAGCTCGCCGTACACCTTCACGTTGAGCAGGTTGAACGCCGAGATCGCGGCGATCGCCGATACGACCCACAGCCACTGCGGCACATCCGGAAACCAGAAGCCCATGTAGATGCCGATGGCGGTCGTCTCTGCCACGCCGACGCCGACCATCAGCAGCCAGTAGCTCCACCCGACCACGTAGCCGGCGAACGGCCCGACGTATTCGAACGCATACGCGCCGAACGAGCCGGACACCGGCCGGTGCACGGCCATCTCGCCGAGCGCGCGCATGATCAGGAAGATCATCGCGCCGCCGATCAGGTAGGCGAAGAGCGCGCCGGGCCCGGCCGCCTTGATCGCCGACGCCGAGCCGAGGAACAGGCCGACGCCGATGGCCATGCCGAGGGCCATGAACGAAATCTGGCGCGCGCCGAGTTCGCGCCGCATCGTGTGCTGTTGCATGTTGTCTCCAGTCGTTGATCGTCGCGGCGAGCCGGATCGGCCGGCCGCTGGATGGAGCGGCCGGCGTCGTGTGCCGGCCGCCCTGCTGCAGCGCACGGTCGCCGGTTCAGCGGCCGTGCAGAAAGCGTTCGACGCGAAACGGCGTCGGGTCGACGAACGGCTGCGTGCCGGTCATCAGGTCGGCGATCAGCCGGCCGGTCACGGGGCCGAGCGTGAAGCCGTGATGTGCATGCCCGAACGCGAACCACAGATCGCGGTGGCGCGGCGCCGCGCCAATGACGGGCAGCATGTCGGGCGTGCACGGCCGGCGGCCGAGCCACGGCGTGCCGTCGACGCGTGCGCCGAGCGGAAACAGCTCGCGCGCGACCGGTTCGACGGCGTCGAGCTGGGTGGGCGTCGGCGGCGTATCGCAAAGCCCGAGCTCGACACCGGTCGTCAGGCGGATGCCGCGCGTCATCGGCGTGATCAGGAAGCCGCTGTCGGCATCGAGCACGGGCCCGTTCAGCCGCGCGCCCGGCTGCGCTGCATAGTGCATGTGATAGCCGCGCTTGACCGCGAGCGGCAGCGTGTAGCCGAGCCGTTCGCACAGCAGGTCCGACCACGGCCCGAGCGCGACGACCGCCGCGCGCGCGTCGACCGGGCCTTGCGCGGTGTCGACGCGCCAGCCGTTCGCGGCGGACAGCGTCAGCGCATCGCCGGTCAGGATGCGGCCGCCGAGTTGCTCGAAGCGGCGCGCATACGCGGTCACGAGTGCATTCGGATCGCTGATCGAATCGGAGCCCGTGTAGCGCAGCGCGCCGACCAGCGCGCGGCTCAGGTTCGGCTCGGCGTCGCGCAGCGCGGCCGCATCGAGCGCGTCGAAGGTCACGCCGAATTCGGCGCGCCAGCGCTCGGCGTCGCGCGTTTCGGCATCGCGCGTCGCGGCCGTGCGGAACACCTTCAGCCAGCCGCCTTCGCGCAGCAATGCGCCCGCGCCGGCCGCGTCGATCAGCGCGCGATGCTCGGTCACGCAGTGTTCGATCAGCGGCGCATACGCGCGCGCGATCTCCGCATGGCGCGCCGGATGCGAGTTGCGCCAGTAGCGGTACAGGAACGGAATCAGTTTCGGCAGCGCGCCGACGTGATAGCGGACGTCGGGCGAGCGGTTGCACGCGTATTTCAGCAGCGTGCCGAAGCCGCGCGGAAACGCATACGGATACACGCCTTCGCGCTGGATCAGCCCGGCGTTGCCGAGCGACGTCTCGTTGCCGGGCGCCTGGCGGTCGACGAGCGCGACCGACAGGCCACGCTGTTGCAGGTGAACGGCAACGGACACGCCGATCATGCCGCCGCCCAGGACGAGCGTGTCGTATGTCATCGGGAATTCCTCCGGCGGGCGGTGCCGGCGTCAGGCGAGCGCGGTCACGGCGATCTCGACGTCGAGACCGGGTTTCATCAGCAGCGCCTGCACGCACGCGCGGGTCGGCGCGTGGCCGGCCGGCACCCAGGCGTCCCACACCGCATTGAACGCGTCGAAGTGCGCGGCATCGCTGAGCCACACGTTGGCCGTCAGCACGCGCGTCTTGTCGACGCCGGCCGATGCGAGCAACGCATCGATGCGCGTGAGGATTTCGGTCGCCTGCACGGCGATCGGCGCGCCGGCCGTATCGGGCACCTGGCCGGCCAGGTGGACGAAGCCGTTCGCGATCACGACCTGGCTCATGCGTGCGCCGGTCTGCAGACGTTTGATTTCACTGGACATGAGGGTTTGCACCTTCGCGGGGCCGGCCGCGAGCGGCCGGGAAAATAAATGGCTGGGAAAGCCGCCGCCGTGTGCGGAATCGTCGGGCAACCGCCGCACGGGCGAGCTGCGCCGATGCGCACACGTGTCGTTCACGCCGGCCGCACCGGCCCCGCGAGTTTCGCGCCGTCCGATGCTAGAGTGGCCGTCACGCCCACCGTCGGCGATTTCGACGAAAATTATCATATACGAGAAAATTTATTCTCGTATACGACAAAACCCGTATTCACGCCACGTCCGTCGCGCCCCGTATCCGCATGCCCAAATCCACCGTCCCCGTTCCGCCGCCCACCGACGCCGCGCCGCAGCTCGACCACCAGACGGTCGGCGCGCGGCTGCGCGACGCGCGCAAATCGCGCGGCCTGACGCTCGCGCAACTGTCCGAGCGCTCCGGTATCGCGGTGTCGACGATTTCGAAGGCCGAGCGCGGCGACATCGCGCTCACCTACGACAAGTTCGCAGCGCTCACGCATGCGCTCGCGCTCGACTTCGACACGATGTTCGGCCGCCCCGCGCCGGCCGGCGCGATGACCCCGTCGTTCACGCCGGCCGGCCAGCAGATGGTGTACGACACGCCGAACTATGCGTACGGGATGCTCGCGAACGACCTGACCGGCAAGCGGATGGTGCCCGTGCGCGGGCGGATCCATGCGCGCAAGCTGTCGGACTTCGCCGACTACATCCGGCACAGCGGCGAGGAGTTCGTGTTCGTGCTGAGCGGCGAGCTGGAGCTGCGTTTCGAGAACGGCCATGCATACCGGCTCGGCGCCGGCGACAGCCTGTATTTCGACAGCGCGGTCGGGCACGTGTACCTGAGCCTCGGCGACACCGATGCCGAAGTGCTCGCGTGCTGTGTCGACGGCGATGCCAAGCGGCCGCGCGACGCGATCTGACGATCTGGCGATCTGAATTCGATCACGCGGCGGTGTCGAACGCCGCCACGCGACAACGGGATTCCTATTACGATAAGGACGATGCATCCCGCGGCCCCAGCGGCTCGCGCCGGCATGCACGACCTTCAACCGGAACGCCCCCGATGACGATTACCACCCGCCTGCTCGATGCGGCCGACGCCGCCCGTTTCCAGACCGTTCGCCTGCGTGCGGTCGACACCGCCCCCACCTCCTTCCTGCCGACGCTCGACGAAGAATCGCAGGTGCCGGTCGACGTATTCGCGACGCGCATCACGCCGACTCGTGAACGCGCAGTGTTCGGCGCGTTCGACGGCGATACGCTCGTCGGCATCACGGGCGTGCGCCGCGATGCGCGCGTGAAGATCGCGCACAAGGCGACGATCTGGGGCGTGTTCGTCGATCCCGCGTATCGCGGGCAAGGCATCGCGCAAACGCTGCTCGAAAGCGCGACCGCGCACGCGGCGCGGGAATGGGACTGCAAGCAACTGATGCTGTGCGTGAACGAGGTCAACGCCACCGCGGAGCGGCTGTATGCATCACAGGGGTTCGTGCGGTTCGGTACGGAACCGCGCTCGATGTTCGTCAACGGCCGCTTCTACGACGAACACCACATGGTCAAGACGCTGGCGTAACGCGATACGGCGGCGAACGGGCATCGTGAGACGCAGCCAGACGCGTCCCGGTGCCCGCTTCGCCTGCACTGGATTCGATGCCCCGAATGTGAGCGCCCACCAACATTCCATGCAATAAAACAGGCCGGAGCACCCCGCGCCGGTTTATGCGCAAAAACTTTTAGAAAAATATCTGCACCTCGGGCTCGCCCGACGCCGCCGCGCCCCAGCCAACCCGCCTCCGTAATTCCGCCCCTGTTCATCCCCCCACTGCCCGCGCTATCGTTTCCGGACCTTCACAGCCCAGGAGCTGCCTTTGCCTTCCCGCCACGGAGTCGACCTCATCCGCGCCCGCGCACTGTTCGATCGCGAGCGCCGTGCATTCACCGAAGCCATGCCGATCTCCCGCGCCCTGTCCGCGGAAGCGTCGGAGCACTTGCTGTTCGGCGTGCCGTTGCACTGGATGCAGGACTGGTCGACGCCGTTCTCGCTGTACGTGAAGGAAGCACGCGGCGCGACGTTCATCGACGTCGACGGCCATCACTACGTGGACTTCTGCCTCGGCGACACCGGCGCGATGTTCGGCCATGCGCCCGAACCCGTCGCGCGTGCACTCGTCGAGCAGGCCACGCGCGGCTACACGACGATGCTGCCGAGCGAGGACGCCACGTGGGTGTCGCGCGAACTCGCGCGCCGCTTCAGGCTGCCGGTCTGGCAGTTCGCATTGAGCGCGAGCGACGCGAACCGCTTCGTGCTGCGCTGGGCGCGCGCGGCGACCGGCCGCAAGACGATCGTGGTATTCAACGGCTGCTATCACGGCACGGTCGACGACGTGTTCGTCGATCTCGTCGATGGCCGCCCCGTGCAGCGCGACAGCCTGCTCGGGCAATCGTACGACCTGCTCGCGAACACGCGCGTCGTCGAATTCAACGATCTCGCCGCGCTCGAAGCGGCGCTGCAAGGCGGCGATGTCGCCTGCGTGCTCGCCGAGCCCGCGATGACGAACATCGGGATGGTGCTGCCCGATCCGGGCTTCTGGGAGGCGGCACGCGAACTGACGCGTCGCTACGGCACGCTGCTCGTGATCGACGAAACGCACACGATCAGCAGCGGCCCGGGCGGCTACGCGGTCGCGCACGATCTCGAGCCGGACATGCTGGTAGTCGGCAAGCCGATCGCGGGCGGCGTGCCGTGCGCGGTGTACGGATTCAGCGCGGAATGTGCCGAACGCGCGAAGCAGGCGAAGCTGAACGCGCCGCCCGGCCATTCGGGGATCGGCACGACGCTCACCGCGAACATGCTCGCGATGCATGCGATGCGTGCAACGCTCGCCGAAGTGGCGACCGACGCGGCGTATGCGCACATGTTCGAACTCGCCGCGCGATTGGCGACGGGGCTCGAACAGGCGATCGCGAAACACGAACTGCCGTGGTGCGTGACGCGCATCGGCGCGCGCACCGAGTTCCAGTTCGCGCCCGTGCCGCCGCGCAACGGGACGCTCGCCGGCGCGCAGCTCGACAGCGAGCTCGAACACATCGTGCACCTGTACCTGCTGAATCGCGGCGTGCTGATCACGCCGTTCCACAACATGATGCTCGTGTGTCCGCAGACGACGGCCGATGATGTCGACCGGCTCGTCGCGCAGTTCGATGCGTGTCTCGGCGAGCTGGTGTGATCGTGTGACATGCGCGGCGGGATGCACGTCGCACGCGTATGGCCGCGATGCGTCGCGGGCGGTGTCGTTTGCATCGCGCGACGGTGAAACGGCTCGCCGCCCCGCGAGCCGTTTCACGTTGCATGCGAATCGCGCACCGACGCGCTATGCCACCTGCAACGCCCGCCGCGCCACTTCCGCGAAATACCGCGCGCCGATCGACAGGATCTCGTCGTTGAAGTCGTAGCCCGCGTTGTGCAGCGGCACGCCGCCGCGCCCGGCGGCCTCCCCGTTGCCGATGAAGACGAAATTGCCGGGCACCGCCTGCAGGAACGCACCGAAGTCTTCCGAGATCATCATCGGCTGGACGTTCGCGTCCACGTTCTCCGCACCCGCCACCTGCGCTGCGGCCCGCACGGCCGTGTCGACCCACTCCGGCGAATTCACCGTCGGCGCGAACTCGTGCGTGTACTCGAACGTGCAGGTCGCGCCGTGCGTGCGGCAGATCCCTTCGCTGATCTCGCGCATCCGCGTGACCAGCAGCGCCTGCACGTCACGCGAATAGCTGCGCGTATCGCCCTTGATCGTCACCGTCGACGGCAGCACGTTGCGTAGCCCGTCGGTGATGAACTCCGTGCACGAGATCACGGCCTGCTGGCCTGGATCGAGATTGCGCGACACGATCGTCTGCAGCGCGAGCACGACCTGCGCGCCGATCACGATCGGATCGATGCCCATGTGCGGGCGCGCCGCGTGCGTGCCGCGCCCGTCGATTCGGATCACGAAATTGTCTTCGCTCGCCATGATGCCGCCCGCACGCGTCGAGAACGTGCCCGCGCGCATCCCCGGCATGTTGTGCGCGCCGAAGATCGCGTCGACCGGAAAGCGCTCGAACAGCCCGTCGGCCATCATCGCTTTCGCGCCACGGCCATGCTCCTCGGCCGGCTGGAAGATGAAACGCACGGTGCCGTCGAAATCCTTGCGCTCGGCCAGCAGCCGCGCGGCGCCGAGCACCATCGACATGTGGCCGTCGTGCCCGCACGCATGCATCTTGCCGGGCGTGCGCGACGCGTGTTCGCGGCCGGGCGCGTGCTCGGCGATGTTCAGCGCGTCCATGTCCGCGCGGATGCCGATCGCGCGCTTGCCGGTGCCGGCCGTCAGGTTCGCGACGAGCCCCGTGCCGCCGATCCCGCGATGCACGTCGAGCCCGAGCGCCGTCAGGATGCGCGCGACGTAATCCGACGTGTTCACCTCTTCGAACCCCGTCTCCGGATGCTGGTGCAGATGGCGGCGCCAGGTCTTCAGTTGCCCCTGCAGCGTGCTTTCTTCGGTTGCGTCCATGGCGTTGGCCTCGTCAGTCGTGGTTGATCGGGATCGGTCGTGATGTCGTTCAGGCCGCCACTGCCGCGCGGTCCAGCCAGGCGCGCTGCCGCGCGAGCACGGCGTCGGCCGTTTCGCCGACGCAGTTCCGGTACACGGAGGGCGCCGTCGCGCCTTCCGTATTGATCGCCAGCACGCGCGAGTGCGCATCGAGCCCCACCTGCCGCGCGAGCGCAGGGTCGCGCATCAGCACGTCGAGCCCCGCGACGCCGGCCGCACCCGATTCGCCGGCCACGAGCGGCACATCGCGAACGCTGCCGGCCGCGAGGCCGCGCATCGCCTGCACCGCGTCTTCATCGTCGATCAGCATGAAGTAGTCGATGCACATCTCGAGGAAATCCCACGCGAGCGGCGACGCCTCGCCGCACGCGAGCCCGGCCATCACGGAATCGACGCTGCCGGTCGCCCTGGACGCGCGCCCCGCGAGCGCACTCTGGTACAGGCAGTCGGCCTGGCGCGGCTCGACGACGATGAAATGCGGCCGCTGCACGCCGTCGCGCTCCCACAGGTAACTCGCGACACCCGCGGCGAGGCCGCCCACGCCGCCCTGCAGCAGCACGTGCGTGAACGGCCGCCCGTCGTCCTGCGCCGCCTGCGCGGCGGCCTCGGCGGCGATCACGCCATAGCCCTGCATCACGTCGCGCGGAATCGCTTCGTAGCCGTCGTACGACGTATCCGACACGACATACCAGCCGTTCGCCTGCGCAAGCTGCGCCGCGCAGACGACCGACTCGTCGTAGTTCCCCTCGATGCGCACGATCCGCGCGCCGTACGCCGAAATCGCACGTTCGCGCTCGGCGTCGACGTTCGCGTGCAGCACGATCACGCACCCGCAGCCGATCGCACGCGCGGCAGCGGCGAGCGCGCGGCCGTGATTGCCGTCGGTCGCGCTGATCACCGTCAGGTCGGCCAGCTCCGCCGCGTAGCGGCCGGTGACGAGCCCCTGCGGATCGAGATCCTGCGTGCGCCGCAGGCGCTTCACGAGCCGCACCAGTGCGATCGGCGCGCCGAGCGCCTTGAAGCTGCCGAGCGGCGAGCGGCACGACTCGTCCTTCACGCTGACGCTCGCGACGCCGAGCCGCGCGGCAAGATCCGGCAGCGCGCGCAGCGGCGTGCGCGCGTTGCCGACGAGCGGCCAGTGCGACAGCCACGCGCCGCTTTCGTCGGCCGATGCGATGTTCATCACGCGGCGCAGCGCGTGGGGATAAGCGGTGCGCGAGGCGCGGGGGTTGGCGATCAGCATGGCGGGCAGCACTCCGTGAGTCGGTTCGGGACGGGCGCGCAAGGGTTGCACGCGCCGCCGGTTCGAAAAATAATATTGCGCATGCGGGTCAATAAAATCGCCAAATCGGCGGCCGCCACGCAAAAATTTCTCATTCTTTCGAGGCTTCACGCGCCATCATGACCACCCCACTCGATGCGTTCGATCGCAAGCTGCTGATGGAAATCCAGCGCGACGCGCAGACGCCGCAAAGCGAGCTCGGCGCGCGCGTCAACCTGTCGACCGCGGCCGTGAACCGGCGCCTGAAACGTCTCGCGGACGACGGCGTGATCGAGCGCTACACGGCCGTCGTCGCACCGGACAAGGTCGATCACCCGCTGACGATCGTCGTCAACGTCGAGGTCGAAAGCGAGCAGATCGACCAGCTCGACGCGATGAAGCGCACCTTCGAGCGCTGCCCGCAGATCCAGCAGTGCTACTACGTGACGGGGGAATGGGATTTCGTGCTGATCCTGGCCGTGCGCAACATGGATCAGTACAACGCGCTCACGCGCGAGCTGTTCTTCGCGAACAACAACGTGAAGCGGTTCAAGACGCTGGTGAGCATGAGCCGCGTGAAGGTCGGGCTCGAGGTGCCGGTCGAACCGGGCGAGTGAGTGAGCGGTTGCACACATGAGGCGACCGGCGCGCGCTTGCATGCGCCGGCCGCCTCCCATCGACCGCTACGTCAGCGGCAGCTGAAGCTCGCCGCCGAATTCAGGTCGCCTGACCCGTTGTAGCGCGCCACCTGCGGGTACGGGCACAACGGCCGCGTACGCCCCGCGCCCCATGACGCAGGCACGTCCGCATTCGGCACTGCGTTCGTCGCATCGCGCGCGGTGGCGACCACCGCATTGGGCGCCTGCCCCTGCTCGACCCAGGCCACGAGCGGCGTCAGCAGGTCGAACTGGTCGGCGGCCGGCCCGCCCGAGCAGTGGTTCATTCCCGGCACCGGATAGAAGCGTGCAAAGCTCGACGCATCGCCGCCGTTCGCCTGCGCGACTTGCGCGTACCAGTCGCGCGTGTCGTTGAACGAGAACACCGGGTCGCCCGTGCCGTGATAGACGAGCAGCTTCGCGCCGCGCGACTTCAGCGCGGACAGGTTGGTCTCGTCGGGCGGCGTCATGAACGACCACGACGATTGCGTGTAAGTGCTGTTCGTCGCAAAGATCGCCGGCGCGTCGTTGTCCATGTCGAAGCCGAGCGCGAAACCGGACAGGTTCGCGAGCGCCGCGGCGGTCTTCGGCGGCGTCATGAACGTGAACGCCATCGCGGCCGGGTCGAGCACGACGGAATTCGACTGCTTCCACGCGGCCCAGCCAGGGCCCGACACGCCCGGATCGTACGGAAAGCTCGCGTACAGCGCCGTGCCCGCGCTGTTGCGTGCGCCGGCGAACACGTTCTCCAGCGCGGTTTTCTGCGCGGGTGTCAGGCACGATCCTGTCCGCGTGCCGTTCGCGCAGGTCGGAATATCG
This sequence comes from Burkholderia sp. AU33423, assembly GCF_002223135.1. Taxonomy (NCBI): domain Bacteria; kingdom Pseudomonadati; phylum Pseudomonadota; class Betaproteobacteria; order Burkholderiales; family Burkholderiaceae; genus Burkholderia; species Burkholderia sp. AU33423. The sequence continues at coordinate 377,018 of NZ_NKFH01000008.1, forward strand.
GTATCGACGCTGAAGTGCGCCTGGCACGCGGCGACGTCCTGCACCATCCCGTCGGCCGCGCCGTCGAGCGCATCGCATTTCTCGAGAATCTTCGCGCCGACGAACTGCCGCTCCGCATCGGTGAAGCCGCTGCGGATATCCGGCAGCCCGTTCGACCCGGTCGCCGATGCGATCTTCGCGAACTGCTGCGCGCCGTACATCTCGCCGATCGCCGCCTTCGGCAGATGGAAGCCCGGGTCGCCCGCGATGATGCCGTCGTAGTCGGCCGGGTTACGCACCGCCGTGACCATCGCATGTCGGCCGCCGTTCGAGCAGCCGCCGAAATAGCTGCGGTCGGGCGCCTTGCCGTACGCGAGCCGGATCACCTGCTTCGCCATCGGCGTGAGCGCATCGACCGCGCCGTAGCCGTAGTCGATGCGCGCCTGCGGATCGAGCCCGAACAGCGGGTTCTGCGCGGCGCTGTGCCCGGAATCCGAGCTGATCACCGCGAAGCCCTGGTTCAGCGCATCGGTCAGCGGCCCGCCGCCGCCGATCTCGCCGGTCGCGGTCACGACGTTGCCGTCGAGCCCGCCGTTCGCCTGGTAGAAGAAGCGGCCGTTCCACGCCTTCGGCAAGCGCATCTCGAAGCCGATCGCATAGGTCTTGCCGTCGACCGTGCTCACGCGCTCGTTCATCTTCCCTTCGATCACGCAATGCTCGGCGATTGGTTTGCCCGCCACCGTGAGTGCGCCGGCGGCCGCGGTCGTCACCAACGTGAACGACGTGTTCGCATACGCGAGCTTCGCGGCGAGCGCGTCGCACGTCTGCGCCATCGCGGCCGGTGTCGCGGCGCTCAGATGCGTGGGCGCGGCGCTGATCGAATCGTCGCCGCCGCAACCGGCGAGCAGGGCGGCGGCGGACAGCGGCGCAATACAGAGGAATGCAGATTTCCTGTTCAAGATAACTCCCGTTCGGTTCGTCACGCCGGTGAATCAGAACATGTGCCGCACGCCGACCATCGCGCCGAGCTGCCCCATCCCCGCGCCGGGCGTCGTGCCGGGCCCGCCGCCGCTGACCGAGTAGCGCGCATGCGCGCTGTTCCACAGATACGACGACTGCGCATAAACGGCCGTGCGCTTGGTGAGCAGATAGGTCGCGCGCAGCGTGGCCATCGTCGCGCGCGTGTCGTGCGCGCTGTTGACGATCCGGTAGCCTTCGCCATCGACGATGAAATCGGGCTTCACCGCATACGACGCGCCGACGAAGAACAGGTCCGAATGCGCACCCGCCGCGGCCGGCGAACCGGTCGACACGCGCCGCCCGATCCAGCCCGCGCCGATCTTCGCGCCGGCCGCCTGCGCATACGCGCTCACGTGCGTGCGCGCGTCCTTGCCGCCACTGCTGGTGAAGGGAACGGGCGCCACGCCGTCGAAGAAGTTCGCGGCCGCGCCGGTGCCGCCGCGCTGTTCCTCGTACGACGCCGCCGCACCGAAATACGCGCTGTCGTACTTGAGCATCACCGACCAGTTGCGGCACTGCACCGCGTCGCCCGGCACCTGCCCCGCGCACGTGCCCTGCCCCGGCGAGTTGCCGGTGCCCGCGCCGTCGCGGCCGAACGAATACGCGGCGCCGAACGTCACGCCGCGATACGCGCCGACGTAGGTCACCGCGTTGTCGGCGCGGCCGTTCGGCACGTACGCGTCGAACGAGCCGAGCCCGTAGATGTCGGGACCGATGATGTCCGCGCCCTGCAGCGCGAGATAGGTCATCGTGTACTGGCGGCCGAACGCAAGCGTGCCGAAGCCGCTCTTCAGCCCGACGAACGCCTGGCGCCCGAACAGCCGGCCGCCCTGCCCGAGATCGCCGCCGCGCACGTTGAAGCCGCTTTCGAGCGTGAACACCGCCTGATAGCCGCCGCCGAGATCCTCGGTGCCGCGCAGCCCCCAGCGCGACGGCAGCTCGCCCGTCACGCCCGGCATCCGCACGACGTGGTCGCCTGCCGCGTTCGCATGCGACACGTATTCGACGCCCGTATCGATGATCCCGTATAGCGTCACGCTCGACTGCGCATGCGCACCGGGCGCGGCGAGTGCGCAGCACGCGCCGGCAGCCAGCAGGCCGTTCCTGGTTTTCGTCTTCATTGCGTTGTGTCTCCAGACCTTGAGTAAGCGCGCTCTGACGGCGCGCATTGATAAAAACGAACCATCAGTCGCCAGCTTGCGGGCGGCGAATCAGCACGAATGCAGCGAAGGCCGCGACGAGCGTGACGGGGATGCTCGCGCCGATCACGACCGGCGCGCTGCGGCCCGCAGCCAGCAGCGTCGCGGCCGCGAGCGGCCCGACGACGGAGCCGAGCCGGCCGACCGCCACCGCCGCGCCGACGCCGGTACCGCGCATCGCGGTCGGGTAATAGATCGCCGCGAGTGCGTACAGCACCGACTGCCCGCCGACGACGAACATCCCGGCGGCGAACGCGGCCGCCGCGAGCGACGCGAAACCGGGCGCGGCCGCGAGCGCGGCGAGCGACAGCACGATCCCGACATACATGCCGCCGACCACGCGCGACGCGCGCATCCGGTCGAGCGCCGCGCCGATGCCGAGCGCGCCGAGCCCCGCGCCGACGTTGAACGCGATCTGCACGAGGCCGACGTACGCGCGGTCGAGCCCGCGCGAGGCCATCAGCGACGGCAGCCAGTTCAGCAGGAAGTAGAGGACGATCAGTGTGCAGAAGTAGCTGACCCACAGCGCGACCGTCGACGTGGTGCGCCCGTCGCCGAACAGCGTGCGTGCGACGCTGGACCGCGCGGCCTGCGTGCCCGCTACGTCGAGATACGCACGCGATTCCGGCAGGAACCACACGAGCAACGGCACGAGCAGCAACGGCCCCACGCCGCCGACGTAGAAGATGTGCCGCCATTCGGTGTCGCCGGCGAGCAGCACGCCGATCACCGACGCGATCACGCCGCCGAACGGGATCCCGCAGTACATCGTCGCCACCGCGCTGCTGCGCGAGCGCGGCTCGACCGCTTCGGACGACAGCGCGATCAGGTTCGGCATGGCGCCGCCGAGGCCGATGCCGGTCAGCACGCGCACGACGACGAGCATCGCGAACGTCGATACCTGCGCGGTCGCGATCGACAGCAGCCCGAACAGCACGACCGATGCGATCAGCACGCGCTTGCGGCCGATCCGGTCGGCGAGCCGACCGCCGAGCATCGCGCCCGGCAGCAGCCCGAAGGTGCCCGCGCTGAACGCGATGCCCATCTGCGATACGGACAGCCCGAATTCGCGCGCCATGCGCGGCGCGGCGACGCCGACCGACTGCAGGTCGAGCCCTTCGAGGAGTGCGATCGCGAAACACAGCGCGAGCGTGGTCGCGACCGTGGATTTTTCCGCAACGTAGGTGTTCATCGTGTCTCCAGTCCCATGTCTTGTAATCGGTCGGCCATGCAACGGCCGCCGCGCGCCGCCGCCGGCCAGTGGCGGGTCGGCGCGCGAGGTGTCGTCCGAACGGTCGCATTTATCAGGCAGCCTGATTAACAGACCGCAACAATGCCTGCCGGTATCGTGGCCGGCCGGTCGTTGTGCGTGTTTGCTTCGTTTGTTGCCGCTTACGCGTAAATCACGTCGGGATCGCGCCGCGCCGGGTCGTACAGCGCGTCGATCGTCGCCGCGCGATGCTTCTGCACGGCCGCCTGGTTCAGCGAACCCTTGTCCGTCACTTCGCCGAGATCGAGCGACGGCGGCGTGTCGATCAGCCGGATGCGCGCGACGAACGTCGACCCGCCGCTCGCGTTCCGGTTCAGTGCGCCGAGCCACGTCGCGAACGCGGCGCGCACGGTCGGTGCGCGCAGCACGTCGGTCACCGATGCATCGGCGGGGAGCCCAGCCAGTGCACGGCATGCATCGACGCGCGGAAACACCAGCAAGCCGATGTCGTCGCGATTGATCCCGGTGACGACCACGTCCTGCACGTACGGTGCGCCGGTCGACACCGCATTCGCGCGCAACGGCCCGACGCTGACGAACGTGCCGCTACTCAGCTTGAAATCCTCGGTCAGCCGCCCGTCGAAGAGCAGCCCGAGTTCCGGCCGCTCGGGATCGGCGAACACGCCCGCGTCGCCGCTGCGGTAATAGCCCTCTTCGTCGAACACGTCGCGCGGATCGACATCCGCATGCCAGTAGCCGCGCATCACGTTCGGCCCCTTGAAGCGCAGTTCGTGCTTGCCGCCGCACGGCACGAGCTTCGCGTCGCAGCCGGGCGCGGGCAGCCCGATATAGCCGGCGCGCATCAGCGGCCCGGTCGTGAACAGGCACGACGGCGACGCCTCCGTCATCCCGAGGCCGGCCATGATCCGGATGCGCTCGCCGCAATGAGCTTCGGTCACGCGGTCGAGCCGGTCCCACGCGGCCTGCGACAGCCCCGCGCCGCCGAAGAAATACAGCTTCACGCGCGAGAAGAACGTCGCGCGCAACTCGGCATCGCGTTCGAGCGCGACGGTCAGCTCTTCCCAGCCTTTCGGCACGTTGAAGTAGATCGTCGGCGCGATCTCGCGCAGGTTGCGCACGGTTTCGTCGAAGCGGCCGGGCATCGGGCGGCCGTCGTCGATATACAGCGAGCCGCCGTTGTACAGCGCGATGCCGAGGTTGTGACTGCCGCCGAACGTGTGATTCCACGGCAGCCAGTCGACCAGCACCGGCGGTTCGCGCGTGAGTTCCGGCATCGTCTGGCGCAGCATCTGCTGGTTGCTGCATAGCATCCGGTGCGTGGTCGGCACGGCCTTCGGCTGCTTCGTCGAGCCGGACGTGAACAGGATCTTCGCGAGATGGTCGGGACCGACCGTCGCGTGGATCGCGTCGATCGTGCGCGGGACGGCGGCGAGCAGGCGCGACAGCGGCACCGCGCGGCCCTTTCCGTCGGCGTCGACATCGGCATCGTCGTCGCGTGCGACGATCAGCGCCGCATCGGCCGGCAACGTGACGTCGAGTGCACGCGCGAACGGCGCGCGTTCGGCGACGAACACCGCACCCGGCTTCAGCACGCCGAGCGTGTGACGCAGCTTGCCGTAGTCGGTCGACACCAGCGAATACGCAGGCGAGATCGGCGAGTACGGCACGCCGGCCAGCATCGCCGCGAACATCAACTGCAGGTGTTCGATATCGTTGCCGGACAGCACCGCGAGCGGACGCTCGGCCGACAGCCCGAGATCGACGAGGCCCTGCCCGATCGCGCGGGCGCGTTCGAGCATCTGCGCGTAGGTGATCTCGATCCAGTTCCCGTCGGCGCCGCGCCGCGCGGCCAGCACGCGGTCGGGATGCGCCTGCGCGCCCCGCACGAGGCAGTCGGTGATGCGCGTCGGGTAATCGCCGAGCGGCTCGCGCGAGCGCAGGTACCAGGTGCCGTCGTCCGCGCGGCGAATCTCGGCCGCGCCCACGGCGACGGCCGCCGCGCGATAGCGGACGCCGCCCGTGTCGTTCGCCGGCCCGCTCGCGGGCTTCGATGCATTCATCGTGGCCTCGCTCATATCGGGTAATGCCGTGGCGTGGTCTGCACGGTGATCCAGCGCAGCTCGGTGAATTCGGCGATCGACGCACGGCTGCCGAAGCGGCCGTAGCCGCTCGCCTTCGTGCCGCCGAACGGCATCTGCGCCTCGTCGTGCACGGTCGGGCCGTTGATGTGGCAGATCCCCGATTCGATCCGTCGTGCGACCGCCATCGCGCGCGCGATGTCGCGGCTAAACACACTCGCCGACAAGCCGAACTCGCTGTCGTTCGCGAGCGCGACCGCTTCGTCGTCGTTGTCCGCACGCAGGATCGCAACGACCGGCGCGAACGATTCCTCGCGATACAGGCGCATGTCGCGCGTCACGCCGTCGACGATCGCCGGCTGCATCGTCGCGCCTTCCACGCGGCACCCGAGCGGCAGCTGCGCACCCTGCGCCCGCGCATCCTCGACGAGCGATGCCGCGCGAGCGGCAGCCGTCGCGTCGACCATCGTGCCGAGCGGATGGCCGGCCAGCGGATCGCCCGCGACCAGCGTGCGGGCCTTCGCGGCGAGCCGTTCGACGAGCGCATCGGCGATCGGCCGCGCGGCGATCACGCGCTCGGTCGACATGCAGATCTGCCCCTGATTGAAGAATGCGCCGAATGCGATCGCGTCGACGGCCGCATCGAGATCGGCATCGTCGAGCACGAGCACCGGCGCCTTGCCGCCGAGTTCGAGCAGCACCGGTTTCAGGTGGGCCGCCGCGTGGCGCGCGATGATGCGCCCGACATGCGTCGAGCCGGTGAAGTTGATGCGCTTCACGTGCGGATGCGCGATCAGCCGCTCGACGAGTTCGGGTGCATCGGCCGCCGCATGCGTGATCACGTTGACCACGCCCGCGCCGAGCCCCGCTTCATCCAGTACCGCGCCGATCAGCGCATGCACGCCGGGGCACGCTTCGGACGCCTTCAGCACGACCGTGTTGCCGCATGCGAGCGGCATCGCCAGCGCTCGCGTGCCGAGGATCACCGGCGCGTTCCACGGCGCGATGCCGAGCACGACGCCGCACGGCACGCGCATCGCGAGCGCGAGATTGCCCGGTACGTCGGACGGAATCACGTCGCCGGCGATCTGCGTCGTCATCGACGCGGCCTCGCGCAGCATGTTCGCCGCGAGCGTCACGTTGAAGCCGATCCAGCCGGGCGTCGCGCCGGTTTCGGCCACGCCGGTCGCGATGAACGCGTCGATGCGCGCGTCCATCAGGTCGGCCGCCTTCAGCAGCAGCAGCCGGCGCTCGGTCGGCGCGAGCGCCGACCACGCCGGAAACGCGCGGTGCGCGGCGTCGATCGCCGCGTCGGCGTCGGCAATGCCGGCCGCCGGCGCGCGCGACGCGAGCGTGCCCGTCGCGGGGTTGAAGCGGTCGAAAGTGCGGCCGTCGCGAGCGTTGCACCACTCGCCGCCGATCAGCATTCGTCTGTCGGTCATGTCGTCTCCTGCCTTGCCTGTCTCTTGCGATTACGCCGGCGGGGAAGCCGGCGGCTGCGTCCGCGCTTGTATCAGCGCTTGTATGCCTGCAGGCCCGGCTTGATCGTCTTGTCGTCGAGGAACTGCTTCAGACCCTGCTCGCGGCCGCGCTCCGGGTCACGCAGCTGCGCCTGGTCGAGCTTCGCATACAGGTAATCCTCGCACTGTTCCCACGTGAGTTCGCGCGAACGCTTGAAGCCGTGCTTCGCCGCGCGCAGCACGACCGGGTTCTTGTCCATCAGCCGCGCCGCAAGCGCGATCGTCGCTTCACGCAGTTCGACCAGCGGCACGCTGCTGTTCACGAGGCCCATGTCGGCGGCTTCCACGCCGGTGAACGTGTCGCCGGTCATGATGTAGTGCAGCGCGCGGCGGTGCCCGACCGTGTCGGCCATCGCCTTGCTGACGAGGTTGCCCGGCGGGATGCCCCAGTTGATTTCCGACAGCCCGAACACGGCTTCGTCGGCCGCGATCGCGAGGTCGCACGCGACGAGCGGCGAGAACCCGCCGCCGAAGCACCAGCCGTTCACCATCGCGATCGTCGGCTTGTTGTACATCCGCAGGCGGCGCCACTGCCATTCCGATGCGTCGCGACGCACCTTTTCCTGCAGCGCGTCGGAGCCGCCGTCGATCTCGCGGAAGTATTCCTTCAGGTCCATGCCGGCCGTCCACGCGGCGCCCGCGCCGGTCAGCACCAGCACCTTCGCCTCGTCGTCGAACTCGACCGCGTCGAGGACTTCCAGCATCTCCCGGTTCAGCGTCGGGCTCATTGCGTTGCGCTTCTCGGGGCGATTCAACGTCACCCACGCGATGCCGGCCTCCACCTTCACTTCAACGGTCTGCCAGCGGTTGTCGTACTTGCTCATGTCTGTTCCTGTCGTTCGTTTCCAGTGCGATTCGGTGCGCAGCATCCCTGCTGCGGACGACTTCATTTAATATCAGGCTACCTGATATTGCAAGCGGCACGAGCGCCGGTGTAAACCCGGAGCGGAACGCGGAGAAAGCGGCGGGGAAATCAGGGCGCGGTCGGGCGGCCGTCGATGGCGCGGACGAAGCGAGCGCGGGCCCGTGTCGTGAAAATCGGGGAAGCGGTCAGCCGCGCAGGTTGCGCGAGAACAGTTCGAGCGCGCGCTGCACGTGCGCGGCGTCGTCGGCCGAGATGTCACCCAGCATGCGGGCCTCGAGCGGGCGCAGCACGGCTTCACATTCACGCAGCATCGCCGCGCCTTCGTCGGTCAGCGTCAGCAGGATGATGCGGCCGTGCGACGGGTCGGCTTCACGCGTGACGAAGCCGCGGGCGGCCATCACGCTCATCACTTCATTCGCCGATTGCGGCGTGATCCACGAGCGCTCGGCCAGTTGCGCGTTCGACGATGCGCCGCGCGCCTCGAGCACCGACAGCGCCGTGTATTGCGCGAGCGTGATGCCAAGCGGTGCGAGCGCGTCGGTCATGTGGCGGCGCAGCAGCCGGTCGAGACCGCCGATCACGTAGGTCAGGCGCTGCTGCACGCGCGCCTTCGGCTTGTCGCCCGTCGCGCGGGCGGCGGGCTTCGTGGCGTTTTTCGGGTTCGCGGGTTTGGTCGGTGCGGAACTCATGATGCGGGCGGGATGGAATTGCGGGCCATCTTACCAGCACGTCAGAAGGCGAACGGCGGTTCCAGGCATGCCTGACAGCCGCTGTGCACTCCCGCGCGCGTGGCGGACTGCCGGCCTGGACGCGAAACCCGCCGCGTCAGCGGCATCCCATGAACGGCATCCCGTACGCGATCAGCCGCGCGGCGCCCCCGCGAACCTCACCGTCGCCATCCCCGCGTGCCGCGTCTGCGCGACGAACACGCCGCCCGCATGCGGGTCGTTGGCCAGCACATCGTCGCTCAACCCGATGCGCGCGCTCGTCACGTACAGGCGGCCTTCACCGTCGAGCGCCGTGCAGCTCGGCTGCGCGGTCGGTACGGCCACGCGATCCGTCTCGACACCGTCCCGCCCGTAGCGCACCACACGCCTGCCGCCCCACTGCGCGTTCCACAGGCCGCCGTCGCGGTCGATCATCGACCCGTCCGGGTCGCCATCGGCATCGGTCAGCCGCGCGAACGACCGCACGTTCGCGACATCGCCACCCGCACGGTAATCGCACACAAAAATCTCGCGCACCAGCGAATCGCAGAAATACATCTTCGACCCGTCCGGCGAGAACCCGATACTGTTCGCAATCGCGGCAGCAGGCAACGCGAGCCGTTCGAGCGTGAGATCGGCATTGAGCCGATAGAACCCGCCGACCGCGTGCGGCGGCTCGGCGCCTTCGTCCTTCATCCCGAACACGAATGCGCCGGAACCGTCGCAGCGCCCGTCATTCAGCCGCGTCGGCAGTTCCGGCTCGACGTCGACGATCCGCGTAAACGCGCCGCTGCGCAGATCGAAGAACGCGAGATGCGTCGCGAGCCCGACGAGCAGCACGTCCGGGTCGTCGGTCAGCGCGAAGCACGCGAGCCGTTCGGGCATCGCCCACTGCGCGAGATCGGAACCGTCCGCGCTACAGCGCCACAGCTGCGCGCCTTCGATGTCGACCCAGTACAGCGCGTGCGTCCTGTCGCACCACGTCGCGCCTTCGCCGAGCGTGTTGCGGCTGTCGGCCAACAGCGTCGCCGACGCGGCCGGATGAGTCTGTTGCATGCCGTCTCCCGATATTCGTCGTCTATGCAGGCGGCCGCGCGTGGTCGAAATCAGATCTTCATCGCGCGCCGCTGGTTGCGACGATACTGGTCGAACAGCACCGCGAGCAACAGAATTCCGCCGCGTATCAGATATTGGTAAAACGTCGGCACGTTCAGCAGACTCATCGCGTCCTGGACGGAGCCCATGATCAGCACGCCGACCAGCACGCCGGAGATCGTCGCGACGCCGCCCGTCAGCGACACGCCGCCGAGCACGCATGCGGAAATCACGCCGAGCTCGAGGCCGACCGACGTCTTCGGGTCGCCGAGGCTCATCCGCGACGCGAGCATCACGCCGGCAAAACCGGTCACGAGCCCCTGCAGCACGAACACGGTGATCTTGATGCGCATCACCGGCAGCCCCGCGAGCAGCGCGGCCTCGCCGTTGCCGCCCACTGCGAGCACGTTCTTGCCGAACACCGTCTTGCGCAGCAGGAAGCCGAACACGACGAAGCCGACGATGTTGCTCCAGATCGGATACGAGATGCCGAGGAACGAGCCGCCGCCGAGATCGAAGAAGCGCTCCTCCGAGATCATCACCGCGTCGCCGTTCGACGTAATGAAGGCGAGCCCGCGCACGACTTCCATCATCGCGAGCGTGACGATCAGCGAGTTGATCCGCCAGCGCGCGATCAGCACGCCGTTGACGAGTCCGACCGCACCGCCCGCGAGCACGCCGCCCGCGATGCCGAGCACGACGCTGTGCGTCGCGGTGATCAGCGTCGACGCGACGACGCCCGAGAACGCGACGATCGACGCGACCGACAGGTCGACTTCGCCGAGCGCGAGCACGAACATCATCGTCACCGCGATCGAGCCGATCAGCGTGACCGACAGCAGCAGGCCCTGGATGTTGCGCGGCGTGAGGAAGTCCGGCACGGTCAGCGACAGCGTCGCGAACAGCACGAGAAACACCATCACGATGCCGGAGCGGTTGATCAGCTGCCACATGCCGCCGCGCGCTCGCGCGGGTGCGACGGCGGCATCGGGGGACGGGGAAGTGCGTTGGGGTTGCATTGCCTGGCTCATTTCGTTTGCATCCGGTTGATCGTTGCGGGGCGCTAGCGCGGCAGCGCGAGCTTGATCAGCGCGTCGGGCGTCGCCTGCGCCTTCGCGACCTCGCCCGCGATCCGCCCTTCCTTCATCACGATGATCCGGTCCGACACGCCGATCACCTCGGCCAGGTCGCTCGACACGAGGATCACCGTGCGGCCCGCTTCCGCGAGTTCGTAGAACAGGTTGTAGATTTCCGCGCGCGCGCCGACGTCGATGCCGCGCGTCGGCTCGTCCATCAGGAACACGTCGATGCGCTCGGCCAGCCAGCGCGCGAGCACGACCTTCTGCTGGTTGCCGCCGGACAGCGCGCCGATCGGCGTGTCGCCGTCGCGGGTCTTGATCGCGAGCCGCTCGATGTAGCGTTGCGCGAGCTCGCGTTCGCGCCGCCCGTCGAGCAGCACCCGCGCCGGGCTGAAATGTCGGCGCGCGCTGATGTTCAGGTTGTCGGCCACCGACGCGATCGCGACGATGCCCTCCTGCTTGCGGTCTTCCGGGCACAGCGCGAGGCCGGCGCGCACCGCGTCGCGCGGGCTGCCGAACGCAACCCGCTTCCCGTTCAGCTCGACGTGCCCCGCGCTCGGGCGCGCGGCACCGTACAGCAGCTTCATCAGCTCCGAGCGGCCCGCGCCGACGAGCCCGAAGAAGCCGACGATCTCGCCGCGTCGCGCGGTGAACGACACGGGTTCGGACAACCCGGGCCCCGCCAGCCCTTTCGCCTCGATCAGCACGTCACCGGCCGTGCGCGGCCGGTAGCCGTACACGTCCTCGATCGAGCGGCCGACCATGCAGCCGATCAACCGGTCGCGGTCGAGATCGGTCACGGAATCGAACGTGTCGATGCGGCGGCCGTCACGGAACACCGTCACGCGGTCGCACAGTTCGTACACTTCCTCCATCCGGTGCGTGACGTAGATGATCGCGCGGCCTTCCGCGCGCAGCGCGCGGATGATCCGGAACAGCTGCGTGGTTTCGCGCGCGGACAGCGAACTCGTCGGTTCGTCGAACGCGATCACACGCGCGTCGCGCATCAGCGCCTTGCCGATCTCGATCATCTGGCGCTGGCCGATCGACAGGTACTTCACCGGAATACCCGGATCGATGTGTTCGCCGAGCCGCTCCAGCGCATCGAGCGCGCGCGCGGCAAGCGTGCGTTCGTCGACCACGCCGAGCCGGCTCGGCAATTGCCCGAGCATCAGGTTTTCGGCGACCGTCAGCTCGGGCACCAGATGCAGCTCCTGGTAGATGATCGCGATGCCGGCCTCCAGCGCCGCCCGCGTCGACGCGAAGCGCTGCACCGTGCCGTTCAGCGTCAGCGTGCCGGCCTGCGGCTGGTTCACGCCGGAGAGCACCTTCAGCAGCGTCGACTTCCCCGCGCCGTTCTCGCCCATCAGCCCGTGCACTTCGCCCGCGCGCACCGACAGCGACACGGCGTCGAGCGCGCGCACGCCCGGGAACGTCACCGTGATGCCGTCGAGCGCGAGCAGCGGGCCGCCCGGCGGCGACGCGCCGGCATCGCCGCCGGTGCCGCCATCATTGCCGGATACGGCCGTCATCGTCTGCGTCGTCATCGCGTTCTCGCCTCGTGCGCTCAGATGCCGAGCTCGGCGCGCACGGCCTGCCAGTTCGCACGCGTCATCAGCTTGCCGCTCGTCTGCGTGTCGGCCGGCGGCGTCTTGCCGTCGCGAATCCATTCGACGAGGTTCTGCGTGCTGTCCTTGCCGTGGTTCGTCGAGCTGACGGCGATCGTCCCGTAGAAGCCGGTCGGCTCTTTCTTCTGGAATTCGGCGAACGCCTCGCCCGCGCCGTTGATGCCCACGCCGATCACGTCGGCCGCCGGGATGTGCAGCTGCTCGGTCGCGCGCACCGCGCCGAGCACGGTTTCCTCGTTCAGCGCATAGACCACCCACTTCTTCACGTTCGGATGGCGCGCGAGCACGGGCGCGGCCGCGCTGAAGCCGCCTTCGTCGTCGGTCGTTTTCTGCGGCGCGTCGAAGATGTTCTCCTTGCGGAAGCCGTTCGCAAGCAGCGCCTGCGTCGCGCCGTCGGTGCGCAGCTTCGCGGTCGGCAGCTCGTAGTTCGTGATCCGCAGCGCGCCGACTTCCTCGGGCTTCCAGCCGCGCCGCTTCATCTCGTCGGCAATGGCCTGGCCGACCTGGTTGCCGATCTTGGTCGCCGACATCCCGAGGTGCGGCACGTTCGGCAGCGGCTTGCCGCTCGAATCGACGAGCTGATCGTCGACCGTCACGAACTTCATGTTGTAGCGCTTCGCACGCGCGGCGATCGCCGGGCCGAGGCGCACGTCCGGCGCGCAGATCACGAAGCCCTGTGCGCCCTGCGAGCCGAGGTTGTCGATCGCGGCCAGCACCTTCTCGCCGTCGGGCGTGCCGATCTTCACGACCGAGAAATTCTCCTTCTGGCCGAGCGCGGAGGCCGCGTTCTGCTCGTTGATGAACCAGGCCTGCTCGGGCATCTTCACCAGGAAGCCGATCTTCAGCGGCGCGTCGGCGCGCGCGGCGCCCTGCATGCCGAGCGGCGCGATGCAAAGCGCGGCCAGCAGCGCGCGCAAGGTATGTCGGCGAATCGTGCGGTTCATGTCGTGTCTCCTTTGTATCGGCTGATGCCGTGATGTGTGCCGTAATCCATCATTCGTCGCGCGCTTCGTGCGGAAGCGCGCATGTTCAGCGGCCGAACGCGTCGGTCTGCACGCGCCGGCCGAACAGGAAGGCATCGGCGACGAGCCGCAGCGGCCGCACGTCGACGTCGCTTTCGCCACGCTCGATCAGCGCATGGAAGTGCGCATACAGCGCCGGATACTCGCGCTCGGGCCCGACCTCGACCGGCTCGCCCGCGATCGACAATTGCGCGCCGCCACGGCTGATCGCGAGCACGCCGTCGGCCGTATCGACCGCGATCTCCCATTGCTCGACCGGGCCATGCCGCCAGTCGAATTCCGCGCGCACCGGCACGCCGTCGGTATCCGCGCAATCGAGTTCGGCGGCAATCGGTGTCTGCACGTCGCTCGGCACGATGAGCGTCGCCTCGCGCAGCACCAGTTCGCGCGGCAGGATTCGCGTGACGATCGACAGCGCGTTGATGCCCGGGTCGAACACGCCGAGGCCGCCCGGCTCCCAGATCCATTGCTGCCCCGGATGCCAGCGCCGCACGTCTTCCTTCCAGCGCACCTGCACCGCGCGGATCGCGCGCGTCGCCAGCCACGCGCGGGCCGGCTCCACCGCACTCGCGCAGCGCGAATGCCAGGTCGCGAACAGCGTGAGGCCGCGCTCGCGCGCGAGCGCCTCCAGCACGGCCACTTCGCCGAGCGTCGCACCCGGCGGCTTTTCGAGCATCACGTGCTTGCCGGCTTCGAGCGCGGCGCGCGCCTGCGCATAGCGCACCTGCGGCGGCGCGCACAGCGACACGGCGTCGAGCTCGCGCTCGGCGGCCAGCAGCGCGCGCAGATCGCGATAGTTGCGCACCCCGGTGACTTCCGCGTGACGGCTCGCGCACGCGGTCAACCTGAAACCCGGTTCGGCGTCGATCGCCGGCAGATGCTGGTCGCGCGCGATCTTGCCGATGCCGACGACCCCCAGCGAAACCTGATCACTCATCGTGCATGTCTCCTTCGCGAATCGTTCGGTGACCGTTCAGTGCGCCCAGCGCAGCACGAGCGGATCGAGCCGGCGCGCGATCGCGAGCAGTTCGGCGTGCGTGTCCGGATGCAGTTCCGGCATCGGATGCCGCGGCCGCTCGCACGCGATCACGCCGCCTTCGCGCATCAGCGCCTTTGCGGTGAGGATCCCGGACTGGCGGTTCTCATGGTTGATCAGCGGCAGCCATGCCTGGTAGCGCGCGTAGGCGTCGTCGTGCCTGCCGTCGCGCCACGCTTCGAGGATCGGCCGGATGCCGTCCGGAAACCCGCCGCCCGTCATCGCGCCGGTCGCGCCCGCGTGCAGATCGGCGAGCAGCGTGATCGCTTCCTCGCCGTCCCACGGCCCTTCGATTGCATCGCCGCCGAGCCGGATCAGCTCGCGCAGCTTGTTCGCGGCGCCCGGCGTCTCGATCTTGAAGTACGCGACCTGCTCGATCTCGCGTGCCATCCGTGCGAGAGACGGGGCCGACAGCGCGGTGCCGCTCGCGGGCGCGTCCTGGACCATGATCGGAATCGCGATCGCGTCGGACACGCGCGCATAGAACTCGAAGATCCGCGCTTCGGGCACGCGAAACGTCGCGCCGTGATACGGCGGCATCGCCATCACCATCGCCGCGCCGAGCTGCTGCGCACGCAGGCTGCGCGCCGCGCACACCCGGGTGCTGTAATGCGACGTCGTGACGATCACCGGTACGCGGCCCGCGACGTGCTCGAGGATCGTGCGCGTGAGCACGTCGCGTTCGTCGTCGGTGATCGCGAACTGCTCGGAGAAGTTCGCGAGGATGCACAGCCCGTCCGAGCCCGCGTCGATCATGAAATCGACCGCGCGCTTCTGGCTCGCGAGATCGAGTTCGCCGGTGTCGGTAAACGTCGTCGGGACGACGGGGAAAATGCCGCGATAGCGCGGCGTGCTGCTCGATGTCATGGTTCGCGTCCTGCTTCGGCCTCGGTGACGACCGGCCGTCATGCGTTTACGGTTTCGCGTTGCGCGGGCCCGGAAAGCCCGCAACCGGCTGCCGCGCAGCCGCTCAATGCGAATGGCTCGGCACTTCCGCGCCGCGCGTGCCGACCAGGAAGTCGAGGTCGCACCCCTCGTCGGCCTGCAGCACGTGATCGATGTACAGCCGTGCGTAGCCGCCCTTGCCGAGCTGGCCGGCCACGCCCGGCGCCGCGGTCGGATCGACGTCCGACAGGCGGCGCTGCAGTTCGTCATCCGTAATGTCGAGATGCAGCGTGCCGGCCTCGCAATCGAGCTCGATCCAGTCGCCGTTGCGCACGGCCGCGAGCGGCCCGCCTGCGGCGGCTTCCGGCGCGACGTGCAGCACGACCGTTCCGTACGCTGTGCCGCTCATCCGCGCGTCGGAAATCCGCACCATGTCCTTCACGCCCTGGCGCAGCAGCTTCGGCGGCAGCCCCATGTTGCCGACCTCGGCCATCCCCGGATAACCGCGCGGCCCGCAGTTCTTCAGCACCATCACCGAGCTCGCATCGATGTCGAGCGCCTCGTCGTTGATCGTCGCCTTGTAGTGGTCGAGGTTCTCGAACACCACCGCGCGGCCGCGATGCTTCAGCAATTCGGGGCTCGCCGCCGACGGTTTCAGCACCGCGCCGCGCGGCGCGAGATTGCCGCGCAGAATGCGGATGCCGCCGTCCGCGATCAGCGGCCGGTCGAGCGGGCGGATCACCTCGTCGTCGTAGTTCGGCGCTTCGCGCACGTTGTCCCACAGCGACTTGCCGTTCACCGTCAGCGCATCCGGGTTCGGCAGCAGCCCGCCTTCGCCGAGCCGGCGCAGCACCGCCGGCAGCCCGCCCGCGTAATAGAACTCTTCCATCAGGAAGCGCCCCGACGGCATCAGGTCGACGATCGTCGGCGTGTCGCGGCCGATGCGCATCCAGTCTTCCAGTTCGAGCGGCACACCGATGCGGCCCGCGATCGCCTTCAGGTGAATCACCGCGTTGGTCGAGCCGCCGATCGCCGCGTTCGCGCGGATCGCGTTCTCGAACGCCGCGCGCGTGAGGATCTTCGACAGCACGAGCCCTTCGAGCGCCATCTCGACGATGCGGATGCCGGACATGTGCGCGAGCACGTAGCGGCGCGAATCGACAGCCGGGATCGCCGCGTTGTGCGGCAGCGCGACGCCGAGCGCCTCGGCCATGCATGCCATCGTCGACGCGGTGCCCATCGTGTTGCAGGTGCCGGCCGAGCGCGACATCCCGGCTTCGGCCGACAGGAAGTGATGGACATCGATCTCGCCGGCCTTCAGCGCTTCGTGCAGTTGCCACACGGCGGTGCCGGAGCCGATGTTCTTGCCCTCCAGCTTGCCGTTCAGCATCGGGCCGCCGGACACGACGATCGCCGGAACGTCGCAGCTCGCCGCGCCCATCAGCAGCGCGGGCGTCGTCTTGTCACAGCCGGCGAGCAGCACGACCGCGTCGATCGGGTTGCCGCGGATCGCCTCCTCGACGTCCATCGACGCGAGGTTGCGCGTGAGCATCGCCGACGGGCGCAGGTTCGATTCGCCGTTCGAGAACACCGGGAACTCGACCGGGAAGCCGCCCGCCTCGGAGATCCCGCGCTTCACGTGCTCGGCGAGCTTGCGGAAATGCGCGTTGCACGGCGTCAGTTCGGACCACGTATTGCAGATGCCGATGATCGGCCGGCCGTCGAACTCGTGATCGGGGATGCCCTGGTTCTTCATCCAGCTCCGGTACATGAAGCCGTTCTTGTCGTTCGTGCCGAACCATTGGGTGGAGCGCAGCCTGGGTTTCGTTGCCGACATCGTCAGTCCTGTGGTGACGGGATACCGGCGCAGTCTAGGCAGATTTTTGATAACTGGCTAATGACGTTTTTGGCGATTACGATATCGATTCCGATATCGATATAAACCCGTACGATGCCCGAAGCCAGCCCGTGGGGAAACCGTGGCCGCCTGAAGACGCGCCAGCTTCTGCTGGTCGTCGCGCTCGCCGACGAAGGCAGCATTCACCGCGCGGCGGCCGCGCTGAACATGACGCAGCCGGCCGCGTCGAAGCTGCTGCGCGAACTCGAGGAATCGATCGGCGCGGTGCTGTTCGAGCGCCTGCCGCGCGGGATGCGGCCGACGCTCTACGGCGACGCGCTGATCCGCCATGCGCGCGCGGCGCTCGGCAGCCTCGACCAGGCGCACGAGGAGCTGGCCGCGCTGAAGGCCGGCCATCTCGGGCACGTGGCGGTGGGCGCGATCACGTCACCCGGCCTGCGGCTCGTGCCGCCGGCCGTCGCCGCCGTGAAGGGCACGCATGCCGGCCTGCACGTGTCGGTCGAGATCGACACCAGCAACGTGCTGCTCGAACATCTCGCGCAGGAGAAGATCGACATCGTGCTCGGCCGGCTCTCCGCCGAACACGACAAGCTGCGGCTGCGCTACGAGCCACTGACCGGCGAATCGGTCGCCGCGGTCGTGCGGCCCGGCCATCCGCTGCTCGCGCAGGCGCCGCTGTCGCTCGCGGACGTGCAGCGCGCCGAATGGGTCGTGCCGCCGGCCGGCAGCGTGCTGCGCCACCGCTTCGAACTCGTGTTCCAGCGCGCGAGCCTCGCGCCGCCGGCGAACCTCGTCGAGACGTCCGCGCTGCTGTTCATCACGCAACTGCTCGAACAGAGCGACATGATCGCCGTGCTGGCCGAGGACGTCGCGCGCTACTACGCGCGGCACGGGATCGTCACGCTGCTGCCGCTGGAGATGGATTGCCGGATGGACGATTTCGGGATCATCACGCGCACCGACCGGCTGCATTCGCCGGCCGTCGCGGTGATGGTCGATGCGATTCGCGCGGCGGCGCGGGAGGTGTATGGGGTCGAGGTCTGACTCGGTGACATTTTCATTTCAAGATTCGCCACGGTGCCAATATAAGATGTCGGCCGACGATCGCCGATGTCTTGTACCGTGGACCCAAAACAATGAATACGCCTCCGCCTAAAAACCACCACTACGTTCCGCAACATTTCCTCAAGGCATGGGCTACGCCTAGCACCGGAGAAAAACTTTATCGTTACAGGGTGATCGAGCATACGGGACAGCTCGAGTGTCGGCAGGCCGCCATCAGAAAATCGGCGTCCGAGGATCACCTCTACGAACTGCATTTTCCCGACGGTTCGTTCGAAATCGAATCGCTAGTAGTCACGCCAATACTGGACGAAATGGGGCACAAGATCCTGGCCCGAATTCGGGAAACTCCCTTTCAGGGGCTGTCCCAGGAACAGAAGAAAGAGCTCGCCATCTATCTTGCCTGCCTCGAAGCACGCCACCCCGAAACCTTGAAGAAAATGGATATCTCGGGCGATCTGGAACAGATGCGGCAGAAGATGAAGGTCGAGGTCGAGCCTGACGTATCGCGCCACTCCATCGACGAGGTATTCGATTACGTGGGGGCATCGCCGTCGACAGGGGTGATGGCTTTTGCATTGTTTGTTCGGAACGAACGAAGCGGAGCGCTGGCGCGGCCATTCTCGGATGGCCTGCTGGAAGCGGAGGCGATCGAATATCAATTCCCCGAAGATTGCCTGCTGACCAGCGATTTCCCCTGTTTTCGGCTTGGCGAATATCTCGGCGACGCCCTTCTCTATGTCGTGGCCATAAGCCCCCGCAAATCGCTCATTTATTCACGAAAAACAAATGCGACCGCTCTCAGGCAACTTCCGCAACAAGTGAGAGCGGAACTGATCAATTTTTATTCGCTCGGCTTCGCCCAGAAAGCATTCTCGTCGAACGACAAGCACTCGGCTTTCGTCAAAAGTCACCTCGGATGGGCTCGTCGACACACGACGACCGAAGCCAGGCAGCGTTATCTGCAGCATTTCTTGGAAGACCTGTTCGCCCGGCATTCGATCAAATAGCAACGCACGCCGCATCTGCTACGCGTCACACCCATGGCTGCGCAAGCCCTTCCGTCGCCAGCGCCCGCAAGATCGCCGGCCGCGTCAACATCCGCTCCAGATACGGCCCGAGCTGCGGTAGTTCCCGCGCGGGCCGCGCAAAGCCGCGCGTCCAGCGGCACAGCATCAGCGCATACGGATCGAGCACCGTGTAGTGCGCGCGGAGCAGCCAGGGGCCGCCGCTCGCCTCCAGCTGACGGTCGAGCTGATCCAGCAGCGCCGCGATTTTCGTCTCCGCATGCGCCTTCACCTGCGCGGCGCCTGCCGCGTTGCCCACATCGACCCAGCGCTCCGGATAAAAATACGCGATCAGCGTCGTCTGAAGCGTGTTGGTGAGCCACATCAGCCATTTGTAGAACTGCGCGCGTTCCGGCGTGCCGAGTGCGGGTGCAAGCCGCTTCTCGGGATGCGTATCGGCGAGATGCAGGCAAATGGCGGCGGCTTCGTACAGCACCAGGTCGCCGTCGATCAGCACCGGGATGAGCCCGTTCGGATTGAGCGCGAGGTAGTCCGGCGACTTGTGCTGGTCGTGCGTGCGGTCGACGAATTCGAGCTCGAACGGCTTGCCGATTTCTTCCAGCACGATGTGCGGCGCCATGCTGGCATTGCTGGGGTAGTAGAAGAGCTTCATCGTCGATGTCATCCGGCGGATATCCGTATCAAGCTGCGGCGAATTCGATCACGGGTTCGCAGCGGATCGGAAAATTGACCGAGTTCGCGATATAGCACTTCGCGTGCGCGTCATGATGCAGATGCTCCGCCCGTTCGCGATCGTCGCCGGCCCGGATCGTCACGTGCGGGCGCAGCACGATTTCCGTAAAGCGGCCTTCGTCTGCGCTGTCGAGCATCGTGCCTTCCGCGTTGTCGACATAGGCGAGCACGCGAATACCGGCTTCCGAGCACAGATGCAGGTACCAGAGCTTGTGGCACGCCGATGCCGACGCCAGCAACAGGTCTTCCGGATTCCAGCGTGCGGCGTCGCCCCGAAACGCCGCGTCCGACGAACCGGGAATATCCGGCTTGGAACCGGCCCGGATCAGATGATCCCGCCCATACTCGCGATACCCCGACGTGCCGGTGCCGCGATTGCCCGTCCACTCTACTGCGACGCGGTACTTGTGTTCGCCAGATGCCATCTCGCTCTCCATTGATGTGGGTTGCTTCGGCCGGGCCGGATGTCGTTTGACGAAGCCCGCCTGCGATCGCCATTTTGGCACTGGATTCCCGTTTGGTATACCATTATTCCAAATTGACGGAACATGCAGGCATGGAAGCCAAACTCGATTCCACCGCGGACGCGGTCGCCGCCTCGTTGCGGGACATGATCATCAACGGCGAGCTGGAAGCCGGCGAACGGCTCGTCGAGCGCGACCTGGCCGACCGGTTCGGCATCAGCCGGATTCCGATGCGCGAGGCCATCCAGCGTCTGGAGCGCGAGGGCTTGCTGGATATCTTCAGGAATCGCGGCGCCGTCGTGCGCATGCTGAGCGCATCGGACGTGCAGGAAATCTACGATCTGCGCGTGCTGCTCGAAGGCGACGCGATCTACCGGAGCGTGAAGCGGCTCGACGACGAGACGCTCGCGCGCGCCGAGCTCGTCCATCGTTTGCTTGGCGATGCGGCCGTCCCGCGCCGGCAGGGCGAACTGAACCGCGAATTCCACGCGCTGCTGTATTCGTGCTGCGGCAACGCGCGGCAGTTGAAGACGATCGCGGAGCTGCGCAGCCAGGTCGAACGGTATGAGCGCCTGCAGGCCACGCTGCTCGCCGATACGCCGTCGTTCCAGGTCGAGCACGAGGAGATCCTGCAGGCGTGCCGTGAACGCAATGCGCGTGCGGCGCGCTCGATGACGGTCGCGCATCTGGAATCGGCCAGACGCATCGTGATTCGGCTCGTCGAAGGAGGGTGAGGACGGCGGTGCGTTTGTCGCTTGCCGCTTGCCGCTTGCCGCTTGCCGTTTGCCGTTTGCCGTTTGCCGTTTGCCGTTTGCCGTTTGCCGTTTGCCGTTTGCCGTTTGCCGTTTGCCGTTTGCCGTTTGCCGTTTGCCGTTTGCCGTTTGCCGTTTGCCGCTTGCCGCTTGCCGCTTGCCGCTTGCTAAGGCGGGCGCCACCCGATGCCGGGTCGCAACGATCACGACAGCGACCTCAACCTACTCGCCGCCGCCACGCGTCAAACCGACGGCGTCGCGCCCCCGCCCGCCACACGGCCAGTCGTACCCCGCACCACCAGCCTCGGCAGCGACGCGGTCCGCACGCGCGATGCCGCGTCGCGCTGACCACCCGCCTCGCGCAGCGCATTGAGCAGTTCGACCGCGAGCCCGGCGGCCTCGGCGGTCGGGATCGCGACGGTCGTCAGCGTGGGCCGCGTGTCGCTCGCCAGGTGAATGTCGGTGATCCCGACGATCGACAGGTCATCGGGCACACGCCGGCCGCGATCGGCCGCCGCATGCATCGCGCCGATCGCCGGCAGGTCGTTGGTCGCGACCAGCGCGGTCAACCGCGGATGCGCATCGAGCAACCATCCCGCCGCGCGCACGCCGCCTTCGATCGAATCGGGCTCGGCCGCGACGATCGACGCATCGAGCCCCGCTTCGCGCATCACGTCGACGAAGCCGTCGTAGCGCGCCGCCTGCACGCCGGCCGCCGAGCCGCCGACGATCACGCCGATGTGCTCGTGGCCCAACTCGAGCAGATGCCGCGTCGCGATCCGCCCCGCCTCGCGGAAATCGATCGCCACGCACGGCAACCCGTCGGGCGGCGCCTCCGGCCGCTCCCACAGACACAGCACGACCGGCACGCCGCGCGCCGCCACGTCGAGCAGATCCGGCAGATGCAGGTTCGCATTGGTCACGAGAATGCCTTCGGAGATCGTGCCGGCGATCTGGTCGAGATACGCACGCCCTTGCAACGGATCTTCGTTCGTATTGCAGACGATCAGGAACTGCCCGTTGCGCCGCACCGCACGCTCGACCGCCAGCGCGAACTCCGGATAGAACGGGTTCGCGATGCTCGACACCATCAGCGCGACCGTCGGCGCGCGCCCTTCCGCCAGCGCCCGCGCGGCGAGATGCGGCCGATACCCGAGCGCCGCCACGGCCTCCAGCACCCGCGCCCGCGTCGCCTCGCCCACCCGGCCGCGGTCGCGCAGCACGTTCGACACGGTCGCGGCCGTCACGCCGGCGCGGCGCGCCACTTCATCCAGGGTTGCCATCGCTTGCTCACTATATGAGACGTCTATCCAGTATTTGCTTCGCTTACCGAAGCGGCGCACTATCGCCCCACACCCTGCCGCCCGACCGACGGGCGCGACTCGGCCGCGATCGCATCGCCTCTTTTTTGATCGCGATGATTAAGCGCTTAATCAACGATTTAAGCGCATTAAAACATGGAGCGGAGACAATGGCGAGCATCTCGATGCGACGCGTGCAGAAAGCCTATGGCGATCACGCGCCGGTCATTCGCGACGTCGATCTGGAGATCGGCGCGCACGAGTTCTGCGTGTTCCTCGGGCCGTCCGGATGCGGCAAGTCGACGTTGCTGCGGATGATCGCCGGGCTCGAGGACCTGAGCGCGGGCGAGCTGTCGATCGACGGCCGCCGCGTCGACGACCTGCCGGCCGCCGAACGCGGCGTCGCGATGGTGTTCCAGAGCTACGCGCTGTTTCCGCACATGACGGTCTACGAGAACATGGCGTTCGGGCTGAAGCTCGCCCGCGTGCCGAAGGCCGAGATCGACCGGAAGGTGCGCGACGCCGCGCGCATCCTGCAGCTCGACACGCTGCTCGAACGCAAGCCGAAGGCGCTGTCGGGCGGGCAGCGGCAGCGCGTCGCGATCGGCCGCGCGATCGTGCGCGAGCCGGGCGTGTTCCTGTTCGACGAACCGCTGTCGAACCTCGACGCGGCGCTGCGCGGCCAGACCCGCGTCGAGATCGCGAAACTGCACCGGCAGTTCGAGCGCGCGAGCGTCGTCTATGTGACGCACGACCAGACCGAGGCGATGACGCTCGCCGACAAGATCGTGCTGTTGCACGCTGGCGCCGACACCGCGCAGCACGGCAGCATCGCGCAGGTCGGTGCGCCGCTCGACCTCTACCACCACCCGGCGAGCCGCTTCGTCGCGGGCTTCATCGGCTCGCCGCGGATGAATTTCCTGCCGGCCGTCGTGACCGCGTGCGACGCGCAGCGCACGAGCGTCACGCTCGTGCCGTCCGGCGAAACCATCACGCTGCCGCGCGACGGCTCGGCGCTGAACGCCGGCGCCGCCGTGACGCTCGGCATCCGCCCCGAACACCTGACGCTCGGCGCCGCGCTCGACGCGACGACGCTCGCGCGCGACGTCGTGCTCGTCGAACGCCTCGGCGAGCAGACCTACGTGCACCTCGACCCGCCCGGCGGCGCGCCGCTGATCGCGAAGGTGCCCGGCGACGCGCAGGTGCGCACCGGCGAACGCGTGCACGTGCACGCGCCGGCCGCGGCCTGCCACCTGTTCACCGAAGACGGCCGCGCGGTACCCGCGCGCGCCGATATCCCCGTCCATCACTACGCTTAAAGGATCGGCATGCGCCTCGGAGTCTGCTACTACCCGGAACACTGGCCGGAATCGATGTGGGCGGACGACGCCCGCCGGATGAAAGCGCTCGGCATCGAGCAGGTGCGGATAGCCGAATTCGCGTGGAGCCGCATGGAGCCGTCGCCCGGCGAATACGACTGGGGCTGGCTCGACCGCGCGGTCGACGTGCTCGGCGCGGCCGGCCTCGAAATCGTGATGTGCACGCCCACCGCCACGCCGCCGAAATGGCTGGTCGACCGCCATCCCGACATCCTCGCGATCGGCGCGGACGGCCAGCCGCGCAAGTTCGGCTCGCGCCGCCACTACGATTTCTCGTCGCCGACCTATCTCGAAGCATCGCGCCAGATCTGCACCGCGGTCGCCGAACGCTACGGCCGCCATCCGGCCGTACGCTACTGGCAGACCGACAACGAGTTGGGCTGCCATCAAACGGTCGTCAGCTACTCGCCCGCCGCGCTCGTGCGCTTCCGCGAATGGCTGAAAGCGCGCTACGGCACGATCGACGCGCTGAACCGCGCATGGGGCACCGTGTTCTGGAGCATGGAGTATCGCCATTTCGACGAGATCGACGCGCCCGTCGGCACCGTGACGGAGGCCCACCCGTCGCATCGCCTCGACTACCGGCGCTTCGCGTCGGACGAGGTCGCGCGCTATCACCGGATGCAGGTCGACGTGATCCGCGCGCATTCGCCGGGCCGCCCGGTTGCCCACAACTTCATGCAGCTGTTCACCGAGTTCGACCACTACGAAGTGGCGCGCGACCTCGACATCGCGACCTGGGACAGCTATCCGCTCGGCGCGCTCGAGGAGCAATGGTTCGCACCCGACGTGAAAGCGCGCTGGCTGCGCACCGGCCATCCCGACTTCGCGTCGTTCAATCACGACCTCTATCGCGGCATGTCGAAGCTGCCGTTCTGGGTGATGGAGCAGCAGCCCGGGCCTGTGAACTGGGCGCACTGGAACCCCGCGCCGCTGCCGGGCATGGTGCGGCTGTGGAGCTGGGAAGCGTTCGCGCACGGCGCCGGCTGCGTGTCCTACTTCCGCTGGCGGCAAGCGCCGTTCGCGCAGGAACAGATGCATGCGGGCCTGAACACACCCGACAACCGGCTCGACGAAGGCGGCCGCGAAGCGCAGCGCGTCGCACAGGAGATCGCCCCCGTGCTCGACGCCGATGCCGACGCGAACGGCGCGGTACGCGCCCCCGTTGCGCTGGTGTTCGACTACGAGGCGAAGTGGCTGTTCGAAGTGCAGCCGCAGGGCGCCGATTTCCATTACCCGCGCTTCGCGTTCGAGTACTACTCGGCGCTACGCTCGCTCGGCCTCGACGTCGACATCGTTTCCGCGCATGCGCCGCTCGACGGCTACCGGCTCGTCGTCGTGCCGCCACTGCCGATCGTGCCGGACGATTTCACGTCGCGGCTCGCCGCATCGGGCGCGCACGCGGTGTTCGGGCCGCGCACCGGCTCGAAGACCGCCGACCTGCAGATTCCGCCGGCGCTGCCGCCCGGCCCGCTCGCGTCGATCCTGCCGATACGCGTGTGGCGCGTCGAATCGCTGCGGCCGAACGCGACCGAGCGGATCGACGGCACGCTGTGCGACGGCGCGGCGTTCACCGGCGATGCGCGTCACTGGCGCGACCTCGTCGAGCTGAACGGCGACGACGCACGCAACGTCGTGCGTGCGCGCTTCGCCGACGGCCACCCGGCCTGCGTGTCGCACGGCACGCTGCACTACTGGGCCGCGCTGTTCGACGACGCGACCACCGCCCGACTGTTCGCCGATGTCGCGGCCGAGGCCGGCCTCGCGCCCGCCCCGCTCGGCGACGGCGTGCGCGTGAGCCGGCGCGGCGGCCTGACCTACGTTTTCAACTATGGCGACGCGCCGCACACGATCGACACGGTGCCGCCGTCCGCGTTCGTGCTCGGCACGGCGCAAGTCGGGCCGCAGGACGTGGCCGTGTATCGAAGCCGTTCGTAGCAACCGTCACCGGCGCCACGACGCGCCGGTCACGCACAACGACACCCAGGACTGGAGACACGTATGACCCATCGCCCCCTTCGCACCGCCGCCCGGCTCGCCACGGCCGCCGCTGTCGCACTGGCATCGCTCGGCATGACGGTGCCCGCCGATGCCGGCACGCTGACGATCAACATCGCGTTCAAGGGCGCCAGCCAGCGCGCGGTCTGGCAGTCGACGATCGAAGCGTTCCACAAGGCCCATCCCGACATCGACGTGAAGCCGACCTTCGTCGACGAGGAAGCGTACAAGGTGCAGCTCCCCGCATGGCTCACGACCGTCGCACCGGACGTCGTGAACTGGCACGCCGGCGAACGGATGGCGTACTACGCGAAGCGCGGGCTGTTCGAGGACCTGAGCGGCGACTGGACGAAGAACGGCTGGGGCACGATGTACGCGTCGACGCGCGATGCATCGTCGTACAACGGCAAGCAGTACGCGGCGCCGACCGTCTACTACTCGTGGGGGCTGTTCTACCGCAAGGACCTGTTCCACAAGGTCGGCATCGCCGACGAGCCGAAGACGTGGGACCAGTTTCTCGACGTGTGCAAGAAGCTGAAAGCGGCCGGCATCACGCCGATCGCGATCGGCGGCCGCGATGCGTGGACCCTCGCCGGCTGGTTCGACTATCTCGACCTGCGCCTGAACGGCAACGTGTTCCACCAGCAGCTGATGGCCGGCGACGTGCCGTACACCGACCCGCGCGTGAAGAAGGTCTACACGACGTGGAAGTCGCTGATCGACGCGGGCTACTTCATCGACAACGCGCTGTCCTACGATCTCGACGGCGCGCAGCCGTTCCTGTTCCAGGGCAAGGCCGCGATGATGCTGATGGGCACCTTCATCGCGGCGGGCTTTCCGCCGAACGTGAAGCAGGAAATGGGCTACTACCGCTTCCCGATCATCGACCCGAAGGTACCCACCGCCGAGGACGGCCCGGTCGAATCGCTGCACATCCCGACGAAGGCGAAGAACAAGGCCGACGCGCACACGTTCCTCGCGTTCGTCGAAACGCCCGAGATGGGCGCAAAGCTCGCGGAAGGGCTCGGCTCGCTGTCGGCCAACAGCAAGTCGCCGGAACCGGCCGATCCGATCTCGCGCATCGGCTTCCGGATCCTTGCCGACACGAAGGGCGGCGTCGCGCAGTTCTACGACCGAGACATGACGAAGGAAATGGCCGACGAGGGGATGAAGGGCATGCAGCAGTTCCTCGCGAATCCCGCGCAGCTCGATACGGTGCTCGCGCAACTCGAACAGACCCGCAAGCGGATCTACAAGAAGTGACCGCGTGACCCAACCGGCGGCCCCGTGCCGCCGTGCCCGTTCAGGAGGCTTGCCGTGTCCAGTCCGATCACGTCCACCCCGCCCGCCGGCGCGGGCGCCGCGCCGCCGCCGCGCGGCGCATCCGCCGCCACCGCGATTCCCGCGCGTCGCCCGTCGCCTGCCGTGCGGCGGCAACAGCGCGCCGCATGGCTCTTTCTCGCGCCGGCCTGCGCGATGGTTGCCGTCTATGTGATCTGGCCGATCCTGTCGACGCTGTGGCTGAGCCTGTACAACTGGGACGGGATGACCGAGCGCACCTTCGTCGGGCTCGCGAACTACGTCGAACTGCTGCATGCGCCGACGTTCTACACCGCGCTGCGCAACAACGTGATCTGGCTCGCGCTCTTCATGCTCGCGCCGCCGCTCGGCCTTGCGCTCGCGTTGTACCTGAACCAGGCGGTGGCCGGCATCCGGCTCGTGAAGTCGCTGTTCTTCGCGCCGTTCGTGCTGTCCGGCGTGGTCGTCGGGCTGATCTTCTCGTGGTTCTACGATCCGACGTTCGGGTTGCTCGCGCTGATCGCCGGACACGGCATCCCAGTGCTCGGCGATGCGCGCTACGCGACGTTCGGCATCGTGTTCGCCGCGCTGTGGCCGCAGACCGCGTACTGCATGATCCTGTACCTCACCGGCCTCACGTCGCTCAATCCGGAACAGATCGAAGCCGCACGGATGGAAGGCGCGCGCGGCTTCGCGCTGCTGTGGCACGTGGTGCTGCCGCAACTGCGGCCGACCACCTTCATGGCGATCGTCGTCACGGTGATCGGCGCGCTGCGCAGCTTCGACCTGATCTCGGTGATGACGAACGGCGGCCCGTTCGAGAGCTCGACCGTGCTCGCGTATTACATGTACGACCAGGCGATCAAGTACTACCGGCTCGGCTATTCCGCGTCGATTGCGGTCGTGCTGTTCGCGATCATGCTCGTCTACATCGTGTTCCAGTTGCGCCGCCTGCTGCGCAACGAGCAATAACCTGACCGGTGGCCATCATGTTTCCGACTCCCGTTGCTCAATGGAAGCCTGTCTCGCGCAGGCTGTACAAGCTGTCGTTGCCGGTTGCGCTGCTGATCTGGCTGCTGCCGATGATCGCGGTGTTCGTCACGTCGGTGCGCTCGACCGAGGAACTGGTCGAAGGCCACTACTGGGGCTGGCCACGGCACTTCTCGATGATCGAGAACTATCGCGACGCGCTGACGACGTCGCCGATGCTGCATTACTTCTGGAACAGCGTGCAGATCACGGTGCCTTCCGTCATCGGGTCGATTGCGCTCGCGGCGATGGCGGGCTTTGCGCTGGCGACGTACAAGTTTCGCGGGAGTACGGCGCTGTTCGGGACGTTCGTTGCCGGTAACTTCGTGCCCGTGCAGGTGTTGATGATTCCGGTGCGGGATCTGTCGCTGCGGCTCGGTGTGTTCAATACGGTCGAAGCGCTGATTCTTTTTCATGTCGCGTTTCAGACCGGGTTCTGTACGCTGTTTCTGCGCAACTTCATCAAGCAGTTGCCGTTCGAGTTGATCGAAGCGGCAAGGATCGAAGGTGCAGGGGAATGGACGGTGTTTTACCGGATCGTGCTGCCGTTGATTCGGCCCGCGTTGGCCGCGCTCGCGATTCTCGTTTTTACGTTCGTGTGGAATGACTACTTCTGGGCGCTGTGTCTCACGCAAGGCGATGAAGCCGCGCCGATTACCGCTGGCGTTGCCGCGTTGAAGGGGCAGTGGACGACGTCGTGGAATCTTGTATCAGCCGGGTCGATTCTGGCGGCGTTGCCGTCTGTCGCGATGTTCTTCGCGATGCAGAAGCATTTTGTGGCGGGGCTGACGTTTGGTGCGACCAAAGGCTGAACGCGCAGCTTCGCGTATTCGTATCTCCCCCTCCGCATCGTGAGGTTGCCCGCTTCGGCGGGCTTTTTTTTGATTGTCGGGGATTGGCCGGAGGGAGATACAGGTCGCCTGTGCTCGGCCAGTTTCGGGCCTGTCAGGAATTTTGTGTTTAAGGCATAACATGCTCCCAAGGAGAATTTATGCCTCGCAAACCGAAAGCCCAGCCGGCGGCTCTGCCGGCGATTCCGGCCGAGTTGCTTGAGCAGTTCGGCAACGGTCCGATGACGGCTGAAGCCATCAATGCCGCGACGCTGGCGCTCAAGAAGGCGCTGATCGAACGGGCACTGGGCGGCGAGATGAACCATCATCTCGGCTACCCTCCCGGTGCTGCCAAGCCGGCCAACGCCACGAATCAGCGCAACGGCAAAGGGGCCAAGACGGTTCTGACCGAAGACGGTCCGATCCGTATCGAGGTGCCGCGTGACCGCGACGGCAGCTTCGAACCCATCCTGATTCCCAAGCATGAACGGCGCTTCACGGGCTTCGACGACAAGATCGTCGCCATGTATGCCCGAGGCATGACCGTACGCGAGATCCAAGGCTTCCTGCTGGAACAGTAAGGCACTGAGGTCTCGCCCGACTTCATCAGCTCGGTCACCGACGAGGTCATGGCCGAAGTAACCGCCTGGCAGGCCCGGCCGCTCGAGCCAATGTATCCGGTCGTGTTTTTCGACGCACTGCGGGTCAAGATTCGCGAAGACGCCGTCGTGCGCAACAAGGCGGTGTACCTGGCGCTGGGTGTGCTGCCCGACGGCACGCGAGAGATCCTGGGCCTGTGGATCGAGAATACCGAGGGCGCCAAGTTCTGGATGAAGGTGTTCAATGACTTGAAGACGCGCGGCGTTCACGACATCCTGATCGCCGTCACTGACGGACTGAAGGGCATGCCCGAAGCGCTGGCAGCAGTGTTTCCGGCCACGACGCTGCAAACCTGCATCGTCCATTTGATCCGCAACAGCCTCGATTACGCCAGTTGGAAGGACCGCCGAGGACTGGCCGCCGCGATCAAACCGATCTACGCCGCCCCCAGTGCGGAAGCCGCTCAGGCCGAACTCGATGCGTTTGCGGATGGTCCGTGGGGCCAGAAATTCCCGACCGTCAGTAGCGCGTGGCGCAACGCCTGGGATCGCGTGATCCCGTTCTTTGCGTTTCCGCCGGGTGTGCGCAAGATCATCTACACGACGAACGCGATTGAAAATATCAACTCGCAGTTGCGCAAGATCATCAAGACCCGTGGTCACTTCCCGACCGACGAGGCCGCCACCAAGCTCATCTGGCTGGCCTTGCGCAACATCACCGCGAATTGGGGAAGTGCCGCGCATGACTGGAAGACGGCCATGAACCAATTCGCTATCCTTTATGCAGATCGGTTCGTCCGACCTTCCGTGTAATTGTTCCACCCGCCTTGAACACGGAAATCCTGACACTCCC
>NZ_NKFH01000009.1:0-523465 GCF_002223135.1 Burkholderia sp. AU33423
CAGTATCCACAGTTCGTCGTCAATGATCGGCGCTTCCATCCTTGGGCTTCCGTTGTTCTGGTGCCCAAGGTTAACAGCTCGCCGAGGAAGTAAACAGCCCCCTCACGGGGTTTTTGAACTGACCTCTTAACGCGGTATGCGATCCGCAATATGCTGTGGTCTTTCATTTTTATTCCCCATATGCTGCCATGCCAATTTCTTATTGCCCTGACGCTACCGGGTCTCATGGGTCATTCGACGTAGTCTTGCTCGCTTGATCGACCTGGAGCTGCGTGTTCCCCGTCGCGCTCCGGCCCTCCTTTCCGCAGGTGATTCCGAAGCGGGTTCCGTCCGTTCTTTGCCGAAACCGCCCGGTCGTCACCTCGTCGACTGCCGTGCCAACGCTTACGCAAAGAGCAGGCCATCCCGAACGAAATCCAGGCGCATCAAGCGTTCCAGCGATGCCCGTCCTCCCCGGTCCGAGGCCCGATGCGCGAAATGTTTCAAAATTGATATATCCGCCCGCGCGAGCGTTGCACGCCTGAAGGCCTGTCGCCGCGCTGCACCAAGGGTCCAAATTTTTTCTCGGGACTTTCCCGAACGCGTCAGGCCGCTCGCGCGCCGTGGTATCGGCGGCACGCTAACCCGGTAAAAAACGCGGAATGTTTCAAGCCGGATACATGAAATCCGGCCGCGCCGTTTTCTCATACGTGAAAACGCGGTTTTCACGCGCATCGCTGAACAATTTAAATACCCGACGTCCGTACGCGGTTTGCGTCGCGCGATTTTTTCTCCAACAATGAATTCACCGGACAACGCGATTTCGGCGCGATTCGATCCGTAGGCACGACAACATGAAAACGGCTGTGAAAGACCACGCAGCCTTCACGACAGACGGGGAATCATGTACACAGCCAACCGTGAAATGCGCGGGCGTGCAATACGCCGCATCCAATGGCTGACAGCCGATCGGATCATTCCGTACAGCTGCATCATGCTGATGCTCTTCGCCGCTTTTCTGATCCTGTGGGGCATCGTGACCGACGGCTTCACGTCGTCCGCCACGGTCCGCCCCGGCACCGACTTCTCGGTCTTCTGGACCGCATCGCATCTCGTGTTGCAAGGCCACGCCGCATCGGCCTACGACATTTCATTATTCAAGCAGGCCGAGTTCGCGCACTTCGGTGCGTCTCTGCAGCAACAGCCGCTTCCCTGGCTCTATCCGCCGACGATGTTGCTGTTCATCGCGCCGCTTGCCCTTGTGCCTTTCCTGCCCGCGTATTTCCTCTTTTTGGCGGGCAGTCTTTTATGCTACGCGTTCGCAGTCTCGCGGTTGTCGGGATTGCGCGCGCATCTTCCCCACCCGCGCGCCGCCATGCTCGTCGTGGTCGCGTATTCGGGCGTGTGCATGTCCGTGATGTTCGGCCAGAACAGCGTCCTGACCGCCGGCCTCGCCGCGCTCGCGCTGCATCTGCTGGGCAAGCGCCCGGTCGTTGCCGGCGTGCTGATCGGGTTGCTTGCGATCAAGCCGCAACTCGCCGTCGTGTTCCCGTTCGTGCTGATCGCGGCGCGGGCATGGCGCACGTTCGCGGCGGCCGCGCTGAGCGCGACGCTGTTCGCGGCGGCCGGGATTGCACTGGCCGGCCCTGGCGCGCTGCACGGTTTGAGCCAGGCCATGTCGACGGTACGCGACATGCATTTCATGCTCGCGTCGTACTGGTTCGCGTCGCCGACGCCGTTCGCCGCGTTGCGGCTCGCGGGTGCACCGGTGGCCGCCGCGCTGGTCGCGCAAGCGGCAATCGCACTGATCGCCATCGCCGCGGCGGTCGATGTATGGCGCCGTACGCCCGACATGCGCCTGCGCGGCGCGGTGCTGGCGGTCGCCACGCTGCTGACGACGCCCTATCTGTGGCATTACGAACTGACGTGGCTCGGCATTGCGATCTTCTGCCTGATCGCGCACGGCCTCGACAAAGGCTGGCTGCCCGGTGACCAGGGCATCCTCGTGCTCGCGTGGCTGCTGCCGGTCTTCGAGCTGTTCAACCGGTTGACGAAGCTGCCTCAGATCGGGCCGGTCGTGCTGCTCGCGGTGCTGCTCGTCGTCGTGCGTCGCGCGGCCCTCGCGTCACGGAGCACGCCATGAAAGCGCCTTCGTTCGCCCGCCACGCGCATGCCGCCGCCGATGTGCATCCGGAACTCCCGATCGCGGGCCCGCGCCGCTATCCGCACTGGCTCAATTGCGAACGCGTGCGCCTCTATGCGGCCGCCGTGCTGATGACGGAACTGCTGTTCGTCGTCATCTACTCGATCCGCGTGTTCCTGTCGCACCACGGTGCACCGGAACCGCTGTCGCCGGATTTCTCGCCGATCTGGAGCGCGGCGTGGCTCGCCGCGCACGGGCACGCGGCCGATGCATGGCATTTTCCCGCGCTGTTCGCGGTCCAGAAGCTCGCTGTCCCGGCGATGAATCTCGCGGACGGCACGCTGCCGTGGCTCAATCCGCCCTCCATGCTGCTGCTCATGCTGCCGCTCGGCTGGCTGCCGTACACGCTGGCGCTCGTGCTGTGGCTCGGGCTCACGTATGTGCTGTTCGCGGCAACGATCCGCGCCACCGTGCAGCGCGATGCCGCGTGGCTGTGCGCGCTCGCGTTCCCCGGCGCGTTCGTCACGGTGATCGTCGGACAGACCAGCCTCTTCACCGCGTTGCTCGCCGGTGCCGGCCTGCTCGCGCTGAACCGCCGCCCCGTGTACGCCGGGATCTGTTTCGGTTTGCTGACGATGAAGCCGCAGCTCGCGGTGCTGTTCCCGCTCGCGCTGCTGTGCGCGGGTCAATGGCGCGCACTGGCCGCGTGGGCTGCGACGATCGCGTGCAGCGTCGCGCTCTCGACCCTCGCGTTCGGGTTCGGTCCGTGGCTCACGTTCGCGCATGTGATCGACAACGTCTACGTGATCGTCGGCTCCGGCCAGGCCAAGCTCGTGCGCATGCCGTCGGTGTTCGCGCTCGCCACGATGGCAGGCTGGCCCGCCATCGTCGCGAACGGCCTTCAGCTGCTGTCGATCGCGACCGCGGCCATCGCCGTCATCTATGCATGGCGCGGCGCCTGCTCATACGCGCTGCGCGCCGCAACCCTCGCCTGCGCCTGCCTGCTCGTCAGCCCCTATCTGTACGACTACGATCTGACCTGGTACGGCATCGTGATCGCGTGGTACGCCCGCTATGCGTGGACGCACGGCTGGCGGCGCTTCGATCGCGAATGGCTGATGCTGCTGTGGCTGATGCCGCTCGCGGGCCTCGCGGTCGTGCCGCATCTGTCGTTCCAGTTCATGCCGCTCGTCACGCTGGCGTCGCTCGGGCTGCTCGTCAGCCGGATCGCCCGGGAACGACACGACGTGCCGTCGATGCCGGACGCACGCGACAACTCGACCGAAACCGCCTTCACGCATCAGGCCAGAACGCACCACCGCCCGGCGTACGGAATGCGCCGCACCGGCCGACCGACCATCGGCACGCATCGGTGAAACGACATCACAAGGGGAATCATCATGCGGGAACCACTCTATACGCCGCTCATCTCGCTGGTTGTGCCGTTCTATAACGAAGGCGAGGCCGTTGAGCACTTCTTCGACGTCGTGATTCCGCTGATGACGTCCATCGACGCGATCCGTTTCGAGATCGTCTGCGTGAACGACGGCAGCCGCGACGACACGCTCGACCGGTTGATCCGGATCAGCACCGACGAGCGGCGCGTGCGCGTGATCGATCTCACCCGCAACTTCGGCAAGGAAGCCGCGCTCACGGCCGGCCTCGACGAAGCCCTCGGCGACGCGGTGATCCCGCTCGACGCCGACCTGCAGGATCCGCCGAGCCTGATCCCCGTGATGATCGAGCACTGGCGCGACGGTGCGGAAGTCGTCGCCGCGAAGCGCAGGAACCGCGCGTGCGACTCGTTCGCGAAACGCACATCGGCCGCGATCTACTATCGCGTGCACAACCTGCTGTCGGACGTGAAACTGCCGGAGAACGTCGGCGATTTCCGGCTGATGGACCGCAAGGTCGTGAACGCGCTGCGCAATCTGCCCGAACGGCATCGCTTCATGAAGGGGCTGTTCGCGTGGGTCGGCTACCGCACCGTGATCGTCGAATACCAGCGCGACGCGCGCAGCGCCGGGCACTCGAAGTTCTCCGGCTGGAAGCTGTGGAATTTCGCGCTGGAAGGCATCACCAGCTTCAGCACCGTGCCGCTGCGCAGCTGGACCTACATCGGCGTCGGCATCGCCGCGCTCGCGTTCCTGTACGGCACGTTCATCATCTTTCGCACGCTGCTGTTCGGCAATCCGGTGCTCGGCTACGCGTCGCTGATCTCGGTCACGCTGTTCATCGGCGGGATCGAGCTCATCGGGATCGGTGTCGTCGGCGAGTATGTCGGGCGGATCTACGACGAGTCGAAGCAGCGGCCCGTCTACCTGATCCGCCGCCGCTACCAGGCGCATGGCAAGGTGATCGAACTCCCGGTCGCGCGCGATGCGCGCCGCCAGATCGCCCGCCGGCGCGTGCAGCCGACCCGTGCGCGGGTCGGCGCACGCTGACCCGCACCGACGGCCATGATCGGCCTGCTCCATGCCGAGCGCACGCGGCTCGTGCGCTTCGGCGTGTCCGGGCTCGGCTCGACCGCGATCCACACGCTGGTCGCAACGGCGCTGTTCGCGCGGTTCGATGCGACGCTGGTGACGGCGAACGCGATCGCCTTCCTCTGCGCGACGGCGTTCTCGTATCTCGCGAATACGTTGTGGAGCTTCTCGTCGACGGTGGGCACGCGCAACGCGGTGCGCTTTCTCGCGGTCACGCTGGCCGGCTTCGTCGAAACGATGCTGCTCGCGCGTGCGGCCGAAGCGCTGGACGGGTCCCGCGGGATGAGCATCGTCGCGATCGCGCTGCTGGTTCCGCCGACCACGTTCGCGCTGCACCGGCTGTGGACCTACCGGTAAGCGGTCTTGCCCCGCCCCGCGATTCCCGCACTCAGGTGCGCGGCAGCCCCGGCGGATTGGTCTGCGACCGGTCGACCGCTTCAGCGTCGAGGCTCCAGCGGCCGAGCACCTTCCGGTAGCTGCCGTTCGCGATCAGCGCATTGATCGCGATCGTCAGCGGATCGGCGAGGCCGCTGCCCTTGCGCGTCGTGATCGCGATGTCCGCGGTGCGCGGCCAGCCGCCGCTCACGGTGCCGATCAGCTTCGCATCGCCGCGCAGCGACGCCTGGTACGCGAGCATCGAATTCACGCTGAAGATCGTGTCGACGCGCCCCGACTGCAGCGCGACCCAGCGCTCGGCCGCATCCGCGTAGTACTGGATCTCGACCGGCGCGAGGCCGCGCGCGACGTTCTGCCGGTTCCACTCGAGCAGGATCTTTTCCTGGTTGGTGCCCGAATCGGTCACGACGCGCAGCCCGGCAACATCTTTCGGCTCGCGGATCGCGGCAATCCGGCTGCCGTTCTTCACGTAGAAGCCGAGCTGATCTTTCCGGTAGGTCGAGAAGTCGAATTTCTCCTTGCGCTGCTCGGTCACCGTCACGTTCGAGATCACCGCGTCGACCTTGCCGGACTGCAGCGCGAGCGGCCAGTCGGCCCAGGAAAGCGGCACGATCTTCAGCTTGCGGCCGATGCTGTCCGCGACGAGCTGCGCGAGATCGGGATCGAAGCCGACCACCGTTCGCGCATCGGTCGCATAGGTGCTGAGCGGCGGCAGGTTCGGCGCGATGCCGATCGTCAGTGTGTTCGCCTCGGCAAACCGGAAGCCGGCCGGCAAAGCCTGTTCGACCGCCGGGTTCACGGTGCCGCGCTGCCGGCCGGGCTGCTCGGGGCTCAGGTCGAACGTCGCGGCCTGCGCGGCCACGCTGCCGCCGATCAGGACGGCGGCCAGCACACGAACGACGCGCGCAACGGGAAATGCTGTTCTTCTCATGTCTTCCGGATTCCTTTGTTTATCGATGACGCGTGCGCGGAACTCGGGCGGGGCCGAACGATTTTCACCGTCCGTCGCCGCCTGGCGTTCCCGGCCCGCTCAGGCGGGCGTCGCTTCGAGTTCGGCGGCGGCTGCGCGTTGCGTCACCGGCTGGGCAACCGGCGACGGGCGCGTTGCGTGCGACTCGCCCGCATACAGCGCCTTCGGATCGAACACGCGCGCCTGCAGCGGCGTGAACGCACGGAAGTTCCACAGGCTGCGCGCGACGAACACGCGCTGCACCCAGCGGAATGCCCGGTCGTTCTCGTCGTATTGCGGATCGAAACGGTCGCGCGAATGCAGCGTGAAATGATTGTTGATCAGCACCAGCTTGCCCGGTTGAATCTGCACGCCGAACGACACCTCTCGCACCGCGCGATACAGGTTGGCCAGCGCCTCCTGTGCGCGCGTGTTGACCGCCAGCACCATGTCCGGATAGAACGCGACCGTCACGCGTGGCGCATCGAGCGGCCCCGACAGCACCGCGCTCAGGTCGGTGTTGTCGCGCGGCGTCGGCGCCGCCCCGCGCCACCGGTACGGCACGCGGATGATGTAGTGCTCGCCGTAGAGCTGCGCGATATCGTCCGGCGACAGCAGCTGCAGCGCGCGACGCGCATCGGCGAGCCGCGTGTACGGGCCGCCGCCGGCTTCGCTGCGCACGCCGAGCAGCAGCAACGCGAACGGCGACGTATCGCCTTCCGGCATGTGCGCCTGCGCGGCGTTCTCGATATGGAAATCGAGCTCGACCTCGGAGCCCAGGCCCGTATAGTCGCGCGCGGTCGCCTTGTGCGGCGTGAGGTTGTTCACGAGCTCGCGGCCTTCGTGCGCAATCGAATACGGTTCGCCGGCCAGCGTGCTCAACGCGACCAGGACGTTCTCGCTCAATACACCGGCCTTGAACGAGCGGCCGGTTTCCTCGAACCTCGGGCTGCCCGTCACGTCGTCGTCGATCGGCAGGTTGTCGATCTCGATCGAGCCGTGCGCATCGGCGGTCGGCGCCTTCGCGCGATCGAACGCGTCGACGACCCGGTCGGGAAACGCGGTGTAGGCAAGCTTGCGCACCGCGCTGATGTAGCCCGCGCCGCCAGCCGGATCATAGGCCAGTGCGCCGAGCGTCGTCCGGATGTGACTGGATTCCGCTGCCGTCAAAACGATGCGTTCATCTGCGAGATAGGTCATAGGTCTCTCGTATAAAGATCGGGGGTCGATAAGCGGTATGGCACTACCGCCGCGCGTTGCCGTCCTCGGGGCCCGGCGCTCGACAAGACTAGGAGACCGTCATTGCATTGCGAAATGATATTAATTCGATTGCAAACAAAAATTTTCGATATAAGTTCAGCAACGCGGCAGCGGCGGGCCGCGTCGTTCGCACCGTCGCTTAACACGAATGGTTGTTAAATAATCGCGGCTTATTATTTGTATTCGCTAACGGGTCAATGCTAGTTTTCTGTCGGATTCGACGATGCGCCGGCCGTCGATCGGCAGCCGGCGCCCTTCCTCCGCCCCATGGAAACCCGTTAGATGAACCGATTCCACCTGCTGCGCAGTTCGCTCGGAAACGACGCGCCGTTGGCTGCGTGCCGCCCCACCCGCCACGCGGCGCGGAGGACACGATGAGCGATCGCGCACCGGCACTCGAGCGCACGCTGACCGCCGGTGTGCCGCCGCACCTCACGTCCCTGCGCGCGATCCTCCCGACCGTCGCGGCCGCGAGCCTCGGCTTCGCGATCGTCCAGCTCGACGTGACCGTGGTCAACGTCGCGATTCCGAGCCTCGGCCATTCATTCGGATCGAGCGTCCACGGGCTGCAATGGATCGTCGATGCGTACACGCTGTCGTTCGCCGCGCTGCTGCTGACGTCCGGCACGCTGGCCGACCGCTTCGGCAGCCGCCGGCTGTTCGCGTACGGCCTCGCGCTGTTCCTCCTGGCATCGCTCGGCTGCGCGCTCGCGCCGTCGCTGGCCGCGCTGATCGCCGCGCGCGTCGCGCAGGGCGTGGGCGCCGCGATGATCCTGCCCACGTCGCTCGCACTCATCACGCACGCGTGCGCCAACGATGCCGCCGCCCGTGTGCGGGCCGTCGCGTGGTGGAGCGCGACGGGCGGCGCGATCAGCGCGGCCGGGCCGACGCTCGGCGGCCTGCTGATCGATTCGCTCGGCTGGCGTGCGATCTTCTTCATCAATCTGCCGATCTGTGCGGGCGGCCTGTGGCTCACGCTGCGCCATGTGCGGGATTCGGCCGCCGCGCGCACGCGGCTGTTCGATCCGGCCGGCCAGATCGTCGCGGTGCTCGTGCTCGCGCTGCTGACGGGCGGGATCATCCGGGCCGGCGCGCACGGGGTTGGCGATCCGTATGCGGCTGGTGCGCTGGCCGCGTCGGTCGTGCTCGGCGCGCTGTTCGTCGCGATCGAGCGGCGCGTGGCCGCGCCGATGCTGCAGCTCGCATTCTTCCGGATCGCGCGCGTGCCGGGCGTGCTCGCGATCGGCGCGGTCACGAATGCCGCGTTCTACGGGCTGATCTTCTCGCTGAGCCTCTATTTCCAGAACGCGCGCGGCTTCACCGCGACCGAGTCGGGGCTCGCGCTCGCACCGCTCACGATCATCATGCTCGCCAACATCGCGAGCGCGCGTCTCGCCGTCCGCCATGGATTCCGCGCGACCGTCATCGTCGGCCTCGCCGTGTCGTTCGCGGGCTACGTGTGGCTGTGGCAGACGCTCGGCGCGCACACGCCGTATGCGCTGCTGGCGCCCGGGCTCGCGGCGATGGCGATCGGCGGCGGCATCGCGATTCCCGCGCTGACGTCGACGATGCTCGGCAGCGTCGAGGCCGGCCGCTCGGCCACCGCGTCGGCGATCCTCAATACCGCTCGCCAGGTGGGCGCAGCGGTCGGCGTCGCGGCGCTCGGCGCGCTGGTCGCGGGCCAGGGCGCGGTGATCGTGGCCGGTGCGGCGCGCGGGTTCGCGATCGCGGCCGCGCTCGTCGCCCTGTGCATCGTGCTGGCCGCGCGCTGGCCCGGCGATGCGCCCGATAGCGGCCCGCGGGCCTGAGCCCGTGCCCCCTTCAACCGATCCCACAAGCCCAGCGAGGCATCCATGCCGCATCGTTTCATCGATACCGTCCTGATCGTCGACGGCGCGTCGACAGCCGCCTATCTGGCGCCCGCGTTCCGCGCCTACGGCATCCGTTGCGCGCACGTGATCAGCGACCCCGATCTGCCGGAAATCTACCGGAACCAGTTCGTCCCGTCCGACTATATCCGCCAGGTCCAGCATCGCGGCGACGTCGACGCGACGCTCGCGCAGTTGAGCGACCTGCGGATCGGCGCGGTGCTGCACGGCCTCGACGCGGCGCTCGAACTGGCCGACACGCTCGCCGAACGGCTCGACGTGCCGACGCGCAATCCGCTCGCGACGTCGGCCGCGCGGCGCGACAAGTACGCGATGAACGAGCGCATTCGCCAGGCCGGCCTGCGTGCTCCGGCCCACTTCCACAGCACGTCGGTCGACGCCGCGCTCGAATGGGCGCGCGCGTACGGCACGCTGCCGCTCGTGGTGAAGCCGGCGCGCAGCGCGGGCGTGGCCGGCGTGAAGATCTGCCGGACGCTCGACCAGGTCGAGGCCGCCGCGCGCGACGTGCTGGCCACCCGTTCGCTGTACAACCAGCCGAACGACGACATCGTGATCCAGAGCTATTCGGAGGGGCAGGAATACATCGTCGATTCGGTGTCGTTCGAAGGCCGCCATCGGGTGGTCAGCCTGTGGGAAGTGCACCGCGACCGCACGCATGCGCCGCGGCTCGACAAAATGCTGGTGCTGAATCACGCCGATCCGCGCTATGCACCGCTGCTCGACTACGCGGCCGCGGTGCT
Source organism: Burkholderia sp. AU33423 (assembly GCF_002223135.1). Lineage (NCBI taxonomy): Bacteria > Pseudomonadati > Pseudomonadota > Betaproteobacteria > Burkholderiales > Burkholderiaceae > Burkholderia > Burkholderia sp. AU33423. The sequence goes on from NZ_NKFH01000009.1 coordinate 9,843, forward strand.
CGACGCGCTGGACGTGCGCTTCGGGCCGACTCATCTCGAACTGTTCGATACGGCGGACGGCCCGACGATAGTCGAGCTGAACGCGCGGCTGCACGGCAGCCTCGATCCGCGGCTGACGAGCGCGGTCAGCGGCGAGAATCACGTGTCGGCTGCCGTTGAAGCGGTGCTGCATCCGGAGCGGCTGTTCGGTGACGCCGCCGCGGCGACGGATTTCCGGGGTTACTGCGGGCACGTGCTGCTGCTGTCGTCGCGCAACGGCGTACTGCGGCAGGACTTCACGTGGCAGGCGATCCAGGCGCTGCCGTCGTTCGTCGGGCTCAAGCAATGGGCCAAAGTGGGCGACACGCTGCGCGTGACGACCGACCTGCGGACGGCGCTCGGCACGGTCGGTCTTTACAGCCCGACGTTCGAGCGGCTGCTGGAGGATTGCCGGCGGATTCGCGAGATCGAGGCTGAATTCTTCGCGGACGAACGGGCGGTTGCGCCGGCGTAGCGCGACCGGCGCAGCGCTTGCGGTGCGGTGTGCCGAGGTACGCTCCGCTAACGCCCAAGCAGCGCCCCCGCCTGCCGCCCCAGCACCGCGCGCAATGTATCGAGCTCGGGCAGTTCAGGCGCTTCTTCGGACGTGACAAGATAGGTCGTCATACTGTCGAGATCGTCGAACGCGTGCGCCCGCAGCTCCTTGCGCGCCACGTGCTCGGTCGTGATCCGCTTCGGCAGGATCGCGACGCCCATGCCGGCCGCCACGCAGCCGAGGATCGCGCCGAACGTGCCGAACGACGCCACCGACTCGATCGCGATGCCGCGTGCCTTCAGCCAGTGCTCCGCGACCGCGCGATACGGGCAGCCGTCGTGAAACGCGAGCAGCCGCACCGGGTCGCCGGCCAGCACCTGCCGCCGCGTGGCCGTGGCCGCGCTCACCAGCACCATCTCTTCGGCGAACGCCGGCTCGTAGCGCAACCCGGGCCGGACGACCGCGCGCGCCGTGAGCGCGGCGTCGATCCGGCCGCGCAGCAGCGCCTCGGCCAGATCCGGCTCGCTGCCGATCTGCACCGCGAGGCCGAGCACCGGGTCGCGCGCCTTCAACGCGGCGGCGAGCGCCGGCAGCCGCGTGGCCGCCGTGCTTTCCATCGAGCCGAGCCGAAAGCTGCGCGCGACCGGTGCTTCACGCACCACCTGCGTCGCTTCGTCGACGAGGCGCAGGATGCGATCGCAATACGGGATCAGCCGGCGCCCGGCGTCGTTCAGCACCAGCCGCTTGCCGTGCCGGTCGAACAGCGGTGCGTCGAGCGACGCTTCGAGCTGGCGCAGCCGCGCGGTGACGTTCGACTGCGTGCAGCCGAGCCGTTCGGCCGCGCGCAGCGCGCTGCCTTCCTGGACGACTGCCCGGAAGGTTTCGAGCAGAGGGATGTTCATATCACTTTCTCTTGTTACCGATCGTGTTTATATCATTTTACTTCGCCAAAAATCCGGATTAGCCTTGCGGATACCCGGTGCCCGACGGCCCGCTTCCGAGGAATCCGCATGCCCGTCTCCGCCTGCCCTGGTCGCACGACCGTCCGCCGTCGCCCCGAGGCTCGCCCGTGCGCACGCTGATCGCCGCGCTGGTGCGGCGTGGCCCGACCGTGCTCGCGTGCGGCGTGGGTCTCGGGTTGCTGGTGCCGCCGCTCGCCGACCTCGCGCGGCCGCTGATGCCCGTCACCGTGTTCCTGTTCGTGCTCGGCACGCTGCTGCGCGTCGAGCCCAGCGCGGTGCGCGCGGTCGCGCGGCGGCCGGCCGTGTCGCTGCTGCTGCCCGCCGCGACGATGATCGCGTGCCCGGTCGCGCTCGGCATCGTCGCGCGGCTCGCCGGCATGCCGTATGACTGGGTCGTCGCGCTGGTGATCGCGTACTGCGCGCCGCCGTCGAGCGGCACGTCGACGATCGCGCGGATGCTGTCGCTCGACGCCAGCGTCGCGCTCGTCGCGACCCTCGCGTCGATGGTGTTCGTCCCGCTCACCGCGCCGCTGCTGACGGCCTGGTTCAGCCACGATGCGGCCGTGTCGATTTCGCCTTTGACGCTCGCGTTGCGGCTCGCGCTGCTGATCGGCAGCGCCGAGGGCGTCGCGCTGCTCGTGCGGCGCTTCGCCGGCTCCCGGCTCGACCGCTATGCGACGCCGATCGATGCGACCGTCGTCGCCGCGCTGCTGGTGTTCGCGCTCGGCACGATGGCCGGCATGCAGCAATCGATCATCGACGCGCCGCACCGCGCGTTGACCGCGATCGCACTCGCATTCGCCGTCAACGCGGGCTTCCAGGTGATCGCGTACGGGCTCACGCCCGGCGACGTCCGCACGCGGCTCAATGTCGCGCTGATCGTCGCCAATCGCAACGTCGGCCTCATGTGGGCCGCGCTCGGGCTCGCCGCGACGCCCACCATGGCGCTCGTGTTCACGTGCGCGCAGTTGCCGATCTACACGCTGCCGCGCGTCGTCCAGCATCTGCTGCCGCGCCTCGAAGCACAGCGCCTGCGCCGCCGTGCACGCTAGCCGGCACGCGATGCCGTTCCACTCTTCCGCCTTCGATCAAGGATCCAGCATGAAGCGACTCATCGTGATCGGCGCCCGCGCCACCGGCAGCAGCCTCGCGCTCGTGCGCGGCGCGCTTGCGCGGCAAGCGGCAGTGACCGTGATCACCGCCCCCGGGCACCGTCTCGACGGCGTCTTTCCGGCGGGCGTCGAGACGATCAACCTCGAACCCGATGCCGGACAGCTCGTCGGCTGGCTGCGCGCACGCTATCCGGACGAGATCGACACGCTGCGCGTGACGACCGCGCACGACACCTATGCGCGCACCGCCGCGTGGGTCGCCGACACGCTCGGCCTGCCCGGCCCCGATGCGCACCGCGTCACGCACGCGGTGTCGAAGTCGAACCAGAAGGCGCTGCTCGCCGCGCACGGCATCCCGGCCGCGCAATTCGTCACGGGCACGCTGGCCGCGCCGGCGGCGCTCGCGGCCGCGGCCGACCCGCTGCGTTTCCCGGTGGTCGTCAAGCCGTCGGAAGGCTCGGCGAGCGACGGCGTGCGGCGCTGCGAGGACATCGCCGAGGTCCGTGCGCAACTCGACGCCCTCGCCGCCGGACACGCCGACGCGCAAGCGCTCGCGACCGAGCGCGTCGTGATCGAGGAATTTCTGAGCGGCAGCGAATACTGCGTCGAGTATTTCGACGGCCGGTACGTCGGCGCGCTGCGCAAGCTGAAACGGCATGGGGCAGGCTTTCTCGAGCGCGGCTATACGTCCGAACTCGACCTCGATGCGGGCACGCTGCGCGCACTGATCGACGTCGGGTCGCGCGCCACGGCGGCCGCCGGGCTGACCTGGGGGCCCGTGCACCTGGACTGCATCGTGCACGACGGCGTGCCGCACGTGATCGAACTGAATCCGCGCATCGCGGGCAGCTTCATCTGCGACATCGTGCGCGACGGCTATGGCTTCAACGTGGTCGAAGCGTTGCTCGACAAGCTCGACGGACGCCCGGAGGACATTCCCGCGCTGTTTGAACCGCATGCGTATGCGCGCGCCGAATTCCTGCTCGACAGCGATCCGCGCGCGTGGCGTTTCGCGCAGGCGGGTGAGATTCACGACGGCACGGTCACGATCAGTTACGGACCGCAGGTGCTGCCCGATCGCGAGCGGCGTGCGTTTCTTTATGTGCGGGTTGCGCTGCCGGTCGCGCACGGTGTGGAAGGCGCGCCCGCGCAACCCGGTTCGTCGGCCCACGGGAATCCCGTCGGGCAGCCCGCCGTTTCCGGCTCGCCGTGAAACGATCGACTGAACGCCGTCCCGGGCTCGACCGAAAGCCGTCGTGCCGCGCGGCTTCGGTCAGGCACGGTCACAAACGACGCCCCAACAACTGCCCCGGCCACCCGTCCACGTCGAAGGGTGAAATTCGCTCATAGCCGCACGACTCGTAGAAACGCACCAGCGCGCCGGTCCCGCCGCCATAGCAGTCCACCCGCAGGCGCTCCACCCCGGCCGCCCGGGCGCGCTCGTCCGCGAAGGCCATCAGGCGCCGGCCGACACCCCGCGCCCGTGCGTCGCGCGACGCAACCAGCACGCGCACATAGATTTCCGGCTCGGTCGCCGGCGGCACGTAGGGCATGGACTCGCCGAGGATCAATGCGCCGAGGACGCGGCCGTCCTGATCCTCTGCCACCCACGCATCGGGCAGCGCACAGGCTTCGGTCACCAGTGCAATCCGCCTGGGTTGCGTCGACCAGGGCTCGCGGCCCCATTGTCCGTCGTTGCCGATGGCGACGAACCACGCAATCACGTCGTCGAAGATCCCCAGCACGGCCGGGGCATCGAGTGTGCTGGCACGACGGATCCTCACCTTGTCCACGCCTGTCGACGTCACGTTCAACACTCCTTCGCCTGTCATCGACCGGCGCGCAATGGGATGGCACGCCGGGCTGCCCAAGGACACGCGATGGAAGCCCGGCGATCGAGCCTGCTACGGTACTGAAATTCCACCCGGTTGATCAAGGTGTGTCGGCCCGCGATTCGACATGACGGGTGGTCTTCGTGAAAACCCGGGAGATCAGCGCAAGGCGGGGTGTCGATCGACCTTTGCATGCACGGGCGTGGCCGACCCAGGCCAACGAGCCGCCACGTTGCCTGCGGATCGGCACGGCAAACGTGGTTCGACGCGTAGCAAGGGAGCCGAAAGATCATGCTGCCGCGCGTTGCCCGCGGCGCTCTCCCGATCCGGTACGCCGACGCGCCGCCGGCTCCGCCCCGGATCGCAGCGGATCGATTCCCGCGCGAATGCCCTCCTTCACGACAAAAAAATCTACAATCGACGCGATGCATCGCAGGCATGAAGCGCCAGCCGCCCACTCTCGCTCGCCACCATGAACGCACCCGCCGATTCCTCCCCCTCCGCCCCGTCGGTACTCGGCGTCTATCGCCAACTGGCGGACCCGTCCGCCGGGCAATGGATCGTCAGCCGGTCCGAACGCGCGCACATGTACCGCATCCAGCATCACCGGCCTGACGGCAGCACCTCGGTCGATACGGTCGTCGATGCGGACAACCTCGATGCGAAACTGCACAAGTGGATCCAGGAAGGTTTCGTCCGGCGTGAGGCCGGCGATCGCGCGGCGCCCGCTCATCGCGGCGCATTCATGCAGGCGCTACGAAGCGCGCACGCGTCGCGACCGGCGCCAGCCGGCGACGCGGCGCACGTCGCGCAGGTGGGCGGCGTGCCGATGCCGCGCGGCCCGGGCGGGCCGCTCGTGCCGCCATTGAACCCGGCCTACCTGTTCACCGCGCGCGTGACGAACGTGCTGGAAGACATCGTCGAGAACCGACGCATCCTGCTAATCGGCCACACCGGCACGGGCAAGACGAGCCTCATCGAGCAGGCCGCCGCGCTGGCCGGTCATGGCGTGCTGCGCTCGAACATGAACGGGCAGACGACGGTCGGCGACTTCGTCGGGCTCTGGACCGTCAAGGGCGGCGAGACGATCTGGGTCGACGGCGTGCTGCCGACCGCGATGCGTGAAGGGCTGTGGCTCATCGTCGACGAGATCGACTTCGCGGAACCGGCGATCCTCGCGGTGCTGACCGCCGTGCTCGAACCGGCCGGCCGCTTGTTGCTGAAGGAGAAAGGCAACGAGATCGTCGTCCCGCATCCGTCGTTCCGGCTGTTCGCGACGGCCAATGCGGTGGGTGCGATGGGGCAGTTCCGCCATCTGTACCAGGGCGCCAACGTGATGAACGAGGCGTTTCTCGACCGCTGGCGCGTCTACCGCCTCGACTACCTGCCGCCACCCGACGAGGCGCGCGTGCTGCAGCGCACGTTCGGCGCGGCCATGACCGCGGCGATGGCCGACACGCTCGCGGCGATCGCGGCCGACTGCCGCGCCGCGTTCGTCCGCGAGGATCTGGCCAGCGCGTTCTCGACGCGGCGCCTGATCGACTGGGCCGAGCTGATGCTGCGCACCGGCGATCCCGAATCGGCCGCCGGCCCGACGATCTATGCGAAGGTCAGCGAGGAAGACGCCGACCTGATCCGCAGCATCATTCGCCACTACATCGACATCGAGGCCTGACGCGATGGACCGGGACGACGACGCGCGGTCGCTCCACCTGACCCGGCTGGCCCGCACGCTCGCGCAACAGCACGGCATCGAGGTACGGTTTGCACGCCAAGCGCCGGTCGCGCAGCGCGACCTGCTGGTGCTGCCCGACACGCTGCTCACCGGCGACGTCGACGACGATGCGATCACCGGCCTCGTCGACCTCTACGCGGCGCGCGCCCGCTTCGGTGCGATCGATGACATTGCCGCACTGGCGTCGCCGGCGGTGCGGGCCATTGCGCAGGCGATCGACGACCGGCGCGCGGCCGGCCGCCTCGCTGCGATCTATCCCGGCGCGATGACGTTCCTGCGGCGGATGCGCGCGGCGACGGCCGCCGACACGCTCCGCCGGTGGCCGCAAATGGCATGGCGCGACAGGCTGGTGTGGCGCATCGAACGTGCGCTGTGGGACGAACCGCCGCCTTCCATCGAGCGCGTGCCGTCGCTCGACGCGACGATGACCGCCTCGGGCGATCTCGTCGACGCAGCGCGTGCAGCCACATCGACCGCCGACAGCATCCGCGCCGCGCACCGGATCGTCGAACGCGTGCGCGCGCTGGCGTCGGCCGGTGCGAACAACATGATGTTCACGGCCGATCCGGGCAGCACGATCGACAGCGACCGTATCGCCGCCGAATTCGAACCGGACGGCCAGGGCGCGCCGGACGACGCGCGTGCGCCCGTTTCCGCCGAATCGGGCGCCGGGTCGATCGCCGACACGGAATCGTCCGCCGACGCGCCGACGCCGGGCGATGCGGCGCCCGGCACGATCCGCCTGTCCGCGGACAACCGGCCGCTGCTGTCGGTCCCGCTGACCACCGCGTTCGACACGGTGACGGACTTCACCGGCAAGGGCGAACCGGCGCGCTGGCACCGCCTGCGAAGCGCGGCCCGCGCGCAGACCGAGCCGCTCAAGCTACGACTCGAACGTGCATTGAAAGTGGACGAGCAGACGCGCTGGAAACGCGAACAGGAACGCGGCGAGCTCGACCGGATGTCGCTCGCCCGCCTCGTCACGTCGCCCGGCTATCGCACGCCATTCCGCGTCCGGCGCGCCGCACCCGGGCGCGACGCGGCCGTCGGCCTGCTGATCGATTGCAGCGGGTCGATGGCCGGCAGGAAGATCGAACTCGCCAGGCTGTGCGCGTCAGCGCTGTGCGATGCGCTGACGCAGCTCGGCTTCGCGTGCGAAGTGCTCGGCTACAGCTCCGTCGAGGATGCCGCGATGCGCGCGCACTACCAGCGCTGGATCGACGCCGGCCGTGGCACGTTCGGCTATAACCGGTTCGTCGAACGGCTCGACCTGCGCGTCTACAAGCGGTTCGATTCCGACAATCCGAGCGGCCTCGCGTGCATCGAATGCGGCCACGAGAATCCCGACGGCGAGGCGTTGAGCTGGGCCGCCGAGCGGCTGCTGGCGAAGCGGGCGCGGCGACGAATCCTGATGGTGCTGTCGGACGGCTATCCGGCCACCGGCGACGGCAACCCGGCGATCCTGCGCACCGACCTGCGTGCCCGCGTCGATGCGCTGCGCGAGCGGCGCGTCGAACTCATCGGTGTCGGGATACTCGACGATGCGGTCGAAACCTTTTATCCGGTCAGCAGCGTGGTCGAGCATCTGCACGAGTTGCCGGGCGCGGCGTTCAGCGTATTGAGCGATACACTGCTGGATCGGCGCTAGCCTCGGGCGCGACAGGGTCGAAGCACACCTCGATTCGCCGGCGCGTCACATCAGTCGGTTAGCATCGCCGATGGCCGACTCGAATCGCCACGGTGACGCAGCATCCCGCGTTCCGTTGCATTCGACCGGTCGACCGGTTTCGATGTGCACGCAGCTGGCAGCACGATCCTTGCTCCGCGCCCCCTTTCGATTGTCAACGCGACGGCGGAGTCGGCCGTGTCTTCCTGCCACGGTCGGCCGCCGGCACGAAACTGCACATGCCCAGGAAAAAAACCAGCCTCTGGTTGCGGCACCTCGAACTGCTCTCCGTCGCCGCCGGCACGCGCCCGACGAAGCGCACGAGCAAGCCGCGACCGGCCGCCAAGCGGGCGGTCAAGCCGGTCGCCCGGCCGGCCGTCACCGTGCGTACCGCCCGACGCACGACGGGCACCGCGCATCCCGCCCGCGCACCGGCGGACAAGGTGCCCGGCACGTGGCTCCGCTCGTTTCATTCCGCCGGCCCGAGCGCCGGCCGCTACGTGAACCATCTTGCCTACGCGCTGTATCTCCCCGCCGCGCCGGCGACGACGGCCGGCATGCCGGCGGTCGTCATGCTGCACGGCTGCAAGCAGGGCGCCGAGTCGTTTGCCGCGGGCACGCGCATGTGCCGTCTCGCCGAGCGGTCGGGGTTCGCCGTGCTGTTTCCCGAACAGGCGAAGACCGCGCATGCGCACCGCTGCTGGCACTGGCACGGCGACGCGACGGAGTCGGAAGCCGCGGCCGTCACGTCGCTGGTCGACGCAATCGTGCGACAGCACGGCTTCGACCGCGACCGGATCTACCTGGCCGGCATGTCCGCCGGAGCAGGGCTCGCCGCGGCACTGGCCATCCGGTATCCCGACCGCTTCGCGGCCGTCGGCCTGCACTCCGGCCCGGCCATCGCCCCGCCGTCGTCGACGTTGGCGGCGATGAACCTGATGCGTCGAGGCCTGCGCGACGACCCGATACGCGCGGTCGATGCGTGCGCCGACGTCGCGTCCTATCCCGGCATGCCGGCCCTCGTCATGCACGGCGCACTCGATACGGTCGTGACCGACCGGAACGCGACGCAGCTCGGCATCGCGTTCGCGCGGCTCAACCGGCTCGTCGACGAACACGGCGCGATGCGGGTTGGCGAGCAACGCACCTATGCGCGCGACGATGCCGACTACGTCGACTATCTCAAGGCCGGGCGTCTCGTCGTCCGGGTCTGCATCGTCCGCCGGCTGCCGCATGCATGGAGCGGCGGCGACCCGCGCGAGCCGTTTCATTCCGCCACGGGGCCGGACGCCACCGCGATGCTCTGGCATTTCTTTCGTCGCCAACGCCGCAAGCGGCTGCGATGACGTGCGACGCCGTCATGCGATCACGCCCGTTGCTCGAGCTCCGCCGTGTTCGCGCGATCGCCGGCCCGCCGGATCGGTATCCGGACGCAGAACGTCGTGCCGCGCCCGGGCTCGCTCGTCACGTCGATGGTGCCGCGATGGCGCTTGACGATGCCGTGCGATACCGACAAGCCCAGCCCCGTGCCCTGCCCGACCGGCTTCGTCGTGAAGAACGGATCGAAGATCCGCCGGACGACGTCGGGCGTCATGCCCGTCCCCGTGTCGCTGATCGCGATCGACACCTGCTCGCCATCGCTCGACGTGCGGATCGTGATCACGCCGCGCTCGGGAATCGCGTGCGCCGCGTTCACCAGCAGGTTCATGAAGACCTGGTTCAACTGCGACGGCAGGCATTCGACCTGCGGCACGTCACCGTAATCGCGCACGATGTCGGCCTTGTACTTGAGTTCGTTGTGAACGACGTTGAGTGTGCTTTCCAGCCCCGCGCGGAGATCGACCACGCTCCACTCGTCGCTGGCCGGACGCGAGAAATCGCGCAGGTCCTGCACGATGCGCCGCACGCGCAGCGCGCCGTCGATCGATTCGTCGATCAGCGTCTCGATCTCGCCGCGCACGTAGTCCAGATCCGCCGCGCGGCCCTTCGCCGTCAGCGCGTCGCGCGCGGCCGGGTCGAGCTGCGGCAGCGCGGCTTCGTGCGCCGCGATCACGTCGAGCAGGCTGTGCACCCATGTCTTCAGCGTGTTGAGGTTCGCACTGACGAAGCCGATCGGATTGTTGATCTCGTGCGCAACGCCGGCCGCGAGCTGACCGATCGACGCGAGCTTTTCCGACTGCAGCAGCTGCACGTGGGTTTCCTCGAGCACATGCAGCAGGCGCCGCTGCTCCTCCTTCTCCTGTTCGAGCCGCGTCTGCGCGGCCTTGCGTTCGTCGATCTCGGTCGCCATGTTCTCGCGCGTACGCTGCAGCATCGCCGTCGTCTGCTCGTAGCGGTGCAGCGCGCGTTCCAGTTCGACGGTGCGCATCCGCACGCGCCGCTCGAGCGTATCGGTCATCCCGCGCAGGAAGGTTGTGCGCGCATCGAAGCGGCTCAGCAACAGCGTGACGACCAGGGTCCCCGTCGTAAACAGCGCGACGGTCGTCGCGAGCCACGGCGTGTCGACGCCGTTCGCGGCCCCGCATCGCGCGTCCGGCGCGAAATGCGCGGCCGCCATCGCCGTGTAGTGCATGCCGGTGATGGCGATGCCCATCACGAAGGCCGCACCGACCCGCTGGGCGGTCGCATGGCGCGCCTGCTGCACGCGCAACGCCTGCGCGATCCAGAGCGCGGCAGTCGAAGCGATCACCGCGATGCCGATCGACGCGGCGAACAGCGCGGCATCGTAGCGGATGCCGGGTTCCATGCGCATCGCGGCCATCCCCGCGTAGTGCATGCCGGCGATCCCGGCGCCCATCAATGCGCCGCCCACGAGCAGCCGCCGCCAGCCCAGCCGTGCGCGCGTGACGACAGTCAGCGCGAAGTACGACACGAGCACCGCAATCGCCAGCGACGCGCCCGTATCCGGCCATGCGTAGCCGAGCGGAATCGGCAGCGAAAACGCGAGCATGCCGACGAAATGCATCGACCAGATGCCGGTGCCCATGGCCGCCGCGCCGCCGCCCAGCCACGCACGCTTGAGCTTCGGGTTGTCGAGCAGCGAAATGAAGGCGGCCAGGTCGAGTGTCGTATAGGCGGCCAGCGTCGCGATCGCAAGCGACAGCAGGACGAGCGGGAGATTGTAGGTGCCGTACATGATCGAGCGCCCGGATCGAGGTGAGTACGTTGCCGCGGTGCGCAGTCGTGCACCGCGGCCATCAGGCCGCGCGGCCGGGTTCAGGCCGGCGCCGCGCCCGCATTCGGCCCGCTCTGCGCCGGCTTCGCCGCGGCCTGGCCGGCCAGCACGAGGATGTCGAACGACGTCCCCTCCCGCGTCTCGAAGCGGCGCACGAGCTCGATCTGGTGCGCCGACATCACGCTGCCCTTGGTCATCAGCAGCACGCCGCGATGCGTGCGCAGATCGTCGGCGAGCTGCATCCCTTCGCGCAGCTGCGTGGACTTGATCTCCGCGACGGATGCCGCGATGCCGAGGCTCGCCGGGTCCCGCATCAGTTCGGTCAGGCCATCGACGATCCGCGGGTCGTAACGCACGCCGGCCTGCGAGCGCAACGCGTCGAGCGCCTGCTCGACCGAATGCGGCGCACCGATCTCGCCATGGCGCAGCCCTTCGAAATCGCGCGCGATCGCCAGGATTCGCGAGCCGAGCGGGATCGCGTCGCCCGCCAGGCTGTCCGGCGTGCCGCGTCCGTTGAAGCGCTCGTACTGGTGCAGCACGATCGACGCGACCTTGTGCAGTTGCGCGACCGGTGTCAGCACCATCTGCGCGCGCAGCGGATGCTGCAGGAACAGGCCGTGCTCTTCCGTCGTCATCTTCGCGAGCGGCTTGCGCAGCAATTCGTCCGGCAGCGACAACTTGCCGATGCCATGCAGCAGCCCCGCGAAGTAGACGTCCTGCGCATGCAGCTCGCTCATCCCGGAGCTCAGCGCCAGCCGCCGCGCAATCTCGCCGACCCGCATCGCGTGACCGCTGGCCGACCCGCAACGCATCTCGATCATGCTCGCGCAGACCTGGACCATCGCGGTGAAGCTGCTTTTCAGGTCGCGTTGCGCGGCTTCGAGGAACATCACGGTCTGGCCGAGTTCCTCCGTGCGTGCGCGAACCTGCGTTTCGAGATCCGTGTTGAACCGGCGCAGCGCTTCGTTCTGCGCTTCCGTCAGCGCGGCGAGCCGGGCCGCTTCACGTCGCAAACGCCGTTGCTCCAGCGCCTGTTCGAGGGTCAGCAGCAGGTCGTGATCGTCCCACGGCTTGTTCAGGTAGCGATACACGCCGCCGTCGTTGACGGCCTGCATGACCGATGCGATTTCCGCATAGCCGGTCAGCAGGATGCGCATCGTGTCCGGGTAGAGCGCTCGCGCACGGGCCAGGAACTCCGCGCCGCTCATGCCCGGCATCCGCATGTCTGACACGATCAGATCGACTTCGGTCGACGCCAGTATCTCGAGGGCCGCCTCGCCGCTTTCCGCGGTCAGGATCTCGTAACCGGCGGGCCGGAACACGCGCTTGAGCGCCGACAGCACGCTCGGCTCGTCGTCGACCAGCAGGATCGACGGCACGCCACCCGCATCGGCGGATGTCGCTGCCGCCCCGGTCGTTTCAGGTGATACCGCATTCGGTCCGTTTGTTGCAGATGTCGTCATGATTGGCCTCGGATCATGTATTTGTATTCTCTCTGCATCATCGGCATGCGCCGCGCGTTCCGTATCCGTGAAAACGCTGACGCGCTCGCCCCGACCCCACCGCGAATACGATCTACAGCGTCGCCGAACCCGGTGCACGCACGTAGTAGATGTCCCACTCCGCTTCGTCGGCCTGCACGAAGCCGTGCCGGGCATAGAAGCGGTTCGAATCGCTGCCGCGCAGCGCGCCGACGCGAACGGGCACGCGCCGCGAATCGGCGTCGGCAAAGATGCTGCGCAGCACCGCCGCGCCGATCCCCTTTCCCTGATGCTCGGGCACGATGTACAGATGGTCGAGCAACCAGTGATCTTCCTGCGGCCGGACCACGAAGAAGCCCGCGTTCACGCCATCGACTTCGATCAACCGGCATAGCGCCGGGTCGAACGACGCGAGAAACCGGTCGCGCGCACGCTGGGGATCGAAGCGGCCGATGCGCTCGAGGCTGTCGCGCATCGCGGCGATGCGGATGGCGACCAGCGTCTCGGCGTCGGATCGGGTGGCGAGGGGAAAGGTCAGGTTCATTGGCTGGTTGCGCTCATGCGGAGAAACGCCTGGCGTCTCGGCACAGGCGTCGGTCGATACTCACTCGCGACGCCGACCGGCCGGCGGCACGAACCACGCGCGTCAGGGCGTCTCGATGCCTTCCGCCCGCGTCGCCAGGAATCGCAGGTACTTGCCGTCCTCGTCCTCGAACAGCTCCGGTCCGCCTCCCATGTACGCGCGCATCAGCTCGTCGGCCGCGCGGTCGAGATCGCCCAGTTCGAACTGGCACTGACCGAGCCTCAGGTGCAGGAAAGGGTTGCCGATCGCGTTGGGGAAATGCATCGACTGGGCGAGATTGTCGCGTCCGGCCGCGTAGTCCTCTTTCAGGAAATTCGCGTCGCCGATGGCGGCCATCAACCAGGTGCCGGCTTCCCAATTGGTCTTCGGTTCGGGAAGCAGGTCGAATCCCGCCCAGAATTTCTCGAGCGCGCCTTCGTAGTCGCCGTCTTCCATCAACGCATCGCCCGCGTCGCTCAGCGCGCCGATCCGTTCGTACAGCGTGTGGTCCAGTTCTGCCATGTCGAGTCCCTGTTCCGGAGTTGAAATCGGCCCGGTGCGGCCGGTGGTTGCGATACGATCGCGGTGATTGTTTGCAGTTTTGCCGTGCTGGTCGGTCATCCGGACGGCATTCATCCAGCATACTCGAGCTGTATGACGCGCGTGCCTCGACTTTCGGCGCACCGTCGTCTGCCCGGGTGCATCGCTTGTCGCATTACACTATCTGCCGCAACGCTACGCGTCCCGAACATCCGTATTGCCGGGCCTGCCGCTGACCATGATGTGGGTCGCGCTCACCTGGCGAATTTTCGTTTGATTACCGATCCATGCTCCGCTTCGACAATCTCGGCAAGCGCTACGACCAGCGCGTCATCTTCCAGGGACTCAACTACGCATCCGGCGCCGGATGCATGGCACTGTGCGACGAAACCGGCAGTGGCAAATCGACGTTGCTCGCCATTCTCGCCGGCACCCTCGACGCGGACGAAGGCGAGGTGTGGATCGGCGGCCATTCGCTGCGCACCGCGCCGCACGATGCGAAATCCGCACTGGCGTACGTACCCGACGATTGCCTGGCGTATCCGCTTCAGACCGGCCGCGAGTTTCTCGATCTCGTGGCGGCCGGCAGGAAGACCGTCGTCGACGCCCGCACGCTCGAGCTGGCCGATCGATTCGGGCTCGGCCCGCATCTGGAGAAGCGCTTCGAGCAGATGTCGTTCGGCACCCGCAAGAAACTGTTCCTGACGGCGACGACGCTCGGCGCGCCCGCCGTCGTGATCGCCGACGATCCGGACAGCGGGCTCGATGCCGCGTCGCGTGCGGTGCTGATCGATCTGTTCAAGACGTTGGCTGCGGACCATGCCGTCTTTTTTTCGACTTACGATCCGGCGCTGGCGCGTGCCTGTGACGCAAGGGTCATCAGTTTTGCGGAGCTTGGATTCGCTGGATAGGCGGCATCGTCGCCGACGCGGTCGCGGGGAAGGATCGGGTGTGGCTGTTGGTTGGAGGGAGAACTATGCATCGACGCTCGATCGCCGTCTTTTGCCGCAAGGAAATGCGAAACAGCCCCACCCGCCTCGCACTTCCGTGACCTTCACGATACGCATGTCCGGCGCGCCGGGCCCCGATAACCGACTGTCCGCCACCCCAGCCGGCCATCGTTCGCCCCGCGCACACGCCCGGCCATGCGCCCCGTCAGGCCTTCAACGCCCCGAACACCTCGTCCAGCATCTTCTTCGCGTCGCCGAACAGCATCCGGTTGTTGTCCTTGTAGAACAGCGGATTGTCGACACCCGCATAGCCGGACGCCATGCTGCGCTTCATCACGATCGAGGTCTTCGCCTTCCACACCTCGAGCACCGGCATGCCGGCGATCGGGCTGCCCGGATCTTCCTGCGCCGCCGGGTTCACGATGTCGTTCGCGCCGATCACCATCGACACGTCGGCTTCGGGGAAGTCGGCGTTGATCTCGTCCATCTCCATCACGATGTCGTAAGGCACCTTCGCCTCGGCGAGCAGCACGTTCATGTGCCCCGGCATGCGGCCGGCCACCGGATGGATCGCGAAACGCACGTCCACGCCCTTCTCGCGCAGCGCCTTCGTGAGTTCATGCACGGTGTGCTGGGCTTGCGCCACGGCCATCCCGTACCCCGGCACGATGATCACGCTCTTCGCATCGCGCAGCAGCTCGGCCGTCTCCAGCGCGCTCACCGCCACCACTTCGCCGGCCGGCTGCGCACTGCCTCCGGCCGCCGCGGGCGCGCCGCTGCCAGTGCCGAAGCCGCCCGCAATCACGCTGATGAAGTTGCGGTTCATCGCGCGGCACATGATGTACGACAGGATCGCACCCGACGAGCCCACCAGCGCGCCGATCACGATCAGCAGGTCGTTGCCGAGCATGAAGCCGGTGGCCGCCGCCGCCCAGCCCGAGTAGCTGTTGAGCATCGACACCACGACGGGCATGTCCGCGCCGCCGATCGCCATCACCATGTGCACGCCGAACAGCAGCGACACCACCGTCATCACGATGAGCGGCGTCATGCCGTCCTGGACCGTCTCCGCATGCAGGAACGCACGACCGAACACGATCACCACCACCAGCGCGGCCAGGTTGAGCCAGTGCCGGGCCGGCAGCAGCAGCGGCTTGCCGCCGATCTTGCCGGAGAGCTTGCCGAATGCGATCACCGAGCCCGCGAAGGTCACCGCACCGATCAGGATGCCGACATAAATTTCCACTTCGTGGATCGCGTGCTCGGCGCCCGTGAACTGCACCGACGTATCGATGTAGCTCGCGAAGCCCACCAGGCACGCCGCCAGACCGACCAGGCTGTGCATCAGCGCAACCAGCTCGGGCATCTGGGTCATCTGCACCTTCTTCGCGGCGTAGAGGCCGACGGCTCCGCCGACGACCAGCGCCGCCACGATGTACGGAACGCCCTCAACCGAGACGCGCGGGCCGAGTACCGTGGCGAGCACGGCGATCAGCATGCCGATCATGCCGAGCAGGTTGCCGCGCCGTGCGGTCTCGGGATTGGCCAGCCCGCCGAGGCTGAGGATGAAGAGGATGGCCGCGCCGATATAGGAGACGGTAGTCAGATTGGAAGTCATTGTTGTCGTCTCCTTACTTGCGGAACATCGCCAGCATGCGTCGCGTCACCGCGAAGCCGCCGAACATGTTGACGGCCGTGAGCGTCAGCGCGCCCACCGCCAGGCCCAGGATCAGCCCGGACGGACGGCCCCCCGCCGCCGCGTCGCCCAACGGCGGCGCGACCTGCACCAGCGCGCCGATCGCGATGATCGACGAGATCGCATTGGTGACGCTCATCAGCGGCGTATGCAGCGACGGCGTGACGTTCCAGATCACCATGTAGCCGACGAAGCAGGCCAGCACGAACACCGTGAAGTGCGCCAGGAACGTGGCCGGCGCGAATTGGCCGACCAGCAGGAACGCCAGTGCGCCGACGGCGAACGTGATGGCGAGCGACTTCGCCGACATCGGCGCGCCGCTGCCGTGGCCGTGCCCCTTGGACGCGGTGGCCGCGACCGGCGGCGTGGCGGGCTTCGGTGCGGCGGCCGGCTGCTGGATCGGCGGCGGCGGCCACGTGACGTTGCCTTCCTTGATGACCGTGAGGCCACGGATCGCGTCGTCGTTGAAGTCGACGTTGATCGTGCCGTCCTTGCCCTTGCACAGCTCCTCGACCACGCGCAGCAGGTTGGTCGCATACAGTGTCGACGACTGTCGCGCCAGGCGCGACGCGAGATCCGTGTAGCCGACGATGGTCACGCCATGACGCACCACGGCTTCGCCCGGCACCGTCAGTTCGCAGTTGCCGCCTTGCTCGCCGGCCATGTCGACGATCACGCTGCCCGGCTTCATCGACTGCACCATCTCGGCCGTGATCAGCTTCGGCGCCGGCTTGCCGGGAATCAGCGCGGTGGTGATGATGATGTCCGCCTCCTTGGCCTGCTGCGCGTACATCGCGCGCTGCGCCTGCTGGAAGCCTTCGCTCATCACCTTCGCGTAACCGCCGCCGCCCGAGCCTTCTTCCTCGTAGTCGACCTTGACGAATTCACCGCCGAGCGACTTGACCTGGTCGGCCACTTCCGCGCGTGTGTCGTTGGCGCGCACGATCGCGCCGAGGCCCGCGGCCGTGCCGATCGCCGCGAGGCCGGCGACGCCCGCGCCGGCGACGAACACCTTGGCCGGCGGCACCTTGCCTGCGGCCGTGATCTGTCCGTTGAAGTAGCGGCCGAACGCATGGGCCGCCTCGATGACGGCGCGGTAGCCGCTCACGCCGGCCATCGACGTGAGGGCATCCATCTTCTGCGCGCGCGACAGCGTGCGCGGCAGCGAATCGATCGCCAGCACCGTGGCCCGCTTCGCGGCCAGCTGCTGCATCAGTTCAGGGTTCTGGGCCGGCCAGACGAAGCCGATCAGCGTACCGCCCTCGCGCATCAGCGCGACTTCGTCGCTGCTCGGCGGGCGCACCTTGAGGACGATGTCGCTGCGGCCCCATAGATCGGCGGCCGTCGCCACGACGTCGGCGCCGGCCGTGCGGTAGTCGTCATCGCTGAAGTTCGCGCCGGTGCCGGCACCGCTTTGCACGGCCACCGAGAACCCGAGCTTGATCAGCTTTTCGACCACGTCGGGAACGGTCGCTACGCGCCGCTCCTCGTGGGCCGTCTCCAGAGGGACCCCAATCAGTAATGTCATATCCTGAACTGTCAGTAGTGGCCGTCGCGAGGAATTACGGCCTGCGTTTTCACGTCACCCAACTCAATCCGTGTACGACTTTGCTCCGCGCGCAGCTTGGCACTACTGCGCAGATTTCACAAACGATCGATCCTCTAATCGATTGTCTTGTCAGGGCAACCGTGTTCATGCTCTTGCCTGATTATGCTGACGAATATCCGGCGTATGTTCCGATCGGATAAAACCCATCAAGCATATCCCGTGCCAGAGTCTTTCCAAAATTTATATTTTGAATCGACGCGCATTCAATCCATGAATCCCCTGTCTGGACATAACGGGCCCGGCACACTCCCGCTCACCGGCCAGCACCGCCCTGCACGGCCTGCCAGCGCGTGAATCCGTTTGAAACTCGAATAATCGGTGATCGACACACGAGCACCGGAATCGGTTTCATCGGAAATCTCCTTGCTTGTCGGCACAATGCCATTTGTCGCGCGCCAACGACATAATCCGTGTGGCCGACGCGCTTCAGTGCCGGCGAGTTTAATGGAGAACGCCGACTGACTGCCGGGCCCCATCCGGTGACGATCATTCACGCAGCGCGTCGACGTGGGCACGTATGCGGCGCGCGCCTTCCTCCGGCGTGCAGGTCGATGTGTCGATGCGCAGCGAGTAGGGACGGGAGAGGTTGCCGGTTATCCGGTTGTCTCGTTGCAGCGCTAGATCAGCTCGGCGACGCGTACGATGACGAGCGCGGCCGGAACGAGCACTGCTTGCGCACACAACGTGCCGAGCACGCGCGCGCCCGCGAGCGTCGTGATGGCGCGCCGAAAGCTGTTCTCCGAGATCCGCCCTTCGATGACGTCGTCGGTCATGACGGAAACCTGGGGGTCGATGACGACCGCCAGCACGACGGTCGCGAAACCGTTGATGACGGACGACAGGTTCGCGCACGTCACTCTCAGGTCGGGCTTCAGATAGCCCGCATACAGCGACGCAAACACGCCGACCGTCCAGATCGCCATCGCGGCGACGTTCAGCGCAATGACGCCCCATGACACACCGGCGTTCGCGGTCAGTTGCGTAACGTTCTGGCTGGAAGGCAGTCGTGCGCCGACGCGGAGGGTGTTGATACCCGCACGGCTGCACGCATCCAGCAGCAGGCGGGGAATCGAGCGATTCGCCTGGAAGTGTTCGACGGCGCGACTGAAATAACGCTGGAACGTCGGGATCAGGAACGTCCCGACGATGGTCGCCACGGTGGCGGACAGCAGGAACCATCGGAAGTCGGCCAGCAACCCGCTCCCCATCCGGTGCGCGATGTCCATTTCAACGCGTTTCGCGATGAACGGCCCTTGAAACGAATTGGCCGTTCGGGACACGAGCGCGATGATCCCGAACAACGAAAACGACAACGCGATGCGACGCGTGCGCACGCCGGCGATCCGCACGGCATAAGCCAGCGTCGCGATCACATGGATGACGAAGGTAAGCCCGCAGATGATCCAAAGCTGACTGTCCATGCTGGTGCCGCGTGCGTGACGGGATCACGAGTGTACCCGAGCGCGGCGCATCAGCCTGGCGAGGCTGCCTACGCAGGCGTAACGGTTGGGCGACGAGCGTCAGGCGCTGCCGTGGGGCGCCAGTCCGCGGGCTTCATTCAACATCCATGTCGCGAAGGCCCGCAACGGCCCGTCGGCCAGTTCGATCGGCTCGGGCAGGACGAGGCAGAAGTTTTTCTTGATCGTCTTGCCCTCCGGCCAAGGCGCAACCAGCCGCCCCTGCTCGAGCTCCGCGTCGATGTAAAGGCGCGGCACCAGCGCGACACCCAGGCCGGCCAGCGCCGCTTCGATCAGCATCGAATGAAGGTCATAGCGCGCGCCCACCGCCGAATTGGTCAGCACGATGCCGGCCTCCTGCGCATAGGCCTGCCACGCGTCGGGATTCTGTCTCCGATGAAGACGCGGCAGTGCATCCAGCGACGGGTTCGCCCCGGCGCCGGCGAGCAGCGCCGGACTGCAGACGGGCACCAGCACTTCCTCCAGCAGCGGATGCAGATGCATCCCCGCCCATGCCGGATGCTCGAAATGAATCGCTGCGTCGAAACCGCTTCCGGCCAGCAGGAACGGCTCCATCCGCTCGGCGATATGCACGGTGATGTTCGGATGCCGGTCCTGAAAATGTTTCAGCCGGGGGATCAGCCAGCGCGTGGCGAAGGTTGGAATGGCGGCGATATCGAGGCTCGCGCCTTCGATCGGCTGCCCCATCAGGTACAGGCTGTCCCGTTCGAGCCGATCCAGAATCTCGCGAACCTGTACCGCATAGCGCGCGCCGTTTGGCGCCAGCCGTACCCGATTGCCGATCCGCTCGAACAGGGTGACGCCCAGGAACGCCTCGAGCCGGCCGATCTGACGACTGACGGCCCCCTCGGTCCGTGCCAGCTCCTCGGCGGCTCGGGCAAAGCTGCCGTGTCGGGCCGCGGCTTCAAACGCCTGGAGCGCGGAATTGCTCGGGATCTTGCGGGGCATGGACGTCTCGTTGGTCGGAGTGTGTTCACCCTCAGCTTGAGCAAATGTCACTGAAGGCTGACTTTATTTCGCTTTAAGGAGCGCAATGGCGAGCTTAGCATTACGTTAACGCACTGAACATCACACGCTCCCAGATGGATGTGCATCCTGCCCAAAGGACGATCCCATGATCTACACCGTGGAATGCAGCTTCGCCGACCTCGACAGCGAAGCCGAATGGAACGACTTCTACAGCCTTGAAAAGCTGCCCGCGCTGATCTCGGTAACGGGGTTTCACACGTCGCAGCGGTTCAAGGCGATCACGGGCGGTTGCCCGGTCTATCTGGCGATCCACACGATCGACGGCCTCGATGTCCTGACCGGCGACGAATATCGCCGCAAAGGCGGCGGCAATTTCGCGAAGTGGCAACGACACATCACCGACTGGCACCGGAATCTCTACAGCGATATCGGCTGCGCGCCGGCGGTAAACGACGGTGAACATCTCGCACTGAGCGCCGGCGGCCCTGATTCGCTGATTCGATTGGGCCTCCAACCGCTGGACATGCAGGCCGTTGCGCTCGAGAAGTTTCCGGCGCGCCGTTGGCTCGCCGTCGTGCCACGGAATAGCGCGCGGCTTGTCGAAGCGCTCCCGGAAGGCATCCACCTTTACGCGCCGATGACGGAGCAGTTGACGAGCACACGCGCCCTTTCGATTGCACAGGAGTAGACCGCGATGCCGAACGTCACTTTCTCGATCGATGCGAAGCGGATGCCGGCTGATGACGATCTCGCCGAGTTGTCGCGCGACTGCGTTGAGCTCTGCACGCAGGTGCTTGAGGCTGAACTCAAGAACGTCCACGTCATTTTCCTGGCGGTTCTGCTCGGACATGGGCATCCCGTCTTCGCCGACATCCGGTATCGCGTCGGGACGCCTCGCACGCCGGAGGTCATGAACCGGTTCATGGAAGCGCTGGATCAGGCGATCGTTCGCCGCACTGGCCTCACCGCGCGCATTCGGTGCTTTGGTTACACCGCGTCGAACATTCACGCTCGCCACTAGCCGATTCGGAGCCACACGATGTCCACCCTTACCTTTCCTGTTCAGCAAGTCGGGGATTTCACGATTACCGCCATCAGCGATGGATATCTCACTGCCAGCCTCGACTTCCTGTCGAATATCGATTCGGATGACGCATCAAAAATGCAGCGTGATGCCGGACAGAAAAAGCCGGCGGCCGTTCATATCAATTGCTACGTCGTACGCGGAGCAGGCCGCACCGTTCTCATCGATGGCGGGGCTGGCGGGTTCAAGCAATGGGGTGGCCAACTCCAAACGAACCTGATGCTTGCCGGTATCGAACCCGCTGCGATCGACACCATCCTGCTTACCCATGCGCATCCCGATCATGTCGGTGGGCTGGTGAACGATGCGGGACAGGCCGCATTTCCACATGCGGAGCTGGTCGTGCATCAGCGAGAGATCAAGTTCTGGCAGGACGACGGAAATCTCAGTCGCGCCAGTGAGCGGGCTCGCGGCAACTTTGCGAAGGCGCGTCAGGTGTTCGATGTCTACGACGACCGGCTTCGCATGTTCGAAGATGGACAAGTGCTCGCCGGCATCAGCGCGTTGCCGCTGCCGGGACACACCGATGGGCACACTGGATATGTTCTTGAATCCCGCGATCAGGGCCTGCTTGTGTGGGGGGATGTGGTGCATTTTCCGCATATCCAGATTCAGCGGCCGGACGTATCGATTGCGTTCGACCACGATGCGTCGCTGGCAGCTGCTACACGGTCACGCCTTCTCGACCAGCTCAGCGCGGACGGGCTTCTGATCGCCGGCATGCATCTGGGGGAACTCGGGTTCGCACGCATCGAGCGCACGAGCGGCGGATATGGGTTGCTTTACGAGCACGAAGGCTGAAGCCACACGTGTACAGACGTGCGATGCCGCCATCCAACGCCGAAATGCATGCGTCATCCGTTTGATCCAAGTGGCGTTTTTTGAGGGTTATACGACCTTTGCGCCATCCACTTCGCGTTCCATACTGCACGTGAGGATCGAGCAGGGAAAGGCACAAACGCCATCGCGTCTTGAGCTTTCGGCCCGATCCATCACGACGTAGAAAGGAGCAGAAGATGAGGCTTAAAGACAAGTCGGCGTTAATCACCGGTGGTACCAGTGGCATCGGTCTTGCCACCGCGAAGCGGTTCATTGCGGAAGGCGCCCGCGTCGCGGTGACGGGTCGCGACGAGGCGGTGTTCGAGCGCGTGAAGGCCGAACTCGGCGAGCATGCGCTCGTTCTCAAGGGCGACGTCCGTTCGATCGAGGACATGCGGGCGATTGCCGCCGAGATCGACGAGAAGTTCGGCGGCCTGGATGTCGTGTTCGCGAACGCCGGCTGGGCGTTCCCGTCCGCCGTCAACGATATCGACGACGCGCTGTACCACGAGATCATGGACATCAACGTCAAAGGCGTGGTGTTCACGCTTCAAGCGGTGCTGCCGCAATTGCGAAAGGGCTCGTCGGTCATTCTCAACACCTCGTTCGTCGCGCAGACCGGCAAGCATGGCATCTCGTTGACGGCAGCCGCGAAGGCCGCCGTGCGATCGCTGGCCCGCAGTTGGTCGTACGAGTTTCTCGACCGGAAAATCCGTTTCAACGCGATCGCGCCCGGCGCAATCGACACGCCGCTGCTGACCAAGTGGGGCATGCCGGACGAATGGGTTCGCGACCGCAAGGCCGAGTTCGCCGACGCCATTCCGGTGGGCCGCATGGGCAAGGCCGAGGACATCGCCAACGCCGCACTCTATCTCGCCAGCGACGAATCCTCGTACGTCATCGGCACCGAACTGGTCGTCGACGGCGGCGCCTCGCAGCTTTGAGCCTGCGGCGCCCGATTCCGGCGCCCTGTGTGTCATCGCGGCTCATCCGCCTATCCGACCTCACGTCCGCGACGCTGTGAGTCGCGGCGGCTATTTCATCCGGCCCAGCCTGGTAGCGCTCGCAGCGGGGCCGACGTGCAAGGAGAAATGATCTTGACCGACAGTAGCGAAAACAATACTTCCGGATCGCCACTCACCCGAGCCGGTCGTTCGCGCCGCGACGTGCTCAAGTTCGGCAGCATCGCGACGCTCGGCGCCGTCCTCGGTGGCGGCGCCCTGCTTGGACACGCCACTCCTGCGCTTGCCCAGACCGGCGGCGACGGCGCACTTGCCCCGAATGACCCGCTCAATATCCTGATCGTCAATTACGACGGCGGCACGTTGCTCGACTTCGCCGGCCCCAGCGAGGTCTTCCATCGGCTACCGAATACGAACGTTCGCTACGCGAGCCTCGATGGCGGCAACGTGACGCTCGAATTCGGCGTCGTGTACGGCAAGACCGAGCGGTTGGCCGATATCGACAAGACAGACGTGCTGCTGGTCCCCGGCGGGTCCGACCTGTCGGCGCCGATGCGTCCCGCGTATCAAGCGCAGATCCGGCGCCTGGCAGAAAGCGCCAGGCACGTGACGTCCGTCTGCAACGGATCGCTCGTGCTGGCCGCAACGGGCATTCTCAACGGCAAGCGAAGCGCCTGCCACTGGGCCTTCGTCAACAAGCTGGCCGAATATGGCGCCATTCCCGTGCCCGACCGCTTCGTCGAAGACGACAACGGCCGGTTCATGAGCGGCGGCGGCGTGACGGCGGGCATCGACTTCGCCCTTCGCGTGGCGGCGAAGCTGCGCGGTCAACAGGCCGCCGAATTCACGCAGCTCGTGATCGAATATGATCCCGCGCCGCCGTTCCACTCCGGCCATCCGAAAGATGCGCGGCCGGAAGTGATCGCGATGGTCGAAAAGAAGCTGCCCGGTGCATCCAGGGGGCTCGCACGCGTCCCAGGCGTTCGTTGAAACGCTGTCAGGCAATGTGAGCCAGTTCATCGACAGACTGCGAGGAACACCGCAATCGACATTGCCTGCTTCATCCTTCAATTTTCGTAGTCCTCTCAATTCAGACCATGATCGGAAATCACTCGATGCAACCGACTCGTATTTTCACTGCCGCTCTTGCAGCCTGCGCCACCTTTTTCGCGTTCGCCGCGCCGGCGACCGCCGGTGGTTCGCAACGCCCGCCCGAAGCGGCCATCAAGGCCGAGAATGCGCGATGGGCGGATGCCTTTGCGCGGGGGGATTACGAGGCGATCGGCCACCTCTACACCCGCGACGGCACGCTCTTGCCGCCCGGAGGCAACAAGGTCACGGGAAGCAGCGCGATCGTCGGTTACTTCAACAAGGGCTATGCCGGGTCAAAGCCCGCCACCGTATCGTTCAGCAATGCCGAGTTCTACGGTAACGACCGGGTCGTGACGGAGGTGTCGGATGTGGAGGTCCACGACCACGATGGAAAGCTCAAATTCCGCGGCAAGCAGACGCTCGTCTTTCTGAAAGAGGGCGGCGCGTGGAAGTTGCATCGTGACATGTGGAACGATTACGGCCCGCTGACGCCGGATGGCCATTGAGCGTCTGGCGAAATGCTTGGCGACCTGCCCGGAGCGCCGCTAGTCCGTTAGAAGGACCTCGGCCAGTCAGCGCGCAGATCGGCCGGTTGACGATGGTCGATCAGCGCGCGCCGTTCGATCGGCTCTCGCGTCGAATCGCTTGCGGCGGGTGTCCATGCAGTTTGAGGAAGGCCCGCCGCATCCGTTCCGGGTCGGTGAACCCGACAGCCAGCGCAATCTGTTCGATCGGTTCGCTGCCCCCCTGCAGGCGCAGCCGCGCCGCTTCGACGCGCAAGCGCTCGACCGCCTTCGCAGGTGTTTCTCCGGTTTCCCGACGAAATGCGCGCCCGAACTGTCGCAAACTCAAACTTGCGGCCTCGGCGAGCCGTTCGACAGGCAACGCTTCCGTCAGATGTTCCCGCGCGAAATTCAGCGCGATGCGGATGCGATCCGATTCCGGCTCCATCTGCGACATCGCCGAGAATTGGGACTGACCGCCTGGCCGACGATACGGAACCACCAAAAGCCGGGAGACAGCGCGCGCGACCTCCGCGCCCATATCTCGTTCAATCATGCCGAGCGCCAGGTCGATTCCGGATGCGATGCCCGCCGACGTCCAGATGCGGCCCTCCTCGAGATAGATGCTGTCGCCCTCGACCCTGGTGCGGGGAAAGCGCGACTGCAATTGGGCAGCGTATCGCCAGTGCGTCGTCGCTCTCAAGCCGTCCAGCAAGCCCGTTTCCGCAAGCAGAAACGCCCCCGTACACACGCTTGCCACCCGCGAGGCCCTGGCGCCCAGTTTTCTGGCTGCGGCGATGTTCTCCGGCGTCTGCATCGGATCGATGTCACCGCCCACGAAAATGACGGTGTCGAACGTGCGCCTTCCGATCGGCTTCGTGTCGACCGACAAGCCCGTATTGCCCGGAACCGGGCCGCCGGACGGCGAGATGACGTGGAGATCATAGGGCGCGTGGCCTGCCGCCGTGCCGACCTGGTTGAAAGCCGACAGTGGCCCGCCCAGATCGAGCGCATCGTAGCCACGGCAAACGAAGAACCCGATTCGATGCATGATGACGTCGTTGACTGAAAATCCCGTAAAGTCGCATTTTACGAGGAACCCTCAAATGGCGCCATTCAGCCGTAAATGAGGGAAAAACGTCGTTTACGTCGTGATCGATTGTCCGTATGGCCGCTGAGATCCGACGCAGGAAACGATATATAGCAGCCATTTTTCTACCGATGAGTGGCACGCCTGCCCGTCAGCCTTTTGCCTCAGTCCTTCACCACCGTGGATGAATCGGTGGATATACGGAATCAATCGGGATAGCGCTAAAGAGCATCGTCTTTCAAGACATCGACCACTGAGTGAGCTCGGAGGTCCGGCTGATGCTCTGTTCGTGCGCCTCGCCTTCTCGTTGTCGCGCGGTATGCGCGATGGCGTCGCCGACCGCATCGAGCTCGCACGCGCCGCGCGGCCATTCGTCGACATCGCGAACCTCGCGCGCCGCGCGCGGCTCGATCGGCATGACCCGCAGGTGCTCGCGCGCGCGAACGGACTTCGCTCACTCGCGGTCGGCAGCCGACGCGCGGCGAACTGGCTGGCCGTCGCCGCGGTCCCTGATCGGGATCTTTTGCGCGGTAAGGAACGCGACGACGCGGTGCCGGCGCCACCGCAAGCATCCGAAGGCACAGAGATTGTGACAGACTATCGCGCGATGGGATTCACGCTCGGCCGGCATCCGCGGGCGCTGCAACGCGATCGCCCATGCGAATGCGAACTCGCTAGTAGCCGATAGTGAAGCGCGCTCGCTCGTGAGCAGGTTTCTCCAGCTCGTCGACCAGCGCAACCGCATAGTCCTCGTAGGAGATCCAGCTTTTGCCTTGCTCGTCCACGATGAGGTCATCGCCGCCAAGGCGGAACTTGCCCGTGCGCACGCCCGGATCGATCTGCATCGGCGGACTGAAATAAGTCCAGTTGATACCCGACGCTCTCAACGCCGCAAAAGCCTTGACATGGGAGGTCGCAATTGGAACCGCCTTCTCGGGCCAGTGACCGGATTGCAGTACCGTCACACCTGGCGAAAACCACAGCGAGCCGCATCCGCCTGCCATGAGGAGGCGGGGAACGCCAGCCTTGCGTACAGCGGCAATCGCCCGCTCGATCACGTGGGCCAGTTGATCCGTGTAACTCACGTCGCTGAAGAAACGTGCGTCTTCCTTCGGAGGTCCGAAGGCGCTGACGACTGCATCGGCCTCGACGATGATCTCCGCAATTCGATCGGCGCTGCTCAGATCGTCGCGTACGGTATGGATGCTGTTGGGAAGCTTCTCCGGAGTACGCGCGACTGCGGTGACTTGATGACCCCGACTGATCAGTTCGCTGAGGACCGTGCGGCCAACCTGGCCGGTGGCGGCAAGAACGACGACTTTCATATTCAATGTCCCTTAAGGATTCGCACTTCTGTTGGTTGAACGGCCGGGCGATTCACGACGCCTGTGGTGCCGTGGACCTCGACGTCACTCCGTATGCCCCGCCGTTTCCAGCACGGGGTAATCGACATAACCTGCTGCACCGCCGCCATAGAAAGTTGCACGGTCATAGCGGTTGAGCGGCGCGCCACGCCTGAGGCGCTCAGGCAGGTCCGGATTTGAGATGAACTGCCTGCCGAATGCCACCGCGTCGGCTTGCCCCGAACGGATGGCCTCGTCCGCCGACTCCGCGGTGAATCCGCCGGCGAGGATCAGGGTCTTCGGCCAGAAGGGACGAAGCTGGCTGACTGACTGGGGGGTATCGATCTCCAGTCCGGCGCTCGTACTACGCGCCTCGATCAAACTGACGTAAGCGATACCGAGTTTGCTCAAGCGCGTGAGTACGTGCCCATAAAGCCCGATTGGATCGGAATCGCCCACGTCGTTGAAGGTACCGAACGGTGACAAGCGAACGCCAACGCGATCGGCGCCCCAGATCTCGATCAACGCTTGCGTGATCTCGACGAGCAGCCGGGCCCGGTTCTCAACCGAACCTCCGTAAATATCGGTGCGCTTGTTAGAGCTGTCGTCCAGAAACTGCTGCAACAGGAGGCCGTTCGCGCCGTGAATTTCCACACCGTCGAAACCGGCTGCCATGGCTTCGCGCGCGCCTTCGCGCCAGGCGTCGATGATCCCGGGAATTTCGTCCAGCTCAAGTGCACGCGGTATCTCGTAAGGCACCGACTTCCATTCCGGGGTCAGCGCGGTTAGACCAGAGATCGCGATCGCCGATGGTGCAACAGGAAGTTCGCCGTTCGGTTGGAAGCTCGAATGTGACGCCCGCCCGGTATGCAACAGCTGCAGAAAGATGATGCCTCCCTTGGCATGTACTGCATCGGTCACTTTCCGCCAGCCAGCCACCTGTTCCGTGGAATGAATACCGGGGGTTGCAGGGTAACCCTGTCCATTGGGCGTGACTTGCGTGGCTTCGGCAATGATGAGGCCGCTTTCGGAAGCACGTTGGCCGTAGTACTCGGGGGCGAGCTGATTCGGAACATTTCCGGCGCCGGCGCGCATGCGTGTGAGCGGAGGCATCACGACACGGTGGGCCAGCTCGTAGCGTCCGACTTTAAGCGGCGTGAAGAGTGATAACAGGGACATTAGAAGGTCCTTTGCACGTGGCTGCGGCAACGTGTAGCGAAAACATGACTATCTCTGATAGGCGAATAAGTGGCGCCATCACGGTGCAATTGGGTGAGTTAGCCGTCGCCGAATCAGTTATATGGTTAGTATTGCTAATATAATTGCCGTGAAGTGAATGAGAAAAACCCTACTCATATGGGACATCAAACGTAGCGGCGTAGCCCCTTTGAGAAGCGGTGATAGCCTCCCGGAAACTGAAAGCGAAGGAAGCCCGCACAGTTCCCGACGCCAGACCCGCCGGCGCGATAGGCGCGCCATCGCCTATCGCTGCGTCCGGAAGCTTGCCTTACTGCTGGACTCCCCAACGAACTCCTGTCCGGGAACGTTTGGTTGCCCGGCCTGTGCTCCCGTGCTGACCGGTGTTTCGAGCGGCACAGGCCAGGAGCCGAATCGCGGCCGGATCCTATCCGGCCCCGCGCATTCGGCGACCGCCGGCGCGCTCAACCGGTGCCGACTCGCAGGTCGTGAAGAACTCGACGAGACCAGTCGCAACGGCGGCGGGATTCCTGCCCGGCAAGTCGTGGCCCGCTCGCGGGATCGACACCGTGTCGATTTCTGGAATCCACTGCTGCATTAGATCGGCGCCCTCAAGGAATACCGGCAATGTATCGCTGCCGCGCATTGACAGCACCGGGTGTCGAATATCTTTCAGGCATTCCGTTGTGATATCCCAGCGAAGCATGGCACCGAGTTCGACCTGAAAGTACGTGTCGATATCGGATATCGCGCGATCGAACGCACCTTCAGGCAGTGCGACGTCGGTGAATCGCCGGTAGTCCTGTCCATACGCTCCTGCCAAGACCATGTCCGCCGCCGCAGCTTTGTCTCCTGAGTCGTAGACCTCGCGGACAGTTGTCGTCCATTCCGCGAACTGCTCCCCGGACGGTACCAATGACCCGAGCGGCGGCTCCAGCAATGCCAGCGTCCGCACTCTGCTCGGAGCATCGATCGCCATCTGCAATGCGATGCCTGCGCCAAAGGAATGCCCTGCCACGTGCGCCGACGCAATGCCCAAGTGATCCAATAAGTCGACGCAGTCACCAGACCACCCCTGCATCGTCATGCCCGCCACAGCCCGTGAGCTGCCGGCGTAGCCGCGGCGCCGGTAATGGACGATCTGGAAATTCTCCGCGATTCCAGCCTGCTCGATCACTGGCACGAACCCATCCGACAGAATCGCTCCGTGGATAAATACCACTGGTGCCCCGGACCCGCGGACATCGTATTCGACGTCCGCGCCGTTCAGTTTTACTCGTTCCATTCGCGGCGCTCCAGTCATTTTCCCAGAGCTTGTGCGATGAGAAGGGTGTCGGCGGTCTGCTGCGGGCGCACGACTTTTCCATCTCGAACCGACCAGAAATGAGCGAATCGGGATTGCACCCTTCGGCCCTTCTTCGAAAGGGCGAAATAGTGTCCGAGAACGATCACGTGATCGCCCGACTCGAAGAACTCGTCCCCTTTCGCGTAGAACTCGTCGAAATCGGCCATGAATGGGAAGAAACCATTGACCGTCTCATCAAGTCCGCGATAGACGCCCCCGTTGGGGAATCCTTCAGTGATGTCCCACTCGGCGTCATCCGCCAGGAGCGATTTGAAGGTATTCACGTCTCCCATGGCGCTGTACAACTTCCGGATGAGAGCAATCTGCGACGTATCCGACATACGAACCTTCCTTAGGTTGATGTTGATGGCCCACGCGAGCCTTAGGTTGACCCCAGCCGTTTGCGCTGGCCGGAGCACTCCGACACAAGCAAAATCACAAGCTCGCTAAACGAGCTCCCCCAACGCCGTGACCTCGTACCCTCGCAATTCGCCTTCTCCCGAGCGAATCTTTTCAACCCAGTGCGGATCAGAAATCAACGCACGCCCGACCGCGACCAGATCGAACTCGCCCCGATCCATCCGCTTGATGAGCGCATCCAGCCCCACGCTGGTAGATTTTTCTCCACCAAATGAGCTCATAAATTCGCCGGAAAGCCCAACCGACCCGACGCTGATCGTGGCGGCCCCGGTCAACTTCTTTGCCCAGCCGGCGAAGTTAAGCCCCTCGTCCCCGTCGACTTCGGGAAACTCCGGCTCCCAGAAGCGCCGTTGCGAGCAATGCAGTACATCCGCGCCGGCGGCCACGAGCGGTTCCAGCCACTGCGCCATTTCCTCTGGTGTGCGTGCCAGACGCGCTGAGTAGTCCTGCTGTTTCCACTGGCTCAATCGAATAACGATCGGAAAACCAGGGCCCACTGCCGCTCGGACAGCCGCAATGATTTCCGCCGCAAACCGCGCCCGCTCGCCAATGCCTGGTCCGCCGTATGCGTCCGTCCGAAGGTTGGTGCCCGCCCAGAAAAACTGATCGATCAGATAGCCATGCGCGCCGTGCAGTTCGACCGTGTCGAAACCGAGCCGTTTGGCGTCGCTGGCTGCCCTGGCGAAAGCGGTGATGGTGTCGGCAATGTCGGCATCGCTCATTGCTACGCCGCGCTGGACCTCGGGCGCATCGAAGCCAGAGGGACTTTCCACCGGCACGTTCGGCGTCCATTCGGTCTGAAAACCCTTCACCGCGCCCGTGTGCCACAACTGGGGCCCCATCTTGCCGCCAGCGTCATGCACCGAGTCGATCACACCTTGCCAACCGGCTAACGCCGCTTCGCCATGGAACGAAGGAACATCGGGGTCGTTGCGGGACGCGGGCCGGTCGACTACGGTGCCTTCGGAAATGATCAAGCCGACACCGCCTTCGGCACGGCGCCGGTAGTAAGCGGCATTCGCTGGCCCCGGCACACCGTGCGGGGCGAAGGAGCGGGTCATGGGAGCCATGACGATCCGGTTCGGTAGCGTAAGCGAACCGACCGAGAAGGGCCGAAACAGGATTTCTGGAGATGCGTGCATGAGTTGAGCCGTCCGGTGATGAAACCAGGCCCGATGGTATACTTTGGAAACTTAGTGTCAATAACGCACTTTTCTTCCACTAGGGATATTCGAGGTAACCATGTCCGCTGAGCCTGAACGTTTTCCGGCCGCTTGTCCGACACGCCTTCTGTTCGACCAGATATCCGACAAGTGGTCGATGATGGTCCTCACGGTGCTGGATAGCGGGCCGTTGCGTTTCAACGCGATCAAGCGGCATCTGGAGGGCGTTAGCCAGAAAGCACTGACGCAATGTCTGCGCCGGCTCGAGCGAAACGGACTTGTTTCCCGGACGGTGATACCCGTTTCGCCGGTGGCGGTCGAATACGAGATCACGCCTTTGGGGCGTGCGCTGCAACGGCCCCTCAAGGCGCTCCATGACTGGATGCTCGAACATCTCGGCGAATTCGATACCGCACGCGAAGCGTTCGATGCACGCATGGCGTCGCAGCCGCAAGATTGACGGCAAACGCGCCCAAACCCGTGCTCCGCAGGGTATTGAAAGATTTCCTGCGGCCTATGTTGCCGCTGGCTGAGCGTGCGGGGAAGGTGGCCACGCCGACATGGCGATATCAATCATGCGATCGAGCGCGTCGGCGCTTGCGCCGGCCTGCGGCAAATTCACAATTGAATGCAAGACCCCGAGGTAAAGCCACGCAAGTGCGTCAACGCGCGTGTCGTTCGGCAACTCGCCATTCGTGATCCCATCGCGCAGGACGCCTGCAAGCATCTCGTACTGGAGCTCCGCACTTGCTCGCGCAGCCGCCTTTCCGTCCGCTGTGAGATCCACCATTTCGGCGCAGCTTCGCGATATCAGGCAACCCACTGGACGTTCCCGGTCGGGGAGCGCAGGCAAGTAGGCCCGCAGGATCCCTTCGAGACGCCCCCGCGCCGTATCTGCTTCTACACCGTTCATCCGACTGAGCACTCGCTTTGTGTACGCTGCGAGCGCCTCCCGGAAGAGACCGTCCTTGTCACCAAATCTTTGGTAGAGGCTGGAGCGGGATAGGCCGGTCGCCTCGGTAAGGTCATTAATTGATGCCGCTGCATAGCCGTGGCGCCAAAAGACCTTCATGGCCGCATCGATTACGGCCGCTTCGTCAAATTGCGGCTTTCCGCTCATGGAATCCTCAGGAACAGCTTGACAAGCTGGAACGATAGTTCCAACATTCTTGTACCGTTCATTCCATGATACATCAAGGGACTCGTCATGACCGTCGGTTCACCCGCCATGTCTCAACGACCACGTATCGCAATCGCCGGCGCCACTGGCCGCGTCGGTTCGTCGCTGATCAGCCTTCTTGCCTCAGAGTCGGTCGACGTCGTCGCTTTGACCGTAAGCGCTCTTTGATTGACGCCATTGCACGGCGAGGCTGATTCACCGAGGCTACGTGTCCATGTTCAATGAGCGTGGACAGGTGTGCATGAACGAGCAACGCGGAGGTTTGCAGAGCTGATTGGTGGTCGATCGCAAGCGAGACGGACGGCGTAAGTACGACGAGGATGCGAAGCGCGAATTGATACAGGCGTGTCTGAAGCCCGGGGTGTCGATCGCGCGGACGGCCATGGAGCACGACGTCAATCCAAACCTCGTTCGGACGTGGATTTCCAAGTATCAGCGCGAACAAGCCGCGGGCGAGATAGTCAGCTCCGTGACGGAGCCGTCACGAGAGGCTCGCGTCGAACTGCCGGCGGCTTGCGTGCCTGAGGAATCAGCCTTTATGCAGGTCGTCACCTCCGCGGTTGCTCCCACTCCGACTAAATTGGCTGCGGCATTCTCACTGAATGTGCACCTGCCAAACGGCGTTTCCTTAGAATTGGGCCCGGCGAACTTCGATGAACTGACGGCCGTTGTGCAAATGCTCGGGAGGCTGCCATGTTCCGGTTCGACGAAGGGCTGAAGGTTTATCTGCATCGCGATCCAGTCGACTTCCGCATGGGCATCAACGGACTGTCGATCCTGGTCGAACAGGCGATGCGCCTGAACCCGATGACCTCGGCGCTGTTCGTCTTCGGCAACCGCCGGCGCGATCGAATCAAGATTCTCGGCTGGGGCGGCAACGGCTTCTGGTTGCTGCTCAAGCGACTCGAAGCCGATCGCTTCATCTGGCCGAACGGAGGCGACACAATCACGCTCAGCGCCGAGCAATTGCACTGGCTGCTCGACGGCATCGACCTGGCCGTGATCCAGAAGCATCCCCAGCGATATTACGCGCGGATGAGCTGAACACCGCGCGGGTGACATGGTCTAATCGGCCATGCCGAACAGCCCCGTCATGCCGAGTGTTGAGGAATACCAGGCACTGCTCGCCGAACGCGATGCGCTGCGCGGTGAGCTTCGACTCGTGACGGCCCAGCGCGATCTGGCCGAAGAGAAGCTGCGGGCCTACAAGCACGAACTGTTCGGTGCATCGAGCGAGGCGCGCCATGCCGACCAGCTCGGCCTGTTCAACGAAGCAGAGGCATTGGCGGCGACTGCCGACGCGCCCGCGCGTGAAGACGTGCCCGGCACCTCGGTCGCCGCCCACACGCGCGGCAAGCGCGGGCGCAAACCACTCAATCCGAGCCTGCCGCGCGAGGTCGTGCGGCACGAGTTGCCAGAAGCTGAACGATTCTGCGCGCACGACGGCCACGCCCTCGTCGAGATTGGCGTAGAAACGAGCGAACAGCTCGACGTGATTCCCGAGCAAGTGCGCGTCGTTCAGCACCAGCGGGTCAAGTACGCCTGCCCTTGCTGTGATCTCGGCATTAAGGTCACGCCAGCGCCGACGCGCATCATCCCTCGCGGGCTGCTCACGGAATCCGCGCTGGCGTGGATCATCACTGGCAAGTACCAATACGGCATGCCACTGTATCGCCAGGCCACGCTGCTGCGTCGCTTCGGCGGCGACATCTCGTCGAACACGCTGGCCGCTAGCGTGGTGCGAGTGGGGCTTGCTACGCAGCCGGTGATCAACCTGATGCGTGACGCGCTGCTCGAATCCGACCTGATCTACGGCGACGAGACAACGTTCCAGGTGCTGAAGGAACCGGGACGAAGGCCGCAGGCAAAGAGCTACCTGTGGGCGCAGGTCAACGGCTCAGGGCCGCCCGTGCGGATGTTCTCGTACTCGCCGGGACGTGGTGCCCAACATGCGCAGAAGCTCTATGCCGGCGTGCAGCCCGGCACTGTGCTGATGACGGACGGGTACGAACTCTATAACGGCATCGCCCACGATCACCAGCTCGTGCATCTCGGATGCTGGGCGCATGTACGCCGCGGCTTCATCAAGGCCGAGGAGTCGGTGCCGAAAGCGGCACGCTCATCGGATCTGCTGGCGACGCGCTTCGTTAAGCTGATCGGCAAGCTGTTCACGGCCGAGGCGCGAAGCGCGAAGTGGACGCCTGAACGCCGGCAGCGATTGCGTACCCGATACAGCGCCCGAGCGCTCTCCCTCGTCGAATGCATGATGGTCGAGCATCTGCCCGCCGTCGTGCCGTCGAGTCTGCTCGGCAAGGCGCTGCAATACATGAGCGGGCAATGGCCCAAGCTGGTCCGCTACATCGAGAACGGCAACTGGCCACTCTCGAACAACCTGTGTGAAAACGCGATCAGACCGTTCGTCGTCGGCCGCAAAGGCTGGCTGTTCTCCGACACTGTCGCCGGCGCGCAGGCCAGCGCCAATCTGTACTCCCTCGTCGAGACGTGCAAGGCGAACGGCATCGAACCGTATCGCTACCTCGTCTGGCTGTTCACGAAGCTGCCTCTCGCTGCAACCGCCGACGACTACGCGGCCCTCATGCCATGGAGCATGCCTGCCACTCCCAACCTCTGATGGGTGTCGTTAAAAGACCGCATACCTTTGACCCGCACACCCGATGCACTTGATTTGCCACCGGGAATGAACGCAGCCGGAGTGGACTTCAGTGAACCGCGTACGCTCGTCGATGCGCTTCGAGGTACGGAGCGCCTGTTCGTCTCACATGGCACATCATTGCAGCAGGTGGCAAACGAAGTCGCGCTGATTGATGCCGCTGTCGCTTCGGGGGTTCGTCACATCGTCAAGCTCTCGTCCTTTGGGCCTCCGACCCGCTTGAACCCGATGGCGTGGCATATGCAAATCGAGGAGCATCTGGCCAGACAAGCCGTGGCCTCGACAACACTGCGACCATCCACATTTATGGACGTTCTCAAACGGTCTGCTGCTGCTATCGCTTCAGATTCGTGGGCTGGTGCTGCCGGTAATGGACGGGTCAATTTCATCGATACGCGCGACGTTGCGAGAGTGGCACGCATTGCTTTGCTTGAGCACGTCGAACCCGAGTCCCAGCGGGTTTATCACCTCACGGGTCCGCGTGCCATGACGATGCATGAAATTGCGGACGAACTTTCACAGCTGCTAGGTCGTAATGTCATTTACGGGGAGCGGACACTCGAGCAGCAGCGAGAGGTTCTACTGGCGGAAGGGCTGCCCGCATACGTCGCGGATTTGCTTGTAGGTCTAGACCAGGCGTTCCGCGACTCCGCAATGAGTGAAACAACCACGACTGTCCAGGAGGTGACGGGGAAAGCTCCTTTGCCCCTGACCCAGTGGCTTGCCGAAAACATCTCCATTTTCAAGAAGTAGATTTGCCTCACACGTGCTCTGTCTGAATGTCAATTGGCGACAGGGGCACGGCGAAAGTGTCGGGGGTTCACTCGACGCTAGAGGCTGACTTCTGCTACGGCACTATCGTGCCTGCAAGTATAGATATAGCGTCTGGTGCAGCCACCGCCGAACATCACTCGGAGTTAAATAATGTCTCTCATGAAGGCTCTCATTCTTGGTGTAAGCATCACCTTCGCTGCGGCAATCGTTCATGCGGACGAACCCACGCAAATCGAAAAGAACAAGGCGACCGTCGTCACCTTCTATAACGAGGCGCTGAACGACAAAGACGCGGAAGCGGCGATCGCCTTGATGGGTCCAACCTACACGCAGCACAATGCCCATATCCCGGATGGCAAGGAAGGATTCCGTCAATTCATGGCTGCTTTTAAGCAAAGGTACCCACAGTCACATAGCCGCATCGTGCGCGTATTCGCCGACGGTGATTATGTGATCTTGCACGTCCATTTAGTAAGAGAGCCAGGTACGCGAGGAGAGGCCGTAATGGACATTTTCCGTTTGGATCAAGGCAAGATCGTAGAACACTGGGACGTTCTGCAGCCCATTCCTGAAAATATTCCTCACTCGAACACTATGTTCTGATCCAGAAGAATAAACATTCAGATCTGTTCAGTCCGGCAGTTACGCCGATGGATTCTCGGCCTGGCGCGCTTCCACGACGACATCCGACCGCCTGGCATCCGGATGAGTGATCGGTACGGAGAGGACCACAACGTATTGCGCGGCAAGCGTGTCAGGCAAGTGCTCGTAGTCTCGCACAAGCCGCTGAAAGCGGTTCAGCCAGCAACAGCCGCGCGGTAGATACACCAGGTAGCGCACGGCCAGTGGCTATCGACCACGTGAAAGGTCGGGGTACGCACCGCGACGCTCTCTCTATGCCATAGGACAAATCGGTAGAACGGCAGTAAGTGCTATATATCGTGACTTCTTCAGCAGCACCCTCATCTTCCCTGCTAAGGAGTCGAGTCATGCTCTACGCTGCGCGTGACACCAACCCGTTCCATCAGCCACTTTCCCCCCTGGGCTGCCTCAAACATGCACGGTACAGAATTGAAGGTGACCTCGCTGTCGTATTCGTTTCTCGACGCAGTGCTGGCTTTGCTCTATTCGGCGTTCGAGCAAGACCCTACGCTTGGCTGGTGCCTGTTCGCCGACAGTCCGGGATTCGACGAGCGGCGAGCAAACTATCTCGGGTGCTACCTGAAGTATCACTACGATGCTCGCATGCCGGCCTTGGGCGCCTGGCGCAATGGCGACCTGGTGGCGGTCAGCTATTTTGCGCCAGCCTCCTGCCGCGAATCGCCCCGCATGCTTGCAGCGCTGGGGCGCGACATCGCGATCGGTTGCGGCGCGCCGTCGTTGAGCAGAATCGATCTGCTTCGCGAGACTGCGCCCGCAAATTCTCCGGACACCGATTGCAGCCGGATTGAATTCATCGGTGTAGCCCCGGGCCGGCAAGGCGAAGGAATCGGATCGGCGCTTCTGCGTGCGACGTTGTCACATCTTCGAGACATCGACCCGTCGGGGAAAATGTCGTTGGAAACGGGAGAACCGCGCAACATCCCGTTCTATGAACGTCACGGGTTTTCGGTCAAGGCGCGCATGGAATATGCCGGACTGACGCAGTACAGGTTGGAGACCGTCTAGCCACCGACATCTGCCGGGCCACGATGGTCGTCAGGCCCACCCTACTCCGTATTCACCTTCCGCCACTGCATCGGCGACATCTCGTACCGTCCTCGAAACGCCCGACTGAACGCTGCTTCCGACGAATACCCAACCCGACCAGCGATATCCGAAATCGGCGCGCGGCTGTACCGCAACAACTCCGCCGCCCGATCGAGGCGCCAGGTCGTGAGGTAGCTCAACGGCGCCTGCCCCACGACACGCTGGAACCGGTCCGCAAAAGCCGACCGCGACAGATTCGACAACTCGGCGAGATCACTCACGCTCCACGCACGCCCCGGGTCGGCATGAATGGCCGACATCGCCGGATTGATCCGGCTGTCGATCGCACCGGACAGCCACCCGTGCCCCGCCGAGCCCTCTGTCGCCCAGGTGCGCAGCAACTGGACGAAGATGACATCCAGCAATCGGGAGATCATCGCGGCGGCGCCCGCACGCGGACTCAACGCCTCGTCGAGGATGAAATGGCAGCTCAGCTCCAGCCATTCGAACGGCCGCTCCCGCAACCCTTTCAGCACCAGCACCGGCGGCAGCACGGACAGCAACCGTTGCGACAGCACGCCGTCGAATCCGAAGTCGCCGCACAGCCAGGTGGTGTCGCCGCTCCCGATCGTCAGGCGCTCGCGATCGTAGTACTGTGGCGCGAGATCCGTGACGAGACTCGCGGAGCGGCCCGGCCGGTCGGAGATGACATGGCCGTGGCCATGCATCAGCATGACCAGGTCTCCCTGCGATGCGTGATAGCGCTCGTCGAGCCCCTCCACTTCGATCGCCACGCTGCCGCTACGGATGATGTGCAGACGATACTTGCCGGCAGGAAAGCGCAATCCGAAAGGCGCCGATGCCGCGCACGTGAAGACCGTATTGCCGCGGATGCGGATCAGCTCCAGCACGTCGGAAAAGGCATCCCGCTTGAAGGCGAACGGATCTGCGTCATCGTCCAGCGCCGTCGGCGTTTGAGCAAAGAATTCCGGCTTTTTGGCCATGTCGCGTATTCGGATGGTCTTTATGATGGACACATCATTCACGCTGAACGACGCCGGTGTCAAAGACTATTCTCAACGTGCGTGGCACACGGCAATCGCGTAGTACCTTTTGTTTCGATGCTGGCAAGCATGGGGCAAACGGATCCGGAAACACCGAGTTCTCACGGGCGTGATGATCGTCATTTAGCAATCACAGGAGCTGGGATATGATTCCGGAAACGCGTACCGACACGGTTGTACTGATTCATGGCCTGTGGATGACGCCGTTGTCGTGGGAACACTGGGTCACGCGCTACGAGCAGCGCGGCATGCGCGTCATCACGCCGGGGTATCCGGGCGTCCAGCCGGGCACGGCCGGCGTCGAGGCCCTCCGTCGCGATCCGTCGCCGCTGGTGAATCTCGGCGTGCGCGAGATCTTCGATCACCTGGCCCGGACCATCGCGGCGCTCGACACCAAGCCGATCATCATGGGGCATTCGTTCGGCGGCGCGTTCGTCCAGCTTCTTCTCGACGCGGGTTACGGCTCGGCCGGTGTCTCGATCGACGGCGCCGCGGTGAAGGGCGTATGGGCACTGCCGTTCAGCGAGATCAAGGCGACGTTCCCGGTCCTGCGCAATCCGGCCAACCTGCATCGCGCTGTGCCCATTACCGAGAAAGAGTTTCACTACGCATTCACGAACAACCTGAGCCTCGAGGAATCGAAGCGGGTTTACGACCGCTACGCGGTACCCGTGTCGGGGCGCATCCTGTTTCAAGGCGGGTTCGCGAACGTCAACCCGAATGCCCCGACGCGCTACAACTTCGCGAACGGTGATCGCGCGCCGCTGCTCTTTATCGCCGGCGGCAACGACAACATCCTGCCGCCGGCCGTGCAGCGCGAGAATTTCGAAAGGAATGCGAAGGGATCGCGAGCCGTTTCGGCGTACAAACTGTTCGACGGCCGCAGCCACTACACCTGTGGCGAGAAAGGCTGGGAGGAGGTCGCCGATTTCGCGCTCGACTGGGCGCTGGCGCCTGCGGCGGGAGATCTCGGCAAGGGTTGAGTTGCCGGCCAATGGCCCATAAACGGCTATGGCCGTGAATCCGCCTACTCTCGTGCAACAACGGTCTTGGCCAGCTCCGCATCGATGGCGGCGACCAGCGTCGGGTCGTCCGCGGTCGTATCGGGGGAAAAACGCGCGACCACTTCGCCCGTGCGGCTCACGAGAAACTTCTCGAAGTTCCACAGCACCTCGGGCGCCGGGTTCGGTTGAATGCCGTAGCCTTCGAGGCGCGCACGGAACGGGCCGTCGCCGGTCGCCTGCGGCTGCGCCTGGGTGAGCGAGCGATAGAGCGGATGCTTGTCGTCGCCGATCACGGAGATTTTCGAGAACAACGGAAACTTCACGCCGAAAGTGCCGGTGCAGAACGACTGGATCTCCGCATCGGTGCCCGGCTCCTGGCCCTTGAAGTTGTTGGCGGGGAACGCCAGCACTTCGAGACCTTCGGCGCGCTTGCCTTCATAGAGCGCCTCCAGACCTTCGTATTGCGGCGTCAGCCCGCATTTGGACGCCACGTTCACCACCAGCAGCACCTTGCCTTCGTAGGAACGCAGGGTTGTTTGCGCGCCGTCGATGGCGTTGACAGGAATATCGTAAATCGTGCTCATGTCTGCATCCTTCAATTGATCAAATTGATTGGCGAACCGCCGGAATCGCGGTGTATCGCGTTCACTGGAAAATCTTGCACGTCGGTCAGCGAAGGCGCGTTATCGACGCTCGTGATCTGCGCGTAGCGGAGCCCTATCCTACTGGATCGGTCAACTGCTTGCTTGCAGGCGCGGGCCGCAGGGTCAAACAGACGGCCTCGAAAGACACGAGACTTCGATACCCCGGCTGAGCGCTTGCATAAGCACCGCCTTGTTGCCGAGGTATGCCATGTGCGGATGCGGTGCCTGGCGATATCCGAACCTTGGTCAGAATTCGGAACGCTCTACCACCACCTCACTGATTTGAAGCACGGGTTGTATATCCGTGTATTTGGCGATGTCGGCCATGATCTCCTGCGCGTGCGGGTCGCGGGCCGCCTCGAAAGCTTCGACAGACGTGCAGACAAAGTCGCACTTGGCCACGTAGACAGGATCAGTGCCCGGAGCGCCGCCTGCGACGCCCTTGTCCACCGTGTAGTACAGACATGCCGCACCGAGCCGCTGTTTCACCATTGGCATATGCTTCTCGCGGTAGTAAGCATGATCGAATCGCGCGCCTGCCGCGTACGGGTACATGACACTGACTTTGATCATCGGGTTCTCCTGTTGCTGCACGGTAATCGAGGCGCCAACGCGCGCGAGACGACATCGAGGTCGCCAATTTATGGCGTGGCGAAGGCTTTTTGCAGAATCGGCGTACCGCTTCTTCTGATTGTAAGCACGGGCGAACCCGTCTTGCCAGTTTGGTGGCGCTGTGTGTCCAACGATGCGGGAGCCGTTCGGCGATGTCGGATGCTTTGAGGGGCGGCAGTCAGGTGAGGACGCCTTGCAGATAGCTGCCGATCGTCATCACCGACAACCGACCGAATGGGGAAGTTCGAGTCGTCCCGTTTGGACCGCTGATACACTCGGGCGGCCACGGCAACTTTTCGCGGTCACATGGACACGCGCCTCCCCGGAGCGCCAGTACCCGCCCCTCCAATGATGCAGCAATACCTGCAGCTATTCTGATTAGGCTCGGCGCGCAAACCCAAGCCGCGACCTGCGCTTACCCTTTCAAGGATCGCCCGTTACCGACCCGCAGCGGACAATTCCACCGCCCAACTTCGGTCACTCCGACACCAAGAAATTTTGCTGCATCCGGAGAGGCAAGCCATTTGACTGTTGATCTACCTAAAGACTCAACTCGAGTGCTTCATTATTTTTGGCGGCCAGGAAAAGGAAGTCACGGACTGCTTCCAACTGCGAGATAAGGGTCGCTCGACGCGTCTCCAGAACATAGACGTCCCCTTGTGGGGTCCATCTGTAGACGAAGCTAATAGTCTCGTCTTTCCGCTCCACAAGTTCGCAAATTTGATGTGCCAGCTCACATGCGATTTGGTTAAGTATCGCGGGCTCGGCCACTTCCTCTTCGAACTGATCGAACATTGTCCCGAGCAAGGTGTTTGCCCTTTGCCAGAATTTTGAAACGAACAACCATTCCGAAGCGATCCCATCCAGGACAAAAACAGGCTCCTCAATACAACCAGCGACAAAGAAGCGGGAACTCCTGGCGTTCATAGCAACGTTCGAATGGACTATCGATGTCCAATTGTCGGTGATCTGGGCTGCAGCGTCGAGCGACTGCTCGTGGCCGCACTGCGCCCCACGACCAGGCACGCCACTCGCGCACGGCCCACGCCCTCATGCAACAGGCATAACCGACCCACAACGGTCATGCATCGTTCCGGACAGGGGCATTCACTCAAGCAATTGATACGGCCTGACCACGCGAAGCCGCACCGCTACAAATCGGACGAGTAGCTTACTCATAGATCTTGCCTGCCATCAAAATGTCAGCGGCGCGGCGCCAAGGATTTTCCGACGGTATGTAATATTTCAATCCCTTCGTGGACGCATTTGCCCATGCGCACGAGGCCTCCAGGAATGAGCCGATGGAACCATTTTCCCAGCCCAATGCACCACTGGAATAGGGTGATGAAGGCGTGGTTGCTTCGATTTCTGCTTCAGTGAACCAGTCAGTCGCGAGATGCGCCAGAAATTCCACGAAGGAGCGCTCATCGGAAACTTGCTCCAGTGCGTCTCTTAGCTTCGTCGCCATTTCGGTTTTCAACTTGTGTTGTTTGTGTTCCATGCTGCGCCTTTTCTCGACACTTTGAGCAGAGATTGTCACTGATCCGGCGCATAACGTCGAACGTCTCAAAGTGGCCGTCGGCGGCCCTATCCAGGCAGGCCAGGGCACCGTCGATCGCTGATGTTTCCAAGTTGATCGCAGAAGTCCATGGACACCGGACGCAATTGGAGACGGCTCAGCGCAGAAGCGCCGGACTAGACCACGCAGACACCATCTCGTCGTCTGACGTCAGAAGCAGACGAAAATCAGCCCCCGATCTGGCGCTGCATGAGAAAGAACCTCATGTCGTCGCGCCCCTGCATTGAAATCGGTTTCGGATCGCGATTAAAGCCGAGCATTTCATAAAATGGGTATGCTGATTCGCGCGCCGTACACCAGAGCAATAATCCATGCTGTTCGCGGGCATAACGAATGGACAGATTGACCAGAAGACGTCCGAATCCCAGGCCACGCACCGATGGATGGACGGCCATGCCGCGAAGGCGCCACGCTTCAGCGTTCAAAACACCGGCTTGTCCTTCTTGACACACGGACGCCACAGCCACAATACCGTCGTTATCCCGAACGGCAAAATGCATCGTCGTCGGGGCGAAGTCTCCGGGTAGAGCGCTCCCCTCCTCATCTCCGGCCATCAAGATTGCGGCCCTGAGGGGATAGGTTTCTTCCGCACGAACGGCGCAGATGGTAAAGCGCACATCTTGTGAAGTCATCTAATTATCAGCTCGCTTCATGACGCAGATTTTCTTCCGGTTCGCGTTCGGCATACCCACTCGCAAAATTATCAGTTGCCGAACGTTACCAGTAAGGGTAATTTCCTATCCGTTATCTCTTTTTCAATCATACGCTAACTGCGATCACAGATGACGTCAAAAGTCTCGACAGATGCAGAGCTTGCCTACGACGAGATCCGATCGAGGATCTTCGACGGCCGCCTTGCGCCTGGACAGAAAGTATCCCATCGAGGCCTGTCGGACGAACTCGGCTTCGGCCAAATGCCCGTGCGCAGCGCATTGCATTTGCTCGAATCCGAAGGGCTGGTCGTCGTGATCGAAAAGAGTGGGACCTATGTCGCCTCGCCGACAACGAGTGATCTCCGCGAAATTTTTGAAATGCGGCTGGCCCTCGAGAGTACAGCGGCATTTCTTGCAGCCAGGTCGGGCGTAACGGCAGACCTTCGCGACGCAGCAGAGAAAATGCAGGACTTGATTGACCGGGACGTCGCGGACATCATGCTCGAGCAACGTGTCGGCTGGGTCTTTCATCAAGCGTTATTTGCTGCAGCAAGAAACGTGCGAATCTCATCGGCGTATGGTCTATTGCGAGCCCAGACATTAGCGCTAAACGAACTCCCGCGTAGCGACGACGAAACCGTTCGGCGCGGCACGATCGAGCACCTGAAAATCTTTCACGCAATCGAAGCGAACGACGGCGAGCTTGCGCGTCAGCATATGTGGAATCACATCGTTGACGGTACGCCCGCACGGATAAAACTACTAAAGGCGCGGCATGAAAACGAAAAATAAAGGACTTTCCCTCCCGATGCAAATGCTTGGCGGGCTCGTCCTGGGCGTCGCTTGCGGCGTGTTTGCTCCTGGCTTTGCCGGGAAATTGGGCTTTCTCAGCGCGATGTTCGGCCACGCGATCAAGATGGTCGTCATGCCGTTGATCTTCCTGTCGGTCACGGTCGGTGTCTTTCGTGCGGGCCGACTGCGCGAACGGCTTGGCAAGGTCGCACTATCCAGTATCGTCTTCTTCGTCTTGATGACCGGCCTGGCTGCGTCGCTCGGCCTGCTGCTCAACTTTGCATTTCGACCGGGTCTTGGTGCGAGCCTCATTCACTCCGGATCGATGCCCACCGCGCTCGCGTCCAGCATCGACTGGACGAAATTTCTCGTTGATTTAATCCCCGCGAACATCGTCGCTGCGCTCGCTGCAGGGAATTCTCTCCCGGTACTCGTTTTCGGCGTCATTTTCGGTGCGGCCTTGTCGGCTGCCCCGGAACGTGCCGAGCCCGCGATCGCCGTTTTCGAGGCGCTTCTGTCGGGGCTGTTCAAGATGACCCAGTGGGTGATCGCATGGTCGCCGCTCGCGATCTTCGCCGCGATCGCGCAGCTGTTGTCGGCCAAGGGCTTCACCGGCGTGCACTCGCTCGTCGAGCTTCTGGGCGTGGCCTATCTCGGCATGGC
This sequence comes from Burkholderia sp. AU33423, assembly GCF_002223135.1. Lineage (NCBI taxonomy): Bacteria > Pseudomonadati > Pseudomonadota > Betaproteobacteria > Burkholderiales > Burkholderiaceae > Burkholderia > Burkholderia sp. AU33423. The sequence goes on from NZ_NKFH01000009.1 coordinate 54,467, forward strand.
GGTGCTGGCGGTGGTACTCACCCTCGTCATTCGCGTCGCCGGCCAGTCGCCTCTCGCCGTTCTCAGGAAGGTGAAGGAACCGCTGATTCTTGGTTTCACGACGCGGTCGTCCGAAATTACCTACCCGTTGCACCTGAAGAAGCTGGTCGAATTCGGCGTTCCCCACGGCGTGGCGTCCACGATCTTGCCGCTCGCCTATATTTTCAATCGCGACGGCGCGGTCCTTTACACGGCCCTTGCGGTCGGCTATCTGGCCGACGCATATCATCTCGCCTGGTCCTGGCCGCTGGTGATCACGATTTTGATTTTGACGATCATCACCATCGACGGCGCAGCCAATGTGCCCTCCGGAGCGATCGTAGCCATCACCATCGTGCTGACGTCGATCGGATTGCCGGCCGATGCGGTGCTGCTGCTGTTGGGCGTCGACGCCTTTTTCGACATGGGGAGAACCGCCCTCAACGTCTACGGGAGCACGGCGGCGGCGGCTGTTGCAGTGAGACTTTCCGGTTCGGAGGACAGTATCGCCGCCGACACCGTGACGCGTCAGGCGAGCGTGTGAGTGCCTTGGAAGCGACGGGCGCAGGGCGCTTCGCTGTTGCGCCCGCCCATTGCAAGGCCCCGGGGCACATCCACTCGAGTATCCGGGTACGGCGAAGAGAACAGGATTGGATGAACGTTCGTTTCCATTGATCTTCAGTTAGCAGAACAACGGATCTTTTGCAGGAGAAACAGTATGGTTGGTTCAGAGTCTGCAGATTATTTCATGCTGCGCCTAGGCACGCCGCATCCGACATGGGCGTTGACTGATGACAGCAACATGATTGCCATTGGCAATTGTGACGGCGTGGTGAGTGCCCTGTTCGAGCTGGATCGCAACCAAATCGCACGGATTAGAGGATTGGGCCAATCGGTGGAGAGAATCAAGTGTATGTGCGACCGCGCTGGCCGGGAGCTGCACTTTTATCTCCATGGCAGACAGGTGTCTCGCGGCGTGTGGGCCGGGGTCGCGTCGGCCGATCCCGACTATCTGCCGACCGCCGCGATGATCGCCACATGGACAGTTCCGAAGAAGCCCTGCGATGCCTTCAATTTTCCGAACGTGAGTGCGCGTCTGGTCGCATCCGTTAGCCCAGCCTAAACTGCGATCACAGATTATTGCGCAAGGTCGAGCCGGAGAAGCCCCGACTTTCGGGGCCGATCGTTTGAGATGCTCGCCTGGCTGCACGCGCACGCCGTTCAGTGTCTTTGGTTCTGGCACACTCAACCTCGGATCGCCAGGACCACTTTGCTGGCCAGTTCACCGGCCAGCGCTTTTCGTTCATGGGTATGCAGTCATCACGCGACGCCCTTTCATCGCGCCGCTCAATCACGAGACTACGCGGAAGCCCGCAAAAAGCATCCCGCCAACACTGCAGCAGTACCTGCGCCGCACGCGACAAGACGTAACGCGTAACGCTCGCCAAGCCCCACGCCCGTCCGCTCCAGGACCGAAAACTCCGCTCTCCTCAATCGCCCGTAAGCGAGTCTCCAGCACCGTCTCGACGGCGTGACCGGAAGTTGCCAGAGTAGTGCCCACCACTTCAAGTAGCGGGGACTACTTTGACAACAGAAGCACCAAAGAGGATTGGCCGCAAAGGCATCCCGAATCACCCACTCGAATTCCGGCGCGAGATGGCCAGGCTGGCATGCGAGCCCGGCGTGTCGGTCGCGCGCCTGGCAATGGAGCACGGCCTGAATGCGAATCTGGTGTTCAAATGGCGCCGTTCGTTGCGGGCCGGCGAATACGATTCGGCTGGACTGCTACCGGTGAAAGTGGAGACGCCGCTTGCCGAGACTACGCCGCTGGTGCCGGTGTCGGCGCCGACCACGATACCGACCGGCGCGATTGAGATCAACGTAGGCAACGCCCATGTCCGCATCGAAGGCGCTCCGGACGAGAGTACGTTGACGCTGGTGCTGCACATGTTGCGCGGCATGCCGGGGATGGCAGCGTGATCGGTTTGCCGAGTCGAACTCGCGTCTGGTTGGCTGCAGGCGTGACCGACATGCGCTGCGGGTTCAACACCCTGGCGGCTAAGGTCCAGACCGTGCTGGAGCGAGATCCGTTCAGCGGGCACGTGTTCGTGTTTCGTGGCCGGCGGGGCGATCTGGTCAAAGTGCTATGGTGGAGCGGCGACGGCATGTGTGTGCTGATGAAACGCCTGGAGCGTGGGCGCTTCATCTGGCCGCGCGCCGATGGCGGCGTGGTCTGCCTGAGTCAGGCCCAGTTATCGATGCTGCTCGAAGGCATCGACTGGCGGCAGCCGGTGCGTACGACCGAGCCGAGTTCGGCGTTGTAAACCTACCGGCGCCCGCGTAAACTGTGGGCATGACCACGGCCAACGCCTATCCGGATGACATCGAAGCGCTCAAAGCCTTGTTGCTTGAGCGCGATGCGCGCATCGGTCATCTGGAAGATCTGGTCGAATCACACGAAGCCGTGGTGGCCACGGGCAAGGCCGAGATCGAGCACCTGAAGCTGTTGATCGCGAAGCTGCGCCGTATGGCATTCGGGCGCAGTTCCGAGAAACTGGATCGCCAGATCGAGCAGCTCGAACTGAAACTGGAAGATCTCGAAGCCGACGAAGGCGCTGCGCCCATCGAGATTCCCAAGGCACCGCGCACGGTACCGGAACAGATACAACGCAAGCCGCTGCCGGAGTATCTGCCGCGCGACATACGAATGTACCTGCCGGAGTCCGACGAAACCTGCACGGCGTGCGGTGGCGAGATGAAGCCGCTCGGCGAAGACGTGTCCGAGCAACTGGAATACGTGGCGGCCAGCTTCCGTGTGATTCGCCATGTTCGACCGAAACTGGCCTGCACCTGTTGCGATCAGATCGCACAGGCGGCAGCGCCAAGCCGCCCCATCGAACGGGGTCAGGCCGGCCCGGGACTACTTGCGCATGTGCTCGTGGCGAAGTTCAACGATCACCTGCCGTTGTACCGCCAGTCGGCGATCTACGCCCGAGAAGGCGTGGAACTGGATCGCTCGTTGCTGGCGAAATGGGTGGGGCACAGTGCCAAGCTACTGCAACCGCTGGTCAATGCGCTGCGCCTGCATGTGATGGCAGCCACGAAGCTGCACGCCGACGATACGCCAGTTCCGGTGCTCGCGCCGGGCAATGGCAAGACGAAAACCGGGCGGCTATGGGTCTATATGCGCGATGACCGGAACTCGGGCGACAAGGCGCCACCGGCAGTCTGGTTCGCCTACACCCCCGATCGCCGTGGCGAGCATCCGCAACAGCATCTGGCCAAGTTCAAGGGGACGCTGCAGGCCGATGCCTATGGCGGCTATCAGAAGATCTACGAGACCGGCAAGGTACTTGAGGCGGCTTGCTGGGCGCATGCCCGGCGCAAGTTCTACGATCTGTATGCGGCGCGGCCCAACGCGCTGAACAAGGAGGCGCTGGAACGCATCGGCGCGCTCTACGAGGTCGAAGAAGCGATCCGGGGCAAACCGCCAGACGAGCGGCAAGCGCACCGGCAGACGAACGCCAAACCATTGCTCGAACAGTTCCATGTGTGGCTGAACGCCGCGCTGGCAACACTCTCGCGCAAATCGGACACGAGTCAGGCCATCCTCTATGCCCTGAACCGGTGGGAAGCATTGACGCGCTACTGTGACGACGGACAATTGGAAATCGACAATCTGCCGGTCGAGCGGGCACTGCGCGGCGTTGCCCTGGGCCGACGAAACTACCTGTTCGCCGGCGCGGATTCCGGCGGTGAACGTGCGGCCGCGATTTACAGCCTGATCGGCACGGCCAAGCTCAATGGTATCGATCCCGAGGCGTACCTGCGTCATGTCCTGGCGCGCATCGCCGATCACCCGATCAACCGAATCGACGAACTGCTGCCCTGGACGGTGCCCCTTCCCACGCCGTGAAGGGATAATGCCACTGATGCCCAGACCTCGGAGATCAGATGGCCAAGTCGTTTCAGCGCTATACCTTGCACGTGCAATTACTGTATATCCAACCGCCTATCTGGCGCCGGATCACAGTCGAAGGACCCGACTCGCTGCGCAAGTTACACCACATTCTGCAAGCAGCCTTCGGATGGGAAAGCACACACATGCACGACTTCCTGATCGACGGCAAAACCTACGCCATGTTCGATGTCGATGCGGCACTAGAGTTCATGGATCGATCGAAGACATTCGACGACCGGAAAACCAAACTGAACAAAGTCCTGCGACCTGACTCGCGCATTCTCTACCGCTATGACTTCGGAGACGGCTGGGATCACCAGATCGTGGTCGAAAGCGTTGAGACGATTGCAGACGAGTCGTGGGGCGAGTCCAGGGTGATCGATGGTGCTCGCGCTTGCCCACCGGAAGACGTCGGCGGTGCGCCAGGGTATGAAACGTTCCTGACCACGTTGCGCGACAGGCCTGACAGCGAAGAAGCGGATAACTATCGTCAATGGGTCGGCCCAGGATTCGACCCGGAGCTATTCGATTTGCGTGCTGCCAACGCCGCGTTGATGCGACTCGCGACCAATCGATGGGGTAATCGATAACTCCGTCACGACGGTGCTGGTGACGCGCTTACAATCGCCCTACGGCGCTCACAGCATCACCGCCCAAGCCGCCGGCTCGCCCCGAGCAATCCCCGGCCGAACAAAATCCGAAACATTCAGCGAAACCGTATCGGCTTTCGCCTTTGAGCGCGTCTTCCGCGCGACTGCCAGGATCGACGTCAAATGCTCGTAAAAGCATTCGAGCTGTCGTGCGTCAGACGCCAGTCGCTCAAGGTCGCACGCCTTCTCGAGAATCAATCGAGCAATATGAAAACGCTGAAGTCCGTGACCGACCCGAATCTGAAACACGACGCCATCGCTGCTATGCGGCACCCCCGCCCACACAAGCGAACTGCAATCCATAAAGCCTCCGAAAAATCCTAATCGTCACACCAATATGCCAGCCATCTCCGACATTGCATATTTGTATTTCAAAATTGTGGCGTTTCACACATTGGCATTTTCGTAAAACTCGAATATTGCGCCGCAGCAAAAGTGTCCGTAGACTGGGTTGACGCGTCCGATGTAGTTGCCCCGCAATTGCCCCACGACGGGAGAGCACGCGATGACGACTTCCTCACCAGCACTGGGCCAAGGCCCCCCTGCGCTCCACGTGTTCCAGCAAGATGGCGGCTGGCACTGGGGCATCACGGTTCCTCGCTCCGCGGGATCCGGCTTCAAACTGATCGCATTCAGTACCGACATCTTTTCCACGGAAGACACTGCCCAACGAGATGGCGATCGGGCGTTGGCCTCCATCGTCGCCGGTGACGTGCATTGAATCCGGCGGATCGAGCCATTGCGCCTTCCTTGAATTTTCACAGTCAACTGCAATACTCCTATCACCCTTCGTTGCGAGACTGCTTACCGCACACGATGACGGACTTCGCCACTTGTCTGACCTACTCGATCGTCAGTGACGATCCAAGCCGGCCGCTCTCTTCCCGCGGCCTCGGTTGCGGTACGTTGCAATCAAGCTCCCGGCGAACCTCACACGAGAAAAATGCGGCACGGAGGCTGCCGCAACCACGCATTGGCGCATCGTGCTCGAAAGCAATCGAGAGACGATCATTGCCGCGGTCAATCGACAGACGTTGCCGAAAGGCAGCCGGCAGACCCTACTCGACCCGTCAGACTTCTCAACCGAGGCCTGCTTGCGGACCGGCATGCCGATAGCAGACAGGAGGCGTTACGTGAACATCCGGAACTTGATGCCCTGCACCCTGGTTCTTGTTGCCCTCCATGCTCACGCGGTAGATATCACCGGCGCAGGCAGCACGTTCGCCGCCCCGATTTATGCAAAGTGGGCAGACGCGTACAAGAAGGCGGGCGGCGGCAAGGTCAACTATCAAGGCATCGGCTCGTCGGGCGGCCTGAAGCAGATCAACGCGAAGACAGTCGATTTTGCCGGTTCGGATGCTCCGCTGAAGGATGACGAGCTCGCGAAGGCAGGCCTGTTCCAGTTCCCGACGGTGGTCGGTGGCGTGGTGCCGGTCGTCAACGTGCCGGGCGTGAAGGCCGGCGAACTGACACTGTCGGGCCCGGTGCTCGGCGACATCTACCTCGGCAAGATCAAGAAGTGGAACGACCCGGCGATCGTCGCGCTGAACCCGAAGGTGAAGCTATCGGACACGGACATCGCCGTGGTTCGCCGTGCCGACGGCTCGGGCACGAGCTTCATCTGGACGAACTACCTGTCGAAGGTCAACGGCGAATGGAAGTCGAAGGTCGGCGAAGGTACGACGGTCAACTGGCCGACGGGCACGGGCGGCAAGGGCAATGACGGCGTGGCCGCGTTCGTGCAGCGCCTGCCGGGCGCGATCGGCTACGTCGAATGGGCGTACGCGAAGAAGAACAACATGGTCTACACCGCGCTGAAGAACTCGACGGGCACGGTGGTCGAGCCGAAGACGGAAACGTTCAAGGCCGCCGCTGCAGGCGCGAACTGGTCGAAGTCGTTCTATCAGATCCTGACGAACGAGCCGGGCAAGGAAGCATGGCCGGTCGTCGGCGCGACGTTCGTGCTTCTGTATGCAACGCAAGAGAAGCCGGCACAAGGTGCGGAAACGCTCAAGTTCTTTGACTGGGCATTCCACAACGGCAACCAGGCCGCCACGGAGTTGGACTACATCTCGCTTCCCGAATCGGTGGTGTCCGAAATCCGCACGCAATGGAAAGCGAAAATCAAGGATGCGTCCGGTAAGCCGATTGCAAACTGAGTAGTCCGGATGAGACGCGCAATCGCCCGCATTCGCCACGCAGCGAAGGAGGACGTCCCTTTGATGACTTTCCGGAAAGTCCGTCACGACCGCCAATCGACGCACATCGCGATGGCGAGCGTGCCTGGTTTAAGCATGGGACGGACGCACTGCCGATCACGTTGCAATCAGCGGACGATTTGAACCATGAGCGAAGAAGTGATTCGCCGCGCCGACGCGTTCCTGAAAGGCTGACGCACATGCCTTGCGAAGCGTGCACGAACATGCGCATGATGTCCGATCCCGTCGCACATCGCGGACTGGTGGAATTGCACAAGCCAACGAAATTGCGACCGTTAGGTCGGCCGGCAATCGTCGTGCGACAGTATCGCTGCCGTCTTTGCACGACGAACTGGCTGGTGGAGTCCGATCCGTTGCAGACTGGCGTCACCGAATGGCTCTGCCTGAATGAGGCGTCGAACATTCTCGCCCCCTCTTCCACGCAACAGCCGAACGACGTGGCAACCGGGCACGTGGGAGAAGCCGGTGTCGGGAACCCGACGTTACCGCTAAGCCCGGCTTATGGCGACGGAGGCAGCGCCATTTTTTTGCGCGCTACGGCAGGTAAGGCGTGATGTTCGTCAACGCACGAGAAACGTACGCCTCCTTCTCCCCGACCGGCGCCACGTAGTGCAGTGCGCTTCGCGCCGCTTCCTCGCCTTCCAGGCGCGCAATGATCCACGCGGCCAGATACGGCGAAGCAAGGCAGCCACCTGCCGTTGCGACGTTGCCTTGAGCGAAGAATGGCTGATTGAGGACTTCGACGCCCGCCTCGACGACCCAGGGTTTGGTTGTGAGGTCCGTGCACGCCGGGATGTTGTCGAGAAGGCCAAGCTTTGCCAGAACCAGCGTGCCCGAACATTGGGCGCCAATCAGTTGCCGGGTCGGATCGAGATTCAGTTGCTGCATCAGCGTCGCGTCGTTGACGACATCCCGGGTTTGAATACCGCTCCCGACGATGACGGCATCCGCCGCGCGTGCGTCCGCCAACGTCGACTGCGCCTGCACGGTCACACCGTTCATCGATGTGACGAATTGCTCCGGGCATGACAGCGTCACCCGCCAGTCGGGCTTCTTGATTCGATTGAGTACGCCCAGCGCGATGAGGGAATCGAGTTCGTTGAAGCCCTGGAAGGTCAGAATCGCGATGTGCATGGGATGCCCTGGCTGTGGTCTGTCGATGCATATTGCCAGATCGGCGCGATGAACGGATTTACGTCGGCGAAAACTTGCGGTTTCGGTTTTGGCCACCGGGACCTGGTCGGAAGGGTGCACGTCGCGTTCTCACATCAGCGCTGCTTTCCGGACCGGCGGTTTATGAAGCGTAGCCTTACCGGGGAATCTCTTTCCGTTTGGCACGGTGGGTTCGGAAAGTCAGCGGATAAGCTGTCCGAAAACCCGAGCCCACACCGCCCGAACGCGTCGCGCGCGGTCTTCGAAGAGATATGACGCCGCAAGCGTAAAGACACCTGAAATTGCCCCCGTCACGATGTGCTCGACATAGGGGATGCGGTAGTGACTCGTGTGCGAGTAGGCGTCACCCAACGTGGTCAGGATGCCAACGACCAGCGCATTGCCGTATCGATGCGCGTAGAGTTTTGACACAGGCGTGAACGTCAGAAGTACAGCCAGGAGTCCAGTCAGCAGACCCGTATGAAATGCGATAGTCCAGTGGGCAAGGCTCGTGATGTTTCCCCAGCTCCCCGGCATGCACGTCATGCACGCACTGGTCGGCTGCCAGAAACGCTGGACAAACAGTCTGACGCGGTGATTCCACTCGGTTGACATGATGCATTCCCATCAATGCCTTCGTCGCGGCCGGAGCCGCCACACGTATCGTTGAGACAGTTTCCGAACACTGTAGCGAGCTCGCCGCCGTCGTCGTCACGGATGGGTCGGCTGTGTGCCGTAGAGACTTGGCAATAACCGGACATGGGGGAATACTACTCCACGATCAGACGGCCGCTGTTTCGATCGAGACCGAAATTTCAACGCTCGAGTCTATCGGGGCGGCGCAGTCCGTGACGCGTAACGAACGAGGTGCTTGTGTGCGAAGTCGCGGGCCGGGATCGACCCGGAGCGGTCCTTTCGTGATTTTGCAAGCGGTCATTCGATCGACCAATTACGTCTTTCGTGGCCAACCACCCGACGATGTCTATAAGCCGTCAAACATAACAAATCCTTTCGTCCACTCGATTTGACCGACTTGGTCCACTTTCCAATAGACTTCCGCAAACACACCGTAAGACAGGAAACCCTTGCCTTTACGGTGAAAGTCGGCAGCATGAATCGACCGGTCTGTCTTGCAGACACCGTCAAAGTGGAATCCTTGTTCAGCAAGGGTCCTTTCGAGTATCCGAGCATCCGATCCAGGAGGGAAACCAGCATTCAATCGGGCGTCAAGTTCAGGCGATGTTCCAAGCCGGCCCATGGTTTTCAACGTTTCCTGTCCGGTCCTGTCCTTAGGCGGGCATGCACCCCAGTAACCACCACTCGCCGTCACGTTTTGCAATAGAGCAGGCGACTCGTCCTGTTCCTGCTTGCAAGCACCGAGACACAGGCAAAGTACAAATGTCACAGCAATCAAAATGGACGAGTGAAGACTGGATCGCATATTTGTGCCACCTCCCCTGTCTCATGCACTTTGTTCTAGTTGTATCTCGATTGTTTGTTGGCGATGTACATTTCCCAGACCCGCGAAAATCGGATTAATTGTTGCCGATCTCCGATACTGTCGATTGACCGCTTCTAGCCGGCCGCTGTCCGACGCGGCCGCCCAAGCACACCCCATTGCTGTAGATCGAGCCGCTGCACCTCGACGGCAAGTGTCAGAGCACAACGGTCACGCGTTCCGAAGATCCGAACGCTTGCCCTCCCTCGACGGGTCGGCTTCAGCAACTGAAAGCCCGGCGCACCTCGCGATTGACCTGACTCCAGCCCCGCACGCAGCACGACTTGCGCCCCCAATGGCAAGCAACGATCAGAGATCTCCGCGCACCTCACCGGTTCCCAGCGCGCTCCGCTGCCGGTTGACTTCCGCCCAAAGCTCATCGCTGTCGTCATTGCGCAGCACGACCATCCAGTCCAGCTGATCGTCAGTCACGTCGAAGTATTCCAGGATTTCCCGGCGAGCCGCGTCGATGAATTGCGCGTATTCCGGGGTTGCCTGGGCCTGCGCGTGCAAGGCGTCGTATTCGGCATCGTCCGCGCCGCCGCCGTGCTCGTCGATATAGCGCGAGATCCACTCGTCTCGTTCGCGGTCGTAGTCCGCCTCCGCGCGCATCGCCTGCAAAGCCGTGTAGAAATCCAATTGGGCAAACGCGGCGATCGCCGCCGTTGTCGCCTCGTCGAATGTAGTCATCATTCCTTCTCTCATGTCGTTCATCGCAGATCATCGCACGGGCCGCACCCCGGCAGGCGCCTTGAGTCCGGACCGCGCGCACATGCCATAATTCGCCCGTTCCCGAGCTACCGGATGCATCGTGTCATACGCGAAATGATTTTGATCAGATCACTTGCCGCCTACCTGTTGCTGGCTGGATGTCTTGCTACAGCACACGCCGAGACGTATCCGCAAGAAGTATCGAGAAACATCGACAAGCTTCAGTCCCAATGTGCCCGCCAGTCCAACGATCCCAAAGCGCCAGCCTGCATCGAATACAAGGCCACGTTGGCCCGCACCGTTCCATCTGTCGTCCAGGCATTGATGCATCAGGAAGAAGTCGCCAATGACAAATGCCGGAACGGCCCGGCACCAAAATTATTGCCTGACGGGCAATATGCTCCGGGCAGCGCCTGCGCACAACGCGAACAGTTGATGAAGACCCTTCACCAGCACGGCTTGTGCTGGGGCCATACGGACATGGATAGCTACCTCCCCGGTTGGGTGATCTGTCATCCCGGTGAATGGCAGTAAGCCCGCACCCATAGCAGGACAGCATTCCGCAAGGCTGCGAAGGGGGATTGCAGGTCCCAGTCTTCGCCGGCGATGCTCGCACCCGCTGCTGCCGCAGCAAGCAGTCGAACTGGTTTCCCGGCAATGCGTCCAGTCTCTCGGTCTGCCTTTGCAGCGCTAATCCTCGCCGCCGTCCTGGCATCAGCAACGGGCTCTTGTCCCAGCGGACTTTCCTGAACCTCCCGTTTCAGCCTGAAACGGTGGTTCTGAAACTTGCGTCGACGGATCGCGATGGGCTTCAGATTCAACCCGACAACGCCACACACTCGAGGTTGCCTTCAGCCGTCGAACCGCCAGCCCTATTCCGTGGCTGGCGAGTCGCATCTCCACGCATCAGGACGGACGTTTCCCGCGGGCACCAGCGGGTTTGCCAGCCGGCTTGCGCGCTCCCGCCGCCGGCTTGTCGGCAGATTTGCCACGCGGCTTCTGCACGCTGAACGGGCTGCCGATGGTGTAGTCCGGTCCGTTACCGGCCGGCTTCGCGTGCGGCGCCGCAGCCTTGCGCTTGTTCTCACCACCTTGCGGACGCGGCTTCTTACCCGCCACCGGCATGGCAGCCGACGCAGCTTGCGGCACTTTGGGCTTCTTCGGCTTTTTGGGTTTCTTGATGATCTGCCCCGTCGCGCTGGTTTCCGGCACGCGGTGTTCGGCCTCGAAACCCGGCTCTTCTTCACGGCGCAGCGTTTGCTTGATCAGTGCTTCGATCGCGGCCAGTTGCGGCGCTTCATCCGCACACACCAGGGACACCGCCACACCACTGGCACCTGCGCGGCCGGTACGGCCGATGCGGTGCACATAGTCTTGCGCCACGATCGGCAGGTCCACGTTGATCACCAGCGGCAGGTCGTCGATATCCAGCCCGCGCGCCGCCACATCGGTGGCCACCAGCATCTGGACTTCGCCCGTCTTGAAGCGCTCCAGCGCACGCAGGCGCGCCGGTTGCGGCTTGTCGCCGTGGATGGTGTCGACCGCATAGCCCGCTTCGTCCAGCATCGCCGCCAGGTAATCCACGCCGTTGCGCGTCTTGACGAATACCAGCGCATGCTCCCACTTGTTCTCGGCCACGAGGTGCATGAAAAGGTCGGGCTTGTTCCGCTTGTCCACCGTCACCACCCACTGCTTGATCTTGCTGGCCGTGGCATTGGGCGGGCTGACGCTGATGTTGACCGGGCTACGCAGAATGGTCGCCGCCATCGCGCGGATGTCGTCGGTAAACGTGGCCGAGAACAGCAGCGTCTGGCGCTGGGCGGGCAGCGCGGCAAAGACGGCGTTGAGTTCGCGCGCAAAGCCGAGATCCAGCATGCGGTCGGCTTCGTCCAGCACCAGCGTCTGCACTTGATCGAACTGCACCGCGTTCTGGCGATTGAGGTCCAGCAAACGGCCCGGCGTGGCCACGAGCACATCCACGCCCTTGCGCAACTTCATCATCTGCGGATTGATGCTCACGCCGCCATAAGCGGCCAGGAATCGCAAATCGAGGCCCTTGCCGTACGCGATGAAGCTTTGCAGCACCTGTTCAGCCAGTTCACGCGTGGGCACCAGCACCAGCACACGTGCGCGGTTGCTGGACACCGCCGGGCCGTGTTGCACCAGCCGCTGCAACAGCGGCAGCGCAAACCCCGCCGTCTTGCCCGTGCCGGTCTGGGCGCCCGCCATCACGTCCTTGCCACCGAGCACGGCAGGAATCGCCTTGGCCTGCACCGGCGTGGGGGCCTGGTAATTGAGGTCCTGCAGGTTACGCAGCAAGGGATCGATCAGGCCGAGCGAGGCAAAAGACATGGACGTATTCCGGACTAAAACCGCAATTCTAGCGGTTGCCGGGCGAATCAAGGCCCACGGCGCCTGGCTGGACGGCGCCGACGGGGAGCGGCGACACGGCCAACCGACAGCCGCCGCTGGCGCGAAGCACGCAAATCACCCCCCTCTTCCCGCATCAAATCGCCTCTCGCAGCCACGCCATTCCTTTGCCCGCCCATCACGGTTCGGGCCACAAGATGCGGGGAAGGCACCTGTCTCGCGCCTCCCGGTTGACGCCGAAGGCCGGTTTGCGTCGCTCGACGCCGCTCGATGACGAAAGCCAGGTGTTAAGCTCGATGCCGACGCGCCGTCGCACATCGACGCGCGCCGAACCCTGCCGCTACGACCACCACGAGCCTCCCATGCCCGTCGCCCCTTCCGTCCTCTCCGCGTTCACGCCGACCGGCAAGCTGCGCGCGTCGATCAACCTCGGCAACCCGATCCTCGCGAACCGCGACCCGGCGACGGGCGAACCGTTCGGCGTGTCGATCGACCTTGCGCGCGCGTTCGCCGAACGCCTGTCGGCCGGGCTGGAACTGGTCGTGTTCGACACCGCCGGCAAATCGGTGCAGGCGCTGACCGACGAGCGTGCCGATTTCGGCTTCTTCGCGGTCGATCCGCTGCGCGGCGAAACGGTCGCGTTCACGGCGCCGTACGTGCTGATCGAAGGGTTCTATCTGGTGCGCGACGCGTCGCCGATCCGCACGAACGCGGACGTCGACCAGCCGGGCAACCGCGTGACCGTTGGCAAGGGCAGCGCCTACGACCTGTTCCTCACGCGCGAACTGAAGGCCGCGCAGATCGTGCGTGCACCCACGTCGCAAGCCGTCGTGCAGACCTTCCTCGAAGAGCAACTGGAAGTGGCCGCAGGCGTGAAGCAGCAGCTCGAGGCCGACGCCGCTAAAACGCCCGGCCTGCGCCTGCTCGACGAGCGGTTCATGGTGATCCGGCAGGCCATGGGCGTGCCGAAGAGCCGTGGGGAAGCTGCCGCGGCGGCACTGAATGCGTTCGTCGAGGAAATGAAGGCGTCAGGCTTCGTCGCGGATTCGCTGCGACGGCATGGCATCACCGGCGCATCCGTCGCGCCGCAAGCGTGATTGCATCGGGTGTAACGCAGCGCGCCGGGACCGCGATTGCCCTGCTCACCAGCCGCCCGGCTTCGCGCGGCCGCTTCGGGTGCGGGAAGTCGCGATCGCTTCCCGCTTTTCCACTCGGCATGGCGGATATGACCCGCCGGAACGAGGTCCCGGCGCTCAGTACGACTTGACCGCCACCGTGGTCGGCGACTCGCTCAACGGGACGAATCGGCGCGTGGTGCCGTCGAGTGCGTCGATGCGCCCCATCTCGATGTCGTAGACCCAACCGTGCAGATTCATGCGTCCTTGCTCGAGCGCGAGGGCAACCGACGGATGCGTGCGCAGGTTGGCGAGCTGCGCGATCACGTTCTCGCGCACCAGACCGTCGAGCTTGGCCCGAGGGGAGTCGAACTGATGCGCGGCATTGATGGCTTTCGCGGCATCGGAATGGCGCAACCAGTTCGCAACAGCCGGCATATGGTCGAGACACGTACACCGTGAGATCGCGCCCATCGCGCCGCAATCCGAGTGCCCGCAAATGACGATATCCCGCACGCCGAGCACGGCGACCGCATACTCGACGGTGGCCGACACGCCGCCCGGTTCCGGTCCGTACGACGGGACGATGTTGCCCGCGTTGCGAATCACGAACAGTTCGCCCGGCTCGCGCTGCGTCAGCAGTTCGGGCACCACGCGGCTGTCCGAGCACGTCACGAACAGCGCCTTGGGATTTTGGGTGGTCGCGAGCTGCTTGAACAGCTCGACACGTTGCGGATAGACCTCGCGCTGAAAGCGCAGAAAGCCGTCGATGATGTCGCGCACGGGACTCTCCTGATACGAAATCACGGCGGGCGGCAATGTGATGGCACGCCGCGTCCGCCAAGGCGGGCGCCATTATCGCAGATCGACGGCGTCGTGATGAGGCTGGCGCCGACGTCGGCCGGCCGGACTCCCTCGACGCGCCCCCATGCGCGCACGGCGCATCCGATCCGGTCCGCCCGGGACCGAAAACCCTGCACGATCCGGGGACGTCCGTCGCACCGACGCACCACCCTAAGTTGGCAGCGGTGCCCTTGATTCGAATCCGGGTTTCGGTATATTTGCGGGACACACGAGGGGACGGCGCACTCGCAAAAAATAGGGCGCCCTCAAACGACCAAAAAGCCTATAACCGAGAATAACGATCATGTCCGGCACCTACGACCCTACGCTTGTCGTACTTTCCTGCTTGCTTTCGATCCTTGCATCGTTCACCGCACTCAATATCTCCGATCGCCTGAATCTCATCGGGAATCGTTCGATCTGGCCTTGGATCGCTTTCGGCGGTTGCATCATGGGGCTCGGTATCTGGTCGATGCATTTCGTCGCCATGCTGGCATTTCACCTGCCGGTCGCTGTTGGATACGATATTCCCACCACCGTCGCTTCCTTGTTCATTGCGATTGCGGCTTCGGCCGTCGGCTTCATCCCGCTCTCCCGCTTCGCCCTGCACTGGCCGCAACTCATTGTCAGCGCAATCGTCATGGGACTGGGCGTCGCCGGCATGCACTATCTCGGCATGCAGGCCATGAGCATCTGCTCCAGTATTCGATACCAGCCCTGGTTGGTCGCGCTGTCCGTCATCATCGCGATCCTGGCAAGTGGCGCCGCCTTGTTGCTGGCCTTCGACCTGCGCCGGCCGAGCACATTCGGCAGAACACGCCAGATCGGTTCGGCCATCGTCATGGGCGTGGCCGTGTGCGGGATGCATTATTGCGGCATGGCAGCGGCCAGTTTCGAACGTAGCAGCGACGCGACGGTGCCCCTCTCCGATCTGCCCGCACCGTGGCTGGCCGGTATCGTCGTGACTTTCAGCCTGGTGATTTTCCTGGTCGCCGCCGTGATCATGCTGCTGGATGCCAGAACCAATACCCAGGCACGAGAACGCGTTCAGGCGACATTGAGCACCCATCTCGATCGACGAAATCCCACTCGCTGACTGGGCAGGCTCGACTTCACCCGTGCCTTCATGCTGGCCGCCGCCGCCGGCCTGGCGCGTCCCGAGGCGATCGGCTTCGGCGTGTATTTCGACGATCCTGAGCAGGTGCCGGCCGACCGATTGCGCTCGATGGCCGGCATGTCCGTCGCGCCCGACGCCGAAGTGGGCGACGAGCTGGAGCGCTTCGAGATTCCCGCCGGCCGCTGCGCGATCCTGACCCACACCGGGCCGTACAACGAAATGGACCAGCCGTATAACTGGATGTTCTCCGAATGGCTGCCTGCGAGCGGCATGGTGCCGGCCGACTTCCCGATGTTCGAGCAGTACCTGAACGACCCGCGCAGCACACCGCCCGCTCAGTTGCAGACGCGCATCTGCATGCCGTTGAAGTAAGCGTCGCACGGCCCCGCGGCGTCACGCCGGGGCTCGCCGGCGATGGCTGATCCCAGCCGGGCACGCCGCCGGGGTCAGCCACGACCGCCCTGAAGGCGGTTCACGCCAGTCCCGGGCTCGCCCTGGCCCAGCCAGCGCGCGTCCGGCCAGTCGCCCTGGTCGAACGTCGCCTTCACGCAATCGAGCAGCACACCGACCACGCAGCGCACCGGCGCCGTCGCCTGCCGGCTGCTCGGCGCCGCCAGCACGATCGTGCGCCGGACGCCCGGCGACGCGAGCGGCGCCGCGCTCAGGATGCCGCGCTCGACCTCCTGCGTCACGCCGACTGCCGGCAGGATGGTCCACCCGTGGCCTTGCGCGACCAGCTCCTTCTGGACGCTCAGCGCATTGGTTTCGGCGAACACCTGCAACGTCACGCCCGCCTCGGCCGCCGCGTGCTCGATCGCCGCCCGCAGGCCCTGCGGCGCGGACGGCAGGATGAACGACTCGCGCGCGACCCGCTCGAGCGACACCGGCCGCTTGCGCGACAGCTTGGCCGACGGCGCGGCGACAGCCCACAGACTCTCGTCGATCAATGCCTTGACGTGCAGCGCGGGGGTTTCCTTCTGCCCGTACAGCAGCGCCGCATCGACATCCCCCGCTTCGAGCCAGTCCTGCAGGTGGCCCGCGTAGCCGATCGTGAGCCGCAGCCGGATGTGCGGGTAGCGCCGCGCCACCTCGCCTGCCAGCCGCGTGGCCAGCAGGTCCGACGTGCTGGCCAGCAGCCCGATGCTCACGATGCCCGCCACCGGCCCCTCGGTCGGCTGGATCTCGGCCTTGGCCCGCGCCACCTCGTTGAGGATGCGGCGCGCGTATTCGAGCATCGTCTTGCCCGACGGCGTGAGCTGCATCCCGTGGCGGCTGCGGTCGAACAATTCCGTCCCCATGTCCTCCTCGAGCAGGCGCAGCTGCCGCGACACGGCCGGCTGCACGAGATTCAACAGGCTGGACGCGCGCGTGACGTTACCGGTTTCGGCCACGGTGACGAACGCACGCAATTGCTTGAGATCCATCGCAGATACCTCGATGCCAAAAACTGATTCGACGATCAGGAAATTCTATTGTTTAAGAAATCCATCAAAACTTATTATGGACTCGACCCATGCCAATGACGAGACACGATTCATGAGCGCCTCCGTTTTCTCCGCCCCCGACCAGTACCAGGCAATCCGCGACGCGGTACGCGGCCTGTGCAATCAGTTTCCGGCCGACTACCACCGCAAGATCGACGAGGCGCGCGGCTACCCCGAAGCGTTCGTCACGGCCCTCACGCAGGCCGGCTGGCTGGCCGCGCTGATTCCGCAGGAATACGGCGGCCCGGGCCTGTCGATGGCCGAGGCGTCGGTCATCATGGAAGAGATCAACCGCTCCGGCGGCAATTCGGGCGCGTGCCACGGCCAGATGTACGTGATGAACACCATCGTGTTCAGCGGCACCGAAGCGCAGAAACAGCGCTACCTGCCGCGCATCGCGGCGGGCGAACTGCGTGTGCAGTCGATGGGCGTGACCGAGCCCACCACCGGCAGCGACACCACCAAGCTCAAGACCACGGCCGTGAAGAAGGACGGCCGCTGGGTCATCAACGGCCAGAAGGTATGGATCTCGCGCGTCCAGCACAGCGACCTGCTGATCCTGCTCGCGCGCACGACGCCGCTCGACCAGGTGCAGAAGAAGAGCGACGGGCTGTCGTGCTTCATCGTCGAGCTGGACAAGGCGATCGGCAACGGCCTCACCGTGCGTCCCATCCTCAACATGGTCAACCACGAGACCAACGAGCTGTTCTTCGACAACCTGGAGCTGCCGGAAGACGCGCTGCTCGGCACCGAAGGCAAGGGGCTGAAGGTGATCTTCGACGGCCTGAACGCCGAGCGCACGCTGATCGCGGCCGAGTGCATCGGCGACGGCTACTGGTTCCTCGAGAAAGCGCGCGACTACGCGAGCGAGCGCAAGGTGTTCGGCCGCCCGATCGGGCAGAACCAGGGCATCCAGTTTCCGCTGGCCGAATCGTTCATCGAGCTGGAGGCCGCGAACCTGATGCGCTGGCGCGCCTGCGAGAAGATCGACGCGCGCCAGAACGCCGGGGTCGAGGCCAACATGGCCAAGTACCTGGCCGCGAAGGCCAGCTGGGAAGCGGCCAATGCGTGCCTGCAGACGCACGGCGGCTTCGGCTTCGCCTGCGAATACGACGTGGAGCGCAAGTTCCGCGAAACGCGCCTGTATCAGGTCGCGCCGATTTCCACCAACATGATCCTCGGACATGTGGCCGAGCACGTGCTGCAGCTCCCCCGTTCCTACTGATTTCGGAAGGATTCCTCTCCATGACGATTCCCGTACCCGATATCGAGCACCCAACACCATGAGTGTCGAGCCTTCCGAATCCTTCGACGCGTGGGTCGGCCGCCGCGAAGACAGCGCGGACCGGATTACCGGGGCCCCCGTCCGTCTGCTGCAGGCGACGCTGGACTACGCGAACCCATCCGAACTCCCCGCGACGCTGCCGCCGCTGTGGCACTGGCTGTACTTCCTGCCGGGCGAGCGTCAGTCGAACATCGGCGTCGATGGTCACCCGCGGCGCGGCGGCTTCCTGCCGCCCGTCACGCTGCCGCGCCGCATGTGGGCCGGCGGACAGCTGCAGTTCCTGCGCCCGCTCGCCGTCGATGCGCCCGTGCAGCGCCGGTCGACGATCCTGGGCGTGCAGAGCAAATCCGGCCGCAGCGGCCGGCTGGTGTTCGTCACCGTGCTGCACGAAGCGAGCGATGCCGAAGGCGTGGCCATCCGCGAGGAACAGGACATCGTATATCGCGACGCGCCGCCGTCGGCCGGGGCCGGCGCACCGGCACTCCAGCCGCCACCGGCGCCGACCGACGAAGAGTATTCGCGCGTCGTCACGCCCGATCCGGTGCTGCTGATGCGCTTTTCCGCCCTCACCTTCAACGGCCACCGGATCCACTACGACCGACCTTACGCGATGCAGGAAGAAGGCTATCCGGGCCTCGTGGTGCACGGCCCGCTGGTCGCGATGCTGCTGCTGGAGGAACTGCGCCGCACGCACCCCGGCAAGACCGTTCGCCGCTTCGAGTTCAAGGCTGTGAGCCCGCTGTTCGACACCGCGCCGTTCACGGTGAACGGCAAGCTCGAAGGACATGCCGCCCGCCTGTGGGCGCGCGGCCCGCAAGGGCAGCTGGCCATGCAGGCCAGCGCCGAACTGGAATAACGATCCGACCATGCAAGCTCGAAAAGCTCAACCCGGCCCGCTGAGCGGGATGACTGTCGTCACGCTCGAACACGCGATCGCCGCGCCGTTCTGCACGCGTCAGCTCGCCGACCTCGGCGCCCGCGTCATCAAGGTGGAGCGCCCCGGCGTGGGCGATTTCGCGCGGGCGTACGATCACCGCACCCGCGGTCTCGCGTCGCATTTCGTGTGGACCAACCGGTCGAAGGAAAGCCTCACGCTGGACCTGAAGCAACCGGCCGCGCAGGCCGTGCTGGGCGAACTCGTGGCCCAGGCCGACGTGCTGGTGCAGAACCTCGCGCCCGGCGCGACCGCGCGCATGGGCCTGTCGTTCGACGCGCTGCACGCGAAGCACCCGCGGCTGATCGTCTGCGACATCTCGGGCTATGGCGCCGACGGCCCCTACCGCGACAAGAAAGCCTACGACCTGCTGATCCAGAGCGAGGCGGCGTTCCTGTCGATCACGGGCACGGCCGACGAGCCGTGCAAGGCCGGCATTTCAATCGCCGACATCGCGGCGGGCATGTATGCGTACACGGGCATCCTCAGCGCGCTCCTGCAACGCGGCGTCACGGGCATCGGCTCGCACGTGGAAATTTCGATGCTCGAGGCGCTGGCCGAGTGGATGGGCTTCCCGATGTACTACGCATACGACGGCCAGCAGCAACCGGGCCGCAACGGCGCCGCACACGCGACCATCTACCCGTACGGCCCGTTCGAGGCCGGCGACGGCCGCGTCGTGATGCTCGGCCTGCAGAACGAGCGCGAATGGAAAGCGTTCTGCGATGTCGTGCTGCGCGACCCGGCGCTCGCGACCGATCCGCGCTTCGACGCCAACGTGCGCCGCTCGGAACATCGCGCGGAACTGAAGGCCGCGATCGAACAGGCGTTCTCCTCCCTCACCGCGCAGGACGTGATCGCGCGCCTCGACGAAGCGCAGATCGCGAACGCCGCCGTGAACCAGATCGGCGATCTCTGGACGCATCCGCAACTGCACGCGCGCCAGCGCTTTCGCTCGATCGACTCGCCGGCCGGCGAACTGCAGGCGCTGCTGCCGCCCGCCACGATCGACAGCTTCGACGTGCGCATGGATGCGGTGCCCGCGCTGGGCGAGCACAGCGCGGCCATCCTGCACGAACTCGGGCGCACCGACGCCGATATCGAACAACTGCGCGCCGCCGGCGTGATCTGAGCCATGCGCAAGCCCCTCTCCCCCGTCCATCACGCGCGCAGTCTGCTGTTCGTGCCGGCCACCCGCCCCGAGCGCTTTGCGAAGGCGCTCGGCTCGGGGGCCGACTGCATCATCGTCGACCTCGAAGATGCCGTCAGCCCCGACAGCAAGGACGACGCACGCGCGCAACTCGCGGAGCATCTGCCGCTGCTGACGGACGAGCAGCGTGCGCGCACCGTCGTGCGCGTGAACGCGGTCGGCACGCCGTGGCACGACGCGGACATCGCGCTGCTGCGCGACTGGGCCACGCAAGGCGTAGTCGTGATGCTGCCGAAGTCCGAAGACGCGGGCGCGTTGCGCCACGTCGCGGAGCAGCTCGGCGAGCACGCGCAACTCGTCGCGCTGATCGAATCGCTGGCCGGGCTCGATGCGGCCGACGCGCTGGCGCGCGACCCGCAGGTCGTGCGCGTCGCGTTCGGGCATCTGGATTTCCAGCTCGATCTCGGCATGCGCGCGACGCCCGACGAGCCGGAGCTCGCCTTTGCGCGCAATGCGATCGTGGCCGCGTCGCGTCGCGCGCAGTTGCCCGCGCCGATCGACGGCGTGACCACGCGCACCGACGATGCCGAGCGTCTGACGGCCGATGCCCGACGCGCGCGCGCATTCGGGTTCGGCGGGAAACTTTGCATCCACCCGGCCCAGGTCGCCGGCGTGAACGATGCGATGGGCTATTCGGAAGACGAGCAGGCGTGGGCGCGCCGCGTGATCGACGCAGCCGCGAAACACGGCGGCGCCGCGTTCCGCCTGGACGGCCGGATGGTCGATCTTCCGGTGATTCGCGCGGCCGAGGCGATCATCGCCGGTACTCGGAAATAATCGATCGCTACTACGCAGCGCGCCCCACAGGTCCGCACCCGCGCCGCCGCTCAGGCCGCCGCCTGTTCGCGCCGATCGGCGGGACGCCAGCCGAGCGCCGGTGCGATACGCGTGATGACATCGTCGAGAATCTGCAGATAATTCTCGAACGGCAGGTTGTAGGGCAGTTCGACGCGCAGTTCCCGCACCTGTCCGACCACCGGATCGGCCAGCAGCCGCTCCAGGATTTCGTCCGAGGTGCCGACGAGATCCGGCGCGTACAGCGTGCGTCGCTCGCCCTGCGGCGCCAGCGTGCGGGCATGACGCCCGTCCGCAAACGCGCGATAGCGTTCGCGCTCTTTCGCGCTCGCGCCGTCGGTCGGGACGATCACGCGCCCCAGCGAGATACGCGGTGCGTGGGCTTCATGCCAATGGTCGCGATACAACGCCAGCTGCCGCAACTGGGCGTCGATATGGCTGTCGGTGCCCTCGCCCGTGGTCACGTTGGCGATCAGCAGGTTGAAGCCGTTCCGGGCCGCCCATTCGGCCGACCGCCTGGACCCCGCGCCGTACCAGAGCCGCCCCGTCAAGCCGGGTGCGAAGGGGCTCACGCGCGGCCGGACCTTGCCCGCAGCCGATTCCACGAACGTGTCTTCGTCACCGAGCCAGTCGCCGGCCAGATTGCGGCGCAGCCGGGCCAGGCGTGCATGCGAGAAGTCGATCCGCTCCGGATCGGTGTCGAACAGGCGTTCGCCCAGCAGCGCCCCGTGAATCGGCGCGCCCGCACTGAGTCCGACGTTGAGCCGCCCGCGCGACAGCACGTCGACGGTGGCGAGATCCTCGGCCAGCCGGAACGGATTCTCGTATCCCATCTGGATGACCGCCGTGCCCAATCCGATCCGGGTCGTACGCTGGCTCGCCGCCGCAAGAAACGTGGCGGCCGACGAGACGGCGCGCTCGAGATGGCGTTGCCGTATCCAGGCACCGTCGTAGCCGAGCGCCTCGCCCGCGTGGAACAAATCGAGCGCCCGCTCGAATCCCTCCGCTGCATCTTCGCCGGGGTAATTTCCCGTTGTCAGGAAGGCAATTTGATCAATGCGTACGTTGCTCACTTTCGTGTCCTTCGCAATCAGTCGAAAATCGAAAGGAAATGAGGCATCGCGCTCGACCTCGAAAAGGTCGCGCACATCGGATTCAAGCGGTCATGAGAAAGCGTGGACGGGACAGACGACTTCACATGCGCATTCGATTATGGAGAACGTGCGACTGCCCCGTTGCGGTGATTTCTTCTATGGATATGACACGCGCATCAATAATGGAATTCGCGATTGATGCTGGACGGTTCGACGCCCGTTGCCGATGGTCGAGCGGCTGCGCGCACGCGGCCTCGGCCTGCGCGCGCACCGCGTCGAGATCGACCGGCGGAATCCGGTCGCCCGGGCGATACGGCGCCGACGGCTCGCGCTTCGACACCTTGCGCGACAGCGCGGCCGGGAAGCCGTCCGGCGGGAAGCCCAGTTCGCCCTTGAACAGCGACACGACGGTCCCGCCGAAGGCGGCGTCGCCGCGACGATCGACAAGAGACTCGCCCCCGGTCAGACGCCTTCGACCAGCACGGCCCGAAAGCGTCCGCCCTTGACGCGATGCTGAACGATGGCCTGGTATGCCGGGCTGTCATACCACGCGCGCGCGGCGTCCCCGGACGGAAACTCGACGATCACCACCCCTTCCGGGCCGTCGCCCTCGAGCGTTTCCTGCGGGCCATACGCGGCCAGCACCTTCAACGGGTGGCCGGCGGTCGTCGCGCCGACTTTGTCCTGGTAGAGATCGAGTTCCTGCTGATCCTGCGTGCTTTCACGCGTGAAGACGATATAGGTCGCCAAGATTGCACTCCTGATGCGTTCGAGAATGATGGGACGATCCAGAGATCGTCCGCCGCACAACGACACTCATCCTAACCATCGGGCGCGCTTTCTCTTATCCCCCTGCTTCCAACTCTCTATTCGAGCCGGATTAACAATGAACGCATCCGGGCGGGCGGGCGCGGCCGCGGCGGCCGCGATCGTCGGCAGCCGCGCCATCTCGTTCGCACGCGATGTCCATCAGCCATTCCCGGTGCTCGCCGGGTTCGAGACCTGGCAGCTTGCGTTCGTGCCGATCGGGCTGCCGGCCTGTGGCGGTGTGCCCGCCTCGCGATCACGGCGGCGGCACAGGGCGTCGACCGCAGCCCCAAAAGAAAACACCCCTCGACGAGGGGTGCATGAGCCGGATCGCGATGCCCCCGTCGCTGGCAAGTCAGTTGGGGGAAATCACCGCCCGGCACCGGGGCCGTCGAGACGAAGCGTCGCGCTTACCCCACCCGCGCTTCGCCCTCGCGCTCGGCTTCCGCTTCGTCCGACCCCGTTCGCGCCAGCACCGGCTTGAGCGCCTGCCCGGTGTGGCTTGCACTCACCTGCACGAGCGCTTCCGGCGGCGCCGCCGCGACGATCGTGCCGCCGCCCACGCCGCCTTCCGGCCCGAGATCGATGATCCAGTCGGCTTCCGCGATCACGTCGAGGTCATGCTCGATCACGACGACGCTGTGCCCCGCATCGACGAGCCGGTGCAGCACACGAATCAGCTTCGCGACGTCGGCCATGTGCAGGCCGACCGTCGGTTCGTCAAGCACGTACAGCGTGTGCGGCGCCTTCTGGCCGCGCCGCGTGATGTCGTCGCGCACCTTCGTCAGCTCGGTGACGAGCTTGATGCGCTGCGCCTCGCCGCCCGACAGCGTCGGCGACGGCTGGCCGAGCGTCAGGTACCCAAGCCCGACATCCTTCATCAGCTGCAGCGGATGCGCGATGTTCGAGATCGGCGCGAAAAACGCTACCGCCTCGTCGATCTCCATCGTCAGCACGTCGCCGATGTTCCGGCCGCGCCACGTGACGGCGAGCGTCTCCGGGTTGAAGCGCTGCCCGTGACACACGTCGCACGGCACCTTCACGTCGGGCAGGAAGCTCATCCCGATCGTGCGCACGCCTTGCCCTTCGCATGCGGGGCAGCGCCCGTCGCCGGTATTGAACGAGAAGCGCGACGCCGTGTAGCCGCGCGCCCGCGCTTCCAGCGTATCGGCGAACAGCTTGCGGATCGTGTCCCACACGCCGATATAGGTGGCCGGACACGAGCGCGGCGTCTTGCCGATCGGCGTCTGGTCGACTTCCAGCACGCGATCGATCTGCTCCCAGCCGCTCAGCGACTCGCAGCCCTGCCACGCATGCGTGACGTTCAGCGAAGGCCGCGGCGCGCTGCGCGCGAGCACGCTCGAACGGCGGTTGGTGGCCGGCGCATCCTGCTGCGCGGCCTTGCGTGCGCGGCGCGTGGCCGGCGACGACAGCACCGAGCGGCCGACCGCATCGAGCAGGTTCGTCATCAGCACATCGCGCGCGAGCGTCGACTTGCCCGAGCCGCTCACGCCCGTCACCGCGACGAGCCGCGCGAGCGGAATGCCGACCGTGACGTCACGCAGGTTGTGCAGCCGCGCGCCGTGCACGGTGAGCCACGCTTCCGGCACCGCGGCGCTGCCCTGCTTGCGCGGCAGGCTCACGCTGCGGCGCGGCTGCAGCGGGTGCGTCATCGGCTGCGCGAGCAACCGGCCCGTGACCGAATCGGACTGCGCGGCCAGATCCGCGACCGCGCCCTGCGCGACCAGCGTGCCGCCGCGCTTGCCGGCGCCCGGGCCGACATCGATGATGTGATCGGCGCGGCGGATCGTGTCCTCGTCATGCTCGACGACGACGAGCGTATTGCCCTTGTCGCCGAGCTTGCGCAGCGCGTCCAGCAGGATCTGGTTATCGCGCGGATGCAGGCCGATCGTCGGTTCGTCGAGCACGTAGCAGACACCCTGCAGATTGCTGCCGAGCTGCGCGGCGAGCCGGATGCGCTGCGCTTCGCCGCCCGACAGGCTCGGCGCCGCGCGATCGAGGCTCAGGTAACCGAGCCCGACTTCCTCCAGAAACGCGAGGCGGCTGCCGATCTCACTGACGATGTCGCGTGCGATCTGCGCATCGCGCCCCGTCAGTTCCAGCCCGTCGATCCAGCGCCGCGTGTCGGACACCGTCCATTGCGCGACCTCGACGATCGGATGCGCGTCGAACGTGACCGCGCGCGCGGACGGGTTCAGCCGCGTGCCGTGGCAATCCGGGCACGGTTCGTTGCCCACGCCTTCCGGTTCCTGCTCGTCGGACGGCAGCGTCTGCTCGCGGCCGCGGTCATCCCCGGCGAGCACCGTGTCGTCGTACGCGGCGCGCTGTTCGCGCGTGAGCGTGACGCCGGTGCCGACGCAGGTCGTGCACCAGCCGTGCTTGCTGTTGTACGAGAACATCCGCGGGTCGAGCTCCGGGTAGCTCGTGCCGCACACCGGGCACGCGCGCTTGACCGACAGCACCTTGACCGTGCCGACGCGTGCGGTCGAATGATCGTTCTGCATCGCATCGTGCAGCCCGTCGAGCGGCGCGAGCAGATGCATCACACCCTTGCCAAGCTCGAGCGTCTCGTCGAGCACGCGCCGCAGTTCGGCCTCGTTGTCCGGCGACACGACGATATCGGCCACCGGCAGCTCGATCGTGTGCTCGCGGAAGCGGTCGAGCTTCGGCCACGGATCGACCGGCACGAACTCGCCATCGACGCGCAGATGCGTGCTGCCGCGCGCCTTCGCCCACTTCGCGAGATCCGTATACACGCCCTTGCGGTTGACGACGAGCGGCGCGAGCAGCCCGACGTGCTCGCCGCGATGATCGCGCAGCAACTGCGCGGCGATCGATTCGACGGACTGCGACGTGACGGGCGTGCCGTCGTGGATGCAATGCTGCAGGCCGAGCTTCACGTACAGCAGCCGCAGGAAGTGCCAGACCTCGGACGTGGTCGCGACCGTGCTCTTGCGCCCGCCGCGCGACAGCCGCTGCTCGATCGCGACGGTCGGCGGAATGCCGTACACCGCATCGACTTCGGGCCGGCCGGCCGGCTGCACGATCGAGCGCGCATACGCGTTCAACGATTCGAGGTAACGGCGCTGGCCTTCGTGGAACAGGATGTCGAACGCGAGCGTCGACTTGCCGGAACCCGACACGCCGGTGATCACGTTGAACTTGCCGTGCGGGATGTCGACGTCGAGCGCCTTCAGGTTGTGCTCTCGTGCATTGACGATCCGCACGACGTCTTCGCCTTCGATCGCACGCCGCTCGCGCGCCGCGTTCAGCACGGCCTGCAGCGGCTTGCCTTCGTCGGCGAGCGCCAGCTCGGCGTCCATTGCGCGGTCGTACTGCAGCAGCGCCACGCCGGTATGCGATTCGGCGCAGGCCTTCACGTCGTCGGGCGTACCCGCGCACAGCACGAGGCCGCCGCCGTCGCCGCCTTCCGGCCCGAGATCGATCAGCCAGTCGGCCGCGCGGATCACGTCGAGGTTGTGCTCGATCACGATCAGCGAATGGCCGGCCGCGAGCAGCTTGCCGAACGCCTGCATCAGCTTCGCGATGTCGTCGAAGTGCAGCCCGGTGGTCGGCTCGTCGAACATGAACAGCTTCGCCCGCGCGATGCGCGCTTCTTCGGTGACGACCCGGCGGCCGTTGACGGCGGCCGCCGATTCGGCGAGGAAGCCGGCCAGCTTCAGCCGCTGCGCTTCGCCACCCGACAGCGTCGGCACCGGCTGGCCGAGCTTCACGTATTCGAGGCCGACGTCGACGATCGGCTGCAGCACGCGCAGCACCTCGGCGTCGGTCGCGAAGAACGCGGCCGCTTCGCTGACGGTGAGATCGAGCACGTCGGCGATGCTCAGCGCGCGGCCGTTGCGCTCGATGCGCACTTCGAGAATCTCGGCGCGATAGCGGCTGCCGTCGCAGTCCGGGCAGCGCAGGTAGACGTCGCTCAGGAACTGCATCTCGATGTGCTCGAAGCCCGAGCCGCCGCAGGTCGGGCACCGGCCGTCGCCCGAGTTGAAGCTGAACGTGCCGGCGCCATAGCCGCGTTGCAGCGCGAGCGGCGCCTTCGCGAACAGCTTGCGGATCTCGTCGAACGCGCCGACGTAGCTCGCCGGGTTCGACCGCGTGGTCTTGCCGATCGGCGACTGGTCGACGAACACGACGTCGCCGACCTGGTCGGCGCCCGTGAGGCTGCGGAACGCGCCCGGCGACTCGGTCGCCTTGCCGTGGTGCCGTGCCATCGCCGGATAGAGCACGTCCTGCAGCAGCGTGGACTT
Source organism: Burkholderia sp. AU33423 (assembly GCF_002223135.1). Taxonomy (NCBI): domain Bacteria; kingdom Pseudomonadati; phylum Pseudomonadota; class Betaproteobacteria; order Burkholderiales; family Burkholderiaceae; genus Burkholderia; species Burkholderia sp. AU33423. Next base: position 82,019 of record NZ_NKFH01000009.1, read on the forward strand.
GCCGGACCCCGACACGCCCGTCACGCAGACGAGCCGCTGCAGCGGAATCTCGACCGTCACGTCGCGCAGGTTGTGTTCGCTCGCGCCTTCGAGCACGATGCGCGGCGTGTTCGCGTCGACCACCCGACGCGCCCAGTTCGACGCATGGGCGACCTGCTTGCGGCCGCCGAGATACTCGCCCGTCAGCGTGCGCGCGGAGCGGATGTCGCCCGGCGTGCCGTCGTAGACGATCGTGCCGCCTCGCTCGCCCGGGCCGGGCCCCATGTCGATCAGCCGGTCGGCCGCGAGCATCACCGACGGATCGTGTTCGACCACGACCAGCGTATTACCCGCGTCGCGCAGCCGCTGCATCGCCTCGACGATCCGCGTGAGGTCGCGCGGATGCAGCCCGATGCTCGGTTCGTCGAGCACGAACAGGGTTTTCGTGAGCGACGTACCGAGCGCCGTCGTCAGGTTGATCCGCTGCACCTCGCCGCCCGACAGCGTGCGGCTCTGCCGGTCGAGCGTCAGGTAGCCGAGCCCCACGTCGCACAGATATTTCAGGCGCGTGCGCACCTCGGCGAGCAGCAGCTTCAGCGCATCGTCGAGCAGCGCGCTCGGCAGCGTGATGTCGTCGAAGAAGCGGCGAATGCGCTCGATCGGCAGCAGCATCAGGTCGTGCACGGTCAGGCCCGGCAGCGCTTCGAGCTGCGTACGGCTCCAGTCGACGCCGCGCGGCATGAAGCGGCCGGCCGGCGCGAGCACGCCGTCTGCATTCTCTTTCGAGCCGAGCCGCCATTGCAGCGATTCGGTCTTCAGGCGCGCGCCGCCGCACACGTCGCACGGCGTGTAGCTGCGGTATTTCGACAGCAGCACGCGGATATGCATCTTGTATGCTTTCGACTCGAGATAGCCGAAGAAGCGCTTCACGCCGTACCACTGGCTCTGCCACTTGCCGTTCCAGTCCGGCGACCCGTTGACGACCCAGTCGCGCTCGGCGTCCGACAGCTCGGACCACGGCGTGTCGCGCGGGATGCCGGCTTTCGCCGCGTAGCGCATCAGGTCGTCCTGGCACTCCTTCCAGGCGGGGGTCTGCATCGGCTTGATCGCGCCGCCGCGCAGCGTCTTGCGCGCGTCGGGGATCACGAGGCCGAGATCGACGCCGATCACGCGGCCGAAGCCGCGGCAGGTTTCGCATGCACCGTACGCCGAATTGAACGAGAACAGCGCCGCCTGCGGCTCCGCGTAGCGCAGGTCGCTGTCGGGATCGTGGAGCCCGGTGGAGAAGCGCCATACCTGCGGCTCGGCGGCCGTGCCACCTGCCTGCTCCGGCTCCGCCGCGAGCACGTATACGTTCACGCGCCCGCCGCCGCGCTTCAGCGATGCCTCGATCGCCTCGACCACACGCACCTTGTCGGCGCCCTGCACGCGGAAGCGGTCGGCCACCACGTCGAGCACCTTGCGCGGCCCGGTGGGCGACGCGACCTCGCGCTGCGCCTGCACGCGCGTATAGCCGCTCGCCGACAGCCACTGCGCGATTTCTTCATCGGACACCGCTTCCGGCAGCTCGACCGGGAACGTGACGACCACGCGCGGATCGTCCGCCAGCGTGCGCGCGACGAGCTCCGCGTAGATCGTCTCCGGCGTGTCGTGCCGCACCTGCCGCGCGGTCTTGCGGTCGAACAGCTCGGCCGCGCGCGCGTACAGCAGCTTCAGGTGATCGTTCAGCTCGGTCATCGTGCCGACGGTCGAGCGCGAGCTGCGGACCGGGTTGGTCTGGTCGATCGCGATGGCCGGCGGCACGCCGTCGACACGTTCGACCTGCGGACGGTCCATCCGGTCGAGGAACTGCCGCGCGTACGCGCTGAACGTCTCGACGTAGCGCCGCTGGCCTTCCGCGTACAGCGTGTCGAATACGAGGCTGGACTTGCCGGAGCCCGACGGGCCGGTAACGACCGTCATCTCGCCGGTGCGCAGGTCGAGATCGAGATTCTTGAGGTTGTGCTGACGTGCTCCGCGAATGCGGATCAGATTGCTGGATGACAATTTGCCTGCCCGTCTGAATGAGTTAGCCAGAGTTCACGGTGCCGGAACGCTGCGGCGGATGCCCGCAGGCGCGGCGCACGGGCCGCAAGGTTGTACCCGTGCGACTCGATTTCGACGGACACTATACTGTATATTCATACAGTTTTCCATGACGACCCTGGCGCCGTCATGGGCAGGCGGCTGGCAAGTGAGCGAGATGCATCCCGCCCGGAGCTTTCTTCGCTCGAACCGGAACGGCGAGCGCCCGGTAGCTGGCGAGTCGTGGCGCACTTTTCCCAATAAAAACAACCAATCGGAATGGGGGGTTGCTGCGCGATCGTTCGTTCAGCCGCGTACTGCTCGAGGAAGCCGTATCCCTTTCAATTCCGTGACGCCGTTGGGCGGGGTGCATACGCGCACAGACACAGCGGCACCACCACCAGTGCGGCGCCCACGACGAAGGTCGTCGAGGCACCGAAGCGGGCCCATACCACGCCCGCGATGCTGCTCGCGAGCAGCATCGCCACACCGCTGATCAAGTTAAATACGCCGAACGCTGTTCCGCGCAGGGTCGGCGGCGACGTTTCCGAAACCATCGCCGCCAAAATGCCTTGCGTGAACCCCATATGCAGTCCCCATGCGGCAACCCCGACAAACATCGACAGTTTCGACCTCCCCATACCGAGGAACAAATCGGCCGCAATCAACAGAACCATGCCCATGGCGAGCAGAACCCGCCGGTCCACACGATCGGAAAGCACGCCGACTGGCCAGGCCGACAGCGAGTATGCGAAGGCCATGACGACCATCACCGCGGGAATCCACGCGACATCGAGACCGGCTTGCTGCGCGCGCAGCACCAGAAACGCCTCGCTGAAACGCGCAAGCGTAAATGTCGCCCCGACGATGACGACGAACCAGTAGTGCGGGGAAAATTCTCGCAGCGCCCGCCAATGCAGTGGCGAGCGGAATGGCCGATGGGATTGTGCGCGGTCGGATTCGCGTATGCCGAAGACGATCAGGCCGACCGCAACAAAAGCGGGCACGGCGGCGAACCACAAAACCCACCTGATCTGATCCGCGAACCCCAACATCAATACGATCGCGAGCATCGGCCCCAGAAATGCGCCGATCGTATCCATCGATTGGCGCAATCCGAAGCAGGCGCCGCGAATGTCTGGCGGGGCGACATCGGCCACCAACGCGTCCCGCGGCGCGCCACGAATGCCCTTGCCGACACGATCGAGCAGACGCGCCGTCACGACGACCGTTGGCGTGGTCGCCAGCGGAAACAACGGCTTGGTCAATGCGGCGAGCCCGTAGCCGAGCAGCAGCAACCCTTTGCGACGCCCCAGCCAATCGCTGATCGCGCCGGAAAAAACCTTGACGATCATCGCGGTCGCCTCTGCCGCCCCCTCGAGAGCCCCGAGCGCCGCCACACTCATGCCCATCGTCGAGACCAGGTAAATCGGCAACAGCGCATGGATGAGCTCGGATGACAGATCCATGAACAGGCTCACGAAACCCAACGCCCAGACGGTACGTGGTATGGCGGGCCTTTTGGCAGTAGCTGAACGGGTGGTCATGATGCGTCGAGGTCAAAAGCGGTTCGTTGGAAAGTAGCGTGCATCCGTTACAGCGGGTATGACATTCCGCCGGACGGAGATCGACCAGAAGTACAGCGCTCCACAACGGAAGACGAATCAGATACCGGAATATTCACCCCTCCCTGGGATCTCGACCAGGATTCGCGATGCACACCCGGCGCGGTGAACGCCGGCCAACGTGCATTAGTGGCCGGTGACCGTGGCGCCGCGGGGCAATACCAGCGTGACGGGCCCGGTCGCATCGCTGACGCCTGCCTCGACGCTCGACGCGACCGCATCCATCTTCACGAAACCAGGAATGACAGCGGTATTCGACCGCGTTATGACACCGACAGTGAGCAATTGCCACGGCTGCCGGAACAACTCCGGGTATTGCGCGCCATACCAGACCGGCACACGACCCGCCCGATCAGTCGCGACCTCGTACTCGGAACGCCAGAGCCGCAATACCGTACGACTCAAAGGCTGGGCTGGATCGAACTTGACGAAGGTCAGTGCCGCGCCGTAGCCGTTCGACAACTTCGGCAGCACGGGCAATGCGCCGACGGACACGTGTGGCGTCAACCACAGCAGCGCGGATTGCGTCGACCACGCGGGAGCAGACCGCCAGCCGGAGGCTTCGAGCTGCTTCGAAATCGAGATTGCATCGTCCGCCCACTGCAATGAAAGCGCTTCTTCCCGATCACCACTCAAGTCGATACGTCGAACCGGAAGCGAGCGCCACCCGCCATCCATCCACTGACGAAGCGTTAAAGTTGTTTCGTGCGCGACCGGGCGGCTCCGCTCGAGATCGGCACGATCGGCGTCACTATCCACCCAGGCGCCATAGATCGCGAGCGTACCCGCCACGATGCAGACCAACAGGCCCGGCCGCACGTCGTCGCGCACGGTCCAGTGTGTATGGATGCCAGCCAGCGCGGCGAACCACGCGAGTCCCAGGCCCCATCCCGCCAAAATGTCGGCAAGCCAGTTTTCGCCCAAATAGAGATGGGCGAAGCCGACCAGTGCAATCCATCCGACTATCCCCGCGATGACCGCACCGCGCCATGACGACTCCCATCGCCGAATCAGCAGCCAGCCAAGCGATCCGTACAACAGGAGATTGAGCGTGGCATTACCGCTTGGCATCGGCGCGTGCGGCACACCCGCCTGCCACACCAGCGGCTTCACATAGTCTGACGGCTCGAGTACGGGGCTGACAGCCGCGGCAATGCACACCACGAGCAACCAGTAGATCGTCGTGCGCCAGCATTGGCGTACCACCAGCCAGAGGAGTACCACTGCAGCCACGATCAGGCCGACGTCCCACCCGCTCAGTTCGACCACTCCCGTCATCAAAGAGTCGATGGGCGCTGTGTGAAGCGTGCGCAGGAAGTTATCGATCGCGATGTCGGCATCCATGAGCGGATCGTGTGCGATCACGTCCTGAAGAACGCCAAGGAACAGCCACACACCCCCGATGAACAGCAGGGCAAGCACCATCAGCGTCGGCGATTCGGGATGGTCGGGACCGATGATGCCCGACAGCGCCGTTGCGAGACGTGGATGCCGGCGCGCCAGGCGCTCCATCGCCCGCCACGCGGCGGCCCTCACGGCAGGCACGCCATATCGCATCGCAATACGCACGAACCGGACGATCAACCAGATCAGCGCGGCGAGCAGTAGCAGCATCACGGCGAGGCGCTCACTCACGGCAGCAGCGAGTTGAGCAGACGCACCAAACACGATTCCCGGGACGATGTGAGCGGGAGACCATGCCAATGCCGAAGCGATATTGATCGGATAGAACTTGCGGCGCGGCATCTGTGCCGCCCCAGCGACCAGCGGAACGATTGCGCGTACCGGTGCAAGGAAGCGCGCCATGACGATGCTCTTCCCGCCGTGCCGCGCGACAAACTGCTCACCGCGTTCCCAGGCCTCCATATGTCCGTGATCAGCCCACCAGGTGCGTACCTCGCCCGCATAGCGGCGACCAAGCTCGAAGCTGATCCCGTCACCCGTCATCGCACCGAGTGCGGCGACACCGAGGGTCGTCCACACATCCAGCACACCAGCGCCGATCAGCGCACCTGCGGCAAACATCACGATGCCGGCCGGGACGAGGGTTCCCATGACGGCAAGAGATTCTGCGCAGGCCACACCGAAGACGATGATCAGGACGAGCACCGGATGAGTCGCGATACCGACAAGCCAAGCGTGCATGGGTCACCCGTTCGACGAAGCGGCCGGAGACTCCGCCAGCGTGTCCAGCTCGAACCGTCCGTACCGCAATGCCAGCGTCGGCAGCACGATCAGGTTCAGCGCAGTCGACGTGATCAGGCCACCGAGGATGACGATTGCCATCGGTCCCTCGATCTCATTGCCGGCGGCGCCGCTGGTCAATGCGAGCGGCATCAGCGCAAGCGCGGTCACGAGTGCGGTCATCAGGATCGGAATCAGACGCTCGGATGCGCCGCGCACCGCGGTCTCGATTCCCCACGGCATGCTTTCGACGTGAACGAGGTGTTCGTAGTGGCTGATCAGCATGATCGAGTTGCGCAACGAGATGCCGAACAGTGTGACGAAGCCGACCATGCTGCCCAGCGACAGGTCGCCACCGGCCAGTGCGACGCTCAGGACGCCCCCCACCAGCGCGAACGGCAGATTGATCATCACGAGCACGACGCCACGACGGCTCTTCATCGCGAGGAACAGCAACAAAGCGATACCGACGGCGGACATCGCGCCATAGACGAGCAGATCGCGCTGCGACTGCGAACGCGCTTCGCTTTCGCCGGAGAAAACCGCATACGTCCCCGCCGGCATGGCGATCTCGTGACTCACACGCGTTTGCGCTTCCTTCACGAAATCGCTCACGGCGCGGCTGCCGAGGGTCACGGAAACCGTCTGCATGCGCCGACCGCCGTCGTGCGTGATCTGGTAGCGCCCCGACGCCTGACCGATCGTCGCGAGCGCGCGCAGCGGAACCGCGAGCCCGTCCGGGTTACGCAGCATCAGCGCCCCGACGTCCGCGAAGCTACGGCGCACGTCGGGCGACAGGATCACGACGACATCGTACGTACGACTGCCCTGATAGACCTGCGACGCGGCCGCGCCCTGGTACGCGCTCTGGATTGCCTCGAGCACATCCACCGGCCGAAAACCCCAACGGCTCAGTTGATCGGGCTTGAGCCGTACGTCGAGTTCGGGAATGCCGGGTGGCGATTCGACGCCGACGCTGGCGACGCCGTGGATCGTGCCGAGCAGCCGCGCAATTTCCTGAGCCTTGCGGTCGATCACATCGAGGTTGTCGCCGAACACGTTGACGACGACCGGTGCAGTGACGCCCGAGATCGTTTCGTCGATCCGCTCGACGAGAAACGTATTGACCGACGTCGTGAGTCCCGGGAAGCGCCCAAGCGCCTGCTGGATGCGGTGCAACGCGTCGCTCTGGCCGGATGCGCTCATCGGCTCGAGATCGACCTCGAACTCGCTCAACTGCACGCCCATCGGGTCGACCACCTCGTTGGCACGTCCTGCGCGCTGGGCGACGAGGCGGACGCCGGGCACCTGCATCAGCGCATGCGTGACCTGCGTCCCGATACGCATCGATTCGGCGAGCGACGTGCCGGGTGCGATCCCCATATGGACGATGTAATGGCCTTCGCGCAGCTCCGGAATGAAGTTGCCGCCCATGAACGGCAGCGACGCCAGCGCCGCGACGCACATCAGCGCAACGACCACCATCACGGTCCTCACGCGCTGCTCCACCTTCATCAGCAGCGCGGTGTAGCGCTGCTTCAGGCCCGCGATCAGGCGTGGCTCGTGTGCCGGCAGCGGGCCGCGCGAGAGTAATGCAAGCGCCATTGCCGGCGTGAGCGTCAGCGCGACACCGAGCGACGCCAGCACCGCGAGGATGTACGCGATGCCGAGCGGCGCGAACAGCTTGCCGGCCACCCCCGACAACGTCAGCACCGGCAGGAAGATCAGCATCACGATGAACGTCGCGAACACGACCGCGCTCCGCACTTCGAGCGATGCGCGAAGCACGACGCGAAACACGGGCAACGGTGTCGGCAGCGCGCGGTTCTCGCGGAGCCGCCGATAGATGTTCTCGACATCGATGATCGCGTCGTCGACCACTTCGCCGAGCGCGATCGCGAGACCGCCCAGCGTCATCGTGTTCAGGCTGACGCCGAACGACACGAGCACGATGACCGCGACCAGCAGCGACAGCGGGATCGCGACCGCCGAGATGATCGCGGTACGGACATTGAGCAGGAACAGGAACAGCACCGCGATCACGAGGACGGCGCCGACCAGCAGCGCGGTACGCAGGTGCCCGACCGATGCGTCGATGAACTTGGCCGGCCGGAACACGTCCGGCTGAACGTCAATGCCCTGCTTCGCCAGCACCGGACGAAGCGCCGCGAGCGTCGTGTCGATGTTGTTCGTCACGGCCCGCGTGTTCGTTCCGTACTGGCTTTCCAGCACGAGCATCACGCCGGGCTGCCCCATGATGGATGCCGCGCCCACTGCCGGCGCGCTTCCCCACGTCACGGCCGCGACATCGGACAGACGCACCGCGACACCGTTGCTCCAGCGGAGCACGACACCTGCCAGCTTTTCCGGCGTCGCGATCTGACCATCCGTGTTGACCGCGATGCGCTGGTTGTCGTTCTCGATGAAGCCGGCACCACGCACGCCGGTCGACTGGCGTGCCGCGGCAATCACGTCCTGGATCGACAAGCCGTAGCGCATCAGTTTCGCCGGATCGACCTGAACCTGCAGCTGACGCGTCTGGCCGCCGAACACGATGGCGTCGGCGACGCCCGGCGCGCTCATCAGCTGCGGCCGAACGACCCATTGCGCGATGTCGTACAGGTCCATCAACGAACGCGTCTTCGACGTCAGCCCGAGCGTGCGCACGACGCTGGTGGTCGTCGTCAACGGCAACAGGCGCGGCGGCAGCACGCCCGCCGGCAACGTCGCGGCCAGCGCGTTCACGCGTTCGGACACGAGCTGGCGGATCTGCATCACGTTCGCGTGCGCATCGAACACCAGCGTGATCGACGCCAGACCCTGCAGCGAGCGCGAACGCATCGACTGCAGGCCGACCATGCCACCGAGGCCATTCTCCATCGGCTGCGTCACGAGGGTTTCGACTTGCTCGCTGGTCAGGCCCGGTGCCTCGACCTGGACGATGCTCATCGGTGGCGCGAATTCCGGAAAGACATCGAGCTTCGCGTGCGACAGCGAAAAGAGGCCGTAGCCGGCCGCCAGCACGGCGAGCGCGTACACGATGCCGCGAAAGCGCAGCGAGAACCGGATGATCGCGTCAAGCATGGGCAGGGGTCGGATGGATGGCGGGCGAACCGGACTTCTGTTTCAGTCGTCGCATTCGGGCGGATCCTTGCAGGCCGTCGCGATGCCCTGCGGTTTCTGTTCCTCCGACAGCAGCAGCTGCGCGCCCTGCGTCACGACGGCGTCCCCTGCATGGAACCCAGTCGTCACGTCGAAACCCTGATCGCCGGCGGAATCGGCCGGCACGGCGCGGCGCGTGAAGCGATCGGGCGCCGTGCGCACATAAACCCAAGGCTGCCCGCCGTACCACACCACGGCGCGATCGGGAATCGCCAGCGCCGGCCCGGCCGGGTTCGCGCCCGGCACGTGTGCGCTCGTGCGGGTGCCGACCGGCAACGCGCGTGCGACGGCATAGAGCCACGGATTGCCTTGCACCGCCGGATCGCCCTGCGGCGAGGCCGACAGCTTCTGCGCCATCACGGGCTGGCCGTCCGGCCCGTCGATTGCAATGCGCTCCGGGGCCGCGGCCGCATCGTCGGGCGGCAGCGTCACGCGCACGACAATCGCCTGTCCGGCGAGCAGCCGCTGAAATAACGGGGATTGAGGCGCCATCGCGGCATTCGTCAGGACGTCGCCAAACTGCTGGCGCATCGTCGCGGCCAGTGAGCCTTGTGCCGCATCGGCGGACTGCAGCTTCGCGCGAGCCGTTTGCGCGGCTGCCTGCGCGTCCTGCAATGCCTTTTGCGAGACGTTCCGATCGTCTGCGAACAGCGTTCGGCTTCGTTCGTATTGTGCTTGCGAGGTTGCGGCCAGTTCACGTGCGGCATCGCGGTCCGCAATGGCCGACGCCAGCCGGTTGCGCAGATCGAACAGCGGCTGCAAGTCGACGACCGTTGCATAGGCCGTGCGGCCGGATCGCACGGCTGCCGCGGCCAGCGGCGTCACTTCGATTCGACTGGCGCGCTGCTCGTCGGTCGGCACGACGACGACCGTCTCGCCGTTCACGGTTTGCACGGCGGGCTGCGCCACACGTGTTGCGGCAACCGGTGCTGATGTTCCCGGACCGAGCGTCCGGTAGATGTACCACCCGGCACCGGCGACCAGCGCAATGGAGATAACGGAGAAAAAGAGCAGTCGGCGTTTCATCGCGCACTCTGTTGTGACGGGGAGAACGTTCGGACGGCGTCCGGCGTCAGCGGGCGCTGCATCGCGTCCTCGAGCGCGCCGGCCGCCTGGCGAACCGCGACGGCCGCGTCCAGACGAGCGATCTCGGCGGCCTGGTAGTCGGCGTTCGCCTGCGTGAGCGTCAGGCGGTCTACGTCTCCGGCTGCGAATCCGGCTGCCTGACTGTCGAGTTGCCTGCGCGCGGCGGTGCGGTGTATATCGGACAGCTTCAACGCGTCGAGGCTCGATCGATAGCGAGCGCGTGATCGAGGTCGCCGAGGATCGTGTCCTGCAGCGCGGCGGTGCGGGCCGCGGCTTCCTTGCGCTTCGCTTCCGCCTGCGCGATGCCACCCTGGTTCTGATCGAAGATCGGCAGCGCAATGCCGGCCAGGCCGAACGCAATCTTGTGCGTTCCGGTGTCGTAGGTGTAGCCGGGGCCGAGGTGAATGTCCGGGTATTGCTTCGCGACCTCCAGCTGCAACGCCGATTCGGCTGCCGCATAGTCGGCGAGCGAACCCAGCAGGTCCGCACGATGCAGGATCGCGTCGCGCCGGGCATCTGTCTCCGGGGGCGGCGGCGGAGCGTGGTCGAATCCGTCGAAATCGAACGCGGCCTGCTCCAGCGCGGCGGCCGGGATGCCGATCGCCGCGGCCAGTTGCGCGCGGGCATCCTGTTCGGCGGCCCGGCTCGCCGCCAGATCGATTTTCGCCTGCGTCTGCATGGCGACAGCCGCGTCGACGTCGGGCCCGGCGCTTTCTCCGACCGCGCGTCGCTTCGTGACCATTGCGACGATCTGCTGCGCCGCGTCGACCTTGCGCGACAGTAGCGCGCTGCGCTCGCGGCCCGCTTGGAGCGCCAGCAGCGCGTCACGCACCTGGGCGCCGACTTTCCACGCCTCGTTGCCGATTGCCAGGCGAGCCGATTCCGACAGGTGCGATGCTTGATCGATCCGATACCCGCGTTTGCCGGCGGTTTCGATCGGGATGTCGAGTGCCGGGCCGGTCGTGAACGGTGCGCCCGGCCCCGGGTTCGGCGTCGCCCACTGGAACGGCAACTGAAGGACCGGATTCGGGATCGCGCCGGCTACATCGATGCCGGCCTTCGCCGTTCCCCACTGCGCGCGGGCGATATCCAGTGCCGGGCTGTAGTACCAGGCCGCCAGCGTGAGCATCTCGCGATTCCAGCGCGGCAGTGGCCACGGTGCGACGTCGTGCCCAAGCTCGCGCACGAGGTACGCATGCAGTTCGTCGCTCGCGAGCGACCGGTCTTCGAATTGACGGGCAATCTGTAGCGGCGCGATCGGCTGAGGATGGTAGGTCGCACAGCCGCCCAGCAACGCACAGACAACAAGCAGCGCTCCGCGCATACGGGTATCCGGGGTCCTGGCCAACCGATGTGTCGGCTTTCGGCCCGGATACTACGCAACCGGTTGTGAAGTTTTCGTCAACCAAGGGTCAGGTCGACTCGATTCGCGCCGGTTTCGCGGCCGGCAGGCGCAGCGACACGCGTGTGCCTTTGTTCGGCTCGCTGTCGATCCGGATCGCCCACCCATGGCGATCGCAGATTTTCTTCACGATCGACAGGCCGATGCCAAACCCCGGTGCTGCGGTGCGCGCCTGGTAGCCGCGATCGAACACGTGCGGCAACGCGTCGGCGGGGATGCCGTGCCCGGTGTCCTCGATTTGCAGCCAGCCGTCCGCAAAGGAGAACGCGATCTCGCCACGATCCGTATAGCGAACGGCGTTGTCGATCAGATTCGACAGGACCAGCCCGAGCACGGAGCGGCTGGCCTCCACCTGCACGCTGCGATCGATATCGATCCGAATCTCGATACCGTTGGCGTTCAGCGTCGCGGCGGCCGGATCGACGGCTTCCTCGATCGCGCCGACGAGGCACACGGCCCCGACGTCGGCAGGCTGCTTCTCACGCGCGAGCAGCAGCAGCGCATCGACCAGATCCTTCATCCCGTCCGCCGCGTGTTCGATCTGCTGCAGGCGGGCGCGCGACTTCGCACCGATCGATGCGTCGTGCTCGAGCAGTTCGCAACTGGTCTTGATCACGGTCAGCGGCGTGCGCAGCTCGTGACTGACGTTCCCGGCGAATTCCTTTTCACGTTCGACCATCTCGGCCATGCGCCGGTGGTAGTCGTTGAACGCTTCGGCCAGCTCGCCCACTTCAGCCTCGTCGTACTTCCCGGTATTGAGCGATGCCGATCCGCCGAGCCGCAGTGACTTCACCTGCTGCGCCAGGCTCGCGACCTGCCGCACCAGCAGCCCCGACAGCCAGAACGCGCACCAGATCGTGAACAGCGCGAACACGCCGGTGCCGGCCATCAGCGCGTTGATCACCTGCCGGAATCGCTGCTCGTACGTGCTGAAGTCATACACACGATAGAGGCGGCCCGCGCCGAGCGACACGATTGCGACGTGGATCTCGCGGTCGTCGAGAATGATCTCGTGCGTGCCGTCGGCGAGCTGCGTGACCGAATCCGGCAGCGCCAATTGCGGGCGGTCCGCCTCCGATACATAGCCGTTCAAGCGGACGTCGAACGGCGGCATCAGCGCCGGGTCGCTGCGATACGAACGCAGCACGCTGGCCAGGTCGTCGCGAATCAGCGCGGTGATCAGTCGCTCCTCCTGCGCTTCGGCGAGCGTCTTGACACCCAGCGCCTGCGCGATGAGCAGCACGATCGTCAGCGCGGAGAAGAAAAGCGCAACTTTGGCGCGAAGACTAAGAGGTCAGTTCAAAAACCCCGTGAGGGGGCTGTTTACTTCCTCGGCGAGCTGTTAACCTTGGGCACCAGAACAACGGAAGCCCAAGGATGGAAGCGCCGATCATTGACGACGAACTGTGGATACTGATCGAACCATTGCTGCCGCCCGCGAAGCCTCGTGCGAAGAGCGATCCTGGTCGTCCGCGCGTTTGCGATCGTGCGGCGCTCAACGGCATCCTGTTCGTGTTCAAAACGGGAATCCGCTGGAACCACTTGCCGACTCGGCTGGGCTTCGGCTCGGGCGCAACTTGCTGGCGGCGATTGAACGACTGGCAAAAGGCTGGTGTATGGGACCAACTGCACGAGTTGCTGCTCGACAAGTTGCGTGCGGCCGGCCAGATCGATCTGTCATACGCTGCGGTCGATTCGTCGTCCGTGCGCGCCGTTGGGGCGGGCGAAAAACTGGCCCGAACCCCACGGATCGTGCGCGACCCGGTTCCAAGCACCACATCCTCGTAGACGCCAACGGCGTTCCCGTCGTCGCGATCCTGACCGGCGCGAACGCCAACGACGTCACGCAGTTGCTGCCGCTCGTTGATGCAATTCCGCCGATTCGCGGTGTCCGTGGCCGACCACTTCAGAAGCCCGGCGTCGTCTACGCCGATCGCGGCTACGATTCCACACGACACCGACGTGCGCTGCGTGAGCGCGGCATCAGGCCCGTGATCGCGAAGCGCCGGACCGAACACGGCAGCGGGCTCGGCAAGTATCGTTGGGTGGTCGAGCGTACGCACTCCTGGCTCCATAATTTCCGTCGTCTACGCACGCGCTTCGAGCGACGTGCCGACATTCACGAAGCATTCTTGAAACTTGGCTGCTCGCTCGTCTGCTGGAACGTCTTCAGGCGAGCTGAGCAAGGTTTTTGAACTGGCCTCTAAAGCGCACGATCGTCGCCCGCCCCGAACCGGTAGCCGAGACCATGAACGGTCTCGATCGGATCGCGCTCGCCCTGCGCGGTGAGTGCGCGGCGCAACGTATAGACGTGCGCGCGCAGCGTGTCGCTGTCAGGCAGCGCTTCGCCCCATACTTCGGCTTCGAGTTCCGCATGACCGATCACCCGGCCTGGCGTCTGCATCAGCAGGCGCAGCAGATGCAGGCATTTGGGCGGCATCTTGACTGGCCGGCCGGCCCGCTCGACGGTCAGCGTCTTCAGGTCGAGGCAGACGTCGGCGCAACACAGCGCGGTCTCGGCAACCTGCCCGCGGTAGCGTTTGACCAGTGCGCCGAGACGCGCGCCGACTTCCTTGAGCGAGAACGGCTTGACGAGATAATCGTCAGCGCCGTGGTCAAACCCGTCGAGCTTGTCGTCCAGCGTGTCCCTTGCCGTCAGCATCAGCACCGGCGTATCGCGATGATTCTCTTCGCGCAGCTTGCGGCACAACGTCAGCCCGTCCATGCCCGGTAGCGACAGGTCGAGCAGAATCGCGTCCCAAGTTTGCGACACGGCCAGCTTCAGGCCGGCAGGGCCGCTCATGGCCATGTCGACCTCGTAGCCTGCACTCTCCAGATAGTCGTAGAGGTTGGCCGCGATGCTGGCGTCGTCTTCGATGACGAGTACGCGCAAGGTGTTCTCCAAAGGTCCGCATGCCAGATCGATTCTGCCATGCGCTTCCATCAGGGGGAATTCCGTCGCCGTCGACCGATCGATAGTCGCTCGACGCGCAACGAATCTCACTGACTTGGTTATACCCTGAGCGCCCGCAATCAGTCTGTCTCTACTTTGGGCAGCTTCGCCTGCCTCCGCGCACGATCATTCACGATCTGGTGACGTCGATGGTCCGTCATTTTCTTCCATGCGCGCGCTTCTTCCCGCGTACGCAAGCACGCCACGCAGTAGCCGGTCCTGCCGTCGAACGAGCACACTTCAATACAAGGCGATTTGACCGCCATCCTCAATGTCCCCTCGCCGCCGGAACGACCTCGACGGTCACGTGCGACAGATCCTTGAAGCGTTGCAGCAGGCCGTGATAGAAGCGCGAATCCCGCGCCGTGTCGTCGGTTGAGACGGAGACGACCGCGCTCATGTGACCCGGCCCGAGGCGCCAGACGTGCAGATCGTTGATCCGGTCGCCGCCGCCTTCGATGGCAGTGCGCACGTTGTCCGCCAGCCGGCGATCCGGGCTCATGTCGAGCAGGATGCCACCCGTGTCGCGCATCAGGCCGTACGACCAGTTCGCAATCACCAGCGCGCCGATGATGCCGGCGAGCGGATCCATCCAGACCCAGCCGAACGCACGCGCGAGCAACAGGCCGATGATCGTCAGAACCGAGACTGCCGCATCGGCAATCACGTGAATGTAGGCGGAGCGGATGTTGTGATCCCGCGTCGCCGAGCTCGATGTACCGTGATCGTGCTCTTCGAACGCCAGTTCATGCTCGCGACCGTTCAATCGAACGATGGCCTTGAACTCATGAGGCTCAGGGATAGCGTCGACCGACTCCAGATAGCCACCGCGACTTGTCATCGCGAATGTTTGCCGGGTACCGTCCGGACGGATCGTCGTCACCGACACGGCCTTCGCATCGACGAGCGTCGTATCGCGTGTGGCAGGGGCCACGCGGAACACGGGAGGAACACCCTCCTCGAACACCGACACGAGGAATGCGCCCCGTTGATCGAATATCTTGTGCACTTCGCCTTCGTGCGCGTGATCGTCGTGATTGCCATGAGCATGCCCGTGATGGTGGCCGTGACCGTGGCTATGGCCATGGTGATCACCGCTCAGCAGCCAGATGCTCGTGATGTTGACGAGCAGGCCGGCCACAGCAATTGGAATCGCTTCGCCGAAATGGATCGGCACCGGGGCGAGCAAGCGTGCGATCGCCTCATACCCGATCAGCAGCGCGATCATCGCGAGCACGATCGCGCTCGTGAAGCCAGCCAGATCACCAAGCTTGCCCGTGCCGAATACGAATCGCGGGTCGCTCGCATGCTTGCGCGCATACGTGTACGCCAGCGCGGCAATCAGCATTGCGCCAGCGTGCGTCGACATGTGCAGCCCGTCGGCGATGAGCGCCAACGAGCCGAAGATCGAGCCGCCGACAATCTCGGCCACCATCATCGCCGCGCACAGCCCGATCACCATCCAGGTCCTGCGCTCGTTTTCCGCGTGCGCGGCGCCCAGGAAAATATGGTCGTGCCCCGCACCAAACGCGGCATCCTTGAATTCGCTCATCGCTGCACTCGATTACTTGAAATAGCTGTGAACGACTTCGATCAGCTGTTCGGTCGCGCTGCCTTCGTCCTCGTGCCCCTCGGCATCGACGAGGTGGCTGCGGATGTGATCCTCGAGCACGACCGCGAGCAGCCCGTTCATCGCGCCACGGCTGCTCGTGATGCGTTGCAGGATTTCATTGCAGCCGCGCTCCTCTTCCAGTGCACGTTCGATGGCTTCGACCTGCCCCTTGATGCGGCGGACGCGATTCAGCAGCTTCTGCTTTTCCTTGACGGTGTGGCTCATGATGGCTCCTTCATATAGCGGGGGGGAGTATATTCCAATTCCCGATTCCATATAGGGAGGAGGGGTATCTGTCGGGATAACGCAAGGTTGGCGCCGAGAGGCCGGATCGGCCGATGACGCGCCACATTGCAGCAGAGACCGCGTGGCGCAAGCCGGCGTGCACGATCGGCCGGCGACGTTCCTGTGTTGCAAGAACGCCCCACGCAAAGGACGCTTGGCCGACCCCGGGAATAAACGCCTCGCAGCGCACGTTTACAGCACGTACCGCCCAAGGAAAGCGTTCGTGCCGTCGCACTGGCAGGGGTATCTGCGTGCGCGGCATATCACATGCGGCATTCGCCGGACGCCTGGCGGGCGCGGTATTTCGTTGCACCGGGAGCCATCATGAACGCCACTTACCGAATCGCCATCCTCGCCGGCGTGACTGCGCTCGGCATGACCTCGCCTGCCAGCCGGGCAGAGCAAACCGTCAACGCGACGTTGCTGTCGAACGCGATCCAGCTCGAGACACACAACGTGAAAGCGGGCCGCGTCACGCTTGATGTCAGGAATGCCGCGGACAACAACATGGAACACGAACTCGTCCTGCTCAGGACCGATCTCGCGGACGACGCACTCCCTGTCCGCAAAGGCCAGGTGCTGGAACACAAGTTGAAAAAGATCGGCGAAGTCGAAGACATCGCACCGGGCAAGCGCAAACGCGCGTCATTCACGCTCGTGCCCGGACGCTACGCGCTGATCTGCAACAAGCCGGGACACTATGCTGCCGGTATGCATACCGTGCTTGTCGTCACGCCGTGAATCGCCTGGCCGAACCGAAGGCGCCTGATACCGACGCCGTGCGTGCGGAATAGAAGACTTCGCCACGTCGCGCGGCGTGTGCGTCGTCGACGTGGACACCGCTTCACGTCATCTATCGGCGCGTCCTCTGCGTCAAGCCGATCGATCGGCGCCCGCGCACAGGTCCGCGATTCGCCACACGGAAACCGGCTCAGCCGGCCGCCGCCAGCGCATGGGCAACGCACGTCCGGGCCAGCACGTCGGTCGGGTCGACCAGCGTTGCCCGACTGCCGTTGCGCGTCACGTATTCGCCGCCCGGCAGCAGGATCGGCAATTCGGTACACCCGAGCACGATCACGTTCACGCCTTCGGCGATCAGCGCATCGATTGCGGCACCGATGTCGTCCTCGCACTGTCCGGTCGTGAAGCCGGCCTTGACGCCGTGCGTTCCATAGATCGCTTCCATCACGCGCGCCTGCAAGGCCGGCGCCGGTGCGACCTGACGGAGTCCTTGCGATTCCAGCACCTTCCTGTACACACCGCTTTCGATCGTGCCGGACGTCGCCAATACGCCGACATCGCGGAGCCCCGGATACGTGTCGCGCAGATGGGCGACCGTTACCGTCAGCATGTTGACGATCGGAATGCCGAGGGTCGGCTGGATCCGTTCGACGAAGGCATGCGCGGTGTTGCACGGAATCGCGATGATATCGGCGTCGCCCGCCTCGAGCTGCTTGCAGGTCGCGTACAACGCGATCGTCGGATCCGTGCCGCTACCCACCAGGTTCTCCGTCCGGTCCGGAATCTGCGGATTCTGCTCGACCAGCAGCTTGATATGGTCCTGGTCGCGCGCCGCCGGCGTGTTGCGCACGATCTTGTCCAGGAAATCGACCGTCGCGGCCGGGCCCACGCCGCCGACCACGCCGATCTTGAACGTCGATGCACGGGAGCCGAGCGGCGCCGATACCGCGTACTGCGCGTAGGCGAGATTCGAATCGATCAACGGCACCGGCAACGGGCCGATTTCGTCCGCGACCAGCGCAATCTCGGTCAGCCCCGGAACGATGACCTGCGCGCCCTGATCGACCAGGTCCTCACAGGCTCGGCGCAACAGCTCGACCGGGCGGCCCCCGAGATTGCCGCGCTTGATGCCGTCGGCACCGTAGACGGCTTCGGTCACGAGATCGACGCCATCGTACGAACGCGGATAGACGATGTCGAATGGCGGCGACGGGAAATATGCATCGAAGAGCCGTTTGTCCCGCACGTAGTCGGAAGCGAGCACGCCAATGCGCGTCGCGCCGGGATACTTGCGTTGCACATGGCTGCGAACGGCTTCGACGATATCCACGATAGGCAGCCGCGTATTCGCCTTCAGCTCGTCGATGAACGTGTGGCTCAGAAAGCACGGGAGCACGACCGTCGTCACGCCACGCTGCTCGAACGCCCGGATCATGTCGAACACGTACAGCTTGCGTTCGATGGTCGCCGCACTGCCTGACCCCGCGCCATTGAACGGGTATTGCTCGAAAATCGCTTCGATATGCTCATCGTCGGAAGACGCCGGCGTCGCCTTCACCATCTTGAAGAACACGTCGGCACTCCCCAGCGGCCCGAGACCGCCGACCACGCCGAATTTTTGCCGGGTGTTCACGCTGTCCGTACGCATCATGCATTCAGCTCCGGCTCGTCGAATACGGCGCCGTTCGACTTCACCGCTCGCCGGCCCTCCCACTTCGCGATCACGGCCGTCGCCACACTGTTGCCGATCACGTTCGTCATCGTGCGCCCCATGTCGAGAATCTGGTCGATCGCGAGGACCATCGCGACGCCGGCCACCGGCAAATGGAACATCGGCGCGACCGCCGCGACCACGACCACCGAGCCGCGCGGCACGCTCGCCATTCCCTTGCTGCTCAACATCAGCACCAGCAGCATGAACACCTGCTCCGACAGCGGCATGTGCACGCCGAACGCCTGGGCGATGAAGATGGCGGCAAACGCCTGATACATCATCGAGCCGTCGAGGTTGAATGCGTAACCCAGCGGCAACGTGAAGCCCACCACCTTCTTGTCGACGCCGAACCGCTCGAGCTGCTCGGTCAGGCGCGGATAGGCGGCCTCGCTGCTCGCGGTCGAGAAGGCGATCAGCGCGGGTTCGCGCACGGCCTTCAGCAGGCTCACGACGCGTCGCCCGAGAAACGCATAGCCGGCGCCGATCAGCAGCATCCAGAGGACGAGCAAGCCGAGATAGAACGCGCCGATCAGCTTTCCATACGTGTAGATCACGTCGAGCCCGCGCAGCGTGACCGACGATGCGATCGCACCGAATACGCCGAGCGGCGCCGCGCGCATCACGTAATTCGTCAGGCGCAGCATCACCGGCACCATCCCGTCGATCGACTGGATCACGACGCCGACGCGCCTGTCGTGCTTCAGCGCACTCAGCGCGACGCCGAGAAAGACCGAGAACACCAGGATCTGCAGGATGTCGTTGCGCGCCATCGCGTCGAGCAGACTGGTCGGGAACGCATGCGTGATCACGTCCCGGGCGTTCAGCGCGGCCGTGTTCAAGCCGGTATTGACCTCGCCGGCGGTTTCCGTGAGGTACAGGCCGGCGCCCGGCTGCAGTGCGTTGGCCATGACGAGGCCCAGACTCAGCGAAATCAGCGACGCGCAGATGAACCACCCGATCGAGCGCAGGCCAATGCGCCCGACGTCCTCGCCGCTGTCCATGCCGGCCAGGCCCGACACGAGCGTCACGAACACCAGCGGCGCGATGATCATCTTGATCAGGCGCAGGAAGATGTCGGTGACGATCGAGAAATAGCCGGCAATCGCCTTGAGCGCGCCCGGGTCCGCGATGTGGGTGTGGCAGAGATAGCCGGCGGCGACTCCGAGAATCATGCCGACTGCGATGCTTAAGGTAAGGCGATTTTTCATGTCCATCCGTCCGTGGTGGCACCCGTCCGCCGGAAGGCGGACCGCCGCTGCGATGAAGGCAGCGCGACGCGGGTCATGCGTCACATTTGCCGTTGGAACGAATGGTAGGGACCGTCGATAAAACCGTGATGCCGGTGCAACATGGCGGTATGCGAGCGCCGCATAAGGCGGGAAAACCCTGACTCAGCCGAGCCGCGAAGGCGCCGCGCGCAGGTGCTGCCAGAGGGTGTCCAGGAATTCACTGCGATTCGATCCATCGCGATACACGCGCAGTTCGACGTCGAGGTTCCAGGCCGCCGGCCCGGCCGGCACGAGTTCGCCGGCCGCCAGTTCCGCCGCGATCGCGCTCCGGGGCAGCCACGCGACACCCTCGCCTTCCATCACGAGTTTCTTCAGCACCTCGGCCATGTCGGATTCGTAGTGCAGTTGCAAGGCCGGTGCATCCGGTGCGCGACCGAGCAGCAGCGCGAGGCATCGCCCGAAGTAGCTGGTTTCCGTATAGGAGATCAGCGGCAGCGGATGCTGCTTCGTCCCGGGAAGGCGAAAGGCCGGCGCCGATCGATGGTTGGGCCTACATGCCGGCATCAACGTATCGAGGCCCACGGTCAGGTGTTCGTATTTCACCGGATCGAGATGGAGCGGCAGTTCCGGATGGTGATACGCAAACATCAGCTCGCAGTTGCCGTTGACGAGCATCAGGATCGAGTCGTGGACATTGGTCGGAATGACGCGCGCCCGCACTTCGCCGAAATGCGGCGCGAGCGCCTTGAGCCAGGCCGGCAGGAAACTCAGCGCGATCGTGTGGCCCGCGGCGATCTGCAGGCTCTTGCCGGCGATCCGCTGCTCGGTGCGGATGATGGCACGCGTGTCGAACAGGCGGCTGAGCACGTCTTCGGCCGTCTCGCGGAACAGGCGGCCCGCCGGGGTCAGCACTGGCGGAAAGCTGCTGCGATCGATCAGTTCGGCCCCGATCCACTGTTCGAGCGACTGGATGCGGCGGCTGAAACCCGACTGTGTGACGTTGCGGAACTCCGCCGCCCGGGAAAAGCTTTGATACTGAGCGAGGGCGAGGAAATCCTCGATCCATTTGATTTCCATGTTGGCCTTGGAGGATCGCGGTGGGATCGGCCTGCGCGTCACCGAAGTCAGGGGGATGCGCGGGCCGGCGGACGCTCACATTGTATGTGCTCGATCCGGCGCCTCGCGTCGGCGTTCGCCATGGCGCCCGTGGCCGACCTGAACGTCGTCGTTCTGCATCGTCGCTGACGGGACGATGTTCGCGGGCGACAACGGCGTTTCGGCGGGACGGCCGCCAGCCCGTCCCGCCCTTGCTACGCCTTCTTCGTATAACTGTTGCACCAGCCTTTCGCACTGACCTGCTTGCCGCCGAAAACGGCGCACGCCCCCGTCGCGGCGCCGGCCTTGCCCTGGAAGAACTGGCAATTCGCACAGGTGTCGCCCGCGTGGAACTTCGGGTATTTCGCGTGATCGACCCGGCCGGCATCCGCCTTGTAGCCGAGCGCCTGGGCATTGGCATCGGTTTCCTGCACGACACCGGCCCCGGCATCCGCCGCCGTCGCGCGGCGTCCAACGGCGAGCGAGGAGGCGAGCACGGAGGTGACTGCAATGAAACGTCGACGTGAAAATTTCATGGAATCCTCCCTTCAGGTTTGCATGAACGGATGTCCGGGAAGCGCCGTTCCCCGATGAAGGAACGCCGTCTGCTCCGAATCGGCGCCGGTCGATCGCGCAGGCATCGCGCCCAATCAGGCCAACGCACGATCGACGACGGAATCAGCGAAAGAACAACGCCCGCATCCCGAACGTGTGATGCGCTTCCGCCGCCATCAGCACCATGAGCACGAGCAGGCACAGCGGCGGGATCAGGATCGCGTACACGAGCGCCAGCCGCTCCCACATCATGTGCATGAAGATCGACACGATCAGCCCGGCCTTCGCGATCATCAGCACGACGATCAGTACCCAGCGCATCAGGCCCTGCACGTTGAAGTAGTCGACCAGGTACGACAACGTGCTCAGCACGAACAGCAGGCCCCAGATCTTCAGGTAGAGGCCGATCGGATGCTGCTGGCCGTGCGCGGCGTCGGGTCGATCGGCGGGATCGATGTGCTCCATGGCTGCCTCACCACAAATAGAACAGCGCGAAGATGAACACCCACACCAGGTCGACGAAGTGCCAGTACAGCCCGGCGATCTCGACGATCTGGAAGTTGCCGTGTTCGGTGAATCCCGGCTGCCGGATCTTGCGCGCGATCAGCAGCAGGTAGATCACGCCGCAGGTCACGTGAAAGCCGTGGAACCCGGTGATCGTGAAGAAGCACGCGCCGAACTGCGCCGCGCCGAGCGGGTTGCCCCAGGGCCGGATACCTTCGTGGACGATCAGCTTGGTCCATTCGAGGGCCTGCATCGACACGAAGCTCGCGCCCAGTAGCGCCGTCGCGAGCAGCAGCGCGCCGGCGCGCCTGGCGTTGCGCCGGTAGCCGAAGTTGACCGCCATCGCCATGGTGCCGCTGCTGGTGATCAGGATGAACGTCATGATGGCAATCAGCAGCAACGGCACATCCAGGCCGCCCACCGTGAGCCCGAACACCTTCGACGTGTCGGGCCACGGCGCCGTGGTCGACATGCGCACCGACATGTAGCCGATCAGGAAGCTGCTGAAGACGAAGGTGTCCGACAGCAGGAAGATCCACATCATCGCCTTGCCCCACGGCACCCGGAAGGCTTCGCGGTCGGACGACCAGTCCGTGACGATGCCACGCCAGCCGTCGGGCCGCGCGTCGGCGGTCGGCACCGCAGACGATTCGGCAGCGGATTCGGTGTGGACGGTGGGCGCTGTCATGGCGCGGCTCCGTATAGCGGCCCGCAGACGGCCGCGACGATTCCGGGGGTCAACCACCACATCGCCGCCAGCAGCACGAGCCAGACTGCGAGCAGGAAATGCCAGTACAGCGCGCACAGCGCGATCGCCCGTTGGGCCCGGAACGGATCCGCGCGTCGGAGCGGCGCGATCGTCACGCCCCACGCCACCAACCCGCCCAGCACATGCAACCCGTGCAGGCCGGTCAATAGGTAGAGGAAGCTGTTGGACGGATTGTCGGTGACGGTCTGCCCGGCCGCCGACAGCATGTGCCACGCAACCAGTTGCCCGATCACGAACACGGCCGCCAGTACGCCGCCGGATACCAGCCACACCGTGCGGTACGGGCCTATCCGCCGGGCTCGCTGCATCGCGATGCTGGCCAGCGCCAGCGCGCCGGTGTTCCACCATAGCAACGCCGGATGCGGGATCGGTTGCCAGTCGGGTTCGCGCATGCGCATCGCATAAGCGAGCAGCAGCAGCGAAAACAACGTCGTCGCCACCGCCATGAACACGACCAGGCCGGTGCGGCCCGCATTCGGCAAACCGGGTGGCGCATCGGGAACGAACGGGCGCGGCAGCGTGGTCATTTGTGTGTCTCGCCGGGGTGGAGCGTCGGGTGGGCCGCCGCGGGTTCGGGCACCGTCGCGGGCGGCTGGTTTTGCGGCACGAAATCTTCCTCCTGCCCCGGCGGACTGTATTCGTATGCCCAGCGGTAGACGACGGGAAGCGTCGGGCCCCAGTTGCCGTGCACGGGCGGCGTTTGCGGCGTCTGCCATTCGAGCGTGGTGGCTCGCCACGGGTTGCCGCCCGCAAGCCGGCCGTGGCGGAGGCTCCACGCGAGGTTGAACAGGAACAGCAGCTGTGCCACCGCGACGATCAGCGCGACGATCGTGATGAACGTATTGAGCGTCTGCGCCGAATGCGGAATGAAGCTGTAGCCCTGATACGCGTAATACCGCCGCGGCATGCCCAGGACGCCGAGATAGTGCATCGGGAAGTAGATCGCGTAGGTGCCGACGAAGGTGATCCAGAAGTGCGCGCGCCCGAGCGTGTCGTCGAGCATGCGGCCCGTCACCTTCGGATACCAGTGATAGAGGCCGCCGAACACCACGAGGATCGGCGACACGGCCATCACCATATGAAAGTGCGCGACGACGAAGTACGTGTTCGACAGCGGGATATCCACGCTCACGTTGCCGAGGTAGAGCCCGGTCAGCCCGCCCAGCACGAAGGTGCTGACGAAGCCGATCGCGAACAGCATCGGCACGGTCAGGTGGATATCGCCGCGCCACAGTGTCAGCACCCAGTTGTAGACCTTGAGGGCGGTCGGGACGGCGATGATGAGCGTCGTGGTGGCGAAGAAGAAACCGAAGTACGGATTCATGCCGGCGATGAACATGTGGTGCGCCCAGACCACGAAGCTCAGCGCGCCGATGATCACGATCGCCCACACCATCATCCGGTAGCCGAAGATGCTCTTGCGCGCGTGCGTGCTGATGAGATCCGACGCGATGCCGAAGGCCGGCAGCGCGACGATGTAGACCTCCGGATGCCCGAAGAACCAGAACAGGTGCTGGAACAGCAGCGGGCTGCCGCCGGCATGCTTCAGCGTCTGCCCCATCGACACCACGGCCGGGATGAAGAAACTGGTGCCGAGCGTCCGGTCGAACAGCATCATCACCGCCGACACGAACAGCGCCGGAAACGCCAGCAGCGCCATGATGGTCGCGATGAAGATGCCCCACACCGTGAGCGGCATGCGCATCAGCGTCATGCCGCGCGTGCGTGCCTGCAGCGTGGTGGTCACGTAGTTGAGGCCGCCCATCGTGGCCGCGACGATGAAGATCGCCAGCGACACGAGCATCAGCACGATGCCCCATTCCACGCCCGGCGTGCCCGGGAGGATCGCCTGCGGCGGATACAGCGTCCAGCCCGCGCCGGTCGGCCCGCCCGGCACGAAGAAGCTCGCCACCAGCACCAGCACGGCCAGCAGGTAGACCCAGTAGCTCAGCATGTTGAGAAACGGGAACACCATGTCGCGCGCGCCGAGCATCAGCGGGATCAGGTAGTTGCCGAAGCCGCCCAGGAACAGCGCCGTCAGCAGGTAGATCACCATGATCATCCCGTGCATGGTGACGAACTGGTAGTAGTGGTTCGCGTCGATGAACGAAAACTTGCCCGGAAAGCCGAGCTGCAGCCGCATCAGGTCTGACAATACGAGGCCGACCAGGCCGATCGCGATGGCCGTCAGTGCGTACTGCACGGCGATGACCTTGTGGTCCTGGCTCCACACGTAGCGGGTCCAGAAGCTGTGCGGGACGTGGTCGGTGTGCGCGTAGGTCATGGCGTGTGCTCCGTCTGATTCGTCCGTTCCGCTAGGGCTGGGCCGCGGTGCCGGCGGGCGTCCCGCCTTGCGCCTTGATATAGGCCACCAGCGCGGTCAGTTCCTGCTCGCTCAGGTCGAAGTGCGGCATGATCGGCGAGAAGCCCTTCACGACACGGGCCGTCGGATTGCGAATGAACGCGCGCAGATAGGCTTCGTCCACCTTCGCGGTGCTGCCGTCGGCCATCGTTTCGGTCTTGCCGTACAGGCCCTTCCAGGTCGGGCCCACGAGCGGGCTGCCGTCCACGGTGTGGCAGGCGACGCAGCCCTTGGCCGCCGCGAGCGTCTTGCCCAGGTTGGCCAGCGCCTGCGCGCTGCCGCCCGCGGCGGCCGGCGCGGCCTGCACGTGGGCCATCTGCTGCTGCGCGAACGTGGTCTGCTGCGCCAGCCAGCGCGAGAACGCGGCTTCGTCTTCCACCACCACCACGCCGCGCATGCCGGCGTGCCCGATCCCGCAGAGCTGCGCGCACAGGATGTCGTAGCGCCCTGCCTTGGTCGGCGTGAACCAGAAGGTGGTCACCATGCCCGGCACGATGTTCATCCGCGCCCGGAACGGTGGAACGTAGAAGTCGTGCAGCACGTCGCGCGACCGTGTCAGGACCTGGACCGGCCGGTTGAGCGGCAGGTGCACCTCGGGACTTTCGATCAGGTAGTTGTCACGGCCGTTCGGGTCGGCGGGGTTCAGGCCGAACGGGTTGTCGTTGCTGATGTAGCGCACGTCGGTCGTGCCCAGCTTGCCGCCGGGCCCGGCGAAGCGGAAGCGCCATTGCCATTGCTGACCGAGCACCTCCATCTGCAGTACGTTGCGCGGCGGCCGGATGTAGTCCGCGTAGACGAACAGGCCCGGCGCGAGCAACGCCGCCACGCCGACGATGGTCAGGCCGATCAGCCACCATTCCAGTTTCCGGTTGTGCGGTTCGTAGGCCGCCCGGTGCCCGCTGCGGTGGCGATAGCGCACCAGGGCGACCACGATGAACAGGTTGATGGCGATGAAGAATGCGCCGGTGATGACGAGCGTGATCGTCAGCATGTCGTCCATGCGCACCCAGTTCGACGCGATCGGCGTGATCCACCACGGGCTGGCAAAGTGAAACCCCACCGCCAGCACGATGATCAGGACCAGGGCAATCGCAAGGACCATAGGCCGCCTCGCTGCATGTCACTCACCGGCGCCGCCGACGCCCGGCTCCATATCGCCCGCGGGCGCCGCGTGTTCACGCTCGGCGCGGCGGGAAACGCGATGTGTCAGTCGTCCGCGTTCTGCTTGCGCAATCGCTCCAGCCTGCCGTAGGTGATGGCCGCAACCACGCCGAACAACAGGTTGGCCAGCAAGGGTCCGGAACCCCGCTCGGAGACGAACCACGGGAACACGGCCGTCATCACGTAGAAGTTCCACCCATACGCGACGATCCCGAACGCCAGCCCGATCGCGGCTTCCATGCCCACGCTCGAATCGAGGCGGAAAGGCGCCATGATCGCGGCGAGCATCATCCCCATGATCGCGCCGAGCACGTAGTGCAACAGCAGCGCCATCGCCACGATTTCGAGGTTGAATTGCGTCATCTGGCCGAGCGCGCTGCGGCCCATCACCATCGCTGCGATCTTGTGGGTCGGTTGCCACGGGCTCGAGCCGAGCACCAGGGTCGACCAGATGAATTCCAGCGCGATCACCAGCGCGCCGCCCGCGAGACCGGCCACGGCAGCGGCGACCCAGTCGGGCGTACGACGCTCCCAATGGTGCGATTGAATGTGCAGTTCCATACGACCTCCTTGTTGACGCTTCGACGTCGGCGCTTCGGTTCCAAAGGCGTCACGCGCGTCGGGCCTGCGTCGCCTGCGCGATCCGGCATGGCGGACAGGGTTGCCTGCGCGACGTGTGCACGACCCGCTCCACGCGCGGCCCGCGGTCGCGGCCGTACGCTCGACGAAACGCGACGATGCAACCGGGTGTCGGGCAGGCCGGCTTGCTGTCGCGCGTCAGGGGAAGATCGGTGACGTAGGTTCGGCGCCTTCCAGGTCCGCCTTCGGAAAATGCTGAGCGACCATCTCTTCGATTTCCTGCTCTCGCAATGCCGGCACGTCGGCCATGATCAGGATCTGGCCTGCCTGGATCGCCTCGCGAAATCGCTGGAGTCGCGCGTTCGGTTCCGAGATGCCGATCATCGCGGCGGTCCACGCCCCGAAACCCGCACCGGCCAACGTCAATCCGACGACGGCACCGCCCGCGATCACGAGCTCCGCCGGAGGAAATACGAGCGCGACGAGGCCGATCAGCGCACCGGCCGCGCCGCCGAGCGCGACGCCGCGCTCGAGTGCATGCACGACATCGCTGCTTTGCAGCAACGATGCTTCGGGCAACTGATCGAGTGTGACGCTGTGGTCGGCGAGCACGTGGATATGGCGCCAGACGATGCGTGCGCGCAATAGATCATCGACGATGGCCTTCGCCATCTGGGTATCAGGTACGAGGAAATAAAGGCGTCTCATGTTGGCACCCCTTTTCTTGCCATCAACGCGTCCACAATGTCTTCTATTCTATGTCAGCATCGGCGACGCGCTAGGTGCATACGCGCCACGGACGGGGTCGCATGCGGGCATTCGGCGCGCGTGGCAGGTGGGGTTGAAGCACGGTGGTGATCGTCGATCACGATCGATCGATGCGGGGGCCCGGGACATTCGCCCCCGATGGGCGCTATCCGCGTTTGCGCAACGGCGCCAGCAAGTCCCGCAGGCCGTTGTGGTCGATCTCGTGCATCAGCGCGAGCTGCCGGCCGATTTCGCCGCGCGGAAACCCTTCGCGCGCCAGCCAATTGAGGTAAGGCCCGGGCAGGTCGGCAATCAGCCGGCCTTTGTATTTCCCGAAGGGCATGGTGACGGTGACGAGGTGTTCGAGGTCTGGATTTTGCATGCGGTATTGTGCACGGCTTTTCGGTCCTGTCGCAGACCTCGCGAAAAGGACTCAGCGAACTGCCTGCGCCCCTTTTCTCGCCTGCTAGACTGGAATTCCCCCCTGCACACGATGGAGGGAATCATGTTGTCCGTCTACGTCGTGAAGACCGGCGAGCAGTTCCTCTGCACCGCCGAGGATGGCGATATCGGCATGGCGCCGGCAGTCGAGGATGCCACGTCGTTTGGTTCGTATGAGGAAGCGGAAAAGGCGGCGCACGTGCATGCCGACCCCGGATACGAAATCGTCGCCGTCTGCGTGATCAGGCACTGACAGGGCGCCCGCTGTCGGGCACCCGGCGACGAGATGCGGCTCGCAGTTCCGCCGGCGCCATGCGACATGGGTGGCGCGATGGGCTTTGCCCGGAATTTCCCGGGAACGGATTGCGTGTCGAGATTCTCACGAGGAAATCGCCGCGCGCGTCGGCAGTCCCGCCGTGTGCGCTCCGCCGCAACGCGCCTTTCCTGAAACGCGTGGCATCCGGCGCGCATTCCCCGTATGGGGCGCGGCGAGGACTCGGAGCGTCGTTGCTCCGCTTTTATCGTCTGGGCCCTTTCATGCCCTCCGACTCCATGGCCGCATGCCACTCCTCATTCGCCTCGATCGGGTCCATCGCTTCGTCGACCGAGGCCGTCGCGCGCTCGGCGGCCGCTCTGGCTTCGTCTGCCGGGGAGGCAAAATCATCGTCGCCTTCGCGATCGCCATCACTGTCACCGTCGCTCGGGGGATGCAGCATGTCCTTGAGCATCGCACTCAACTCCGACGTGTCCCATGGCAGCCCACGCCGAATCCGATCCTTGATGTAGTGCCTCACTTCCGCGTCCTGCTCCACGGTCAGCGGCAGCCCTCGGAAGGTGCTTTGGGGGCCAGCGTCGATCATCGCTTTCTCCTGTTTCTAGGGCATTTTCAGTGTACTCGCCATTGCGAGCACATGAGCAGCGATTACGATGCGCTTGCGGCGGATCAAACGTGTGGGCTCGACGGGCGAGCGGCTGCGCATTTCGGGACCGTTGTCCGACAGGCTGCGCTTGCAGCCAAGCATGGGGCGCCGCCCCTCGCATCGGGCGGCATTCGTCCAACGACGGACATCCCGCCTTGCACTGAGACGGACATGTGTGCGTCCGCTCCGCCCGCATAACGGGCTGTCTCGTGCCGATAAACTCAATTGGGGCGTAGGCCTTGATTGCCGCTCATCCAGTCGTTCAGGGGGAAGAAGTGACAGCCTCCACCGCCACGAGCAGGGTATTCGCTGCTATCCGCCGAACGCAACGACGATCTCTTCGATCGTCACGCGGATGCGCGCCGTATGCCGCAGATCCTGATGCGTGACGAGCCAAACCTCATACGACGCGTCGTTGGTACGGTCCGGCCAGATCCGCACAAGGCCGTCTCGTTCGCCCATCGGCACGGGTATCTCGCTGATGCCGAGCCCTGCCTTGAGTGCCGCGCGCAACGTCAGGTTCGTGTTCAGCCGTGCGACGATGCGGCCGTCCGTCAGCGGTTCCCCGACGAACGCCGGCACCCGCGCCTTGGCGAAATACGGCTGGTAGACGACGAGATCATGCCCGGCGAACCGCTCGCCCGGCACCGGGTCGCCATGGCGCCGCACATAGTCGGGCGACGCGAACAGCCCCACTTCCCAGCGCGCCAGGCGGCGGGCGAGCAGGTCCGGATTTCGGGGCTTGACGGTCCGGATCGCGATGTCGGCTTCGCGCTTCGCGAGATTGAGGAGCAGGCTCGTCGTGTCGAGCATCACCGATACGTCCGGATGCTTCGCATGCAGGCGCGCGAGGGCCGGCATCACGAACTCGTGGGCCAGCGCATCCGTCGTCGATAGCTTCACCTCGCCGGCGAGCCGCTTGTCCACGCCTTGCGTGTGGCGCACGAGATCGTGTGCGGATTGCTCCATCGCCTCGGCTGCACGGATCGCGATCCTGCCGACCGGCGTGAGCTCATAGCCGTTCGACGTACGCAGGAACAGCGTCGCGCCGAGCGCGTGCTCGAGCGCCGCAAGCCTGCGGCCCACGGTGGCCTGATCGATGTCGAGCGCGCGGGCGGCGGCCCGCAAGGTCCTTTCCCGATGGAGCGCGACGAAGATGCGCGCGTCGTCCCAGTTCATGTCGCCCCCGGCGTGATGCAAATTTGCATCATACGTCCAGCAATTCGCTGCACGTCAAGCGCAGGCTGCGCGACTACACTTTTTTCAACCGATGCGGCGATTCGGCGGGTCGCTCGAATCCGCGGCGCATCCGGCATTTTAAAAAGGATGAAGTTGTGTCACACGAAACGAAAGGCATTCCCGCGGCGATGACCGCGATCGACATTACGCGGCCGGGCGGCCCGGATGTGCTGGCACCCGTGCAGCGTCCTGTTCCCGCGCCGGCCGACGACGAAGTGCTGATCCGCATTCATGCGGCCGGCGTGAACGGTCCTGACGTGCTGCAGCGCAAAGGGTTGTACGATCCGCCACCGGGCGCGTCGGACATTCCCGGGCTCGAAATCGCGGGTCACATCGTGTCCGTCGGGCGCGATGTGACCCGGTTCGCGGTCGGCGATCTCGTCTGCGCGCTGGTGCCGGGGGGCGGCTATGCGGAGTACGCCGTCGCGCACGAGAGCAACACGCTCGCGGTTCCCGATGGTCTCACGATGGTCGAGGCGGCCGCGCTCCCCGAAACCTTTCTGACGGTATGGCTGAACCTGTTCCAGCGCGGCAAGTTCAAGGCTGGCGAAAGCGTGCTGATCCATGGCGGCGCATCGGGGATCGGCACCACGGCGACGATGCTCGCGAAGGCGTTCGGCGCCTCGAAGATCATCACGACGGTCGGCTCCGACGCGCACCGCACCGCAAGCATCGCGCTAGGTGCCGATGTCGCGGTTAACTACCGCAACGAGGATTTCGTCGAGGAAGTCATGCGCGCGACGGATGGGCGCGGCGTCGACGTGGTCGTCGATATCGTCGCCGGTGATTACGTCGCGCGGAATTACGCGGCGGCCGCGATGAACGGCCGCATCGTGCAGATCGGCGTGATCAAGGGGCCCGCGCCAGCACTCGACCTGTTCCCGATGCTGGCGAAGCGCCTCATGCACATTGGCTCGACGCTGCGCTCGCGCACGCACGAGGAGAAGGCGGAGCTGATCGAGGATCTCAAGCGATCGGTGTGGCCGCACATCCGGCGTGGCGCGGTGAAGCCCCTGATCTATCGGACCTTCGATCTCGACGATGCGCGCGGCGCGCATGCGCTGATGGACTCGGGCACGCATATCGGCAAGATCGTGCTGACGACCCGGGCGGCAGGCGTAGACTGACGCGCAGCTCCGGCCACCTGACTTGCCATTACTCACCTCTCCGATCAGAACCATGACTGATGCACGCTACCACTACTACGAACCGTCACAAGGCCATGGATTGCCGCACGATCCATTCAATTCGATTGTCGGTCCAAGGCCCGTCGGATGGATTTCCACGCGCGGCAGCAACGGCATGCTGAATCTCGCGCCATACAGCTTTTTCAACGCCTTCAACTACCATCCGCCGATCATCGGCTTCTCGAGCATCGACGCGAAGGACAGCCTACGCAACGTGCAAGAAACGGGGGAGTTTGTGTGGAACCTCACCACACGCGATCTCGCCGAAAAGATGAATGCAACGTGCGCAATGGTGCCTTACGAAGTCGACGAGTTTGAAGTGGCCGGGCTGACCCCCGCTCCGTCCCGGCAAGTCGCCGTTCCACGCGTGGCGGAGAGCGGTGTCAACTTCGAATGCAAGCTCACCGATGTGATCCAGCTTCGCGATCACAAAGGCACGCCTGTCACCACATGGCTCGTGCTGGGAGAAGTCGTGGCTGTTCACATTCGCCAGGACTTGCTTAAAGACGGCACCTTCGACACCTTCGGCGCAGGCATCATTCTTCGGGCAGGCGGCCCATCGGCCTATGCGCTCGTCGCACCCGAGAGTCGATTCGATATTGGGCGCCCGCCCGGGGCGAATCCCCCCGTCGCACGATGACGGAGATGGCGCAGTCGGCTCGTGAAGGGCCGTTGGACCTCGGAAGCTGCGTTGACTTGATCCCGGGCCAAGCGGCTGTTGAGGGTCGAAAGTGCCTGTTCGCCGAGCCTGACAGCAGACGTTTGGAACTATACTGGGCAACCAGGAGGCTTCCATGACCGATCACGACAGACTGCATCCACTCCGTCCGCTCCTGAAAAATTGGGTTTGGGAGCATGGTCGAATCGGGACTCGCTATCTGGACTGCGTTGATGGCGAAATCAGGTTTGACGAGGGCAAGAAGTCGCATTTCGCGGCCGAGAAATATATCTATGTGCCCCTTGGCAAGGGCGCTGAAGACGATGCATCCGCGGAGGGGCCTGCGATCCACGACGCTGGACTTGCCCGTTTTTTGCGGGCCGCTCAGTTGGTTACGCCGGAGGAAGCCGGTTCTGCAGCGGATGTCCAGCGCGCGGTGCAGGACTGCGTGGAGATTGGCCTGTTCAGCGCATATCAATGGGACGCTCGAAAGGCGTTTGCCCGATACGCGCAGGAACCCATGTTCGATGACGAGATCCGCGCGGCGGTTGTCGATGACATCCGGCGTATTTACGCCGGCATGCGGGATCAACTGGCGCTGTACGATTTCAGTGTGCTCCACGGCTTGCCCATGCCGCTGCTGATCGGCGACACGCCCTTCATCGACTGGCGCGTGCGTGCCAGTCCGGCACTTCCGTTTGTATCGCTCCCGCTGGGTCCTTACTGCCTGCTGGTAGGCGCGCCGTCAGGCAGGAAAAGCCGCATCGCCCCGGTCGTCTGGAAGGCCGCTGCCGCGATGGGCCCGTTGAAGGATCACAACCGCCAGATCGAGGAGCAGGCACGTCTGTGGCTGGTGGCGACCACGGATGACCAACTCGTCGCTGCGCAAAATCGCATTGCTGCGGCCGCAGGCGCCAGGCAAGGGAATGTGAAACCCTGACCGAAGTTCACCTTGAGCGGATCGTCGGCGGTGGCTGAGTGATGAGCGGTAGTCCGGTTGCCTCGTCGGGCGGTTACTGCCTGCAAATATCGCCGGATCACCGGGTTTCCCTGTTTTGCCGTACGTTGCAACGGGTAACGTCGCCGTGCGGCCACCAACAGTCAGTCAAATAACACATTGAATGACCGTTCAGGGCGTGCTTTCGGCCACCGATCACTTTCGGCATCGTGAAGACCGGCAGACCACCTGCCATTCTCCGAGGTGTGATTCAGCGCCCTGCGTCGTATCGTCCGGCTCGAACCATTCGGGCCAGGAGCAGGCTGGCGGCATGGAAGAACACGTGCGCGGGCGCTGAGCGCAGGAAAGCATTCAACCCGCGCCATGCGCGGCGATGTTGCGATATTGCCCTTTGAAATACAGCAACGGCTGCGTAGCAGCAGCTTCCTGCAGATCCAGCGCCTTCACTTCACCGATCACGATCAGGTGATCGCCCGCGGCGTGTTCGGCATAAATTTCGCAATCGAGCCAGTGAAGGCTGCCGGTAATGATCGGATTCCCCAGCGGCGATTCCTGCCATTCGACGTCGTGCCATTTGTCCGTGCCGCGCCGAGCGAATTGGTTGGAAATCCCGACTTGTTCGTCCGACAGGATATTGACGACGAACCGACCTGCCCGGCGAATGCCTGGATAGCTGGCCGAACTGGACATGACGCTGAACGACACCAGCGGCGGGCTCATCGACACGCTGTAGAAAGACTGGCAGGTGAAGCCGACCGGCTCGCCGTCGACGTGTGATGCAATCACCGTGATACCGGATGCGTAATGGCCGAGCGCTTCGCGAAAGCTCGAAGGCTCGATGGCCGTGCTGGAAAGTGACATGGTAGATACCGAATACTGGGTGCGGTTCGGAAAGGTCAAGGCGGTGTATTCCGACAGATTCAGGGAGCCGTTTCAATGCACTCCCTGAAATCCACACGGCCTTCAATTTCCCGATCACTACGTCCGACGTCAGTTCGGAACTAGTTCGAGAGTTCCTTGCGAACGATTTCCGCACCCGCGCTCAAGGCACTCAGCTTGCCTCTCGCGACTGCGCGCGACAAGGGAGCCATGCCGCAGTTGGTGCAGGGATAGAGCTTGTCGGCATCCACGAACTGAAGTGCTTTTCGCAACGTACCGGCGACTTCCTCGGGGGTTTCAATGGTATCGGTCGCCACATCGATGGCCCCGACCATCACCTTCTTGCCCCGAATGAGTTCGATCAGATCCATCGGAACGCGCGAGTTGTGGCATTCCAGCGAGACCATGTCGATACTGGATTTTTGCAGCTTGGGGAAGGCTTCCTCGTATTGCCGCCACTCCGACCCCAGCGTCTTCTTCCAGTCCGTATTGGCCTTGATGCCATAGCCATAGCAAATATGCACGGCGGTTTCACACTTGAGACCTTCGATCGCTCGTTCCAGGGTCGCGACGCCCCAATCATTCACCTCGTCGAAGAAAACATTGAAAGCGGGCTCATCGAATTGAATGATATCGACGCCGGCAGCCTCCAGTTCCCTGGCTTCCTCGTTCAGGATCTTTGCGAACTCCCAGGCCAGTTTTTCGCGACTCTTGTAGTGATCGTCGTACAGCGTATCGATCATGGTCATCGGACCCGGCAACGCCCATTTGATGGGCTGCGTGGTTTGCTGGCGCAGGAACTTGGCATCTTCAACGAAAACCGGCTTCGGTCTTGCCACCGCATCAACGACCGTCGGCACGTTGGCGTCATAGCGATCGCGAATTCGAACGGTCTTGCGGTTCTCGAAATCGACGCCGCTGAGGTGCTCGATGAACGTGGTCACGAAATGCTGGCGCGTTTGCTCGCCGTCACTGACGATATCGATGCCCGCATGTTGTTGCTCTTGCAACGACAGTCGCAACGCATCCTGTTTGCCCTCGACCAGCCCCTCGTCTTGCAATTTCCACGGTGACCAAAGTGTCTCGGGTTGTGCGAGCCACGAAGGTTTAGGCAAACTGCCGGCGGTTGAAGTGGGTAGAAATTTTTTCACGGTAGACGACCTTGCGTTTTTGTTGGTCAAAGAGCGTAGTCCGCAGACCACTGCTCAAGAACGGTCTGGTATGGCTTGATAAATTGCTCTTCAACAAACCTGCCCTGTTCGATAGCCAACCGGCTACGCTCTTCCCGATCGTAAACAATTCGAGTGAGCGAAAAATCCTGATGCTTCAAACTCGGTTGGTAGGATTTTCCTGCCGGAGAATTCGCATTGTAAATTTCGGGACGGTAAATTTTCTGGAAAATATCCATCGTGCTGATGGTGCCGATGAGCTCCAGACTGGTGTAATCATTCAGCAAATCACCGGTAAAATAAAAAGCCAGCGGCGCGACGCTATTCGGCGGCATGAAATAGCGCACCTTCATTCCCATTTTTTCGAAATACTCGTCAGTCAAGGAATACTCGTCCTGCCGGTATTCGATACCCAACACAGGGTGCCGATTTGCAGTCTGATGATAGGTCCTGCTACTCGAAACGCTCAGGCATATAACGGGCGGTTTCGTGAAATTATCCGTGTAGGCGCTCGACTTCACGA
This sequence comes from Burkholderia sp. AU33423, assembly GCF_002223135.1. Lineage (NCBI taxonomy): Bacteria > Pseudomonadati > Pseudomonadota > Betaproteobacteria > Burkholderiales > Burkholderiaceae > Burkholderia > Burkholderia sp. AU33423. The sequence goes on from NZ_NKFH01000009.1 coordinate 117,801, forward strand.
AAGACTTGAACAGATTCCCGTGCAGGTCCCCAAAATTCTCCGGCGTGCTGAAGCCGTGCCGATCCTTGTTGTGCTCCAGCAATACCACACTGAAATCGTAATCTCGCACATAAGAGGAAAAATTATTCCCTGCGATGCCTTCAATGCGTTTGTTGTTTTTTCGATCGAAAATATTCGTTTTCAATATTTCGATCAAGGGCAGCGCGGCGCCACTCCTTTCACCGCCGATATTCATTTCGACCGAAATGATTTCAAGCTGGACGGCATAACGATCGCCTTCAGGGTTGTCCCAATGCGCCAACGCATTGAAGCGATTGTCGATCATCCTGAAGGTATTGCGCAAATTCTCCTGACGACTCTTTCCTCTGGCGAGGTTGGCAAAATTGGTCGTGATGCGCGTATTGTCCGAAGGCTGATAGTCTTCATCGAAACGGACACTTTTAATAGCAAATGTAAACTCTTTAATCGTCATGATCTTGCGCTCCGATTCCCGGAATGAAAACCGCATCTGATCCATGCCTTTCGATGCGGCTCGCTTTTCTGTTCCGACGCTTTGCTCAGTAGTCTCATTGGCCTCGACATTCGGACGAATGCGACGTTGGGCCATGGCCGACTGGATATGAATCGATTTCAACCAACCATGAGCGATGCTCACGGTGCGTGCGTCTGGTTCACATCGGAAGAAAAGTAACTGGCAGCGATGATATAGTTTCCGTTGCATGAATAAAAATGGATTTATTTCATGCAAACATTAAATTTGCTCATGGAGTGGTCGATGCTGGATCGCAATCATCTGATGGTTGTGCGGGAAGTGGAGCGGCAGGGCTCGCTCACGGCCGCCGCCGATACGCTCAATCTCACGCAGTCGGCGCTCAGCCATGCGGTGAAGAAGCTGGAGCAGCAGCTCGGCACGCCCGTGTGGACGCGCGAAGGGCGTAGCATGCGGCTCACGCAGGCCGGACAGTACCTGCTGAGCCTCGCGAACCGGTTGCTGCCGCAATTCGAACTCGCCGAGGAGCGCATGAGGCAGTACGCGCAGGGCGAGCGCGGCACGTTGCGGATCGGCATGGAATGCGCGCCGTGCTATCAATGGCTGCTGAAGGTGGTGTCGCCGTATCTCGCGCACTGGCCGGATGTCGATGTCGACGTGAAGCAGCGCTTCCAGTTCGGCGGCATCGGTGCGTTGATCGGCTATGAAATCGACGTGCTCGTCACGCCCGACCCACTCAAGAAGCCCGAATTGCATTTTGAGCCGGTGTTCGATTACGAGCAGGTGCTGGTGGTTGCCGATGATCACCCGCTGGCCGGAGAAGCGTATGTCACGCCGGAACAGCTGACGCACGAGGTGCTGATCACGTATCCCGTCGAAACGGACCGGCTCGATATCTACACGCAGTTCCTCACGCCCGCGAACAGGGTGCCGAAGCGCCACAAGGTGATCGAGACGACCGACATCATGCTGCAGATGGTGGCGAGCGGCCGTGGCGTGGCGGCATTGCCTCGCTGGCTCGCGGAAGAATATGCGGGCTGGATGCCGCTTACCCCCGTGCAACTTGGAAAGAAGGGGATCGCGAAGCAGATTTTCCTCGGCACGCGCAAGACCGATGACGACGTCGATTATCTTGCGGCGTTTGTAAAGGCTGCGCGGGAGTGGAAATGGGCGGAAGCGAAGATGCGAGACTAGTTTTGCATCGGGACATGAACAAAACCAATCGCTACCGCAACGGGTCGCTTTCCGCGCCTTCGTGCTTGTCGACCCGCGCTGCAGTCGAACCCGTTTCAGCCACGCGACCATTGCCGCCCCGCACCCCGGCCGCCGTCTCTCACTTCCCTTTTCACGCAGCAGCACCGGGCATCGCTTGCGCCCTATGCAGCTACACGTTGGCAGGCGCCGATGAACCCACGACATCGGCACCCGTCAACCGGCCCGCATGCCGTCGCGCCGCATCGTCGTCCAGACGACGGCGGCACCGCACACGCGCGTCGTGACGCGTTGCCGGACCCGACCGCCAGCGTCCCCGGACGGCACCGCTGTCGCAAGCGAGCCGTCCGGTTGCGACGGCCACGCCTGCGGCAAGCCGGTGGCTACGTCTTACTTCTGCAGCGAGATTTCCACGCGGCGATTGCGCGCCCGCCCTTCGGCGGTCTCGTTCGACGCGGCCGGGTTGGTTTCTCCATGCCCCGACGCCGCGAACGAATCCGCCTTCAGCCCGTGTTCGCGCAGATACCCCGCGACGGCATCGGCGCGGCGCTTCGACAGTGCCTGGTTGTGTGCATCCGAGCCGGTCGAGTCGGTATAACCGTCCACTGCCACGCGCGAGAAATGCTTGTCGCCCTGCTGGTTCAGCAGCGTGTCGAGCGCGGCGGTGGCGGCGGACGTCAGCACGGCGGAGTCGGTCGCGAAGTACGCATCGCCGGTCAGGCTCACCTTCTCGACCGCGGCGGGCGCCGGCGCGGCCGCCGCGGCGACCGGCGCGGGTGCCGCACCGCACTGGAACACCATCGAGTGCGGATCGGCGCCGTCGCGGTACGGTGTCGTGGAATCAACCGTGCGCACGGCCTCGTTGCCGCACATGCGCGTGGCGACCTTCATGCAGGTATTGGCGCTCGACAGGATGCCGTGGCAGTCGACGCGGAACGTCCGGATGCCGTCGCGGGGTTGAAGTTCGTACGCGTTGTACGTCGGCCCCGATGCGCTCGAACAGGCCGCGAGGGAAACGACGGACGCCAGCAGTGCAAGATGAATGTTTTTCACTTGATTACTCCGAAAATGCGAGGGGCGCAGCGCGGGCGGCGCAATGGCGCAGCCGCCTCCGCGTGCGTGTGCGTTCGACGCGGTCCGCCCCGGCAGTGCGTGCCGGCGCGAACCGCGGCGCGCGATTACTTCCACTGATACAGCATGCCCGCGCCGACGACGCGCTGGCTGCCGGCGAAGCCGCCGTTGAGCGTCGCCTTCAGGTTTTCCGTGACGCGCGCCTGCACGCCGACCGCCATGGCCTTCTGCCCCTGGAACGTCGCCGTGCCGACCCCCATCGCGAAGTTCGAGTCGCGGTCCATGTGCGGGATCGACGCCATCGCGGCGGTGGCCGCGATCCCCTCGCGTGCCATCGAATCGGTCTGCTGGATCTGCTGCTGCATCTGCGTGAGCTGGTTATTGACCGTGTTCAGCGACTGCGTGAACTGGTTCGACACCGCGTTCAGCTGGTTCACGTTCACCGCATCCGTGCCCTGCGTACCGGCCGCGACGTTGACCACCTGGCGCGCCGATTCCGCCGAACCGACCGCGACGACGTTCGAGCGGCCGCCGTCGTTGCTGCCCGTGCCGATCGCGGTCGAGTTGTTGCCGGCTGCCGTCGCGCCCACGCCGATCGCGCTGGAGCCGTTGCCCGATGCGAGCGCATTGTTGCCGACCGCCGTGCTGTTCGAGCCCGATGCCACCGCCCCCGAACCACCCGCCGACGAATTCGGGCCGGTCGAACCCGGCGGCACGTTCGTGCCGGCCGGGTTCGTCGTGTATTGGCCGCCGAGGTTGGTCGTGCGCTGGTCGATCAGCGTCGTCAGCTGGTTCGCGACCGAATCGAGCTGCGACACGTTCACCGCGTCGGTGCCGCTCTTGCCGGCCGCGAGGCCCGTGATCTGCCGGTTGCCGATGTTCACTTCGCCGGCCGACGATTGCGGGCTGCTCAGCCCGTACGCTACGTAGTTCGTCAGCGCGCCGACCGTCGTCAGCGAACCTGCGCCCAGTGCCACGCTGTTCGCGAACGTCGCGGACGCACCGGCGCCCAGCGCGAGCGCATCGGTTGCGTTGCCGAGCGCGCCGGAACCCAGCGCGACGCTGCCCACGCTGACCGCCTTCGCATTTGCGCCTTGCGCGACCGACTGCGCGCCCAGTGCCGTCGCGCCACTGCCGAGCGCGATCGCGTCGGCCTGCGCGGAACTCGCCGCCTGCCCGATCGCGACGCCGCCCGGGGCGGTCTGGTCGACGATTGCGCCGTTGCCGATGCCCACGCCGTTGTCGCCGTTGACGACCGTCGTCGGCCCCACCGCGACCGATTCCGCGCCGACGGCGAGCGAGTCGGCCGCCGTCGAATTCGCGTGGAAATACTTCTGGCCCGTGACCGCGAACGACTGCAATGCACCGGCCAGCTGCCGCACAGTCACCGCATCCTGCTGCCCGGTGCCGTCCGCGACGTTGGTGATCTGGCGATACGTCTTGCTGGTCGCGTCGCCGACCGATACCGCGCCGAGCAGCGTCTGGTCCGTCGTGTTGAACGGGATCGATGCGGTGCCGTTGCGGAGGATGCCCGACGACGGCGTCGTCGCGCGGTCGGATACCGACCCCGACCCGAGCGCGATGCTGCCGTCCACCTTCGAGATCGCATTCGGGCCGATCGCGACGCTGTCGACGCCGACCGCCTGGCTGTCCGGCGCGGTCGAGTTCGCGTGGAAATACTTGATGCCGTGCGCGTTGATGTTGTCGATCGCCGAGCCGACGTTGTTGTTGATCGTCGTCGAACCGTCGCTGTTGTACGTCACGTACGACGGAGCCGAAATCGTGCCGGTCGTCGGATCGTAGGTGGCCCCGCCGCCGATCGCGCCGGCCGTGCTGTTGCCGAGGTTGGTGTTGTTGTTGGCGATCGAGCTGAGGCCCGTCGACAGCGAGCTGATGCCGGTCGACGTGGCGGTCGACAGCGACGTCAGGTTGCTGTTCGTCGAACTCAGGCCGGTGGACAGCGAATTGATGCCCGTCGAGGTCGATGTGGACAGCGACGTGATCGAGCTGTTGGTCGAGCTCAAGCCGGTCGACAGCGAGCTGATGCCCGTGGACGTCGACGTGGACAACGACGTCACCGTGCTGTTGGTCGAGCTCAGGCCGGTCGACAGCGAGCCGACGACGGTCGAGGTCGACGTGGACAGCGACGTGACCGTGCTGTTGATCGAACTCAGGCCGGTGGACAACGAGCTGATGCCCGTCGACGTCGACGTGGACAGCGACGTCACCGTGCTGTTGGTCGAGCTCAGGCCGGTCGACAGCGAACTGATGCCCGTGGACGTCGACGTCGACAACGATGTCACCGTGCTGTTCGTCGAGCTCAAGCCGGTGGACAACGAGCTGATGCCCGTGGACGTCGACGTGGACAGCGACGTCACCGTGCTGTTGGTCGAACTCAGGCCGGTGGACAGCGAGCCGACGACGGTCGAGGTCGACGTCGACAGCGACGTGACCGAACTGTTGGTCGAACTCAGGCCGGTGGACAGCGAGCTGATGCCGGTCGAAGTCGACGTGGACAGCGACGTGATCGCACTGTTGGCCGACGACAGGCCGGTAGACGTCGAGGTCGACAGCGACGTGACCGCGCTATCCGTCGAGCTCAGGCCCGTCGACAGCGAACTGATGCCGGTCGATGTCGACGTCGACAACGACGTGATCGCGCTGCCGACCGTCGACAGCCCCGTCGAGGTGGAAGTCGACAGCGACGTCACCGCGCTGTTGGTCGAACTCAGCCCGGTCGACAACGAGCTGATGCCCGTCGACGTCGACGTGGACAGCGACGTCACCGTGCTGTTGGTCGAACTCAGGCCGGTGGACAGCGAACTGATGCCGGTCGACGTCGACGTCGACAACGATGTCACGGTGCTGTTCGTCGAACTCAAGCCGGTGGACAGCGAACCGATGCCCGTCGACGTGGACGTCGACAGCGACGTCACCGCGCTGTTGGTCGAGCTCAGCCCGGTCGACAGCGACGACACGCCGGTGGACAACGACGTGATGCTCGATGCGGTCGACGTCGACAGCGAATCGAGCGCCGTGTTCGTCGCGGCGAGCTGCGACCCGTTGATCGCATCCGTGCTCGACGAATCGACGCGTCCGGCCGCGACGTTGGTGATCTGGCGTTCCGCGTTCGGCGCGCCGACGCTGACGACGCTGGTCGGATTCGTGCCCTTGTAGTTATACGTAATGCCACCGAGCGTTCCGGTCGCGGTCGGATGCGGCACGTCCGTCACCGAACCGGAGCCGAGCGCGACATCGTTCGCATTCGTCGCGACGGCCGACGCGCCGAATGCGACCGCACCGGCCGCCGCCGCGGTCGACGTGTTGCCGAACGCGAGCGAGCCGGTGCCCTGCGCATTGTTCGAATTGCCGATCGCCACCGCGCCGTTGCCGTTCGCGGTGTTGTTCGAACCGAGCGTGACCGCGCCGGTGCCGATCGCGCTGCTCGGATCGCCGATCGCGACCGCGCCGTTGCCGCTGACGGTCTGGCCAAAGCCGAGCGCGACGGCGCCCGTGCCGCCCAGCACCTTCGACAGGTTGCCGCCGGCGATCGAACCCGCGCCGGCGGTTGCCGCGACCGAGTTGCTGTCGCCGATGGCCACGGTCGACGTCGCCGCCGCCACGCTGTTGATGCCGACTGCGGTCGCATTGGTGGCAGACGCCGTCGCACCGGGCCCCAGTGCGCTCGCCGACACGCCGGTCGCAAGCGCGAGATTACCGAGCGCGGTCGCGAACTGCTGCGTCGCGGTCGACTGCACACCCATCGCGATCGAGCTGACCCCCGACGCATTCGCGCTCAGGCCGAGCGCCAGCGCCGAATTGGCGCCGGCCGTCGTATTCGAGCCCAGCGCGATCGAACTGGTGCCGAGCGACTGCGTGCCCGAGCCCGGTACGCCGGCCGTCCCGCCCCAGCCGATCGCGATCGACGACGTGCCCTTCGCACCGCTGTTCACCCCCATCGCCACGCCCGAATTGCCGGAAGCCAGCGCGCCGCTGCCCACGGCAACGGCGGCCGCGCCCGAGCTGGTCGATTGGTTGCCGAGGGACACCGAGCCCGTCAGGTCCGCATGCGATGCATAGCCCAGCGCGACGCTTTGCGCGCCGGCGGCGCTCGCCCCGAGGCCGAGCGCCGCCGCGTACTGGCCGGAGGCCAGCGCATTGTTGCCGAGCCCGATGGCCGACACACCGGTCGCGGCCGCACCGCTGCCCATCGCCACCGACCCGCTTTGCGTCGCGCTCGACAGGTTACCGATGGCAACCGAGTAGTTGCCCGAACCGATCGCCTGCACGCCCATCGACGCGCTGTTGACGCCGGTCGCCTGCGCATTGATGCCGACAGCCGTCGAGCCGTCGCCCATCGCATGCGCGCCCGGGCCGAGCGCCGTGGCCGACAGCCCCTGCGCCGTCGCCAGATTGCCCAGTGCGGTGGAGTTCTGCTGCGCGGCACTCGAGCCGATGCCGATCGCGATCGACGTGATGCCGCCAGTGGCCGTGCCGCCATCCGGGTTGTACTGCGCATGCGCACCGGCATGGAACAGCGCGAGGTACGCGGACGCCATCAGCACGGTGAGCCGCCTGAGCGACGGAGCCGCAGGCGTGCCCGCGCGTACCGCAGCCCCTTCGTCCACGGCACGCTCCGGCGCGCCACGCGACGACGCAACGCGCTTGCCGCGCGCCCGATCAAGCTCCGAAGCCGCAACCCAGGCTCCCAATGCTTCGTTCCAGATCGACTTGAACGACTTGTTCATCTTGTCTTCCCTCGGTTCTCATGTGCTGGATGACGCAACGGAGAACACGGCAGCCGGCGAGAACGTTCTCTGCACATTCCCGTCCACCTGACGACGCCCCGCCACTCACTTTGGATCACTAATTAAACAGCCGGGTAATGCTGCACGACACACGCGATGGATATCGCGATCACGCAATCGCGCGCCGCCCGTGTCGGTAGACACGAGGCGAGGCGACGATCGCCGGTTATCGAATCATGGAAGCCGACACGGCAAGCCCGGCGGCTCGACGCTGGGCGTGCGGTTCATCCGCGCACGCGCGCGCCATCGCGCCGAACCCGCGACGACCTCGAATTTCATGGGAAAGCGTCATTCAGACGCCGGATGGACGGAAGCCGGCCCGCACCCGGGGGCGGCCCGCCCTGTTTCATTCAGGAGGAGGATGACGCCGTGCGATCCCCGGGACTGAAGCATGCGCCACCGGTTCGTGCGAACCGGTGCGTTGGCCTGTCATGCCTGTTGTGTTCATCGTTTTCGTACCCGCCTGATTCGAAAGCGTGCCGCGCGCGACCGTCCCCCGATGGATCGAACCCTCGGACGGCCCACGCGCAGCCACTCACCCTTTCCGTCCGGCATTCAAACGCATTTCCGGAATCCCGGAACAGCATCGACGACTTGCCGGACGACCCCTGCACCGAATTAATCGATCGAATTTCCTTGATGATTTCGTCTCGACAGGTGCCTCATGCCCAACCGCACTCCAGAACTCACCAATTTCTCTTATATAGCAACGTATTCGGTGAATGATGAAATTTGCATTACCCTCGTGCCAGTTATTTGTTCACCGATGCCATCCCATATCATGGGATATAACATCGATCAATGTCTCATTGGTATCGCATGCATCGGAATAAAACTTCGGCATGCGATCCGCGCGATCCAGACCGTTTGAAAGAACCGATTCCAGCCGCGCCGGGGCTAGTTTGCTGGCATCCACCAGAACGAACCTTTTCCCGAGCGGAAAAAATCTTTTCCTGAGCAGACAGCATTTACATTCATACGTTCAGACGCAAAATATGATTTCATGACTAACATGATTTCAACCTGTCGTCATAAAAAAATTAATCTGGCAATCCACAATTTCTTCATTCTCTTCACATAGAGGCGTCGTCTTCGAGACGAATGTCAAACTGATTCCAGACCCCTTCCAATTCCAATTATCCCGAATTGAACCGGCAATAAAGACCGATTATTAAAATCTGGTTCGGCATGTTTTTCCACTTCCGTTTCTTCCGGCCGGACGCCGTGGCGGCGAACACGCAACACCCCGCCGCACATGCCCCCACATGCCGCACGGAATCCTCACAAGGTGACCTGTTGTCGGCATATAATTTTTCGCAACAATCGTGCAGAGCGCGATGCTTTCACATTGACCGGCCACCCTTCCATCGCATCCGCAACCATGTCATCCCGCTCGTCCAGTTCGGCGTCGCCTCGTCCCACGCCGGATCTTGCTGACGCACATATTCTTGTCGTCGACGATCGCCCGAACGACCTGCGGCTCCTGACCGAGATCCTGCGTGCCGCACGGTGCCGGATCAGCGTCGCGTTCGACGGGCTGCAGGCGTATCACCGTGCCCAGGCGATCGCGCCCGACCTGATCCTGATGGATGTCCGGATGCCGCGCATGGACGGCTTCGCCGCGTGCCGGCTGCTGGCGTCGACGCCTTCGACGCAATCGATCCCGGTCATCATCCTGACGGCCGCGGGCGATCTCGAGGATCGCATCGCGGGGCTCGAAACCGGTGCGATCGACTACATCATCAAGCCGTTCGAGCCGACCGAAGTGCTGGCCCGGATCCGCAATCACCTGAAACGCGCGCGGCGCAGCCAGCCGTTCGCGCATCTGCCCGAGCTGCCCGACAACCCGGATGCGGCCCTCGTGCGCGCGGCGTCCGAGGTCCTGCTACGCGACCTGCGCCATCCGCCGGCGCTCGAGGAGCTCGCCAGACAGGTCGGCACGCATGAGAAGCGCCTGTCCCGCGTGTTCCGCGACCATCTCGGCCAGACCGTGTTCGAATACCTGCGCGACACGCGCCTGCGCGCCGCGATGCACTTCCTCGCGGAGACGTCGATGGGCATCGGCGACATCGCCGAGGAAATCGGTTTTTCCACGCCCGGCAACTTCGCCACCGCCTTCCGCGAACGCTTCGGCGTCACGCCGTCCGACTGGCGGCGCCAGCGCCATGCGGTCAATGCCCCGCCCGCCACCCCCGGGGCGCACCATCACGATGCATAGGCGCCACGCGGCATGGGCAGCCGGATGTCGCGCGGTGCTGCTGCTTCTGCTCGCGATGGCCGTCACCTGCGCGACGGCGCGCGCCGCGTCGACGCCGAACCCCGCGCAACTGGACGCCGTGTCGGTATTCGAGGACGCGAGCACGACGATGTCCGCCGAGCAGGTCGCCGCACGGCTCGCCGATCCGGCGCATGGCACGCCGGTGGCCGGCACGTCGTCGTTCAACGTCGAGTTCTCGCGATCGGCGTGGTGGATCCGCGCCACGCTGACCAACCGCGACAGCGCCGCGCGCCCGCTGGTGCTGGTGATTCGCGACGCCCGCGTCGACCGGGCGGACTTCTATCTCGGCCAGAACGGCCAGTGGACGCTCGACGGCCACTTCCCGGCCGCCGGCCCCGGCGGTGATGCCGCCGCGCCGTCATCGCGCTACCCGGCGATCGACGTCACGTTGCGCGCCGGCGAAAGCCTCCCGGTACTGATCCGCGTCACGTCGCGCAAGGAAATGCGGCTCGCGCCGGCCGCGTTCACGCGTGCGGCGTGGGATGCGCTGGAACGGCGCGCGACGATGTGGGACTTCGGCTTCTTCGGCGGGCTGCTCGCGCTCGTGTGGTGCGCGCTGCTGATCGGATTCTTTTCGCGCAGCGGCGTGTTTCACGTGCTGGCCGCGGTGGCGCTGGGCACGACACTGTTCGAAGCGGCTTACCGGGGCTATATGGCGATGGCGTTGCCGCCCGCGCTGCGTGAATGGTCCGCACGCGGCGAAGTGATCTTCGCGTACCTGGCGGTGTCCTGCTTCATCGTCTTCATCCTGATGGTTGCCCGGCGCGAGCAGGCGAAACTGCCGATGCGCGCGATCTACATGGCCTTCCTCGCGCTCGAAGGGGTCGGCATGATCGGCGCCGCGTGTGGCGACCTGCTGACGTTCACGTGGTTCTGCCTGCGGCTGAACGCCGTGCTCGGGATCGTCAACATCAGCCTCGCGCTGCTGCTCGCGATCCGCCGGACGCCGACCGGCCGCGTGATGCTGATCGCCATCGCGATCGCCACCTTCAACATGCTGATCCGCGTGCTCGACGGCATGAACACGCTGCCGCCGGCGCTCGTCTGGCTGAAATCCGACATCTTCCCGAACCCCGTCATCGCGATCGTCGGGCTCGCCACGCACCTGCTGGTGCTGGCCGCATGGATTCATCACGTCGGCCGCCAGCGTACCGAGGCGAGGAAGCGGCTCGAACACTGGCAGCTCACCGAACAGGATCGGCTGCGAGACGAAGTCGCACGACGCACGCTCGCGCTCAACGACGCGCTGCAACAGGTGACGACCCACATGCAGCAGAAGATCGAGACGCTCGGCTACGTCAGCCACGACCTGCGCGCGCCGCTGTCCACGATCAACGGCTACGCGAAGCTGCTGCTGCAAGGCGCGACGCGCGGCCAGGCGCGGCTGATCCGGTCGATCGACCGCAGCATCCGCTACCAGCTCACGCTGATCGACGAGCTGCTCGCGTTCACGAAGGCCGAGCTGCAGCCGCTCGGCGTGACGCCGGACACGACCGACCTGCCCGGCCTGCTCGACGACATCGGCCACTATGCGGTCGCGCTGTGCGCGCAGCAGGACAACCGGTTCGTCTACCGGCCGGCCACGCCGCTGCCGCACATGGTGTCGATCGACGGCATGCGTCTGCAGCAGGTGCTGCTCAACCTGCTGTCCAACGCATCGAAGTTCACGCGCGACGGCACGGTCACGCTGTCGATTCATGCCGCGCGCGAAGGCGACACCTGGCGACTGCTGTTCGAAGTGGCCGATACGGGCATCGGGATCGACATCAGCGGAAACCGCGACATCTTCCGCGCGTACCAGCAGGTGCAGGCCGTGAACGGCGGCACCGGGCTCGGCCTGTTCATCGCGCAGCGCATCGTCGGCGCGATGGCGGGCGAGCTGGCCGTCGCCAGCCAGCCGGGCGTCGGCACGGCATTCTCGTTCGCGATCGTCGCGCCGGCTGTCGGGCACGCGCTCGTGCCGGTGTCGGAGCTCGTCCGGCGGTTTCAACCGGACGGCGAGGCCGAGCCGGACGTCCCCGCGCCCGCGATGCCGTGCCCGCCCGACGATGCGCTCGACCAACTGATCCTGCTGGCCGACAACGGGCAGCTGACCGATATCGAGGAATGGCTCGCCCCGTATGCGGACGTGCAGGACTACGCGGCCTTCGTGCGGGACGTGCGCGAACACCTCGATGCACTGGACCTGGACGCGATCGGGAAACTGGCCGGCTCGCTGAAACAGGCGCGCCGCGCCGCGACGGCGTTCGACGCCGAAGCCGACGCGGCCGGGCCCGCCTGACAGCACGGGCCACCGCGTCCCGCACGCGCCGATCGGGCACCGGCCGGCCGCCGGATGCGACAGCCCGCGCATCGGCACCGCCCACCGTCGCGTCAGGACGCGTCGTGCCGCCCCCCGCCGGCCGATGCGCGCGCTACAACCGCCGCATCGTCGAAACCAGCGCGGTGCCCTCGTCGGGCGATGCCGGCCGCGCCCGCACCGGGTCGCGTTCCGGTCTCGGCGCGCCGAGCCCCGTGCCGCCCGTGCGCCGCCGCGCGGCGTGCCGTTCGATCACACGTTGCAGCACGCAGAACACGCACAGCAGCGCGCCGATCACGATCCGCGTCCACCACGAACTCAACGTGCCGTCGAACGTGATCAGCACCTGGATCGTGCCGAGGATGCCGACGCCGAACACCGAGCCGACCACGTAGCCCACGCCGCCGGTGAGCAGCGTGCCGCCGATCACGGTCGCGGCGATCGCGTCGAGCTCCATCCCCTGTGCCTGCAACCCGTAACCCGACAACACGTACAGCGTGAACACCACGCCGCCGAGCGCCGAACAGAAGCCGCTCAGCGCGTACACGCCGACCTTCGTGCGCGCGACCGGCAGCCCCATCAGCAGCGCCGAACGCTCGTTGCCGCCGATCGCGTAGACGTTGCGGCCGAAGCGCGTGAAATGCGCGACGTAGATCGCGCCGGCCAGCGTCGCGAGCGCGATCAATGCGCCCGCGCTCAGCGTGCCGCCGCCCACCGGCACACTGACGCCCGCGATCGCATGAAACACCGGCTCGTTGATCGTGATCGACTGCGTCGTGATCAGGAAGCACGCGCCGCGCGCGAGAAACATCCCGGCCAGCGTGACGATGAACGGCTGCAGCCGGAAATAATGGATCAACGCCCCCATCGCCGCGCCGTACAGCGCGCCGAACGCGAGCACCAGCGGCACGATCACCCACACGGGCCAGTGCAGCCGCTCGGCGCCCACCGCGCAGAAGATCGTCGTCAGCGCGACGACCGAGCCGACCGACAGGTCGATGCCGCCCGACACGATCACGAACGTCATCCCGATCGCGACGATCAACAGGAAGGCGTTGTCGACGAGCAGCCCGGTCAGCACCTGCATCGAGAAGAAGCCCGTGTAGGTCACGGACCCGAAGCCGAATAGCGCGGCGAACAGCACGATCGTCACGACGATCGGCAGCGTGCGCGGGTCGGCGAGCCGGCCAAGGAATCGGTTCATCGCGGCGTCGCTCCGGAAGTGGCGCGCGAACGCGCGGAAGACAGCAGCCGCGACGCGTGCCGGACGACCAGCGCGCGCGCCGCGTCCGACTGGATCAGCGTCACGACGATCACGACCACCGCCTTGACGACGAGCGTCGCCTCCGGCGGCACGCCGATCGAATAGGTCGTGTAGGTGAGCGTCTGGATGATCAGCGCGCCGAGCACTGAGCCGGCGAGGCTGAAACGGCCGCCGAGCAGCGACGTGCCGCCGAGCGTCACCGCGAGGATCGCGTCGAGTTCGAGCAGCAGCCCTGCGTTGTTGCCGTCGGCGCTGCGCACGTTCGAGCTGGCCAGGATGCCCGCGAGCGCCGACATCACGCCCGAGCACAGGTACACGCCGAACACGACCGCGCCCGAGCGCAGCCCGACGAGCCGTGTCGCGACCGGGTTCACGCCGATCGCGCGGATGAACAGCCCGAGCGCGGTGCGGTTCACCAGCAGCGCGGTCGCGGCGATCGTCGCCAGCGCGATCCACACCGCGCACGGCACGGCCGCGAGATAGCCGCCGCCGAGCGCGAGGTAGCCGGGCGCGCCGATCGGGATGATCTGGCCGCCCGTCAGCAGTTGCGCGACGCCGCGGCCAGCCACCATCAGGATCAGCGTCGCGATGATCGGCTGCATCCCGACGAACGCCACCAGCAGCCCGTTCCATGCGCCGGCCAGTAGCCCGACGCCGAGCGCGGCGGCGAGCGCCGCGCCGACCCTCGACGGGTCCCCATCGAGGACGATCGCGGCCGCCGCGCCGGCGATCGCGACGATCGCGCCGACCGAGATGTCGATCCCGCGGGTCGCGATCACGAGCGTCATCCCGAGCGACACGATCACGAGCGGCGCCGCGCGGTTCAGGATGTCGACCGGCGCGCCGAACAGGTGACCGTCGAGCAGCGTAATCGACAGGAAGCCCGGGCGATGCGCGACGTCGAGCGCGAACAGCAGGACGAGCGTCAACGCCGGCCATGCGAGCGGATGACGAAACAGCGTGCGCAGCCGCGTCATGACTGGCCTCCCGCGATCAGCCGGTACACCTGCTCCTCGGACGCATCCGCGCCGGTGAGTTCGGCGACCTTGCGACGGTCGCGCAACACCGTGATCCGGTGGCTCACGCGTACGACTTCACTGATCTCCGACGAAATGAACAGGATCGCGAGCCCCTGCGCGCACAGCGCGAGCACGCGTTCCATGATGTCGAATTTCGCGGCGACGTCGATGCCGCGCGTCGGCTCGTCGAGGATCAGCAGCTTCGGTTCCGTCGCGAGCCAGCGCGCGAGCAGCACCTTCTGCTGGTTGCCGCCCGACAGCAGCCCGATCGGCTGCTCAGCGTCGCGCGCCTTGATGCCGAGCCGCGCGATGTACGTATCGGCGAGCTCGCGCTGCCGCGCCCGCCCGATCAGCCGCCACCAGCCGCGCCGCGCCTGCAGCGCCAGGATGATGTTCTCTCGGATCGACAGCGCGGCGACGATGCCCTCCTTCTTGCGATCCTCCGGGCAGTAAGCGATGCCGTGCCGGACCGCGTCGTGCGGCGACGCGAGCCGTGTGCGCGCGCCGTCGATCTCGATCGCGCCGGTGTCGGCGCGCTCCGCGGCGAATGCCAGCTGTGCGGTTTCGGTGCGCCCCGAGCCGAGCAGCCCGGCCAGCCCGACGATCTCGCCGGGCCGCACGTCGAGGTCGAGCGGGCTCATCATCCCGCGACGGCCGACCTGCTGCATCGACAGGAACGGTTCCGCCTCGCCGGCGGTGCGTTCGACCGCTGCCGCACCCGCCTGCAGCGTGTCCGACATCCGTTCGCGGCCGGTCATCTTCGCGACCAGCACGTCGACCGGCAAGTCGCGCGCCAGATACTCGCCTTCGCGCTCGCCGTTGCGCATCACGGTGATCCGGTCGGACACCGCATAGGTCTGCTCGAGAAAGTGCGTGACGAACAGGATCGCGATGCCCGATGCCTTCAGCCGGCGCAGCACGTCGAACAGCCGCGCGACCTCGCCGTCGTCGAGGCTCGACGTCGGTTCGTCGAGAATCAGCACGCGCGCGTCGACGGATACGGCCCGTGCGATCGCCACCATCTGCTGCACGGCGATCGGATACGCATCGAGCGAGCGCGTGACGTCGAGCGACAGGTCGAGTTCGGCCAGCGCCGCGCGCGAGCGCGCATGAATCGTGTTCCAGTCGATCGCGCCGCGCCGCATCGGCTGCCGGCCCGCGAAGATGTTCTCCGCGACCGACAGGTTCGCACACAGGTTCACTTCCTGGTAGAGCGTCTGGATGCCGGCCGCCTCGGCTTCGCGCGGCGCGGCGAAATTCACCGGCGCGCCGCCGACGCGAATCTCGCCTGCGTCGTGTGTATGCACGCCGGTGAGCACGTTAATCAGCGTCGACTTGCCCGCGCCGTTCTGGCCCATCAGCGCATGGATTTCACCCGGAAACAGCCGGAAGTTCACGCACTGCAGCGCGTTCACGCCCGGAAACGACTTGTCGATGCCGATCATCTCGACCACCGGCGGACTCTCCATGCATCCTCCCTCGAAACGGTTGGCGTCCGGGCGGCCGCGACACCGCCGCCCGCGCCGGATCGTCGGTACGTGGCTCAGTACTTGCGGGTCGGCAGCACCTGCGCCGCGACGTTCATCGGGAACACGGTCTCGTTCGTGACGATGCGCTTCGGCAGTTGTTTGCCGGCGACCACGTCCTTCACCGCGGTCATCAACTGCGGGCCGAGCAGCGGGCTGCATTCGACGTCGACGTTGATCTTGCCGGCCACCATCGCCTGGAAGCCGCCCTTCGTCGCGTCGAACGACACGACGCTCACGTCCTTGCCGGGCTTGATCCCCGCTTCTTCCATCGCCTGGATCGCGCCGAGCGCCATGTCGTCGTTGTGCGCGTAGACGACGTTGATCTGCTTGCCGTAGGTCTTCGCGAACGCTTCCATCACCTGCTTGCCGCCGGCGAGCGTGAAGTCGCCGCTTTGCGACGCGATCACCTTGAATTTCGGATTGCTCTTGATCACTTCGAGCAGGCCCGCGCGGCGGTCGTTGGCCGGCGCGGAACCGACCGTGCCCTGCAACTCGACGATATTGATCGGACCCGGGTCGTTCTTGTAGTGCTCTTCCATCCAGTGGCCGGCGCGCCGCCCTTCCTCGAGGAAGTCCGAGCCGATCATCGTCACGTACAGCGACGGGTCCTTCACGTCGACGCCGCGGTCGGTCAGGATCACCGGGATATGGGCCGCCTTCGCTTCGGTCAGCACCGGCTCCCAGCCTGACTCGACGACCGGCGAGAACGCGATCACGTCGACCTTCTGCGCGATGAACGAGCGGATCGCGCGAATCTGGTTCTCCTGCTTCTGCTGCGCGTCGGAGAATTTCAGGTTGATGCCGGCGTCCTTCGCCGCGCCCTTCACCGACACGGTGTTCGCGGTGCGCCACGCGCTTTCCGCGCCGACCTGCGAGAAGCCGAGCGTGATGGGTTTCTGCTGCGCGTGCGCGCCGCCGGCCAGCACCGCTGCCGCGGCGACGATCGCGCCGGCCGCCAGCTTCCTGATGAATGTCATGGTTCGTCTCCGATGATGTCGTTGTGTGCCGCTGCGCTGTTGTGTTTCTGCTTGGCGCAGGCGCGGGTCGGGGCTGTGCGCCGGCCGGGGCTTCGCGTCGGCCCGGTCTGCATGCCCCGCATCAGTCTAGAAACAAGTCCGATAACCTTCTAATGAAATATTGGATTGGGGAGATGTCGGATTCGGCATACGTATAAACACCTAAACGGGCGGTTCAACCCGTTCTAGCCGGCCCTGGCCGCGTTTGCGCGACCTTTGCACGGGCCACGCGCACCACCGGCGCGTTGCTCGCGGCATCGTAAAGCGCTCGTTCCAGCCGTTCGATGTTCGTTGAACGCGACACGGCATCGACACGATCCGCCTGATGCCGACATCGGGCTGCAGTCAGCTTGCCCGGGCGAGGCCGTTGCGTGATTTCGTCCATGCAGCGGTAACAAACGCCCGATCACCCGTCCGGCGCGCGCTTGCGCCGGGCATCCTCGCGTGTGCCAGGAATGGCGCACGGTTCTTGCTGCACGACGCCGGAACGTACGCACAAACAGGAGAAAAACGTGCGCGCAGGATGTCCGCCCGGAACGCAGCCCGACGACACGCGGCTCGGCACTGACGTCGATCGACGCGCCGCAGCATGAAGAAGCGCGCCACGTCGCAGCCGAATGCACGCATGCCCGCCGGACCGCTGCGTCATGTCGACGATCGTCGCCCCGGCTATACGCGCCGGCGCATCCGCAACGGCTTCGCGTATTACGGGCCGGACGGTGTGCGAGTGCGCGATGCCGACGAAATTGCCCGTATCAACGCGCTGGCGATTCCACCCGCGTACACCGACGTGTGGATCTGCATGGACCCGCGCGGCCATCTGCAGGCAACGGGCCGCGACGCACGCGGGCGCAAGCAGTATCGCTATCACCCGCTGTGGCGCGAGACGCGAGACGCGAACAAGTACACGCGGATGGCGGCGTTCGCGCGTGCGCTGCCGCGCATCCGCACGCGCGTCACGCGCGATCTGGCGTTGCCGGGCATGCCGCGCGACAAGGTCGTGGCGACGATCGTCCGCTTGCTCGACACGACGCTCGCGCGGATCGGCAACGCGGAATACGCGCGCGAAAACGGCTCGTACGGTCTGACGACGCTGCGCAAGCGACATTTGAAAATTCAGCCCGGCCAGGTGCGGCTGCGCTTCGCCGGCAAGAGCGGGATCGAACACGACGTGACGGTTGACGACGCGCGGGTCGCGCGGATCGTACGGCGCTGCGCCGAGCTGCCCGGGCACGAGCTGTTCCAGTATGTGGACGACGACGGCGCCCGCCATCCGGTCGGCTCGTCCGAGGTGAACGACTACCTGCGCGAAGCCGGCGGCGCGGATTTCACCGCGAAGGACTACCGGACGTGGGCCGGCAGCGTGCACGCGCTCGGGTTGTTGCGGCGCACCGAGCATCGCGGCGTCACGCACGCGCGCAAGCAGATCGTCGAGACCGTGCGCGCGGTGGCCGAGCTATTGCGCAACACGCCGGCCGTGTGCCGGCGGTGCTACATCCATCCGGCGGTGCTCGACGCGTTCGAGGCGGGCACGCTCGCCGCGCTCGCGGTCCGGCGTACGCCGCGCGGCTTGCGCGCGGATGAAGCGGCGTTCGTGGCGTTGCTCGTCACTGCCAGCCGGCGAGCGGGGAGATGATCCCGCCCGTCGCACCGAGGCCCGGTCGCCGCGATCGGCGCGGCGTGAACCCGATGTCGTTTACCACCGGGTTCCGGGCGCATAACCGATAGCCGCTCGCGCCCGTTTCCCTAAACTGGTTCGCACAACACACCTGCCCGGTGTCGTCCGCTGCGCGCGTCACGCCACCGGCATCGAGGCATCCCCGAGACATCCGCCTTCGCTGTCCGTCGGCCCGCACGCCCCCGCTGCATTCCTGCTGGCCGCGCCGCCAAGGCCATTCCAGGAGAGTTCATTGAGCCCGTCGCAAACGCGCCCCGCGAAAGCCCGATCTTCGCGCAAGTCCGTCAAGCTGGATGACATCACGATCGTCGACCCCGCCGTCCTCAAGCGCGCGGTCGGCGCCATGGCGTTCGGCAACGCGATGGAATGGTTCGACTTCGGCGTGTACAGCTACATCGCCGTCACGCTCGGCAAGGTGTTCTTCCCGTCCAGCAGCCCGTCCGCGCAGCTGCTCGCGACCTTCGGCACGTTCGCGGCCGCGTTCCTCGTGCGCCCGCTCGGCGGCATGGTGTTCGGCCCGCTCGGCGACCGCATCGGCCGCCAGCGCGTGCTCGCCGCCACGATGATCATGATGGCCGTCGGCACCTTCGCGATCGGCCTGATCCCCAGCTACGCGTCGATCGGCATCATGGCGCCCGTGCTGCTGCTCGTCGCCCGCCTCGTGCAGGGCTTCTCGACCGGCGGCGAGTACGGCGGCGCAGCCACCTTCATCGCCGAATTCTCGACCGACAGGCGTCGCGGCTTCATGGGCAGCTTCCTCGAATTCGGCACGCTGATCGGCTATACGCTCGGCGCGGCGACGGTCGCGCTGCTCACCGCGTCGCTGTCGCAGGACGCGCTGCTGTCGTGGGGCTGGCGCGTGCCGTTCTTCATCGCCGGCCCGCTCGGTCTCGTGGGGCTCTACATCCGGCTGAAACTCGAGGAAACGCCCGCGTTCAAGAAGGAGGCCGAAGCACGCGAAGCGGACGAACGCACGCGGCCGAAGCAACGCTTCGCGACGCTGCTCGTCGAACAGTGGAAGCCGCTGCTGCAATGCGTCGGCCTCGTGCTGATCTTCAACGTGACCGACTACATGGCGCTGTCGTACCTGCCGAGCTACCTGTCGGCGACGCTGCATTTCCGCGAATCGCACGGCCTGTTCCTGGTGCTGCTCGTGATGGTGCTGATGATGCCGATGACGCTCTACGCCGGGCACCTGTCGGACAAGGTCGGCCGCAAGCCGGTGATGATGGCCGGCTGCGTGGGCCTGCTCGTGCTGGCCGTGCCGGCGCTGATGCTGATCCGCACCGGCGGCATGCTGCCCGTGTTCGGCGGGATGCTGATCTACGGCGTGCTGCTGTCGACGTTCACCGGCGTGATGCCGTCGGCGCTGCCCGCGCTGTTCCCCACGCGCATCCGCTATGGCGCGCTCGCGATCGGCTTCAACGTATCGGTGTCGCTGTTCGGCGGCACGACGCCGCTCGTCACCGCGTGGCTGGCCGATCGCACCGGCGACCTGATGATGCCCGCGTACTACCTGATGGGCGCATCGTTCATCGGCATCGTGTCGGTGCTCGCGCTGCGCGAAACGGCGCGCCAGCCGCTGCCGGGCTCCGCGCCGTGCGTCGCGAGCCGCGCGGAGGCGCTGAGCCTCGTTCGCGGCCGGGCCGACGAAGCGCGCGGGCGGGACAGGAAGCTCACGCCGGTCAGCGAACGCGCGTGAAGCGGGCGCGCGTAGCGCTGGCGCTCATGACGTGACGCGACGCCGCGCGACATGCGCCGGCGTCGCGCGCGTGAGCGTCAGCCTGCCGACAACTGCTGCGCGTCGAACCAGTCGAGCAGCCTGCGCGTGACGAACGCGGGATTTTCCAGATTCGAGATGTGGCCGGCATCCGGCACCAGCGCATGGGTGCACCCGATCACGCTCGCCATCTTCACGGTTTCCGACGGCGGGCGCGCCATGTCACCCGCGCCGCACATCAGCAGCGTGCGTTCGGCGTCCAGTTCGGCGAGTGCCGGCAGCGTGTCGGGCCGGCCGAAGATCAGCCGGCCGAGCGGGACGATCGATTGCCGCAACCGGTCGGCCGGCAGGTTCGCCAGCGCGTCACGAAACGCGGACGGCACCGGGCCCGCCAGATTGACGTCCGGCCGGAAGAACAGCGGCACGATCGCATCGAGCAGCGGCGGCGCGATACAACCGGCCGCAGCGATGGCGTCGAGCATTCCGAAGTAACGCAGCCGCGTCGCTTCGGGCTCGGCCTCGAGCGACGCATCCATCAGCACGAGCGCGCGCACGCGCTGCGGTTCGCGCAACGCGAGCCGCGCGCCCCACATGCCGCCGACACTGAGCCCGACCAGCGCGCACTGTTCGATCGCCAGCGCGTCGAGCAGCGCACTCGTCTGCGCGGCGAGATCGTCGAGCGTCTGCGTGCCTTCGGGCAGCGCGCCCGATGCGCCGTGTCCCCACAGGTCCGGCACGATGACACGATACTTGCGCGACAGCGCGTCGATCTGCGGCGCCCACATCGCCGAATCCCACAGATAGCTGTGCCCGAGCAGCACCGGGAACCCGGTACCGTGATCCTGGTAATGCAGGGTGCTGCCATGAATGTTCACTGCGGGCATGTCGTCTCCGGTGTCGGCGCGATCGGCAGCGGCCCGGAACCGGGCGCCGCGGTCGGCGGCGTGCTGCAACGAATGCGAAGCGGCGCATCATCGCACAGGTGGCGGGCGCGGCGTATGACGGTTCGCACATGCGTGCGCGTCGAACCTGCCGCATGACACCGGCAACACACACGCGCGACGGCGTGGCGCGACCGTCCTATCCGACGCGATACATCGGCACCACGTTGCTGCCGCCCGTTTCCTGGTCCGACGCGAGTGGATGACTCGCCTGTTCGAGCAGCCAGTTGGTCAGCACCGCGATATCGAACTCGTTGCATGCATCCGGGTTCTGCACCAGCACGTAGCTGCCCGATGCGACCGTGCAGTGCGGGAACAGCTCGACGAGCCGGCCCTGCTTCAACAGCCCGTCGACCAGCGGCCGCCGCCCGATCGCGATGCCGTGCCCGTCGACCGCGGCCTGCACCAGCTGGTCGTACTGGCTGAAATGCAGCGCGCCGGCGGGTCGCAGGCGCGGCACGCCCAGCTCCTTCAACAGATGGCTCCATCCGTGCCACGGCCACTCGCCGCGCGGATCGTCGAGATGCAGCAGCACGTGCTTGTCGAGATCCTCCGGCTTCATCGACGCGGCGTCGCCCGCCGCCGGCATCAGGCTCGGGCTGCAGACCGCCACGACATGCTCGCGAAACAGCACGTCCGTCTCGTCCGTCGACGTATACGGCCCGGCATATCGCACGGCCAGGTGCAAACGTTTGCGTTTAAGATCTTCAATTTCGCTCGTGGCCGATACGCGTACGTCGATGTCGGGGTAGCTTGCGCGGAACGAACCGAGGCGCGGAATCAGCCACAGTGCCGCGAACGAAACGGTGGTCGACAACGAGATCGCGCGCTGGCCCACACTCGACGACAGCTTGCCGATCACCGATTCCAGGTCGGACAACGCGAACGAGATCGCGTCGTACAGCTCGCGCCCCTTGTCGGTCAGCGTCAGGGAACGAATGTGCCGGTGAAAGAGCTCGATCCGGAGCTGCTCCTCGAGCGCCTTGACCTGGCGACTCACGGCGGATTGCGTGACGTTCAGTTCCTGCCCGGCACGCGTAAAGCTCAAATGACGCGCCGCGCATTCAAAGCCTCTCAGGAAATCCAGCGAAGGCATACTTCTCAATCGCTTTGCCAATCTCACATTAGCCATACCGCCGCCTCAAAGTTGCACCCACCGACAGGCAAGTCGCCGTTCGTCTCCCTGACTCGTTTCTCCTAATTGGATTCGGAAACGATTTTATATTGAAGCATGGATGCGGATCATTCTTATTTTCAATCGTGACACCTGTATTTATCTATCGATTTTCATCGGCCAGATATTCTTACATTACCATTATCAAGTAGTGATTTTGTAAATCAATAAGCAGCTGGAATGGCGCGAAAGATGACCGACAAATTCGCATAAAAACAGGACATTACAGGCACAAATCGACGCTGTGACAACCATGCTGACGCTATAGCAGACGAACGTCCGCATGCCTACAATACAATTTCAATTACCAGACAGTTTTATTCATTTACCGGATTGCGAGAAGAAAACGCACTTCAACATACATGCGGAATACCATTTAAATCCGAGATTTCATGTTTACGAAAACATACTAAACGCATGAAATTGAATTGCGGCATGCAATTCCCGTAAATTGATGAACCAATTATGTCCGGCAATGAATATTCCGCCGCCCGGAAACGGCAACCCGTATGCATGACGCCACCCTGTCGTCCGGAATCGGTTCCGCCCTTTACCGGACGGGATGCGCGTCGCTATACGCTGTCCACCACGCCGTCCGTCACACGGGGCGTTCGCGCGGTCACTTCGCGGCGATAGCGGTTCAGCTCCTGCGCGGTCGTGAACGGGCGCTCGAACAGGATCGACAGGTTGTGCAGGATCCGCTCGACCACCTTCTTTTCCCATTCGCCGTCGAAGCGGATCTGCTCGTCGAGCCAGCGCTCGAGCCATTCCGGATCGGGCAGGCGCGACTGCACGGTGTCGCGCGGGAACAGCGCCTGGTTCACGTGCAGGTTGGTCGGGTGCAGCGGCTTCTCGGTGCGGCGCGCCGACGCCATCAGCACGCCGATCTTCGCGAACGCGGCACGTGCGACGTCGCCGCAGTCGTTCAGCGCCTTCTTCATGTAGCGCAGGTATGCGCCGCCGTGGCGCGCTTCATCGCGCGAGATCGTTTCGTAGATCTGCTTGATGACCGGCTCGGTGTGCCAGTCGGCCGCGCAACGGTACCAGTGGTTCAGGCGGATCTCGCCGCAGAAGTGCAGCATCAGCGTCTCGAGCGGCGGCGCCGGGTCGAATTCGAAGCGCACCGCGTGCAGTTCCGCTTCGGTCGGCACCAGTTCCGGCTTGAAGCGGCGCAGGTATTCCATCAGCACGAGCGAATGTTTCTGCTCTTCGAAGAACCACACGCTCATGAACGCGGAAAAGTCGCTGTCGTGCCGGTTGTCGCGCAGGAACATTTCCGTCGCGGGCAGCGCCGACCATTCGGTGATCGCGTTCATCCGGATCGTCTCGGCCTGCTCGTCGGTGAGCCGCGATGCGTCGAACGTGTCCCACGGAATGTCCGTCTCCATGTCCCAGCGCACCGCTTCCAGCGACCTGAAAAGTTCCGGATAGAGCATCGTCGTCACCGCCGTTGAAAGGCATTCGGGCACGGCACCGGCCCGGTCATGCCGACTGCGTGGACGCCGGCGCCGCCACTTCGGCGTCGGGCGCACGATCGTCCGCGTCGTCGTCCACCGTGCGCGGCGACAGCCTGCCGCGCAGCAGCGCGTAATAGAACTGGCGGTAGGTGCGGTGGTAATAGCGGATACGCGGCCCGATCGCGCCGTGCAGATCATGCAGCCGCTCGATCGGCAGGTTCGGCATCATGTGGTGCTCGACGTGATAGTTGTTGCCGTTCGTGAACCACGTCATGAACGCATTGCTCTCGATCGTCCGCGTGTTGCGGAACGGGTCGGTGCTCGTCAGGTCGCAGCGGTAATGCTCGGGCATCTCGACCAGCGCATGCACGGGCGCGGCCACGAACACGAGCGGCACGACCCACACCCACACGACGAACCACGTGTGCAGCGCGAACGACACGCCGGCCAGCAGCGCGATCGCCGCGACCATCAGCAGGTGATCGCGGCGGATTGCACGCGACACGAGCGGGTTGTCGCCGAAACTGGCGCCCGGCACGACGAGCTTCGCGACGTTCTTCGCGAACTGGATATAGTGCGCGGCCATCGACAGCCGCCACGCCCACAGGCCGAGATTCACGACGGGGCTCGCGCCGTACTGGTCGCCGTAGTCGAAGAACTCCTTGTTCTCGGGCGTGCCGAGCAACCGGTGATGGCGCAGATGGCTGTCCTGGTATGCATGGAACGACACGAGCATCGGCATGCCGAGCAGCACGCCGAACACCATGTTGAGCCGCTTGCTCCTGAATCCCTGGTAATGCAGCGCCTGATGCTGCAGCTCGACCCCGTGCGCGTACATCGCGCCGATCAGCAGGATGCCGACGATCTTCAGGACCACAACCGTCGACAGCGCGAACAGCATGCCGTGCGCGATGAGCGCGACGTAGACCGCGAGCTTCAGCGAGAAGACGACGCCGCTCGGGCGGCTCTTCATGTCTGCAACCGGTTTCTGACGGGCGAGAAGCGATGAGGTGACGGACAAAATGCTCTCCTTGGCCGGACTCTGCCCGGCACGATGACGCGGCGACACTGGCGCGCTGCCGGGTTGCAATTCTTCTGTGAGTCGATGCTTCGGACAAGCGAATTTTCCGAACGCATTGCATGACGCCCGCGCATGAGCGCACCACATCGTGAACTAGACGACCGGTCGAATGCGCACCGACCATTCACCTCGCGCGGGCTCGCACGTATACACACATGGCAGCGCCGAGTGGATGCGTGCTGCTCATGCATAGCCTGCAAATATTCCGTTTGTCGCGTCATGTCGATCCGGCAAGAATCCCCTCACTCGACGAACGGCGCCGCCGGCACCGTGGCGCGAGCGGCCGTGTTCCTCAAGGGGAGAATCCTCGTGACGAAGTGCGCATCCACCATTCATCGCCTCATCGAATCGCTCGAGGACGTCGCGGGCGCCATGCATCGCATGACGTTCGTCGACGACGCCGGCAACGAGGCGAGCATCACGTACCGGCGCTTCGCTGAAGAAGTGTTTCGCCAGGCCGGCGCACTGCGCGAACTCGATGTGCGCGAGAACGACATGGTGATGCTGGCCTTGCCCGCGTCGGTCGAGCATGCGGCCGCGATGATGGCCTGCGTGATGACGGGCGCACTGCCCTGCACCGTGCCCGTTCCCGCGCGTCGCGCCACCACCGGGCGGCAGGTGATCGACGTCGCATGCGAGCTGTACCGGCCGCGCCTCGTCATCGCCGCGGATGCGCAGTCGGCCGTCTGGCGCGACGATGCGTTTCCCGCTTCGTCCACGCGCGTCGTCGATCTCGACACGCTATCGCTCGCCGCGGATGCCGGTGCGCGCGCGCTGATCAGCGCGAAGCATGGCCGCGATCCGCATCACGTCCAGCTCACATCGGGCTCGACGTCGCATCCGAAGGCTGCGGTGCTCAGCCACGAGAACGTGATCGCGAACGTGCTCGGCATCGGCGGGTCGGTGCGCTTCGACCTCGCGGCCGGCGACGGCACCGCGTCGTGGCTGCCGCTCTATCACGACATGGGGCTGCTCACGCTGCTGTCGAACATGCATTACCGTGCGCCGCTGCTGATGATGCAGCCGAACAGCTTCATCCGGAATCCGCTCGGCTGGTTGAAGCGCATCGCGTCGGTGCGTGCCACGACGACATCGGTGCCGACCTTCGCATTGCGCTACTGCGTGCGCCGTTTCAATACCGCCGCGATGGAAGGCGTCGATCTTTCCGCGTGCCGCAACATCTTCATCGGCGGCGAACGTGTGGACGACGCGACGCTGCGCGACTTCGCCGCGACGTTCGCGCCGTATGGTCTCGCGGCATCGGCACTGCAGCCGTGCTACGGGATGGCCGAATCGACGCTCGCGGTATCGATGCATCGTGCGTGGCACGAAGGCACCGTCGACGGCGCGCCGTACGTGATCGCCGACACGCTCGACCGGCGCGCGCTGATCGAGCGCCGCGACGCGCAACCGGCCGCCGCGAACGACGGCGCCGACACCGACACCGACACCGAAACCGTGCTGGCGATGGGCACGCCGATCGAGGGCATGGCGTTCCGGATCCTCGACGACGGCGACCACGCGCTGGCGAATCGCGCGGTCGGCGAAGTCGCGATCCGCGGCACGTCGTTGATGCTCGGCTACCTGAATCCCGACGACGGCTCGATCGCCGCGCCGCTGACGGCCGACGGCTGGTTCCGCACCGGCGACATCGGCTACGTCGCGGATGGCCAGCTCCATATCCTCGGGCGCAAGAAGGAAGTCATCATCATTCGCGGCAGCAACTACTTCCCGCACGAAATCGAGGAAGCGCTGGCCTCCCATCGCACGCTGCGCAAGAGCACCTGCATCGCGTTCGGGCTGCCCGATCCCGAGACGGGCACCGAGCGGCTGGTCGTCGCGATCGAGGCGCGGCCCGTCGATGCGACGCCGCAGACGCGCGCCGAGTGCCAGCAGCTGCTCGCCTCGCGGATCGGCTTCGCCGCGCAGGATCTGTGTTTCGTCGAGCCCGGCTCGCTGCCGCGCACGACGAGCGGCAAGCTGCAGCGCCTGAAGTGCCGCGACCTCTATGCGACCGGCGCGCTGCCCTTGATCCACGCGGCGGCGGCCGCCGAAGCCGGCCAGGGAGCGTACGCATGACGACCGCCACGCTCACGCCGGTGCTCGAACTGCGCGACGTCTCGCGCGTGTACGAGGGCGCGGGCCGCGTCGTCGCGGTGCGCGGCGCGACGATCTCGATCGGCCCGCGCGACGTCGTCGCGCTCGTCGGCCCGTCGGGCAGCGGCAAGAGCACGCTGCTCAACCTGGCCGGCTTTCTCGACGTGCCGAGCACCGGCGAGCGCTGGCTCGAAGGCCGCCGGATCGACGACGCGCCGGACACGCTCGAACGGATTCGCCGCGAGCGCATCGGCTTCGTGTTCCAGCAGTTCAACCTGATTCCGGTGATGTCGGCGCTCGAAAACGTCGAGCTCGGCTGCTTCGCGTGGGGCACGCCGCGCACGCGGCGCGAGCGCGCCCGCGCGATGCTCGACGCGGTGGGGCTCGCCGCGCGCGAACGTCATCGTCCTGGCGAGTTGTCCGGCGGCGAGCAGCAACGGGTCGCGCTGGCCCGCGCACTCGCGAAGGAGCCGGCGATCGTGATCGCGGACGAACCGACCGCCAGCCTCGATAGCACCAACGCACGGGCGGTGGCCGAACTGATCCTCGACACCAACCGCACGCTGGGCACCGCCTTTCTGATTGCGTCGCACGACGATCGTCTGTGCGCCCACCTGCCGCGTCGCATCGAGATGCGCGACGGCGTACCGGGAGTGAATCGTGAACTGGTCGACGTTTGCGTGGCGTAACCTCTGGCGCAACAAGCGCCGCACCGTGCTGACGATGGCGATGATCGGCGTCGCCGCGTTCGCGTCGAGCCTTGCGCTCGGCTACGTGATCGCGACCTTCGATGCGGTGCGCGAAGGATCGATCGACAGCGGCGTCGGCCACGTGCAGGTGCTGCACCACGGCTATCTCGACCTGATCGGCGAGCGTCCGCTGCAGTACGGGCTGACCGCCGACGAACAGGCCACCGCCAAGCACGCGATCGCGGCACTGCCCGGCGTCGCGACCACGGCGCGCGGCATCGACTTCGACGGGCTGATCTCGAACGGCGATCTCAGCTACGGCTTCGTCGGCGAAGGCATCGAGCCGAACCGCGAGCCGCCAGGCTTCTTCGACTATCACACGGTGCTGTCGGGCCGCTACCTGTCGCCGACGAATCCCGGCACCGAAGTCGTCGTCGGCGCCGAACTCGCGCGCAAGCTCGGCGTGCACGTCGGCTCGGTCGTGCAGCTGATGGCGTCGACCGCGCACGGCGGCATCAACGCGACCGACGCGCAGATCGTCGGCGTGATGAGCACCGGCAACAAGGACGTCGACGAACGGATCGTCAACGTGACGTTCACGGCCGCGCAGGCGCTGCTGCGCACCGACCGCGCGTCGCGCCTCGCGGTGTTCCTGTCGGACACCGCGCGCACGCCGGCCGCCGCCGCGACGTTGCGTGCCGCGCTGCCGACGCTCGACGTGAAGACCTGGGACCAGTTGGTGTCGCTCTATCACCAGGTCGTCGCGCTGTACAAGAACCAGTTCTCGGTGTTCGGCGCGATTCTCTGCCTGACGATCCTGCTGTCGATGAGCAACTGGATCCTGATGAGCATCGTCGAGCGCCGCCGCGAGATCTCGACACTGCGTGCGCTCGGCGTGCCGGCGGCGACGGTGCGCGGGGTGCTGATCCAGGAGACCGCCTTCCTCGGCCTGCTGGGCGCCGCCGCCGGCATCGCGGTGGCGCTGCTGACGATGGTCGCGCTCAATCACGCACAGATCCACCTGCCCCCGCCGCCGGGGCGCGTGAAGTCGATCCTGCTCGAATTCACGGTCTCGCCGGCCGCCGTGGCCGCCGTCGAAGGCGCGTTCGTCGTGCTCGGGGTGGCCGCCGCGCTGCTCGCGACGCTCGGGCTCGCCAAACGCAACATCCTCGAAGGACTCGCCCCATGATTCGCATTCGCCACCTGGCCGCCGCGCTCGTCGCGTGCGCGCCGCTCGTTCATGCCGCCGACGCCCCGACGGCCCAGACCATGCTCGCCCGTGCCGACGCATATCGCAGCACGGCCGCCGATACGCAGACGAACATCCAGATCACGAACGAAGTCGGCGGGCAGTCCGGCGACGCGACGCGCTACCTCGTCTATACGCGCGGCAACGGCGACACGCTCGCGCTGACGCGCGGCGGCGAGAACGACGGCCAGAAATACCTCGCGACGACGCGCGGCCACTGGTTCTACGTGCCGAACACGCGCAGCGCGGTCCGCATCAACGGGATGCAGCGGCTGCAGGGCGAGGTCGTGATCAGCGACATCACGCGCACGCACTGGGCGGACAGCTATCACGCATCGGCCGCGCCGGGCGCGACGACGATCGCCGGCAAGCCGGCCACCGAGCTCGACCTGACCGCGACCGATCCCGACAACGTCTACCCGACGATCAAGCTGTGGGTCACGCCCGACACCGACGTGCCGGTGCGCGCGCAGTTCTTCCTCGCGAGCGGCCTGCTGTTCCGCAGCGCCGACTTCTCCGCGCCGGTCGATGCGAACGGGCGCAAGGTGATCCGCAAGATCACGTATCGCAACGAGATCGAAAAGCAGCGCGCGAGCGTCGTCGACATCCTCGACGGCCAGCCGCGCAAGATTCCGTCGGGCTGGTTCAATCCCGACACGCTCGCCGATGGCCAGTGACAACAACGCCCATGTCGACGCCCATCGTGACCGCCGCCTTCCATCATCCGGCCGACGCTGGCCCGCCGCCGCGCTCGCCGTCCCGCTTGCGCTCGGCTGCACGCTCGCGCACGGAGAATCGCTGATGGAACAGTTGAGCACGCTGAACGGCATCGCGTACGCACGCACCGTCGACAGCATGGACGGACACGCGCTGTTAGGAAACCTGATCGGCGACCAGCCGCGCAACCTGCAGGAAGCGGGCCTGCTCGCGCGCATCGACGGCGAGAACCTGTTCATGAACGCACGTGCCGTGGCCAGCAATCACTCGCTCGGCGCGCAGGCCACCCGCTTCAACGAGGCCGGCGTGCGCTACGCGTTCGACAACGGCATCACGCTCACGGCCGGCAAGCGGATCGATCCGCTCGACACGTCGCAGGCGTTCTTTCCGCTCGGCTTCTTCCAGAAGCGCGCCGCGACGGCCGACATCTACGACCGCTACGGCGATGTCGAAGGCACGCCGCTCGTCGAAGCGAAATGGGCCGGCGAACAGACCACGCTGCAGTTCATCGCCGGGGAAAACCGCACGCTGCGCAGCGACGTCGACAACCGCGACGTGCAGGGCGCGACGCAGTTCGTGCGCGGCGCGTACAACTGGTCGGGCGGTTCCGCCGCGTTACTCGCCGGCCGGCATGCGGGCCACGGCGGCGCCGGCGCGACGCTGTCGTTCGACGTCGCGCGCTCGAACACCGTCTATGCGAGCGCGTGGTTCGAACGCGGCACGACGCGGCCGCTGCCGGCCTTCATCGCGAACGGCACGCCGCTCGATTCGCCGGCCGCGTACGACGCCGTCGATCGCCGCAACGATCGCCAGTTCATGTGGCGCAGCGCCGTCGGCATGCAGAGCGCACTGCCCGGCAACTTCTCGCTGATCGTCGAGTGGTCGCACGACGAGGCGCGCTACGACGCGAACCAGTGGCGCCAGATGGTCGGCGCGGTCCGCGCGAACAACGCGCTGCTGCCCGTCGGGCCTGGCGCGGCGCTGGCCGGCCTCGGCGGCACGGCCAATTTCGTGAGCGTCGACGGCAACCTGCGCGACTACCTGTTCGCACGGCTCGGCAAGAAGATCGGCCGCGTCGAGTATTCGCTGCGCGGCGTCTATTCGCCGCAGGACAAGGGCCTGCTCGCGATCGCGCAGGTCGTCGCCGACGTGAACAAGCGCGTGAGCGTCGATGTCGCGGTCACCCGCGCGTTCTCCGACAGCAACGCCGAGTACCGGATGGTCGGTCTCGGCACCCGTATCGACGCCGCCGTGCGCGTGCGCTTCTGACAGGAACCCTGCCCCATGTCCACGCTTTCCGCTCCCGCTTCGTCCGCCGACCCGCTCGCGACCGCGCCGCTGCTGCTGCGCGTGGCCGACCAGGCCGCGTATCCGGTGCTGCGCCACTTCGACACGATCGCGTCGCTCGGCACGCCGCCGCGCGCGGCGGCCCGGCTCGTCGAAGCCGCTGCCGTGCGGTTGCTCGACAGCGAGATGGTGATCGCGCTGCATGCCGCCACGCCGGACGTGCTGCCCGATTCGTCCGCGTCGACGCCGCTGCGGCACGACGAGGCGCCGCTCACCGAAGCACTGCTCGAACAGATCGGCCGTGAAGGGTTTCATCACCTGTTCAAACCGTTCATGCGCGCGTTCATCCGCATCATGTTCGGGCTGTTCTTCTCCGATGACCAGAACCGTCGCGCGTGCGACTGCATCGACAGCGGCCACAACTTCGCGTTCCTGATGAGCGACGGCGGCGGTCCGACGCTCGCCGCATGGCGCACGGTCGTGCGCAGCGACGACAACGGCCTCGCGCTCACCGTCGACAAGGTATGGGGCATCGAGGCGCATCGCGACTGCATGGCGGTGGTCGCCGCGCGGCTGCCGGGCGTGATGTTCCCGGCCGCCTACCTCGTGTGGCCCGACGAGTACCGCAAGCTGAAGCGCACGACCTGCGGCGCGCCGTTCCTCGCCGGCAACCTCCAGCTCGCGAACGTCGGCGGCCAGGCGCGCGTCCATGCCGAGGATCGCCTGCGGATCGGCGGCCCGACCGTGTTCAACAAGTACCTGACCGTCGTGCGCCCCTACTTCGTCCGCGCGCTGATGGCGCACGTCGGCTGGCTCGCGCAAACGGGCCGCGTCGAACTCGACGCCGACGCGCGTGCCGTCCACCAGTTCATCACGGACGCCGCACGCAGCCAGACCGACGACGCGCACTACAGCTTCGGCAAGGTGCAGCGCGTGCTCGCGATCAAGCTGCTGTCGAACGAATTCCTGACCGCGCTCGTGCGCGACGGCAGGGTGGCGACTTTCGACGACCAGCGCGACCTGCTGGCGTTTTCGAAGATGGAAGGCAGTTCGTACCGTTGTTATCACGAGCTTCGCAAGAGCCTGCGCTGCGAAGCCGGCAGTTGACCCACGCGACAGGCCGATCGATCCCGATCAACCCACTTCATTATCAGGAGCTCCTCTCATGACGACCCAGAACGTTCCGGCCGACGCGCTCGACATCCTGTCCCGCGAAGTCGCGAAGATCCTCAACGTCGAAACCGTCGACACGGACGCCGGCATCGGCGAACTCGGCATCGATTCGCTGAACATCGTCGAGCTGATCGTGTTCTGCGAACAGCTTTACGGTTCGATCGACCCGGAAGCGCTGAACATCACGCAGTACACGACGCTGCAGCAGCTCGACGCGCAGCTGCGCCGCCAGCAGCACGCCGCCTGACACGACGATGCTCGCGCCCCTTGCGACCGCGGCGGCCGCCGCCGCCCAGCCGGCCCCGGCCACTGCGCTGACCGTGCAGGCGCTCGCGTACCGGCGCGTCGCGCCGTCGCGCGACGGCGCGGCCGTGCCGCTCGACGACACGACCCGCGCGATCGGCACGCTCGCGTGCGCCGAACGCGAGCGGCTGTGCGGCGCGGTCGGCGCGGACGACTACGTGGTCAGCTCGACGATCCTGTCGATGCTGCTGATGAACGATTCGCCGCAGCATCGCGTGTTCGCGCAGGCACTGGCCGGCGCGAACGACTACACGCCCGACTGGATGACCTGCTCGTACGAATGCGCGGGCTGGGGCTACGTGCTGCGCCGCTCGCTCGCGACCGCGGCCGAAACCGGACCGCGCACGCTGCTGCTGCAGATCGTCGACATCGACGTGCACGGCTTCACGTACTGGCACGGCAACCCCGCCTGGGGTCGCTCGGGCTTCGGCGTGTGCTCGCTGCTCGTCGACGTCGGCCGCGAAGCGTCACCGTCGGCGCCGTCGGTGCTGGCCGAGGCCGCGCCGCCGGCCAGCGCGGTCGTGCGGCTGGGCCGCGACATCCGCACGTTCTGCGCGGCCCGCCCCGGCTTGCAGGCGGCGCTGCCGTTCTTCCCGGCGACATCGCGCCGTGCGCTGCTCGCGTCCGTCGGCAAGACGCCGCTGCTGCCGGACGGTCACGGGCTGTTCGGCCACGCATTCGGCAGCGATCCGTGGCTGTCGGTGCTGCTCGCGCATCGCGACGGCGACACGCCGCGCCGCGCGGCCGTCTGCTCGCTCGCGCTGAACGGCTATTACGCGATCGCCGACGTCGCGTTCGCGCCGGACGCGACGTTCTCTCTCGACGACGAGGCGTGACATGGTGCGACCCGTTCACTTCACCTACCGGATCGAGCGCGACGCGCGGCAGCCGGTCGCGGTCGCCGCGAGCGCGTACCGGATGCCGCTCGACACGCCGGCCGACTATGCGCGTGCCGCCCTCGCGGAAACGGCCGGCAACGTGTACGACGCCAGCGATGCGCTCGCCGGCGATCGCCGCGTGTTGCTAGACCACGTCCAGTACTTCGCATTCCTCGCAGAAGTCACCACGCGGATCCGCGACGACGTGCATCCGGACGCACGCGTGTTCATCGAAGTCTGCGCGCCGTATTTCGGCGCGCTGCCGGCCGAACTGCTCGCGCCGCACGTGCTGCTCGGCGTGCACCTGTACGACGAAGCGTTGCGCGACGCCGCGCGCGGCGCACCGGTCGTGTGGATCGGCGACCGGATCCTGCGCGACGCGGAGTTCGCCGGCGACAACCGCGTGTGCTGCGCGATCTGGCCGGCGCGGCTCGCCGACGCCTTCGATGCGCAGCTGCGCGGCGCCTGGCCGTCGTATGCGATCCGCCTCGACCCGCACCCGGCCGCCCCGCGCGCCGCCGCCACGACGCTTACCGATTCCGCCCATCATTCCGGCGCCGCCGCGCGGCCGGGGAGACCCTGAAATGACTGACACGCTCACCGTTATGCAGGACACGGCCGACATCCGCTGGTCGATGCCCGTCGACGCCCTGATGTCGAACGACTACGCACTGCGCGAAGAGGCGCTGAACCGGTTGTACGAAAAGGCGAAGGCCGCGCAGTGGGACGTCGCGACCGACGTCGACTGGAGCCACGACCTCGATCCGGCGAACCCGCTCGGCATGCCCGACCCGACGCTGCTGATCTACGGCACCGAGCTGTGGGGCAAGCTTTCGGAGGCCGACAAGCGCGAGGTGCGCCATCACGCACAGGGCTGGCTGCTGTCGCAGATCCTGCACGGCGAGCAGGCCGCGCTGATCTGCGCATCGAAGCTCGCATCGGCCGAGAACGGCCTGAGCGCGCGGCTGTGCGCGGCCGCGCAGATGATGGACGAAGCGCGCCACGTCGAGGCGTACGCGAAGCTCGTCAACGAAAAGCTCGACGTCAGCTACCCGATGAGCCGCTCGCTGAAGGGGCTGCTGCACGACACGATCACGAGCAGCGCGCTCGACATGACGAACCTCGGGATGCAGGTGCTCGTCGAGGGCATCGCGCTGTCGATCTTCCAGAGCGTGGTCGCGTACAGCACCGATCCGTTCATCAAGGACCTGTTCGTGCGGATCCAGCGCGACGAATCGCGCCACTTCGCGGTCGGCCGGATCACGCTGTGCCGCGTGTATGCGGAGATGAGCGCGGTCGAACTGCGCGAGCGCGAGGAGTTCGTCTGCGAAGGGGCGGCCGTGCTGTACGAGCACCTGTGCGCGGATGACATCTGGGAACCGATGGGGCTGTCGAAGCGCGAATGCAGCGCGATGGTGCGCGAATCGCCGGTCTCCAGCTCGATCCGCCGCTCGATCTTCCGGCGCCTGGTGCCGACGATCCGCGAGATGGGCCTGCTCACGCCGACCGTGCAGGCGACCTTCGAAAAACTCGACGTCCTCGACTACGCGGCGATGCCGCTCAACTGAACCATGACGACGACCTCCTCCCAAGCGTCACGCGATTTCTGGATCGGCATCGACGCGGTGGCCTACGAGTTGCCGGGCCTGCCCGTCGATATCGAGGCCTGGGCCGCCGAGCGCGACTATCCCGCGCAACGGGCCGCGGCGATCGCGCACTCGGGCAGCCGCTATTTCCACATGGCGCTCGACACGAGCGAGACCGATCTCGCGATCGCGGCGGCCGGCCGCCTGCTCGACACCGCGCGCGTGCATCCGTCCGACATCGGCGCGATCGTGCACGTGCACACGCAGCAGTTCAGCGTGCCGCCCGCGCCGCGCAGCCTGCCGCACGAGCTGGCCGCGCAGCTCGGCATCGAACCGCTGTGGCTCGGCTCGGTTGCACAGCTGAACTGCGTGTCGGTCGCGGCCGGCATCGAGACGGTGCGCGCGCTGATGCGCCGCTATCCGCAGCTCGACGCGGCGCTCGTCGTGTCGTCCGACCGCGTGTACGGCGAGGACTACCGGATGCGGCAGATGACGGGCGTGCAGTGCGACGGCGCGGCCGCGATGCTGATCGCGCGCAACAGCACGAAGAACCGGCTCGGCGGCATCGCGATCGAGACGCATGCGAAATGGCATCGCGGCTCGGATACCGTCGCCGCGAACGAGGCCGACCTGATCATGATGGAGTGGCCGTACACCCGTAAGGCGATCGACGCGGCGGTCGCACTCGAGCCGCACGCGCTCGACGCGTACGAACTCGTGCTGCCGCACAACGCCGACCTGCCGGGCTGGAACGCGCTGTGCCGCGCGATGCGCGTGCCGGCCGAGCGGCTCTATGCGGAAAACATCCATGCGCGCGGCCATGCGTGCTGTTCGGACTTTCCGATCAACCTGGCCGACGTCGGGCTCGACGCGGTCGCGCGCGGCCAGCGCGTGCTCGGCGTGATGCAGTCGAACTGCGGCGCGTACGCGGCCGCCACGCTCCATCCGGTGGACCGCCATGACGCCTGAGCGCCCGCTTCCGCCCGCCGGCGACCACGCGTGGATCGCCGACCTGCGCACGCCGTGCTACGTGTACGAGCCGGAAGTCGCGATCGCGCGCTACCGGTCGCTGAAGGCGCGGCTCGGCACGCGGCTGATCGTGTCGCTGAAGGCGAACCCGAACCAGGACATGCTCGCGCGCTGCGCGCATGCGTACGAGGACGGTGTCGAACTCGCGAGCCGTGGCGAACTCGATGCGGTGATCGGCCGGATCAAGACGCCGCGCTACCTGAACAACCCGTCGATGGACGAGATGTTCATGCGCGCCGGGCTCGCGTCGCGCTGCCATTTCGTGCTCGACAACCCGGACGCGGTCGCGCGCTTCGTGCCGCTGGCGCGCGAGGCGGCGGCCGGCGGCAGCACGCCGGGCGCCGTACTGCTGCGCGTGAATGCCGGCGCGCTGGCCGGCGACGATGCGCGCGCGCTATGGCACGACCACTTCGGGATGACGCCGAACGAGGCGCACGACGCGGTGCGCACGCTCTCCGCTGCCGGTTTGCCGGTGGCCGGGCTGCACGTGTTCTCCGGCCCGCATTCGTTCATCCGCCAGGACGCGACGCAACCCGACACGCTCGTGCTGCCCGAGCGGCTCGCGGCGCTCGCCCGCGATCTCGCGCCCGCCAACGGCGCGCCGCTCGCGTCGCTGAGCCTCGGCGGCGGCTTTGCCGACGATCACCCGGCCGATGCCGCGTTCGAGCGCTATGCCGCCGCGCTCGCGCCGCTGGCCGGCCAGTACTCGCTCGCGCATGAATCCGGCCGCGCGATCTTCGCCGATGCGGGCGTGTTCGCGACGCGCGTCGTCGCGGTCAAGACGTGGCAGGACCGCACGATCGCCGTCTGCGACGGCGGGCTGTCGCATGCGTTCCTGCTCGCGCAGACCGAATCGGTGATGCGCCGGCTGGCCGCGCCGTCGCTCGTGCGCCGCGCTGCGGCGCCGCCGGTACGCGGCGTGCCGACGATCTATGTCGGCAGCACCTGCAGCCGCGCGGACGTGATCGGCCGCGACGACACAAGCGCGCCGCCGCAGGTCGGCGACATCGCGGTGTTCGCACGCTGCGGCGCGTATCACCGCACGTACTCGATGGCGGATTTCCTGTCCCACGAAGCCGCGCACGTGTACGTGCGGCCCGCCTAGACCCACCTGAGAGAGGAGCCGATCATGAACGCCCTGATCAGCGTCGCCGACCTGCTCGAACACGGCGCCGCGCGCTGGCCGCAACATCCCGCGTATGCCGACGGCGGCGGCACGATAACTTACGAACAGCTCGCGCGCGCGGTCCGCCGCGCCGCCGCCGCGCTCGCGTCGCGCGGTGTGCAGCCCGGCGAGCGCGTCGCCATCTACGCGCCGAAGCGCATCGAAACCGTGGTCGCGATGCTGGCGGCCAACGCACTCGGCGCGATCTTCGTGCCGGTCAATCCGCAGTTGAAGGAAGCACAGATCGAACACATCGTCGCCGACAGCGGCGCGGCGCTGTTCATGACCGGCGCGCAGCGGTTGAAGCGCCTGCCGGCGCTCGCCGCGCTCGTCGGCGAACGCGCGATGCTGATCGAGGAACTGGCCGACGCGATCCACGCGCCCGGCACCGACACACCGGCACCGGCCCCCGCCGGCCGGCCGGTGGACGACGATCCCGCCGCGCTGCTCTACACGTCCGGCTCGACCGGCAAGCCGAAAGGCGTGGTCGTGTCGCATCGCAACCTCGTGTCGGGCGCATTCAGCGTCGCCGCGTACCAGGGGCTGGCCGACGACGACGTCGTGCTCGGCGTGCTGCCGCTCAGCTTCGACGCGGGCCTGAGCCAGCTCACGACCGCGCTGGCGTCCGGCGCGTGTTACGCGCCGCTCGACTTCCTGCAGCCCGCCGAAGTGCCGCGCCATTGCGATGCGTTCGGCGTGACGTCGATCACCGGCGTGCCGCCGTTGTGGATGCAGCTCGCGTCCGCCGGCTGGAGCGACACGGCGCGCACGCGGATCCGCCGCTTCGCGAACACCGGCGGCCATCTCGCGACGCCGCTGCTGCACCGCCTGCAGGCGCTGTTCACGAACGCCGCGCCGTACCTGATGTACGGGCTGACCGAGGCATTCCGCTCGACGTACCTGCCGCCGGCCGACGCCGCGCTGCGCCCGACGTCGATCGGCAAGGCGGTACCGAACGCCGAAATCCTCGTGCTGCGCGCGGACGGCAGCGAATGTGCGGCCGACGAACCCGGCGAACTCGTGCATCGCGGCGCGTTCGTCACGCTCGGCTACTGGAACCGGCCCGAGCTGACCGCGCAGCGCTTTCGCGCGCTGCCGCGCCGGCACGGCGAGATCCCGCGCCCCGACGTCGCCGTGTGGTCCGGCGACATCGTGCGGCGCGACGCGGACGGCTACCTGTATTTCGTCGCGCGCGGCGACGACATGATCAAGACATCCGGCTATCGCGTGAGCCCGACCGAGGTCGAGGACGTGCTGTTCGCGCTGCCCCATATCCGCGAGGCGGCGGTATTCGGCGTGCCGCACGCATCGCTCGGCGAGGCGATCGCCGCGTGTGTCGTCTCGACACTCGACGCCGACGCGTGCCGCGCCGACATCGCGCGCGCCTGCCGCGACGCATTGCCGACCTACATGTGCCCGCTCGTCGTCGAGCCGCTGCCGGCTTTGCCGCGCAACCCGAACGGCAAGATCGACCGCCCCGCGCTGAAAAACCAGTATCGCGACGCGTTCGCGCACACGAACGAGGAGACCGCAGCATGACCCTGTCGACGCTCGATGAAACCTGCCTCGGCGCGCGCCGCGTCGCCGAGCCCGGCACGCTGGCCCTGTCGGGCGGCGTCGTGGTGCTGCCGCCGTCGGTCGTGTTCAGCGCGATCCAGGCGCAGGAACGCCATCCCGGCTACCGGCACCTGCTGCTGCCGCAGGCGCGCTTTGCGCGGCCGCGCGGGATGGGTGCGTTGACGCCCGACGAAGGCACGCGCCTCGCGCCGGGCGGCCGGCCCACGCTGCGGGTCGCGCCGCCCGGGCGCAGCCTCGCCGATCTCGCCGCCGACGCGGCCCTCGACCTGCGCGACCAGCTCGGCTCCGGGCAGCTGGCCCGCACGACCCACGTGATCGTCGCAAGCTGCGCGCTCAACGAAGGTATCGGCGATTCGGTCGTCGGCCGCATGCAGTACGAACTGGGCCTGCAACGCGTGACGCCGTTCGCGCTCGGCCAGAACGGCACGCTCGGCTGGTATTCGGCGCTGATGCTGCTCGACGGGCTGCTCGACGAAGGCGACCAGGCGCTCGTGATCCTCAGCGACAAGTGGCTCTACCCGTTCTTCCGCCAGTTCGGCGACCTGGTCGGCTACGGCGACGCGGCCGCCGCGCTGCTCGTGTCGCGGGCGGGCCCGGCGCCCGAGCCGGCCGATTGGGGCGGCGTGCGGTCCGTTGCGATGGAATTCGGGCCGTCGATCGCCGATCCGTGGGCCGACGCGCCGGGCACATTGCGCGACACGCTCGCGCCGGTCGCCGCGCGTGCGATCCGCCGCGCGCTCGACCTGGCCGGGCTGCGCGCCGGCGAGATCGACTGGTGCGTACCGCCCGGCTTCGATCCCGGCTTCGCGGCGCGCGTGGCCGACGCCGCGTCGATCCCGGTCGCCGCCCGCATCCAGCATGAAGCGGCCGGCCACCTGTCGTCGGCCGAATCGGCGGCCGCGCTGATCCGGCTCGCCGGCGCGCTCGACGAAGGCGAACGCCGCACGGTGCTCGTGTGGGATGCGGCACTGCATGGCGCGGCGGCGGCGGCCGTCGTCGACCTCGCCGGCGGCCTCGATGCCGCGCTCGATATCGAAGGAGACGCGTGATGAGCGCCTACAAGGTGAGCCTGCGCGAACTGCGCTTCTTTCTGTGGGAACTGTTCGAGGCCGACCGGCGATTCCTGGCGGAACACGGCCTTTACGGCACGCACGACCGCGCGGCGATCGACGCACTGCTCGAACGCGCGCGCGACTTCGCGCTCGACCTCGGCCGCAGCTACCAGCAGGCGGACGTCGAGGGCTGCACGCTGCTCGACGACGGCCAGGTGCGCATCCCGTCGCATTTCCACGCGCTGTGGGCGCGGTTTCGCGACGAATGGTCGAACACGCTGTTCGGCACCGCGCACGGGCTGCCGCCGATCGTCACGCAGATGATCTACGAGATGTTCATGGGCGCGAACCCGTCGTTCATGACGTACGGCGGCTTCACGCGCCCCGCGATCAAGCTGCTGCAGATGCACGGCACGCCGCACCAGAAGACGCTAATCACGCCGCTCGAGGCGTACCGCTGGGATGCCTGTTTCTGCGCGACCGAACTGCAGGCCGGCACCGACCTCACCGCGGTCGCGCTGCGCGCGACGCCGCTCGAGCGCGACATCTACGCGATCGACGGCGAGAAGGTCTACATCTCGGCCGGCATGCACGAGCTGACCGAGAACACGCTGTATTTCGTGCTCGGCCGCATCGATACCGCGTCACCGGACTCGTTCTCGCTGTCGTGCCTCGTCGTGCCGCGCTTCTGGCCGGACGAGGAAACGGGCGAGCTGCAGTCGAACCATGTCGATTGCATCGGCCTGCCGCGCAAGATGGGGCTCAAGGGCTGCGCGAACACGCACCTCGTGTTCGGGTCGAACGGCACGACCAAGGGCTGGCTGCTCGGCGGCCGGCGCAACGTCGGCTTGCTGCAATTGATGCCGCTGATGAACCAGGCGCGGATGAGCACCGGGATGTTCGGCGTCGGCGTCGCGTCGAGCGCGTACCTGCATGCGGTCGAGTATGCGGGCCGCCGGCTGCAGGGCCGGCCGATCGAGCGCGCGTCGAACACCAACGCCGCGCGCGTCGCGATCGTCGAGCACGCGGACGTACAGCGCATGCTGGTCGACATGAAGAGCCGCGTCGACGGCTGTCGCGGCCTGCTCGGCAAGCTCGCCGCGACCGCCACGCGCGCGGCGATGCTCGAAGCGACGCCCGATGCCGACCCGGCCGAGATCGAGCGCCACCGCAAGCTCCAGCTGCTGCTGACGCCGATCTGCAAGGCGTTCATCTCCGACCAGGCATGGCGGATTTGCGAAACCGCGATCCAGGTGCACGGTGGGCTCGGCTATACCGATGCGAGCCCGGTCGAGCAGAACGCGCGCGACGTGAAGATCCTGTCGATCTGGGAAGGCACGAACTACATCCAGGCGCAGGACCTCGTGCGCGACAAGCTCGGCTTCGGCCGCCATTCTCGGCTGATCCAGTACTACCGCGACGAACTCGACGTGTTCCTCGCGCGCCAGCATCACACCGGCACGCATGCGGAGCTGCGCCCGCTGTTCGATGCGCTGCGCACGGGCGCCGACCGGATCGCCGCCGCGCTCGACGACATCGCGCGCGACGTGCAGGACGGTCACACGCACCGCAGCAGCCAGTTCTACACGCGCTTTCTCGAGATGTTCGGCGTCGTCAC
Source organism: Burkholderia sp. AU33423 (assembly GCF_002223135.1). Taxonomy (NCBI): domain Bacteria; kingdom Pseudomonadati; phylum Pseudomonadota; class Betaproteobacteria; order Burkholderiales; family Burkholderiaceae; genus Burkholderia; species Burkholderia sp. AU33423. Next base: position 159,259 of record NZ_NKFH01000009.1, read on the forward strand.
GTCGGCGTGGGTGCTGCTCGAATCGGCGACGATCGCCGCGCGCCGGCTCGACGCGCCGGACACCGCCGATACGCCGGCCGAACTCGCGTTCTATCGCGGCAAGCTGAAAAGCGCGCGCTACTACTTCGCGAACGTGTTGCCGGTGGTCGACCAGCACGCGGCCGTGATCGCCGCGATGGCGCATGCGGCGATCAGTGTCAGCAGCGAAGAACTCGCGCAGGTGGAATGACATGGATACGACGCTCGATTCCGGTACGACCGCTGCAACCGCCACGACCACCTCGGCCGGCGACGCACCGCGCAACCTGCTCGGCCGCCCCGCGACGCGCCATCGCGGCACCGACATCGACGGCGCGACGCTCGAACCCGAAGCGCTGCGCGTGCGCGATCTCGACCTGAACGCGCTGATCGGCGCAACGACGTTCGAAGGCGCGCTCGCGCACCTGTGGTTCGACGTCGCACCCGGTAGCGCCGCGCATCGCGCACACGAAGCGGCAATCGGCGCGCGGCTCGCGGCGTTCGCCGATGCCCTGGCCCCCGGCTCCGCCGCGCAATCCGTCGCCGCGGATCTCGGCGCGGCGGGTGTCGCGCCGGTGTTTGCGGCCGCGTCCGGCCTGTTGCGCGGCTTCGACGACGTGACGGCCCGCGTGCACGGCGAAGCGCCGGGCGACGCCGACCTCGACACGATGCTGCTATGCGCGGCCGCCGCGCCGTTCCTGCTGCACGCGGCGATCGAAGGCCGCCCGTTCGCCGCGCGCAACGACTCGATCGGCGCATCGCTCGCCGGCACGTCGAGCCAGGCGCAACGCATGCTCGTGCTGACCGGCGCGACGCGCGCCGATGCGCCGGCGCAAGCCGCGATGGACATGCTGCTCGTCGCGTGGCACGCCGGCTTCGGCTACATCACGCCGACCGTGCTCGCGCCGCGGGTCGCGATCGGCACCGGCGTCACGCTCACGCAGGCGATCGCATCCGGTTTTCTCGCGAGCGGGCCGTCGCACGTCGGCGCGGCGCTCGAAGCGATGCAGTGGCTCGCCGCGCTCGCGCAGTCGGTTCCGGGCGGCACCGGCGCACCGCCTGCCGCGCTCGACGCAACCGGGCGCGCGGCAATCGATGCCACGCTCGATGCGAAACGCACGCTGTACGGCTTCGGCCATCCGCTGTTCGTCGCCGACCCGCGTCCGCCGCACATGCGCGCGCGGTTCGCGGCGCAAGGCTTCGACGGCGCGTACGTGACGCTGTTCGACGCGTGCTGCGCGCAAGCCGACGCGCGCCGCGCCTTGCGCCCGAACATCGATTTCCTGACGGCCGCGACGCTACTCGAACTCGGTGTCGCCGCGCCGTCGTGGGGCGTCGGCGTCGGGCTCGGCGCACGCATCGCGGCGATGGCCGCGCATGCGGTCGAGCGGCGCCGCCGCCCGGCGTTCGGCGTCAACAGCGCGACCGCGCGACGGCTGCTGGCCGCCGTGCCGGTCGGCTGGCTGTGAACCCTCATCCCTCCGCACTCCGCAAAAGGACCGTCATGCTGCTCAAGAACCTGCGCCCGGCGAACGACTATGATCGCTTCGCCACCGAAACGCTCGAACCGTGGGACCTGCTGTTCATCAGCCGGATCCGCCAGCTCGCACGCGGGATGACGCCCGGCGTGATCGCCGACATCGGCACGGCCACCGGCGTCGTGCCGGTACGCCTCGCGACCGACCCGGCGATGCGCGGCTGGCGCTACGTCGGCATCGACCTCGATCCGGCGATGCTCGACGAAGGCCGTCCGCGCATCCATGAACTCGACCTCGACGACACGATCGAGATGCGCGTCGGCGACGCGCTCGCGCTGCCGTTCGACGACGGCACGCTGACGATGGCGGTTGGCCGCGCGACGCTGCACCACCTGCCGAACAAGGCGTTGAGCCTCACCGAGATGTACCGCGTGCTGGAACCGGGCGGCATCGCGCTCGTGCACGACATGCGCCGCGACGCGCCGCAGCACCTGCTCGACCGCTTCACCGAGATGCGCGCCGCCGCCGACTATCCGCCGACCCACGTCGAGGAAAAGATCACGCTCGACGAAGCGCATGCGCTCGTCGCCGAAGCCGGTCTCGCGGCAGTCGCGTCGATCTACAGCCCGAGCGCCGGGCTCGGCGCGCTCGGCTTCGAGATCCTGCTGAAGAAACCGGCGCTGGCCTGAGCGATGACCGACCTCGCCTTCCTCGCCGCGCACGCCGCCGCGCGGCTCGGCGCCGACGACGTGCACTGCGCGCCGCTCGCGCCCGGCGCGACGCTGCCGCTGTGCGTGACGCCGCGCAGCGCCGAACTCGCGACCTCGCCGGAGATGTTCGTCGCGTGGTACCGCTCGCGGCTCGACACGATCGACACGCTGCTCGACGCGTGCGGCGCGCTGCTGTGGCGCGGCTTCGCGGTGCCCGACACCGCCGCGTTCGGCCAGCTCGGTGCACTGTATCCCGCGTACGCGAACGGCTACACGGCCGGCGCCGCGCCGCGCAAGCAGATCGACGGCCAGGTGTACGAGTCGACCCGCATGCCGCCGCCGTTCAAGATCGGGCTGCACCAGGAGATGGCCTACATGCCCGCGTTCCCGCGCCTCGTCGCGTTCTATTGCCGGCAGCCCGCCGACGCGGGCGGCGAGACGCCGATCTGCGACATGCGCCGCGTGACGGCGCGCGTGCCGGCCGCGCTGCGCGAACGGTTCGCCGAACGCGGCGTGATGTACCTGCGCAATTTCGCAGCGCCCGGCGCGCGCGCGGACGGCCTCGCCGCCCATCCGGGCATGCCGTTCGCCGAATACCACCGGCCGTGGGACGACGCATTCGGCACGACCGAGCGCGACGAGGTCGAGCGGCTGTGCGCGGAACGCGGCGTCGGCTGCCGCTGGCTCGACGACGGCAGCGTGACGGTGTCGCACGTCGGCAGCGCGCTGCGCACGCATCCGCGCACCGGCGAAACCGTGTGGTTCAACCAGGCGAGTGCGCAGCACCCGAACCCGCGCTCGATGGGCGAGCTCAGCTACCGCTACCTGCAGCGCATGTACGGCGGGCGCGCCGCGTTCCCGTACGAGATCCGCTATGGCGACGGGTCGCCGATGCCGTTCGACGATCTCGTCGCGATCTACGACGCCTTCGACGACGAGGAGCGCGCATTCCCGTGGCAGGCCGGCGACGTGCTCGTCGTCGACAACATGCTGGTCGCGCACGGCCGCAACCCGTACCGGGGCGCGCGCGACACGCAGGTCATGCTGTTCGACTGACAGGAAGCCGACGATGAGCGAATCGTTCCTCGCCTCCGTGCGCGCGCTGTTCGGCCCGCACACCGCGTTCGACCGGCCGCTGCGCACGGCCACGCAGCCGCTGCCCGATGCGCACGCGCCGGGCGCGGCGCTCGGCGCGCGCGCGATCGACGTCGCGGCCGGCGATTTCCGTTTTTCCGCACGGCATGTGCGATTCCGGCTCGGCGCCGTCACCGCGATCGTCGGGCCGAACGGCTCCGGCAAGACCACGCTGCTCGAAACGCTGCTCGGCTTCCGGCGCGGCGGCACCGACGTGCGCGTGCTCGACGTGCCGGCCGCGCGCTTCATGCGCGATACGCCGTCGCTGCGGCGCATCGGCGCGCAATTGCAGAAGGTCGAGTATCCCGACCATCTCCGCGTGTCAGAGATCGTCGCGCTGCACCGCGCGATGTACGTGCACGCGGACGCCGCGGTCACGGATGCGCTCGGCATCGCCGAACTGCTCGACAAGCCGTGCCGCGCGCTGTCGAAGGGGCAGCGCCAGCGCATCGATCTCTACGTGGCGCTCGCGCACCGGCCCGAACTCGCCGTGCTCGACGAACCGTTCACCGGGCTCGACCGCCGTTACGCGGGCGTCGTGATCGACCTGCTGCGCCACCGCTCGCGCGGCACGAGCGTCGCGATGATCTGCCACGCCGAGGAAGAGCTCGCCGTCGTCGACGATCTCGTGTGGGTCCGCGACGGCGGCGTGCGCTACCAGGGCGACAAGGACGCGCTGCGCGCCGAGCTCGTCGGCGAGGCCCGCGCGGTCCTGCATTGCCGCGACGAAGCCGACGCGCGCGCGCTGCGCAAGTGGCTCGCGGCGCTACCGGGCGTGACCGGCGTGCGCGTATCGGCCGCGCATGTCGTCGAGGTGTTCGGCGATGCGACGCTGCATCCGAACGTGCACCGCATCGTCGGCGAACAGGGCATCCAGCATCTCGCGCTCGCGCCGAGCACGCCGGGCGACCTGCTGCGCCTCTGTACCGAGGGCCCCACCCATGACTAAGGTGTTCCTGATTCTCGTGCGCAACGAGCTGCTCGGCTATCTGCGCAGCCGCTCGTCGCTGTTCTGGACGCTCGTGTTCCCGGTGTTCCTGCTGAGCGTGATGCTGTTCGCGTTCGGCGGATCGGGTTCGCTCGGCACCGCGGACATCGCGTTCGCCGTACCCGGCGGCGCGACCCCGTACAGCCGCGCATGCGAAGCGCAGATCGTCGCGAGCCTCACGCACAGCGACACGGTGAAGGCGACCTTCGACGGCCGCGGCGCGGCAACCGATCGCGTGACCGTCGTGCTCGGCAACGACGAGCGCACGCCGGCGACGATCCGCTACGACTTCAACGGCTCGCTCGCGGTCAAGGCCGCGTCGCGCGTCGTCGAGATCGCGCTCGCGCGCTGCGCCGCGCAGCGGCTCGGGCTGCCCGCCGCGCAGGCCCGCTTCGAGAACGCGGCGCCCGCGCGCCGCCCGTTCGACTATGGCGCGTTCTTCGCGACCGGCATTCTCGTGATGGCATTCATGGCGATCGGCCTCAACTCGACGACGACCGCGATCGCATCGCTGCGCGAACGCAATACGTTCAAGCTGTACGTGTGCTTTCCGGTCTCGCGCGGCGTGTTCCTCGCCGCGCTGATCGTCGCGCGGATGATCATGATGGCGCTGTCGGCGCTCGTGCTGCTGACCGTCGCGCGCGTCGCGTTCGGCATCGCGCTGCCGATCGCCACGCCGGACGGGCTGCGCGCGTTGCCGATCGTGCTGCTCGGCGCGGCGATGGTGCTCAGCATCGGCGTGCTGCTCGCGAGCCGCGCCAAATCGCTGGCCGCCGCCGAACTCGCGTGCAACGTCACCTACTACCCGCTGCTGTTCTTCAGCGACCTGACGATCCCGATGCACGACGCGCCGGCCTGGCTGAAGGCGGTGCTCGCGTTCCTGCCGACCAACCAGTTCGCGGTCGCGCTGCGCGGCGCGCTGGTCGACGGTGCCCCGTATGCGCAGCTCGCGCCGCAACTGCTCGGCATGGCCGCGAGCACGGCGCTGTTCCTGTTCGCCGCCGCGCGGCTGTTCCGCTGGCACGACGCGTGACGCGTCGCCCGATGTTTCGATGTTTCGACGAAGGAGAATCCCCTGATGAAATCGAGCAATCCCATCACCGACTACCTGCTGCACGCGAGCAACTTCCTGCCGGCGATCGTGTTCCTGTTCTACGGCCGGCTCGGCCCCGAACAGCCGGACGTGCGCTGGACGCACGCGTTCCTGATCGGCGGCGTGCTCGCGCTGGTTCACGGTGCGTGGCTGATCCGCCGCGCGGACCGCAACAGCATCGCGATCGGCGTCGACCTGTTCCTCGTGATCGGCGCGGTGCTCGCGCTCGTGTCGCCGACAGGTAGCCGTTTGTGGGGCGAAGAACTCGGGCCGGCCGCGATGCTCGTCTGCGTGCTGGTGGTCGGCATCGTGCATACCGCGTGGTCGGACGGCGGGTTCGTCGACGGCACGTTCGTCGACCACGCGCGCGCACGTTCGCTGTCGATCGTGCTGCTCGCGGTCACCGTCGTCGCGCTCGCGGTGTCGATCACGATGCGCCACAGCCCGCTGTGGGGCGGTGTCGTGCCGCTGATCGCGCTGGTCGTCGTGCGCGGCCGGCTGCGCAAGCAGCTCGTGCGGGCCGGCTGACGATGAGCGCGCTGCCCGACCGCGCCGCGCAGCGGCACGTGCTCGCCGCGACGCTCGGCGATGGCTGGCTCGATGGGGCATCTGCTGACGGGTGTTCATCGTATGTAACGGATGTGACACGCCACGGCGGCATCGCGCTCGGCATCGCTCGGCCCGCGTCGACCGCCGACACGAGCGCACTCGCCCGAATCGCCGTCGCGCACCGCATCGCGCTGGTCGCGCAGGGCGCGCGCACCGGGCTCGTCGGCGCCGCCGTGCCCGATCGCAGCGGCACGCAATGCGTGGTGTCGTTCGACCGGATGCGCGCGGTGCGCGCGTTCGACGCGGCGAATCGCAGCATCACGGTCGAGGCCGGCGTGCGGCTGTCGGACATCAACCGCGTGGCGGCCGAAGCCGGCCTCTGCCTGCCGATCGACCTCGGCAGCGATCCGGCGGCCGGCGGCCTCGTCGGTGCGAACGCGGGCGGCAGCCGCCTGATCAAATACGGCGACGTGCGCCGCAACGTGCTCGGCGTCGAAGTCGTGCTCGCCGACGCGGCGGGCACCGTGATCGACGCGCTCGCGCCGCTGCGCAAGCGCAACGCGGGCTTCGACGTCGCGCAGTGCTTCATCGGAGCGAACGGCGCGAACGGGCTCGTGACGGCCGTGTCGTTCGCACTTGCGTCGCTCGAACGCTCGTCATGCGCCGCGTTCGTCGCGTTCGCGTCGTACGACGCGGCGCTCGCCGGCCTGCTCGCGTTCGAGCGTGCATTCGGCGAGATGCTGTCGGCATTCGAATTCATGTCGGCCGCGGCCGTCGGCTGCGTCGCGGCCGCGTTTCCGGCGTCCCGCATTCCGTTCGAAGCCGACGCTGCCGCGTGCTATGCACTGGTCGAGATCGCGACCGGCATGCCGGGGCTCGATGCGCTGCTCGAGGAACGCACGATCGCGACGCTCGACACGCTGGCGGGCGAGCACGTGGTGCTCGACGCGGCCTGCGCGCCGGCCGAACGGTTCTGGCGAATCCGCGACGCACTGCCGGCCGCGGTGGCACAGGACGGCATCCCGCTGTCGTTCGACGTGTCGTTCCCGCGCGGCGCGCTGGCCGCGTTCGTCGCCGACGCCGAACGATGGATCGCGGCCGCGCATCCGTCGCTGCGCTGCCACACGTTCGGGCATTTCGGCGACGGCGGCTGCCATCTCGTCGTGTCGATCCCGCACGCCTGTGCGGAGCGCTACGGGCCGCTGCAACAGGTGGCGCTGCGCGGCGCGCTGTACGATCGCGTCGTGCGGGCCGGTGGCTGCTTCAGCGCCGAGCATGGCGTCGGGCCGGTCAACGTCGCGTACTACCGCAAGCATGTGCCCGCCGCACAACGGCAGGTCGCCGCCGCCATCCAGCACGCCGTCGACCCGCTGGGTCTGATCGGGCGTGTCCGCTACTGATGCGCCGTTGCGCGGCGCCACGGAGAATTCGCATGATCCTTCGACACCCGCCCGGCCCGGGTACCGTTTCCGAACCGGATGACGAACCGACGTTCGCCGGCATCCCGGCCACGCTGCCCGACTCGGGGGTCGTGGTCAACGTGCGAGGGGTGGCGTACGTGATCACGCTGCCGCCGCGCGATCATGCGCGCCCGGCGCTGTGGCGCGAGCTGGCGGACTGGCGCGACGACCGGTCGGCCGGCAGTAACGGCGAGCCGGATGCGCGGCAGGATTGAGCGTTCGCTGCATGCCCCGACGACGATTCATCGCGACCGTGATTCAGTTTGTCCGGTCGTAGGACACAGTCCACATCAGACTATGATCTCCGAGCTGAGACAGGCTGACGTGTCAACATGTCGGTGCTGCGGCTCATCTGTCAGCCGTACATCACTCATGATGGACAAGGATGCAGGTCAGTCTGAGATGCGTACCGAGCTCTGTCATTAGCCGAAACTTTGCCGCTATGCCGTGAAGGTGAATTTGCATACAACGCTCGTCGGGTTCGAGGGGCTGAAGCACGCGCCACCGACCCAAGATTCTCAGGCGTTTTATAACGAGCTGCTGGCGTGGCTAGCAGCAACATCAGAATAACGTTATCAATCAAACCGGCCTCTGCTTCTTAGCCAAGCGTTGTCACGAACCGCTAGGAAGAACTGCTTAGTGTTATTTTTCAGATCAATGTGCGTTTCCGGAGTGTCTACCTGCAGCAGACAATAACAGACGCCGATATTTATAAGCCACGCTTGATATTCCTGTAGACTTCATGCGAGCAGCTGGTCCACGGTCAAAACTGGGATAGTCGATATGGCAAAAATCATCACCTTGTTCAACCATAAGGGTGGCGTAAGTAAAACCACGACAACGTTCAATTTGGGATGGATGCTTGCGTCGCTCGGCAAGCGTGTTTTGCTTGCTGACTTCGATCCCCAGTGTAACCTGACAGGTATGGTACTGGGATTCAAGGGGATAGAAGACCTCGAGGAAACCTATCAGGCAGATCCGCCAAACAACGTCAAAGACGGCCTTTCACCCGCATTTGAATCCAAGCCGCGCCAAATCGTCGGCGCAGAGTGCGTGCAAGTGCCCGGTAATGAGGGTCTGTTTCTTCTTCCTGGTCATATTGGGCTCGCAGAGTACGAAACAACTCTTGGTGTTGCACAAGAGCTCAGTGGCTCACTTTTAGCGCTGCGAAACCTGCCTGGTTCGTTGCGGTTTCTGTTAGATGCCACCGCTGAAAAGTACAAAACCGACTACGTGCTCGTCGATTTGAGCCCAAGTCTCGGACCGATGAATCAGAACCTCCTGATGGTTTGCGACTACTTTATCGTGCCGTTACACCCCGACTATTTCTCTTCAATGGCCCTGAGCTCGCTGTCAAAGTCGTTGCCACGTTGGGCTGCGTGGGCACGCACCGCCTACGGTATTGCTGCTCTACGGGACGCTGACTACCCGTTTCCTCAACCAAAAGCCAAATTTATTGGCGCCGTGGTTCAAAAGTATCGCCCACGAAATGGACAACCTAGCGCTGCTTTTCAACGTTGGGTCGATCAACTTGCACGTGGCCTTCGAGAAGAACTTATCCCGAGTTTAGAAGCGGCTGGGTTACTCGATGTGGCCGAATTTAAACTGAAAGTGGGGTTAGAGCCATCTGAACCTTTGCTCAACGTCGCTGACTTTAACAGTTTGATCGCACAGTCTCAAGAGCATCTGGTCCCGGTATACGCTCTAACAGCCGCAATGCTTCAACAGGCAGGTGCTGTGTGGGATAGCACAAAAGAAAGCATGGAAAAATTCGAGACTGCATTCCGAGACTGCGCCAATAAGGTAATTGAGCTAACTGCATGACGCCTCTCGATCACTTCAACTCAATATGGGACCGATGTGAACAGTTGGCGGCGATGCATGCATATCTCGCTCGGCAGCTCACGGTTGCATTGCGGCCCGATGAGCTCTTGCGTGCGGAGTGGGTCACTCGCGTCAGCGCACTCGACCTCTACGTGCACGAACTAGTTACTCAAAAAATGTTGGAGACATTCGAGGAAAATCGAATTCCTTCGAATGGCTATTTGCGTTTTCAAGTCGCAAACGACACGTTGATGAGAATAAAAACAGCCCCCACGCCGTACGACGCGCGTCAAGCGTTTGACTTGGAATTGCGTACGCGACTCGGCTACTCCACATTTCAAGATCCAGACAAAATTGCAGATGGAATACGTCTTTGTTCAGATGTAGAACTTTGGAACGAAATCGCATTAAAACAGGGGGCAGCACAAGCAACTAAATTTGCTGTTGCGAAAGGGATAAAGCGCGAATTGTCGCTGATTGTAGAGCGGCGAAACAAGATAGCTCACGAGGGAGACCTGCAACCGTTTTCACCACGCGTTCCTTGGTCCATTGATCGCCCCGACGTCCAGCGGGTAGCGGATTGTATAAAAGGAATCGTACACGCAATTGATGAGATTATTAAGTGACCAAGGAAACACGAATCGCTCCCTGCGAGCGATAAACGAAATTCCAGATAATTTAAATGAAAATTCTAGAATCAATTGAAAATCTACATCTACTGCTCTCGCATCGTGACTTTTACGGTACCGAACGCGACATAGACGATATAATTAATTTCCCTATCTCGAAAGATCTACTTTGCCTACTCTCAATATTAGCTTTCGACAACAACGAAGAGAAGCGATTCAGGAACTGGGCTGCGTCCAGTCTAGTCACATCTGATCGTCGGCCTTCAGATGAAAAAGATAACGCTTACTCGCGCACAGTATTCGGCCGCCTCCAAATTTTCGAATGCTAGAAGCAGCTACTGTCGCGAGCAGACACACTCGAAATCGGCGAGCAAAACCGTATAGAACTGGCCTACACACTGCACGAGTTATTCGCACATATTAACGACCTTGAGGTCGACGAAGATCTGCATCAGTATTGGGTAAAAGGATGGATCCATTACGCACGCGACGATTATCTTTTTAAACTATACCGCTCACAGAATATCTTCCTCGACGGGCCACACGTCGCACCCTACGTTCAGACGTTCGAACTGCAACACGGTTTCGAGCTCGAGATTTACCTCGGAGTGATCTTCGCAATCGTCACGCGGTATCACGAGAAACGACGGCGGACACACTTCGACCCACGTGACCTCGAAGGCTGGTGCATCGATCTGAATGAGATGCATCGGGATATGGGAATTGACTTTGAGTTACTGAAGGCGATCATGAACTCGATCGCCTTCACGCTTGACGAAGGCATTGCCTTCGCTAAAAGCACCATCAGCGATGGCACTAACTTTGAACTTTTCCGGAACCAGCCCTTTCTTAAACTGTCCGAAACCTGCTTCCTACCGATAGAAGGAAAACTCGTCGAAGAATTACTTTTCGACAATCTCTTGCATCGACTGCACTCTGCGTCGAATCGAAATATCAAATTCCACGCAAAGCTCGGTTACGACTTCGAGCAGTATACACAATGCCTAATCGAGGAGTTCTGCGCATCGAGAACCGGGATCGCATACGAGTACATACCGGAATTCACTTATGGGAAAGCAAACGCCCTGTCGCCCGACGCCATGATCCGCTGCGAGCAGAACCAGACTTTACTAGCCTTCGAGGTGAAGTCAGCCCGATACCTCGACAGCATTCTCACGAGCAACAATGCACCGGAAGCAATCACGGATAGCTTCACCAAACTCAGATACAAGCCTTGGGAACAGGTACAGGAAGCAATAGGACGAATTGTCGACGAACACCGCCACCCCAAATTAACCGCAGAACTCAAGTATCTGTTTGTCGCGGTTACAATGAATGAAATTCCACATTCACTGGAGAATTATCGAATCCTGGCAAACGGGCACGACGTAAGCCATCTTTTTCATTCACTCGGAATCCATACACTTGAATTACTATTGATCGCAGCGAGCCCCTCCACAAAATACACGCTTTACGACATCCTTCGCAATGCATTTGCCTCACGAGCTCGAATCTCAACTCGCACCACTATCGTACGATTTTTAAAAACAAACAATCTCCCCAGCCCATTTTTCACAAAAATCAGAGATAAAACAATTCAAAGATATGCAGCCTCTCTTGACCGCTACCGCGGTAAATTATGGGATCCAGAGAAAACTAAAATAGATTAAATTACACTAACAATTCATACTTAATTCAGAAGTTAATTTTATTAACTCAACAGGCCTCTAGCCTTTGCACCATGAGCACCTCGATAACACGAAGCGTGACCACTTCCCGGGGAAATACCACCACCCGTCCATCACCTGCATGTATATCGCACCAATCAAAGTAAAAGTCTGAATGAGATTACAACACGCAATCCATTCGACCTTACCTTTATCAACAGCCATCTCATCGTGTTCATGGATTGATCGCAGCAAAGTAAAGGCCACCGCAAAAGCGACCGCGGCGCCGGACAACCTCGGTCGTCCGGCGCCGCGTCGGGCGAAGCACGCGATTCGAAAATCAGAACACCGCGTGCCCGCTGATCAGGCTCGGCAGCCAGGTCGAGAAGAACGGCAGGTACGTGACGATGTTGATCGCACTGAAAATCGCGAGGTAGTACGGCCACGCCATCTTCGTGGTCTCGCCGATCGACACATTGCCGATCGCGCAGCCGACGAACTGCACCGAGCCGATCGGCGGATGCACGAGGCCGAGCGAACAGTTCAGCAGCAGCATGATCCCGAACTGCACCGGCCCGACGCCGCACGCCATCGCGATCGGCAGGAACAGCGGTGTCGTGATCAGGATGTGCGCGGCCATGTCGACGAACGTGCCGAGAAACACCTGGATGATGTTGATGTACAGCAGCATCAGCCACGGCGCGGCGGTCGACTGCTTCAGCAGCCCTTCGATCGCATCCGGAATCTCCAGGTACGACATCTGGAAGCGCAGCATGTTGGACACCGCGATCAGCAGCAGCACGACGCCCGTCGTGCGCGCCGCATGCGACAGCGCGCGGCGCAGCTTCTCGGCCGTCAGCGTCCGGTAGACCACCGCGGTCAGCACGAGCGAGTACACGACGGCGATCGCGGCCGCTTCGGTCGCGGTCGCGATCCCCTTCGCGACGCACACGAGGATGATCGCGATCACCATCAGGCCCGGCACCGCGCCGACGAAGCTGCGCAGCACCGCATACCAGCCGGGGAACGCGGGCAGCGCGGACGACCCGTCTTCACGGCGCGGATAGCCGTGACGCACGGCCTGCCAGTACGCGGCGGCCAGCACGAAGCCCATCACCCACAACACCGGCAGCAGCCCCGAGAACAGCAGGTCGCCGATCGACACGCCGCTCACCGGCTGGCCGTGCAGCATTCCGGTGATGCCCTGCGCGGCGAACGCGTAGATGATCATGTTGGTCGACGTCGGCATCAGCGCGCCGGCGAGCGACGCATGCGTCGTCACGTTGACCGCGTACGCGGCGCTGTAGCCTTCGCGCTTCATCAGCGGAATCACCACGCCGCCCATTGCAGACGTATCGGCGGTCGGCGAGCCCGACACGCCGCCGAACAGCGTACAGGCGACGACGTTCGCCATCCCGAGGCCGCCGCGGAAGTGGCCGACGGTCGCCTGCGCGAAGCGCAGGATCCGGTCCGCGATGCCGCCATGCAGCATCAGTTCGCCGGAGAAGATGAAGAACGGCACCGCGAGGAACGAGAACGCATTCATTCCCGAGATCATCGCCTGCATCGCGGTCGCGATCGGCAAGCCTTCGACCATATAGGTCAGCACGCAGGCGATGCCGAGCGCGAACGACACGGGCACGCCCAGCACGAGGAAAATCAGAAAACTGACGGACAGGATCGCGAGTTCCATGGCGTTATTGTCCCGGCGTAGAACGACGAAGCGCGAGCAGGTGCTCGAGCGAGAAGAGGATGATGGCGATCGCCGCGGGCATCGCGATCAGGTAGCGCACGCCTTCGGGCAGCCCGATGATCGGGATGCGGTCGCCCATCGTCTCGGCGGCCATGCTGCCGCAGCCGACCATGATCATGATCGCGAACGCGATCAGGCTCAGGTGCTGGATCGCGATGACGACCGTGCGCGCCTTCGGCGACAGCCGGCGCACCAGCGAATCGAGGCCGATATGGCCGCCGTCGCGCACCTTCATCGCCGCACCGAACATCGCGATCACGATCACGAGCAGCAGCGCGATCGGCTCCACGAAATCCGGCGCGTTCTCGAACACGTAGCGCATCACGACCGCGTAGAACACCAGCACCGTCAGCACCGCGAGGCACGCGGACGCGATCACGGCCAGCACGCGGAACAGCACGTCGTTCACGCAGCGCAGCAGCGGCGCGGCGTGCGGCCGCGCCGGCGCGTCGTCCGGGGCGGCGGCCGCCCCGCCCGCGGCCGACGCGCCGTTCAGGGAAGTGCGACGCGTCACTTGGTGGCCTCGATCTCGTCGACGATCTGCTTCATCTGCGGTGTCTTTTCGTACTTGGTCCACAGCGGCTGCATCGCCTTCACGAACGCCGCGCGGTCGATCTGCGCGGCCGGCAGGATCTTCGCGCCGCCCTTCGTCACCAGCTGCTGCGCGGACGCCTCGCGCGCGGTCCACAGCTTCTGGTAGTACGGCACCGAATCGGCCGCCGCCTTCCTGATCGCCGCCTGCTCCTGCGGCGACAGCGTGTCCCAGACCTTCTTCGAGAACACCAGCACTTCCGGCGTCATCGCATGCTGCGTCTCCGAGTAGTCGGGCGCCACTTCGTAGTGCTTGGTTTCCTCGTACGACGGCAGGTTGTTTTCGGCCGCGTCGACGAGGCCCGTCTTCAGGCCCGTGTACACCTCGGCGAACGGCATCGGCGTCGGCGTGCCGCCCATCGCCTTGATCTCGTCGACCATCAGATCGGACGGTTGCACGCGCACCTTCAGCCCCTTCATGTCCGCCGGCGAGCGTACCGGGCGCTTCGCATAGATCGAGCGCGCGCCGCTCTCGTAGAACGTCAGCGCGATCATCCCCTTCGCGGTGAACGCGTCGAGGATCTTCTGGCCGGCCGGGCCGTACATCGCCTTGCGGAAATGATCGACGTCGCGGAACAGGAACGGGAACGACGGGATCAGCGATTCCGGCACGATCTCGTTGAACGACGCGCCGTTCACGCGCGCCATGTCGATCGCGCCGATCCGCACCTGGTCGACCGTGTCCTTCTCCGAGCCGAGCGCGCTGTTGCCGAACACCTTGATCGAATCCTTGCCGCCCGTCTGCTTCGACAGCTCGTCGCCCATGAACTTCACGGCCATGTTGGTCGGGAAGTTGTCGCCGTGCACGTCCGCCGAGCGGAACACGCGCGCCTGGGCGGACATCGCGAAGCCGGCCATCAGCGCGACGGCCAGGGCGATACGGGAGCGGTTGAGTCGGTGCTTCATCGTCAGTCTCCTTGATGGTTGTGCTCGTTGTTGCGCGGCGATCCGCCGGCTGCGTATGCTTCGGCGCCGTGTTCGCTGACCGCCGAGTCATACGTCGTATGACGTGTTGACGCGAATGTACGTCGGTTAATCGTTTAACTCACTTGGTGCATACCCGTAGAGCGGCTGTTATGGCGGGCTTTGAGGACATTTCAGGGAATCGTTTTCTCTGTTTAGACGAATTTGCGCGAAACGTTTTCTGGAGATGGGTTTGCATTCATGCCGGATGGATGGCCGATCGCTTTTACCGTTGCCGGCAATCTCACTTTCGCTTTGTTTTCAATAGTTGTAGGATGACTGATCACGATGTCGGCATCCTGGCGCAATGTCATGAATACGGGCCGGCCGCGGAAGGAACGACGGGGAATCCGGGCAGGGACAGGCGCCTACGCCTGCCCCGCCGCAGGGCGCCAGAGTATTTTCGACTGGCGCCACGGTTTTGCGACTCGGTGTGACTAAGTTACTGCGACTGCCCTACGCATTGTCGACAACACCCCGTGATGTCGCCGCCCGGATTCATCACTAATAGGTCGCATGTTCGCGTAGAGCGCGCGGCTGACACCATGCTTTTCCGACTTTCGACCAAGTCGATGTAACCGACTTGGTCGAAACTCCAGCGGCGGCTCCCGGCCAGTAAGCGTCATTCGCCCCCACCGTCGCACGGACGTTCAAACATCGGCTTCACCCGTGGGAACGGCCATTCGATTCGCGAGGATGAACGTTGCCTCGTCTGCTATCAGGGGCCATCGGCGCAAACAACGACTATCGCCCGAAACGATCGCTGAAGAACAAGTCGGTGCTTGAGTCATCTTGCACCGTAGAAATGCCGGTACTGCCACGCGGCCCGCCTGATTAACTCGTCGTCCGGCCATGGGCCGGTTCCAAATCTGCCGACCGATAGAGGCGTTAGATCGATCGGAGGGGCACCGTCAACGATCCACGCGGCGAGCATCTCCCCCAGTGCCGGGGCGATGGAGAGTCCAGCAACATTGCAGCCGCTCGCGAAGTAAAACCCCTGAATGGCGGGCGCGGGGCCGACGATGTGCTGGCCATCTGCCGTCATCGTTGGCAGCCCGCCACGATGCTCCCGTATCTCTGCCTTCAAAAGGATCGGAAGCTGGGCCTCGACGTCCCGTGCGTAGTGCCAGAGAATCTCGGCGTCGAGCGACAGATCCTTGATGTCAAAGTTGGCGTCGAAGCCATTCATGTCGAAGAATCTCGGATTTTCCTCGTAGACTCCCCAGAGAAATCCTCCATCACAAGGTCTCATATACACCGCAGCATCCATAATTCGGACCATCGGCAATTCGGCTCGGGCATCGGGCACGGGTTCGGTGACGAACAATTGCTGCGCTGTCGTAACAAGAGGCACTCGAATTCCGCTGGCTTCAGCCACTTGTCGCGTCCAGGCGCCGGCTGCATCGACAACGACCGGGGCTTGTATGCGACCGTATGCGGTGTCGACCCCGGCCACTGCGCCGTCCTCAATCAGGACGCGCGTCACCGCCGTGTTGGGCAGTAACACGGCTCCGTTTGCCTGCGCTGCACGAGCGAAGCCGACGGCCAGTTGCGCGGGATTGAAATACATGTCATCGCCGATGCGCATCGCCGCAGCCACTCCCGTTGTTTGAAGAAACGGATTGAGCCGGTGAGCCTCGTCGATGGAGAGTGCCTCCACGTCCAGGCCGTGGCGCTGGCCGCGCAGGATGTCTTCCTGAATGACCTCGGCATCCACCGGTCGCCGTGCTACCTTGACGCTGCCCGAGTGCACCCAATCCAGGGGCTGGCCGGTATCCTCAGAGAATTGTCGGATCCTGTCAGCCGCCAGCTTGATCAGGTCGATCATTAAGTCACTCTTGCGCATGCAACTCACCATGCCAGCAGCTCGCGGTGAGGTCTGTGAGCCGATTTCGAGGCGCTCGACCAGCGCGACCCGGAGAGCGCCTCTCTTTGCTACGTGGAAGGCCGTCGCCGCTCCTAGCCCGCCTGAGCCAATGACGATCACATCTGCCGATTCGATCATTGATGCATCTCCTGTCTATCACGCGGGCCGAACTACCAAGCGGAAGGGGCCTTGACACATGATAGACCTCGGAACTGAGGCGAAGGCGGCCGTGAACTGACGGACGGCTGTTGGAAGGCGACAGCTGGCATCGGCCGCGAAGGTGGAAACGACCACAACGTGTCAGCACGCCATCGCGATCTCATCGGAAATCGACGAAGCGTTCCAACTATTGCGTGTCGAGCCCGTGGGGCTTGCCGGAATGAATGGCCGGTGTGCACGCGAAAGCCGCCGTTTTGCGTGTGAGGGATCGAATGACGGCAGAGGGTCGACTGCTGTCGACTCGTACTGGGGAAGTGGCAATTCATGCACAATGTCGAATCGTCGCCCTTTTGGCGGGAGTCGGCGTTCAAACAGCGTGCGGTTCCGCAGACCATTGACCGTTCGTTCACACTTTCGCACGAACGGACTGCTTCACCTGAGCTGCGACCCAGCGATAGTGCTACCACTTTTGCTGCACGCTCCTCACGTGTTTGGGAACCGCGTACAAGCCCTTCAACTCATGCGAACGTTCTTGTTATGCCAGAAGATTTCGAAGTTCACGGCCCGCACGATCATGCAGTAGAGCACCCTGCGGCGCATGAAGAAGACCACGGAGCGGCGCGCATCGCCGTGATGACTGCTGTCCTCGCCTGCGTCGGCGCGATTTCCGCATACCAGAGCGGTGCGGAAGAGAATTTCGCGTTGCTGCACAAGAACGAGGCCGCGATCCAGAAAACCGAGGCGGCTAACCTGTGGGCCTATTACCAAGCAAAGGGCGAGAAGCAGAATCTGGCCGAGCTCGGTGCGGCGTTGAGCCAGGAAGCATCGCCGCAAAGAAAGCGTTTCGAAGCAGACGCGGCGCGGTATCGCGAAGAGAAGGAGCCGATCCGCAAGCGCGCCGAAGCGCTCGAGCAAGAAGTCGTGAAGAGCAATGCTGCAAGCGAGGAGCGGCTACACCGGCATCATCGTTGGGCGCAGGCCACTACCATCATCCAGATCTCGATCGCGCTTGCTGCGATCACGATTCTCACGCGGCGGAAATGGATGCAACACCTGTCGATGGGTGCTGCCGCGATCGGCGTCGTACTGACAGGGCTAGCGCTCGTCGGTGTGTAGTGGGCCGACGAGCGGGCGCTTGTCGGCCAAGAGCGGTCGTCGAGACCACGGAGGTCGCGGGGGAGCGGAAAGACCTATCCTGCGCAACTTCCATGGGCTAAACCTGATACGTCATGAACGCAAATCTAGGTATTGTTCTTCATAAAAGCGAACGGGAATCGACGCTGCGACAATTGCCTCCTGAGACAAGAACCTGGGGCGATGAGGTCGTGGAGGTTGACGCACCCAATCGCTATGCATTTGCGGGCCTTGATGGCGTCGAATTCCATATTTATCCGGTCACCGACTTCATTAGGAGCCGGTTGCCAGCAAGTGAAAGGTCTGCAACGCTGGAGTATGCCTGGATGACCGGCGCTGCCTTGAGCAGTTACGCATCTTGGAGCAAGACACGCCACGACGAAGCGGCATTCATCCCGCTCGAACTCGGTTTCGTCACGTTGCTACGTCAACTTTGTTTTTGGGCCGTATTGTTTGCCCCCGAAGGGGAAAGGGTTGGCGAGGTTGCCGCCCTTAGCGCTGAAGATACGGTGCGCCTTCTGAGGTGTGGTGTGCAGAGCATAGCTGAATGCCCAGGGTTTCTGGCGCTGAGCGAATAGCCTGTCAGGCGTTGCCGAATGGACGTCCGCTTCGGGTCAGCTGCAGTCAACCGCGTACAACGAAATGCCACTACGTTAGCGCCGCAGTAAATCGATCGCACAAACTCCGACACACCACCCCAGCATCGGTGGCGCGATTGGCCGTCAGTCACTTTTTTCTGCGCGCGCAGTTGCCGATACCTGTATAAGGCTGAACTAGACCAAACAGACAGCGTCAGATCGTCTGATTCAGTTCGTGGCGGATTCGACCGCTCGATGGCCGGCCGCTCGAGTCAACGGGAGGAACGTTACTCAGTCGAAGTGGCAACGGTAACGTTTTGCCCTGTCTTCATCAGTCAACATCTTGATTTTATCGGCAACTCTCCTGCGAGTAACTTCGCTTTACCACCAACCAACGTCCCCGACGTTCGCTGGGCTTTCCGTGCGCCAGTTATCGGATCTCCTTCCTCCACGACACCAAGCTGGATTGCCCCGACGGGGAAACGTGACGAGTTAAGCGGTGTTCCAGTTCCGCCTCGGAAACGATCTTGGATTGGGCTTTTCTTTCTCATGTGCGCGAGTATGATTGGAACCGTGGGGTATTCGCTTAATCGGCGAGCGCGTCGCAGCCCGATCAAAGCTGCCTCGCACCTTCCGGGCGCCCACACACGCCGGCCGCGTCACGGCAGGAGACCAGTTTCACGCACGAGAAATAGAAACGGTGAGTGGTTGAATTCCAAAAGTCAATATGACTAGTTCGGGGGTCGTCCATGGCAAACGTCAACGTTCTATTGAGTATTGTTCTTCTCTCCTTCAATCTCCCCATCGTAGCGTTCTTGGTAGGTGTTCCCTTCACCAAGTCGTTGTCTCAAGCGTTGAAGGAGAAATCACCTACCGGAGAATCTACGGGGGTCACCAGCTATAGCCGAGTTACTGGGGCGCTTGGCGCCGTGATTCTTACCGCACTATTTTGGGCGGTCGGCAATGTCCTCCTCACTCGCTCCATCTCGGAAAGTGATATCGATAAGCTCGCACAGTTGCCGGATGCATTCAACCATTTCTTTCTGATCGGCTCCGCGCTTTTCTTACCGTATGCCTTTAATCAACTTAAAACCCTGTTCCAGTGGTCCGCAAATGCGGGTATCGCACAAGCTGACCGCCCACCCAAGAGCGCCGTGCCAGTCAGTTATGGGGCGAACGAAGTCACCCACATCACCGTCGTCAACCTTTCGACGTCCATCAACGACGCCGACTTCCAACGGGTTCTGAAAGCCGTCGGTGACCAAGTCGCGCAGCATTTCGCGCCAGAGTGGCAGCACGCGGCCACGCTGTCTCCATCCCGGCTTGCCCCCAAAGGTGCGAATGCCGTTATCGATGACGCGACAGACGCCGTCATCTACGTAGGCGACCAATCCGATGACACCGAGACCGGTCTAGGCTATGCGAAGGGCTATCACGACCAAAATCAAAACGGGAAGCCGTTTGGATTCGTCTTCCTGGACATTTGCAAGCTCTACAACGAGCCTTGGTCGGTTACCCTGTCTCATGAAGTGCTCGAGCTCTTAGCCGATCCGACGGCTACCTTCAGTCTGCAGGATCCGCGCCCGAGTGCCACGGGCGGACTGCAATACGCTCTGGAAGTCTGTGACCCGACGCAGGGAGACTACTACAGTATTGCGGGCGTACCGGTCAGTAATTTCGTGGGTCGCGCGTTTTTTTGCCTGCCAGGCGGAACAGGGGCGATAAACCACCTTCAGTTGCCACAAGTACCATTTGTGCCACGTCTCAATGGCTATCTGCAGTACCAGGATGCCACAGGAGCACCACAACAGATTTGGGGGAGTGGGGTGACCGATCTACAAAAGCAGGCCAAGGAAGCCTACGGTCCTAACCGACGAAATGCTCGACGCGCATCGCGAATGGCACCACGCTAAGCAATCCAGACTAATGTGCTCATCGCAAATTAATAGGGGGAGGATTCATGAGGACTTTAGCCACATTGATGGCGATCGCCATCACGGCTTCCGGTTGTGGGCCAAGTATCAAGGTCACGCGTTTGGCCCCGAATACCGTGCCAACTGGCGTACCGTGGAACCTCGCCATGACGCAGTACACCGTGACGATTGTGCGTCAGGTCAAAAATTGCCAAGGTGCGCTGAATGGCACCGTTTCGGTGTCGGCAGTGCCCGCCAAACGGTTAGATGAAGACCAACAATATACTCTTTTCTCGAGCGGCGTCTGGGCCACATCCGACATCACCTCCACATTGACGGGTGACGGGACCAGCACCGGCTTGAACGCCCATTCTGAGGACCAGACGGCTGCTGCAATAGGTTCTGCTGTGAGCTTCTTGTCGGCCATTAGCCTGCCGACCAGATTAGAGAGAGGAGCAAGTTTCACGTGTTCAGACGATATCGAGAAAGCGCAAGCCAACTTGAAAGGAGACGGAAAAACGACACTGAAACAACGCGTCGACCAGGAAACGCAGGACGTGGCCCGCCTGACTGCGAAGGTGACCCAACTCACAACGCTCTTTCAATCCAGCCAGGGCAAGCACGCCGATCGAACTGCATTAACCGCAGCGATGACCAAGCTGGCGAAGGCCCAAGACATATTGAACACTGATCAGGCGCGGCTCAATGCCAGCCTGAAGGCGATCACCGATACGCAGATCGTCGTGTGGCCACTATCCGCCAAAGAGAGTTTAAGTACCGCTCCGTTTGAACTCGATCAAAGCGTCGCCCAATCCTGGGTGAAGTGGTCCGGGCTCCCCAAAGATCCGGAGGGTAAGGAACTGCCTCCACCACCCCTGAACGCGAATGGGTTTAAAGTCTGGCTCGCCTTATATCGTGCCGATGGATCGGGCGGATGGCAGATTCCGGAGACGCCACCGATGGTTGGCAACACCGACGTTGGCGTGCCAGTGCGCGTGCCGCGGCTTGGTCGGTTGCTCGCGTGTTCGGGAAAACCATGCGAGAGCAAGCTCACTAGGAACTGGGGCGCCGATGAAACACACTCGCAGTTGATCGCCCCAGACGGTCCCGTGCTTCAGTTCGGCCAACTTTATAGCGTGCCTGTGACGGGCGGAATCTTCAAGTCGGAGGGCGCCGTGATTGCGCTTGACGCCAATGGTGTCCCGACATCCATTCAGGTCACAGAGAAGGCTGCGGCAGCGGCGGTCGCGGCCGGCGTGGCGCAGTCGGCCGCCGCCACCATTAGCGACATCCCCGCGAAGATCGCCGCGGCGAAGCTGGCCAAAACGCAGGTGGCCATCAGCCAGGCGAAAGCCGACAATGACCTCGCCGCGGCGAAAGCATCGGCCTCCACCGCGGGTGAAACCGCCGCGGCCAATGCCCAACTGGCCTATGTCAACGCGACCAATTCGCTCGCGACCGCCAATGCCAATGCACAAGCAGCCGGCGAACTTGGCGCCCTAGCCGCACAAACGGCGCTGGCCCAGCAGCAACTCGCGCTCCGGCAACAGCAGGCCGCGCTGGCGAGCGCGAAAGCCAATGCCGCGATCGCCCCCGCCGTCGATGCGCTCAATGCAAACACGACTCTCGTGAATGCGAAGGCGACCAATATCAATGCGCAGGTTGCGCTGACCAAGGCGGAGCAGGCCGTAAAGCAACCGTGATAACCCTGTGGATCGACTGCGCCTGCGCGCTCAAAAGCAAGGCGAGCCTTCCGGCGCAGTCGGCAAACCTGACAGCCTGCTTGCCACGGCCTTGGTGGAGTGGACCGTTGGCCGGGTTTGTTCCGCACAACCCAGCGCGCACTGGTTGGGGCTGCACCGAGCGTGATGCGACGCGCACAGCCTCGCAAGTCCTGCATTGTGCCGACCGCGCCGCGTGGATCGGGCGGTCACCTGAATTTCTCCATTTCTGCACCCTCGACATGCCATCCATCATCGATCGGCTTCGCTAGCGCCCCCACCCCAGCCCTTGCACCGGGGCATCGTGGTTCAGCCCGCAACTTTTCGCCACGACACAGCGAAAAATTCCAGCTTGTCTTCGATCCCGACGAGCGGCTGATCACGCGTGCCGATGACTTCGGCGCCTTTTCGCGTGACGACGAACTGGGCTGCCTCACCGCTTTTGCGTTGGGATCTACGCGCGGTGGGCTACCTGGTGGACGCAGCCTGGAGCGGGCGCTCGGTTGACTTTGAAAACGGCCGTTGAAGTCGCTCCAGCTTGACCGACCGCTTCGGGTCGATCACGGCCCTTGATAAAGTGACGGCGAAGCAATCTCAGACCTCATCTGACGCTGACTGATAGATCAGGTCTTGACTTACGCAGATGCTCTGGCCCCCTACACCCACGCCAGCCCCGCCCCCTCACGTCTGCATAACCAGCGACGTCAATTGCGCCGCCCGCCCCACCGCCGTCTTCGCGTAGATCGACTTGATCTGCGTGCGGATCGTGCCGATCGACACGCCGCGCAACTCAGCGCATTCCTGCGGCGACAGCCCGTCGCGACACAGCAGCACGGCAAGATCGGCCTCGGCCGACGACAGCCCGTAGAACACGCGCAGCCGCTGCGCGCGAGCCGATGGCGAACGCAGATCGGCGGCCGTCATCAGCGTCGCGACGCCCGGCCGCTCGCGCACCAGGCGCGACTGCTCGGGCACCGGCATCAGCGCCAGCGGCAACGGTTCGCCCGTTGTGCGCCGTAACAACAGCCCGCCGCGCGCGTACGCGTGCCGCCATTGCGCATCGTCGACACAGCCTTCCGGCGCGAATCGCCCGTTCACGACCCGCAGCGCCGGTTCCGCCGCGATCAGTTGATCGGCCGCGCGATTCGTGTAGCGCAGCTCACGCTGCGCGCCGAGCAGGAAGACCGGCACCGGAATCGCATCGAGCGTCGATTCGGCGGCGGCCACGCGCGCCTCGAGCTCGCCGATCCGCGCCTGGATCTGCAGCGCACGGCTGATGTGCATCCCCATGTTTTCGATCGCGTGGCGCTGATCGTCGGACAGCCCCTGCGATTCGGGGCCGCCCTGGACGCTGAGGAATGCGCCCGAGCCCTCGCTGCGATGGATGTACAGGCCCGAGATGCTGCCGAGCCCGAACGGGTGAAGGAATTCCTGATAGAACACGCTGTGTGCGCGCTGGTGCGCGGACAGGTGCTTGACGTCCTCGAACCAGCGGCCCGCCGCCCAGTCGGCGGCGACCGGCACGACCGGGTCGTACAGATAGAACTCGGTGTTGTAGGTGTGATAACACGCGGCGACCCATGACGCGTCGTCACCCGCCGCCTGCTCGATCGCCGGCACCCGCGCCGCGTCGTCGAAAGACAGCAGCGTGGCCATGCGCACGCCGACCCACGATCGCAGCCCGTCCAGCACCGTTTCCCATCGTTGATCGCCCAGCGCCGCAGCGTAGACGTCATCGATCCATGCGGATGGAATCAACCCGTTCTTTTGCATCTGGCCACCCCGCGCCGTGCGTTATTGTCGAACGTCTTCTGCGCATCTTAGTCAATCGGCGCCCACGTTTAAATCACTCGTTCGCGTTTGATCGAAATACCACGTTTGTTACCGTTTATCGTCAGACGTAATGACCGTTATTCCGGCACGCACGGTGCCGCCGGCTTTTCATCCGGATCACGGTATGCCATGATGCAGCGCATGACGATTCGAAACACCACGCTCTCGCTGCACCATCACCACGGACGCCCTCTGTTGCGCCGTGGCTCGTTTCGCATCTAGCAATTGCATCGGGTGAATGCCCGATCAAGTCGACAACCAAGGCGCCTCCGGCGCCTTTTTTGTTTTTTGCCGCCTTGAAAGCGGACTACGCCGATCCATCGAACCCGTACGGAGTGTTTTCAATGCAACAGCCCTGGAAAGACGTCGCCTTGTCGGATTTACCGCTCCGCGAGGACCTCAAGTTGCAGCACGCGTACGGGGCGCCGCAGCTCGATGTGCCGGTCTGCCTGAACGTCAACGAGAACCCCTATCCGCCGTCGCCCGCGCTCGTCGAGCGCATCGCGACCGCGGTGGCCGACGCCGCGCGCGCGGCGAACCGCTATCCCGACCGCGACTTCGCCGAGCTGCGGGCGCATCTGGCGGCGTATCTGACGCACGACACCGGCGTGACGGTCGACGCATCGAGCGTGTGGGCGGCCAACGGCTCGAACGAAGTGATCCAGCAGATCCTGCAGGCATTCGGCGGCCCGGGGCGAACGGCGCTGGCCTTTACGCCCGCGTATCCCATGTATGACGAATACTGCCGCACGACTTTCACGCGCCTGCAAACGTTGCCGCGCACCCGTGATTTCGCGCTGGATCCGGAGCAAGCGCTCGACAGCATTCGCGAGCACCAGCCGAGCGTCGTACTGCTGACGTCGCCGAACAACCCGACCGGCACCGCGCTGCCGGTCGACGATATCCGCGCGATACTCGACGTCGCGCCGGGCATGGTCGTCGTCGACGAAGCCTATGCGGAGTTCCGGCGTCACGGCGTCCCCAGCGCGGTGACGCTGCTGCCGGACCATCCTCGGCTCATCGTCACCCGCACGCTGAGCAAGGCGTTCAAGTTCGCGGGAGGCCGCGTCGGGTATTGCGCGTGCGCGCCTGCGGTCGTCGAAGCGCTGAAGCGGGTTCGATTGCCCTACCACCTGTCCGCCTTCACCCAGGCGGCGGCCTGCGCGGCGCTGGTCGCGCGTGATGAGATGCTGTCGCAGGTCGACGCGATCAAAGCCGAGCGCGATTCGACCGTCGACTGGCTGCGTGGCCTGGGGCTCACGGTGGCCGATTCCGATGCCAACTTCGTGATGTTCGGCGAGTTTGCGGATCGGCACCGGATCTGGAGCGGCCTCCTGCGTCACGGGGTCCTGATTCGGGAGTCGGGCCCGTCGCCGTATCTTCGCGTGTCGATCGGCACCGGCGCGGAGATGGCCGCGTTCCGTGCGGCCCTGCTTGTCGTGATGGCGCTCGAATAAACGACCGGCCATCCGGTCGACGACGTGATGGCGCGGATGTCCGCGCCGTATCCGACGATGTACTTACTTCATCGTCGCGAACCGCATTTCCATCGCGTTGATCTTCGCGAGCACCGCTTCGCTAAGCTTTCTGACGTGGCGCGGCACATCGGGCGCCGACAGCAGCTCCTCGATTCGCCCGCGCCAGTAGCTCGGATGCCGCACGCGCCCCGCACCCGACATCGACACATCGTCAGCGTTCGTCTCGCTGTCCAGGAGAGCCACCATTCTCTGAATGTGAGAGAGCTCTCGTTCCGCATAGTCTCGTGCCAGCATATTGATTGAAATTCCCCGAAATACGACAGCAGGCTTTCCGTCATCAACGCGCCATCGTGTTGCGATGTAAGGCATTCATCGCACACGTTTGTCGCCATCGTACGTAGAAGCTGTGTCAGTAAACCGCGTAGGCATTTGCTGAATTCGATACGGAATGGGGAGCCTGTCCGATTGTTCTGATGACTTCCGGCCCCGATGCCCTGTGGTCAATCGTAGGCTTACTGTTGGGCAATGGCATCTCCCAAAGTGGGGATGCGGGGGCGACATTGGCGGGGCGGTGTTTCCGGAATCTTCAGGTCGGTGGGCGGAGCGCGGAAGGCATGCGGTTGCCGGCCGAAGACAAAATCGCGATCAACTGACCACCTCCACGACGCGCGTCCGGCGCATGATTGACCGGCAGGTACGAGGCGACCATTTGCGGTGGGCACGAGGGTAGTGCGTAGCCATGCAAGGCGTGCAGACGCGAACATGCAGCGCTGCTGCTGTCGCACGCGTCGGTCGTCGGTCGTGGCGACCTGCGCGCCCTGCTCGGCAAGTCAGCATGCAAGATTGCCGGGACACGGGTCGATCGACAACGCAGCCCATTCATCCGATCCGCCGCGCACCTTCATATCGCGGATATCGAACGCCGCCTGAAGCTTCGCGAGATCTTCATCGGCGAGCAGCCTGTCGAAGTCCTTTGGCGGCAATTACTTGTTTTGCTTTCCGCATTGCTGGCGCGTGCTTTCACCAGCAGGTGTGTCGTGCGCCGGGTACAGGAATGTTTCGCGGAACTACACACTCGCGAGACAGGGTCCGCTGAAGTCAGATATCGACATCGCCATGCTTCAGCCCGAAAATGAAATCCACTTCGACCGAAGCCCCTTTGGGTAATTGCAGCACACCGACCGACGTGCGCGTATGAACGCCTGCGTCGCCCAGCACCGCGTACAGCATGTCGGATGCGCCGTCGGCGACTTCGCTTTGCATCGTGAAGCCGGGTGCGCTTCGCACATACACGGTGATGCGCGGCACTGTCGCTATCGCGTCGAGCGAGCCGCGGTGCTTCCTGATCAACGACAGCGCACGCAGCACCGATACGCCGGCGGCCCGGCGACCTTCGTCGAGCGAAACGGATTCCCCCACTACGCCCACGAAATGCACCACGTCGCCGATCCGCGGAATCTGGCCGGCAATGTAGGCCGTGTTCCCGTCGACCAGAATGGGCGTGTACTTTCCGCCGATCCTGATTTCCTCGTCCGGATTGAAGCCGAATTCGGCCGCGATCCGTGTCAGCTTATCGTCCCTGTTCATCAGTGAATTCCCCGATACTTCAGAAAAATGTAAAGAATAATTAAGTCTCGCCCGCTTGTCTCGACGAAAAAATCCCGCTGCGAGCGATCAAAGAGCGCGTGCCGTCGCCGTTAAAAGTTTCCGGGTAATCCTCTACGAATTCTCAAACATGACACACTTCTCAGGTGTTCGAAGCAGTCCTGCATTGCTTTATCGATGACAAATCTCGTAGTCGAAGAGAATTTCCTAAAAATTTTCCGCTGAAACCGCTATCATATGGGTACTCAACCTGAAGAGTGATACATGGCAACGTACAAGGAACTGAAAGCCCAAATGGAAGCTTTGGCCGAGAAAGCCGAAGCTGCACGTGCCGCGGAATTCCAGGCGATCGTCGACGACATCCGCACCAAAGTTGCGGAATTCGGCATTACCGAGAAAGACATTTTCGGTACGCGTCGTGGTCGACCGGCCAAACAAGCGGCCGCCCCCGTGCAGGCGAAGTATCGCGATCCGAAGACCGGGGCAACCTGGTCGGGCCGCGGTCGCGCGCCCGCATGGATCAAGGACGCGAAGAATCGCAATCGATTCCTGATCCAGGAATAAGATTCTCGACGCGCACCGGCGCGCAGTTCAGCGCGCCGCCCTGCTATTGGGCATCGATACCGGCGGCATTTAAAATGCCGTTCCGGTGCGGTGAAGATTTGTGCCATCCGGCGCGTGGTTGCACGCTACGCGCCGGATGGCATGCCGCCCAATCTTTCCTGATTCAACGTTCGTAATAAATCGCAAGCCAGACGGATTGCGTTTCTTCGTGCGTCCACGCGACGCGATGACGGCAATGCGGCTCGATCAGCACGTAGTCGCCGGGATGCATTTCATGGCGCGTCGGACCTTCTTCGAATTCGAGTACGGCTGCGCCCGATAGCAGCACGACCCATTCGGCGCGCGAGTCGTCATACCAAAAGCCATCGGGGCTCGTGTGGCCCATCGATACGATCCGCTCTACGTTCAGACGCTGCCCGGTGACGAGGAGGTCGATTTGTTCATCGTTGCCGCGCTGGCCTTCGGTGGTGAACAGGTTACCGGTTTGAAGTTGCATGGGGGCCTCGTCGCTGATCGTCGGGGGAAAGAATCGCGCGTCGAGTGACGGGGAATATTCACCGTCGTCTAACGATTACCATTGACGCTGATTCGTTTCGTCGGAAACAGCATCATAGCGTTCCGCATGCCTGAAATCGGCCTTGGATTCAACCCGTCGATACATCGAATTGATGAAAGCGCTCAGCGGATGTATCGAAGTCCCGTATCGCTCGCTCCCGTTCACACTCGATCCAGCGGAACGGTAAGCAGGTCGATCACCGCTTGCGTCTCGGGGCGCACGCCGCGCCACCACGCAAAGGCTTCCGCCGCCTGCTCCACCAGCATGCCGACACCATCGGCCACACCGGCGACCCCCGCATTGCGCGCCAGTCGCAAGAACGGTGTGAGGTGCTTGCCATAGGCCAGTTCATAGGCTGTGCCATGCGGGCTAAACACGCCGGGCGGCACGGGCGGCAAATCGCCGGTCAGACTCGCGGAGGTCGCGTTGACCACCAGATCGAAGCGCCCCATGCGATCGAGGTCGCCGTAAGCGCACGCCTTTATCGGGCCATGCGAAGCCAATTGCGATGCCAGCGCTCGTGCTTTCTCGACATGACGATTCGCGATCACCAGTTCCGCGGGGTGCGCACCCAGGAAGGGAAGCAACGCGCCGCGGGCCGCGCCGCCCGCACCGAGCAGCAATACACGCTTGCCGGCGAACGGCGTGTGAAGATTCACCTCGATATCACGCAGCAGACCGATGCCGTCGAAGTTGTCTGCGAGAATCCGACCGCCCTCGAACTTGAACGCGTTCGCCGCGCCTGCGAGCGTCGCGCGCTCGCTGCGCTCATCGGCCATGTCGAACGCCGCAAGCTTGAACGGTGCCGTGATGTTCATGCCCTTGCCGCCGGCCGCGATGAATTCCCGCACCGTTACCGCGAACGCGTCATCCGGCTCGCGCGGCCCCTCGATGGCCGTGTAGTGCATCGCCTGTTGCGTCGCTTCGGCGAAAAGCCGATGAATCAGCGGGGATTTCGTATGGCCGATCGGATTGCCGATCACCGCATAGGTATCGCTCATCGTCGCCTCACTTGTCGAACAGCACGCCATCGGTTTGCATCGCATCGATCTCGGCAGGCGTGAAACCCAGCGATTGCGCGACTTCGGTATTGTGCTGCCCCAGATCGGGAGCCACCTCGCGGATCGTGGTGTCGCACTCGGAAAACCGGAACGGCAGATTCGGCAAGCGCAGCGTGCCGTAACGCGGATGCTCCTGTTCGACGATCATGCCGCGTGCCTGAATTTGCGGATCGGCAATCACTTCGTCGATACGTTGCACCTTCGCGCAAGGCACATCGATGCCGTCGAGCAGATCGAGAATCTGCGTCACCGTGCGCGCCGCGACCCACGGCTCGACCACGCCGAGAATGTCCAGCCGATGAGTATTGCGACCCACGCTATTGTGAAACCGCTCGTCGGCGCCGAAGCCGCGGGGGCCGCCGGTCGCCTCGATCAGCGAGGCGAAGCGCTTCCAGGCATCGTCCACCTGCGCGGCGATCACCAGATCGCCATCGGTCGCGCGAAACACACCATAAAGCGTCGAGCCGGGCATGTCGTGCCCGGTCTGTTCGGGCAGCACATCTGCAAGCGTGTAGCACTGGACCGCATATTCGTGCATCGAGACGAGCGTGTCGTAAAGCGCCATGTCGATGTGCTGCCCTCGCCCGCTTTTCACGCGGCCGAGCAGTGCCGCATTGATGGCGGCGACCGCGTGAATGCCCGTGTACATATCCCCGAGCGAAATACGCAGCAGCGGTGGGCGCTCGCCCGGCGTGCCGACCATCTGCATGATGCCGCTCTTGGCCTCGGCGATCAGTCCGAAACCCGCGCGATGGGCGTCCGGCCCCGTGTGGCCATACGCAGAAATGGAGCAGTAGACCAGGCCCGGATTGCGCGCGGAAAGCGCTTCGTAGCCCAGCCCGAGTTTGTCGAGCGCGCCGGGACGATAATTCTCCACGAATACGTCCGCCGAATCGCAGAGCCGTTCCATGAAGGCCTTTCCGCGCGGGTCCTTCATGTTCACGCTGACGCCGCGCTTGCCCATATTGAGCTGTAGAAAATAGCCGCTCGAGCGATCGTCGAGCACGGTCGCATGCTGGCGTCCCGCGTCGCCGCTGCCGGGTCGCTCGACCTTGATCACTTCCGCACCCAGCGCCGCGAGGCAGCGCCCCACGTACGGACCCGCGAGAAAGTGGCTGTAGTCGACGACACGAATCCCTTCGAGTGGACGCGCCTGTTTCATCGTTCGGCTCCCGGGCGGCGCGGCACCATCAGGCGATGCTCGCCTCGCTGCACGACTTCGCCGTGCTGATTGACGAGTTCCGACGGAAGCGTCACGATGCCCCAGTCAGGACGGCTCTTGCTCGGGCGCATTGCGCCGATGCGAAACTTCACATGCAGCACGTCACCGACCTTGATCGGCAGAACGAAGTCCCAGCTCCAGCCCAGCGACATGCCCGGCAGAAAGCGATAATCGCTCCGGGTCTTCAGGCCATCGGCAATCGAAAGACCAAACAATCCATGCGCAACGAGACAACCGAAGTGGCTCGCGTTCGCATACGCTTCATCGACGTGCACAGGCGTGTGATCGCCGGTGAGATCGGCGTACGCGAGAATGCGCTCCTTCGTGACGGTGTAGCTCGGGCTCACGCATTCGTCGCCTTCGCGTGCGTCGTCCCAGTATTTTTCGACGATGGTCATGTCATGCCTCCGCGCGCGGATCGATGGCGAGCGCCTGCCCCACGCAGCGCGCGGGTTTCGCCTGAATGAATTCGATGGCAAGACCATCGGGCAAACGCAGCCAGTTCGCACCTTGCGGCATGGGCTGCACGTCATAGCGGCGGGCGGCGGCGAGCGAGGCTTCGACGTCCTCGCACATGATGCCGAGATGGCCAAGCCTTCCTTCGGGACCCGAAAAATCCGGCTGGTGGATGAACTGCATGCCGCCGAGCGTCCAGTACTGGCGCGGCGCTTCGGTCGTGCCGTCGACCTCGCGCATCGTCATGCCGAACACCTCCTCGAAAAAACGGATGTGCCAGTGGATGTCGCGCACGAAGACGGCGACGTGTTCGAGATAGGCTTTCGATTTGCTCACGCTTGCGCCTCCGCTTTCTGGCGATCGGCCATCGCACGCTCGATGCCCTTGATGCATGCAACGAGCGTGGCGTTGACGGGCGTCGGCACACCATGGCGTGCGCCCCACCGCACGACCGAGCCGTTGATGAAGTCGATTTCGGTCATGGAACCTCGTTCGAGGCTTTGCAGCATCGACGTCTTGAACGCAGCGGGCAAACCCTCGGCGGCAAGCGACCACGCCTGCTCCGGATCGTTCATCGACAGTGTGACGCCTGCCGCCTTCGCGGCCGCGATCGCTTCCGCGACGGCCGCCAGCGAAGTGGCCTTGAGCAGCGGCTCGTCATAAAGCTGGCCGTAAGTCAGCGACGTGATGCCGGTCAGCGCGCCCGTCGCGACATTCACGAGCAGCTTGTCCCACATGGTGCCGACGATGTTGTCGCTGACCTGCGTGTCGAGGCCCGCGTGGCTGAATGCCTCGGCAATACGTCGAACGCGATCCGTCACGCGTCCGTCCAGCTCGCCGACGATGGTGTGCTTGCCCACGACGCCCGACTCGATATGCCCCATGCCGCGCAGTACGCCACCCACATAGGTCTTGCCCGCGAGCACGCGTTCGCGGCCCACCACGTCGGCAAGAATGTCTTCGTGGCCGAGGCCGTTTTGCAGTGACAGTACCCGTGTTTCAGGTCCCACCAGCGCTAGCGCGCCGCGAATCGCCGCATCGGTATGGAACGATTTGACGAGCACGATCACGACCTCGGCCACCCCTGCTTCGTCCGGCCGGGTGGTTGCGCGGACTTGCACCTGGCGAGTGCCGCTTGCATCATCGACGCGCAGGCCGTGGGCGCGCATCGCATTGACATGATCGGGCGAGCGGTCGATCAGCCAGGTCTCGTGGCCGCCTTCGGTGAGCGTCGCGCCAATCGCGCAGCCCAGCGCGCCGGCACCCAGAATGGCAATTTTCAAGAGCGTCTCCTTAACGTATGACGTCACGATAGGAGCCGCCGCCTCATGTCGCAATACAATGGATACAATGGCGTCATTGCCTCACGCAATATCGTTGACCTGCGATGATTCCGACCGATCTGCCCGACCTCAAGCTGCTGCAATTGTTCGACCTGCTCTACGACACGCGCAGCGTCACGCGCGTGGCCGAACAACTCGGCCAGAGCCAGCCGACCATCAGCATCTGGCTCGCGCGATTGCGCGAGCATTTGCACGATCCGCTCTTTATCCGGACGCCCGGCGGCATGGCGCCCACACCGCAAGCCGATGCGCTGATCGGCCCGTGTCGGGAGATTCTCGAATCGTTGCGGCGCTTCTCGGCCTGGGAAATCGCCTTCGATCCGGCGACCGCGCAAAGACGATTTCGCATCTGCATGACCGATGCGAGTCACGTGACGCTGCTGCCGCGCCTGCTCGCCTACGTGCGCGCGCAAGCGCCTGGCGTGCGCCTGGACGCTGCGCGGATCGACGGCAATACGGAACGGGCGCTCGAATCAGGCGAGGCCGATCTTGCGATCGGATACGTGCCGTGGCTGAGCGGCGGGATCTATCAGCAACAGCTATACGAGCAGGATTGGGTGTGCCTGGCGAATCGCCATCATCCGCGTATTCACAAGCGGCTCGGCGTCAAGGCATATCGCACCGAAGGCCATGTGGCGATCACGGGGGGGACGGGCACGACGCTGCTTGAGCAGGCGCTCGTGCGCGAGCGCATTGAACGGCAGGTGGTGCTTGAATTGCCCGGTTTTCTGGGGCTCGGCGCAATCGTACAGACCACCGACCTGATCACGACCTTGCCGCGCCATATCGGCGAGACGCTTGCTCAGGCCAACGACCTTTCGGTACATCCCTGCCCCATTCCCGTCGAGGGTTTCGCCGTTCGGCAACACTGGCATGCGCGCTACCATCAGGAGGCAGGCAATCGCTGGCTGCGTTCGGTCGTCGCCCGGCTGTTCGGCATTTCCAGCGCGAACGTTACAGGCTGACGATTTACCGTTTCGGCATCGATGTCCGCTGATCCGTCGCGAGCGGACAATGGCACCCGGTCGCTCATCGTCCGCTCAGGTCGGTCACCGCCGGGCCGCGCCGGAACAAGCCGCACCTCACACTTCGCGAATCCCGCGGGAATAAAACCATGCCGGCTCCGGTATATCGGGGCGTCAGGCCGCTCACCACGCTGAACGAGCCGGTGCACGACGCCCAACCGAAACGGAGAGACCGCAATGTCACACCCCAACCACGTCGCCTACACACGCTTCGCGATCGCCATGCACTGGTCGATCGCCATCCTGATCCTGTCGAACCTGATGATCGGGATCTACATGGATACCTTTCCGCACAACTCGACTCAGTTCAACGGCATCCTGTTCTATCACGCGTCGATCGGCAGCCTGATTTTCATGCTGACCGTGCCACGCCTCGCCTGGCGTGCGACGCATACCCCGCCGCCGCTGCCGACCAGTGTTCCGGCGTGGCAGGCGCGGATCGCCGGTGCACTGCACGGCGTGCTGTACCTGCTGCTGTGTCTCGTGCCGCTGACCGGCTACGTGCATCGCCTTGCTGGCGCCCATCCGGTCAGTTTCTTCGGAATCACGGAATTGCCGGTGCTGGTCGGCCGCGACGAACCGCTGCGACTCCTGACCGACTCGCTGCATCGCGCGCTGGTGCTGACGCTCGGCTTGCTGCTGGTCATGCACGTCGCGGCCGGACTGAAACACAAGTTCGTCGATCGGGACGGTGTCGCGGAGCGGATGGGGATCTGAGCGCGACCTGGCGGTTGACGTTCGCCAGAAGCGGCCGCCCGAACATCGGAAACCCCGGCAGCGGGCATTCGGCGCTGTACGCAGTGCGGATGCGGATGCGGGTTGATCATCTCGCCATGCAGCAACTTCGTTACTGTCTGCAGAACGAACGATCGATGAGGGGAATTTTCAGCTCACGACACCCGCTCGAGGTGGTGCGCTACCAGAAGAATGCTGCTTTGCCGGAGTAGTGCAGCCACTACTCCGGACTTCCACGCCGGCGATCAGAAGCCGTGGTACATACCGATGTTGACTTGAACCTGGTTGCCGCCCGATGCGGTGTTGCCAAAGTCGGCAACGGAAGCCTGAGCGCCCTTAGCATGAACGTACCCGCCCATCGCGTACAGCGCGGTGCTCTTCGACAGCGAGTACGTCGCACCCAGCGACACCTGGTTGATCGACGCCATCGTGCGGCCTTCGGCAGCCAGCGCGGGCGTGGCCGCGGAGCCGTAGACATACGTGTACCCGGTCGCCAGCGACAGCGCCGGAGTGACCTGGTACTGCAGGAGGGCGCCCAGCACGTTGAAGTGGATTGACGGCTGGCCGGCGTTGCCCTGGTACTGCGCGTTCGAGTAGCGCAAGCCAGCCGTGTACGGACCGATCTGATATTGCGTTGCGACTTGCGCGATGCCTGCGCTCTTGAAGGCATTGCCGCCGTTGTAACCCGAACTCGGATAGCCCAGCGCACCACCGAAACTCGGTTGCGCCGTTGCGTTCATCCACCCGTTCTCACCCTGGTTCGCCGCGTGGAAATAGCCGCCGGCGACCGTCAGACCGCCCTGAGCATAGTTCGCTGCCACCGACCACGATTGGCCCGACCCCATCGAACCGGCCACGCCGCCGAATGAGTACGCGCCTTCAGCCTGGAAGCCATGGATGAGCGGCGAAATGTACTTCACGGCGCTGTTCTGGTTCGTCGTGTTGTCGTTGTTGTCCACGTCGCCCGGAGTCGAGAATGTCGACGCCGAAATGGCGTCGCCCGTCAGGACCTGAACCATTTCCGTCACGGCGTCGAGCTGGCGCCCCAGACGCACGGTACCGTACTGATCGGAAGCGAGGGATACGTATGCCTGGCGGTTGAACAACGAACGCGTGGAACCGATCGGCCCCTGGCCGCCTATGCCGCCCGTACCAATGTTGAAGCCGTTTTCGATCTTGAAGATCGCCTTGAGGCCGCCACCGAGATCTTCCGTCCCCCTGAGGCCCCACTTGTTCGAACCTGCGGCACCACCATCGAGGCCGAACCGCTTGTGGCCATTGATGTTCGAGGTGTAGCCGATACCTGCATCGAGCATGCCATACAGGGTGATCGACGACTGTGCCATTGCCGCCGACGATGCTGCGAAGGCGGCAACAGCGATAACGCTGACCTTGATTTTCTTGTTTTTCATCTGTATTTCACTGTCAGGAGTGGTTGCGGGATTGTTTGAAACGGGTTTTGTTGTATTCGAACGCAGATGACGGTGCACGGCCTGTGCGTCGTCTCAGGTTGCAACAGCCGGCCTCATATTCGCCAGATCGGCATATTTGTCTCGATCATTTCGTCATCCTCAAAATTTCATGCCGGAAGGCGCCTCGCATCTCGACCTATCCGGCATTCCCTCGATTGGAACCGCCGCGACGCCCGCCTGGACGAAAGCCGCTTCCTTGCTTCCGTTATCGCTCCAGCTGCTATCGAATTCGCCATCCGGACGAACGGATGGGCCGAATCCGCGAAGCCGAAAAACTCGAGCGGATCACCGCGCGGAACCGAATGTTTCTTCGATGGCAATTCGAAGAAGCACTGCATCGTCACGTTCCACACTCGCGCCATCCCCACGAGCGAGGTCGGCGATGACGAAACCGGGCCACGCTCCACCCGCGACAACAAGCGGTATGGAAATGCCGACCGCCGTCGCAGGCTGATCGAGCGTCCGGTTCAGCCGCTGGCGAAGCACGCGAACTTTTCGCCGAGCGCCAACGCAACCGGGACGCGCTTTGCAGGTGCGAAAAACCATATCAGGAACATAAATCGTCGTCAAAATTTGTTTGATATAAGTTAATCGCGTTTGATACCCGTGCGGACTATCGGGATTTCCCTGATAGGAATTGGCACCAGGACGAAGTGTTGGAAAAGGCCGTGCGGTCGGACAAAGACCTGGTGCGGAACGGATACGCCCGGGCGAGAGTCGCAGACGATCTCCACCCTGATGTCGCGTCGCTCATGAAATGGCCGCAGGACATCGCCATTCAGGTTGGCATCGCGGGGATACGCCTCTTCTACGCCGGACGCTGGCGCGGACGCAACGCTCGAAGCGGCCTCGGCGAAACGGTTCGTATCGGAGACTTGAGCGAATTTCTCACTGAATGCATTGCGGTGATTCGGATTCGGGACAGGATTACCCAATGCAACGAGGAATACGTGACGTTGGCGCGCCCCCCGATCTAATCCGGAACGTCCGATATTCAACGTCGACGCAATGTCATTGCCTGGATCGCCACATGCAAGGGTCAGGGTTCATGCGCCATTCCAGGATGAACCCACGTCCCGTCAATTGCATCGCGGATGACGCCCTCGACAGGTTGCTCAAAACGGGGGGATGGAGATGGCGCGTCGCAAGTGATGAGACCGCCATCCCGCGACCGTCGATCGTGTCGAACATGAAACGTAGCGGCCGCCCAATCAATGCGGCGGCCGCGGAAGCGACGTCGCCTACTTCTTGACCACCGGAACGGT
Organism: Burkholderia sp. AU33423; assembly: GCF_002223135.1. Classification (NCBI taxonomy): domain Bacteria; kingdom Pseudomonadati; phylum Pseudomonadota; class Betaproteobacteria; order Burkholderiales; family Burkholderiaceae; genus Burkholderia; species Burkholderia sp. AU33423. Next base: position 196,103 of record NZ_NKFH01000009.1, read on the forward strand.
GAGCGAACTGACGAGCGCCGTCACCGGTGCCAGCAGACCGCCCCCTGTCACGGCACCTCCCCCTTGCGCGGAATTGCCGTTCAGTGAGACAGCCAGTGCCGGGACGACGCCGGCCACCGAGCCGACTGCCGAACCGACAGAATGCACCGCCGTGTTGACGATCGTCGCGCCGCCGGAGACAAGTGTGCCGACTGCATTGGTCGCACCTCCGACTGCACCGGCTGCCGTGCCGCCGTTGAGTGCGACACTCAGTGCCGGCAACGTGCCTGCGATCGCGCCGGTCGTACCGGTTACGGTGTTCGCCAGCGTGCCCGCGAGGCCGGTCGTCACCGTCGCGAGGGATCCGGCTGCACCGCTTGCGCCGTTGATGACGCCGGTTCCGGAACCGATGATGCCGCCGACGCCGCTCGTTGCAGGTCCGATCAGCGACGTGACGGCCGATGCGATCGGCGTGATCGCCGCCGTGCCGCTGCCGGCGATTCCGGTTACCGCGCCGGACGCCGCACCGATTGCACCGTTGGCGGCACCGATCGGCAGCGATCCGCCGAGGGTGCCGACGATGCTGGTGATCGGCGTAATCAGCGCGCCGCCATTGCCCGCGATACCGGTGACGGCGTTGACGACTCCCGTGCCGGTGTTGGCCACCGTGCCCACGACACCACCCAGGCCGCCGATCGCACCACCGCTGCCGCCAACGCCGCCCAATGCGCCGGTCAACGTGCCGACCGCACCGGTTGCCGTGTTGGCTACCGTGCCGACGACGCCGCCCAGGCCGCCCGTTGCACCACCAGTCCCGCCGATGCCACCCAGTGCACCCGTCAACGTGCCGACTGCGCCGGTTGCCGTATTGGCTACCGTGCCGACGACGCCGCCCAGGCCACCCGTCGCGCCACCAGCCCCGCCGATGCCACCCAGTGCACCCGTCAATGTGCCGACTGCACCGGTTGCCGTGTTGGCTACCGTGCCGACGACGCCGCCCAGGCCACCAGTCGAACCACCGCTGCCGCCCACGCCACCCAGCGCGCCAGTGACCGTGCCAACCGCACCGGTTGCCGTGTTGGCTACCGTGCCGACGACGTCGCCCAGGCCATCCGTCGCGCCACCAGTCCCGCCGATGCCACCCAGTGCACCCGTCAACGTGCCGACTGCACCGGTTGCCGCGTTGGCTACCGTGCCCACGACGCCGCCCAGGCCGCCCGTTGCACCACCAGTCCCGCCGATGCCACCCAGTGCACCCGTCAACGTGCCGACTGCACCGGTTGCCGTGTTGGCTACCGTGCCAACGATGCCGCCCAGGCCCGTCGCGCCACCAGCCCCGCCGATGCCACCCAGTGCACCCGTCAACGTGCCGACTGCACCGGTTGCCGTGTTGGCTACCGTGCCAACGACGCCGCCCAGGCCACCCGTCGCACCACCGCTGCCGCCGATGCCGCCCAACGCGCCGGTCACCGTACCGACCACACCGCCGAGGCCACCGGTCGAGCCGCCGCTGCCGCCAACACCGCCCAGCGCGCCAGTGACCGTGCCAACCGCACCAGTTGCCGCGTTGGCTACCGTGCCAACGACACCGCCCAAGCCACCCGTCGCACCACCAGTCCCGCCGATGCCGCCCAACGCGCCAGTCACCGTACCGACCACACCGCCGAGGCCACCGGTCGAGCCGCCGCTGCCACCCACACCTCCCAGCGCGCCAGTGACCGTACCAACCGCACCGGTTGCCGCGTTGGCTACGGTGCCAACGACGCCGCCCAAGCCACCGGTTGCACCACCAGTCCCGCCGATGCCACCCAACGCGCCGGTCACCGTGCCGACCACACCGCCAAGCCCACCAGTCGAACCACCGCTTCCACCCACGCCACCCAAGGCTCCCGTTACGGTACCAATCGCGCCGGTTGCCGTGTTGGCTACTGTGCCAACGACACCACCCAGACCACCCGTCGCGCCGCCACTCCCGCCGATGCCGCCCAAGGCGCCCGTCAACGTGCCGACTGCACCGGTTGCCGTGTTAGCTACCGTGCCAACGACGCCGCCCAGGCCACCCGTTGCGCCACCAGTCCCACCGATGCCGCCCAACGCGCCCGTCACCGTGCCGACCACACCGCCGAGGCCACCAGTCGAACCACCACTGCCACCCACGCCACCCAGCGCGCCAGTGACCGTGCCAACCGCACCAGTTGCCGCGTTGGCTACTGTGCCGACGACGCCGCCCAGGCCACCCGTCGCACCACCGGTCCCGCCGATGCCGCCCAAGGCGCCGGTCACCGTACCGACCACGCCACCGAGGCCCCCGATCGGATCGCCACTGCCGCCCACGCCACCCAAGGCTCCCGTTACGGTACCGATTGCACCGGTCGCCGTATTGGCTACCGTGCCAACGACACCGCCCAAGCCACCCGTCGCACCACCAGTCCCGCCGATGCCGCCCAACGCGCCGGTCACCGTACCGACCACACCGTCGAGGCCACCGGTCGAGCCGCCGCTGCCACCCACGCCTCCCAGCGCGCCAGTGACCGTACCAACCGCACCAGTTGCCGCGTTGGCTACCGTGCCAACCACGCCTCCCAGGCCACCCGTCGCGCCGCCAGTCCCGCCGATGCCACCCAAGGCTCCCGTCACCGTACCAACCACTCCGCCGAGACCACCGGTCGGATCACTGCCGCCAACACCACCCAGTGCACCCGTCAACGCGCCGACTGCACCGGTCGCCGTATTGGCTACCGCGCCAACGACACCGCCCAGGCCGCCCGTTGCGCCACCAGCCCCGCCGATGCCGCCCAACGCGCCAGTCACCGTACCGACCACACCGCCGAGGCCACCGGTCGAACCACCACTGCCGCCCACGCCACCCAGCGCGCCAGTGACCGTACCAACCGCACCAGTTGCCGTGTTGGCTACCGTGCCAAGGACACCGCCCAGGCCACCCGTTGCGCCACCAGTCCCGCCGATGCCGCCCAACGCGCCGGTCACCGTACCGACCACGCCACCGAGGCCACCGGTCGGATCGCCACTGCCGCCAACGCCACCCAAGGCTCCCGTTAAGGTACCGATTGCACCGGTCGCGGTATTGGCTACTGTGCCAACGACACCGCCCAGACCACCCGTTGCGCCACCAGTCCCGCCGATGCCGCCCAAGGCTCCCGTCACCGTGCCAACCACGCCACCGAGGCCACCAGTCGGATCGCCACTGCCACCCACGCCACCCAGCGCACCGGTTACCGTACCAACCGCACCAGTTGCCGCGTTGGCTACCGTGCCAACGACACCGCCCAGGCCACCCGTCGCACCACCGGTCCCGCCAATACCGCCCAACGCGCCAGTCACCGTGCCAACCACACCGCCAAGACCCCCAGCCGATCCACCGCTGCCGCCCACGCCTCCCAGCGCACCGGTGACCCCACCGAGCACACCCCCGATGCCGCCTGTGGCGCCACCGCCTCCACCAATCCCGCCGAGTGCCCCCGTCACGGAGCCGGCCACGCCCGCGACCGGCTCGAGCAATCCGTTACCGAGACCGATGGCCACACTCCCCGCCCCCGACCCTGCTGTCCCGATCGCGATACCGCCGGCATTCGTCGGACTGCCAACCGAGACGATCGCGTTCCCCCATCCCGCCACGGTGCCGACGAGCCCCCCGGGCGCCGGCGATCCGCCTCCGATGATCACGCCATCGGCATTACCCAGGCTTCCCGGCACGGACGTCACGACCACCGCCTCGGACGCGCTGGCGGCCACGCTGAACAAAGCCGCGACCGACAAGGCGATACCTGTCAATTTCACGTTCATTTTCGTTTTCATGAAGACCCTCATTTCGGTTGGACAACCGCGGAACAGCTCGAACGACGACGCCTGGATCCTGCCGCCACGAAGGTGGCGCGAATCGTTTGCGGATCGCCCGATACGACACGTGTTGAAACGGGTTTAGACAGGCCGGTGCGGCGGGACGTAAAACATCGCGCCATACGTTTCATGCCAATTGATTCGCATTACGAAACTTCTGTCATGCGAATCGAACAGCCAACCATCGAACCATCGATCAACCATCTGCCGCTCGCGACAACGACATCGCGAGCGGCCGCCCCCTTAAAACTTCCACAGCAGATTGCCGTACAGCGCGTGGTCGCTGAAGCTTCCGCCGATCTGGCCGCTATACGACAACCCCAGCGACAGGTTCTTCGTGACGGCCGCATCGACACCGACCTCGAGCACCGCGGCATCTCGCGCGACCGGCACGCCGACCACGCTGAACGGTGAACCGCCGCTCGCGAACGCCAGCGTCGAACCCGGCTGCGTATTGCCGAACGCATGCCGCCAGCCGACGGTCCCGAACGCGGTGACCTTGCCCTTCGTCGTGACCGCGACATCGGTCGAGGCCCGCACGCCGAGCGTCGAGAAGCCGAGGCCGGTCGTGCTGGAATCGCCCTGCAGTGCAGCCGCGCCACCGTTCTCCTTGAAGCCGTCGGTATGCAGGCTCGCATACGCGAGTCCGACGAACGGTTCGAGTGCGACGTTGCGGATGGCCGTCGAGTACCCGATCTCGGTGAACACCTGCGTCGCGTTCGCGTCGTAGCTGGCGGTGTCGTGGTCGGCGAAGCCACCGAACGACGGATTGCGCTCGCTGTGCACGCGGTACCACGACTGCGCCAGGCCGCCGCGCACGTTCCACGCGTCGTATCGACCGCTGGCGTACAACGCGATCGTCTCGCCGTTCACCTTCGCCGACTGGTTCTGGTCGGCATTGAGCAGGGTGCGCGATGCGCCGCCCGCGATACCGACGCGCCAGTGGCTGCTGACCTCCGCATCCGTACCGACGACGAAGCCGTACAGGTTGCGGTCGACCGACGCGACGCCGTCGCCGTCGAATCGGCTATGCGAGCCGTACAGCCGGCCCCACACCGCCGGCTTGAACGACTTGGCCGGCGTACAGCCGTTCTCCGACGCCAGGCGCCGGTCGAGCGACGCCGCGTGATCGTCCGCCGACACCGGCGCCTCGCAGCCGCACAACGCGCCACCGGGCTGCGAGCCGAGACGCGCGCGATCGAGCACCGCGTCGCGCACGTAGCGGCTGTCGGACAGCAGCACGCTTCTCGTGCTCGGATGCAGATCGCCGGCAAGCTGCGCGAACGCACGGTTCGCGGTCGGGGCATCCGACGTCAGCACGGTATCGAACAGCGGATTGCCGGCGCCGAGCGTGCCGACCGCGCCCGCCACCGCTTGCCCGTCGGGCGTCGTCGCAACCGACGCGAACGGCGTGCCGTTCGGTGCCAGCGACATCAGCACCTGCGCCGGGTTGTACGTGAGCGTCGGCGTGAGGAACGCATACGTCGAGTTCACCGCGCTGAATTGCCCCTGCACGCCCGCGCCGGCGTTCACGATCGTGTACAGCTTGCCCGGCTGGTATTGCCCGGTCGCCGCGACGACCTGCACCGTCCCGCCGTTGAGCGCGGCCGAGCCGGTCACGTCGAGGCCGCCGCTTTGTTGCGGCGTCGCGCCGACCTGCAGCGTCGAGCCCGGCTGGAACGTCGCATTGCCCGCCACCTTCAGCGGCTGCCCGAGCTGGAGCACCGAAGCGGTGCCGCCGCCCGACACGACGAGGCCGCCGATCGTGCCGGTCCCGGTGACGGTCGCACCGTTGCCGACGGTCACCGGCGAGTTGGCCAGCGAACCGGTGACGGCGAGCGTGCCGCCGGCCACGGTCGTCGGCCCGGACAGCGTGTTCGTGCCGCTCAGCAGCTGCGCGCCCGTGCCGGCCAGCGTCAGCGGCCCGGTGCCCGACAGCGTGCCGGCGAAGGTGCTGGTGCCTGCGGTGTTGACCGTCAGCGGCGTATTGCCGAGGTTCACGTTCGAGCCCGTCGTGCCCGACAGCGTGCCGATCGACTGCGGCGCGGCCGAGCCCGCCAGGTTCAGCGTCGCGCCGCTGCCCGCGAGGATCATCGGGCTGGTCGGCGCGAGGCTGCCTGCGCCGGTGAGCGCCAGCGTGCTGCCGCTGCCGATCGTCGTGTTGCCCGTGTACGTGTTGGCGCCGGTCAGCGTCTGCGTGCCGCCGCCCTGCACCGCGAAGCCGCCGGTGCCCGCGATCGTGCCGCCGAACGAACCGCCCGTCGGGCCGGTCACGGTCAGCGTGTTGCCGCCGAGGTTCACCGTCGAACCCGCCGCACCCGACAACGCGCTGGCCGTCTGCGGCGCCGTCGCCCCGCCGACATCGAGCGTCGCGCCGGTACCGGCGAGCGTCACCGCACTGCCGGCCGACAGGCTGCCGGCGCCGCCGACCGCGAGCGTGCTGCCGCTGCCGATCGTCGTGTTGCCGGCGTACGTGTTCGCGCCGGTGAGCGTCGTGGTCGACGGGCCGTTCACCGTCAGGTTGCCGGCGCCGGAGATCGGGCCGCTCAGGCCGAGGTTGTTCGCGCCGCCGACCGTGAGCGTCGAACCCGTGCCGAGGTTCACCGCGTTGCCGAGCGTCGTGCCGGCCACGCTGGTGGCAAGCGTGCCGCCGTTGCCGACGACGCTCAGCGTGCCGCTGCCGAGTGCCGTCGGCGTGCCGGCGACCAGCGTGCCGCCGCCCGTGACGCTGGTGCCGCCGGTGTAGGTGTTGGCACCCGACAGCGTCGTCGTCGCCGGGCCGGTGACCGACAGATTGCCGTTGCCGGAAATCGCGCCGGTCAGGCCGAGGCTGTTCGGGCCGCTCACAGTCAGCGTGGAACCCGTCCCGAGGTTCACCGCATTGGCCAGCGTCGTGCCCGGCGTGCCGGCTGCCAGCGTGCCGCCTGCGCCGCCGGTGTTCAGCGCGCCGGTGCCGAGCGCCGTGTTGCTGCCCGCGACCAGCGTGCCGCCACCGGTCAGGTTCGTGCCGCCCGAATACGTGTTCGAACCGGTCAGCGTCTCGGTGCCCGTGCCGCCCAGCGTCAGGCTGCCGCCCGTGCCGGCGATCGTGCCGCCGTACGTGCCGCTGCCCGAACCGCCGAGCGTCAGGTTGTTGCCGCCGAGGTTCACCGTCGAACCGGCCACGCCCGACAGCCCGGTCGTCGTTTGCGGCGTCGTCGCGCCGCTGACGTCGAAGGTTGCGCCCGCACCGGCCAGGTTCAGCGGACTGCTGCCGGAGAGGCTGCCGCCCGCGCCGATTGCCAGCGTGCCGCTGTTGATCGTCGTCGCGCCGGTGTACGTGTTCGCGCCGGTCAGCGTTTCAGTACCCGTGCCGGCCATCGTCAACCCGCCCGCGCCGCCGACCGTCCCGCCGAACGTGCCGCCGAACGTGCCGCTGCCCGAACCGCCGAGCGTCAGCGTATTGCCGCCCAGGTTCACCGTCGAACCCGATACGCCCGACAACGCGCCCGTCGACTGCGGCGTCGTGGCGGCGCTCAGATCGAGCGTCGCACCCGTTCCGGACAGATCGACCGCGCTGCCCGACGACAGGCTGCCGCCCGCGCCCACCGCCAGCGTGCTGCCGTTGCCGATCGTCGTGTTGCCGGTGTACGAGCCGGTGCCGCTGAGGGTCGTCGTCGACGGACCGTTCACCGCCAGATTGCCGCTGCCCGAGATCGTGCCGCCGAGGCCCAGGTTGTTCGCACCGCCGACCGTCAGCGTTGAGCCCGAACCCAGGTTGATCGCGTTGGTCAGCGTCGTGCCGGCCGTGTTCGTGCCGAGCGTGCCGCCTGCGCCGCTCGTGTTCAGCGCCCCCGTGCCGAGCGCCGACCCATTGCCCGCGAGCAGCGTGCCGCCGCCGGTCAGGTTCGTGCCACCCGTGTACGTATTCGCGCCGGTCAGCGTTTCGGTGCCCGTGCCCGCCAGCGTCAGGCTGCCACCCGTGCCGGCGATCGTGCCGCCGTACGTGCCGCTACCGGAACCGCCGAGCGTCAACGCGTTGCCGCCGAGGTTCACCGTCGAACCCGCTACGCCCGCCAACGCGCCCGTCGACTGCGGCGACGTGGCCGCGCTCAAATCGAGCGTCGCGCCTGCACCCGCCAGATCGACCGCGCTGCCGCCCGACAGGCTGCCGCCCGCGCCGACCGCCAGCGTGCTGCCGTTGCCGATCGTCGTGCCGCCCGTGTACGAGCTCGCGCCGGTGAGCGTCGTCGTCGACGGGCCGCTCACCGCGAGATTGCCGCTACCCGAGATCGCGCCGCCAAGGCCCAGATTGTTCGCACCACCAACCGTCAGCGTCGACCCCGCACCGAGATTCACCGCGTTGCCGAGCGTCGTGCCGGCCACGCTGGTGCCGAGCGTGCCGCCCGCGCCGCTCGTGTTCAGCGCGCCCGTGCCGAGTGCCGATCCATTACCCGCGATCAGCGTGCCGCCGCCCGTCAGGCTCGTGCCGCCCGTGTACGTGTTCGTCCCGTTGAGCGTCTCGGTGCCCGTCCCGCCCAGCGTCAGGCTGCCGCCTGCACCGGCGATCGTGCCGTCGTACGTGCCGCTGCCCGAACCGCCCAGCGTCAGGTTGTTGCCGCCCAGGTTCACCGTCGAACCGGCGACGCCCGACAGCGTGCCCGTCGTCTGAGGCGTGGTCGCGCCGCTCAGGTCGAAGGTTGCGCCCGCACCCGTCAGGCTCACCGGCGTCGTCCCCGACAGGCTTCCGCCCGCGCCGATCGCCAGCGTGCCGCTGTTGATCGTGGTGGCGCCCGTATAGGCGTTCGCGCCGGTCAGCGTTTCGGTGCCGGTGCCGTTCATCGTCACGCCGCCCGTGCCGGCGATGTTGCCCGCGTAGGTGCCGCTGCCCGCGCCGCCGAGCGTCAGGTTGTTGTTCCCGAGGTTCACCGTCGAGCCGGCCACGCCCGAGATCGCGCCCGTCGATTGCGGCGACGACGCGCCGCTCAGGTCGAGCGTCGCGCCGGACGCCGTCAGGCTGACCGGGCTGCTCGACGACAGGCTGCCATTGCCGCTGATCGCGAGCGTGCCGCTGTTGATCGTCGTCGCGCCGGTGTACGTATTGGTGCCCGTCAGCGTTTCGGTGCCGGTGCCCGACAGCGTCAACCCGCCCGACCCGCCGATCACGCCGCCGTACGTGCCGCTGCCCGATCCGCCCAGCGTGAGCGTATTGCCGCCGAGATTCACGTTCGTGCCCGTGCCGCCGGACAGCGCGCCGCTCGTCTGCGGCGACGTGGCCGCGCTCAGGTCGAGCGTCGCGCCGGTACCCGACAGGTCGATCGCGCTGCCCGACGACAGGTTGCCGCCCGCGCCGACCGCCAACGTGCTGCCACCGCCGATCGTCGTGCTGCCGGTGTAGGTGTTCGCGCCCGACAGCGTCGTCGTCGACGGACCATTCACCGCGAGGTTGCCGCTACCGCTGATCGCGCCGCCGAGGCCCAGGTTGTTCGCACCGCCGACCGTCAGCGTCGAACCGCTGCCGAGGTTCACCGCGTTGCCCAGTGTCGTGCCGGGCGTGCTCGCGGACAGCGTGCCGCCTGCGCCGCTCGTGTTCAACGCACCCGTGCCGAGCGCCGAGCCGCTGCCCGCGATCAGCGTGCCGCCGCCGCTCAGGGTCGTGCCGCCCGTGTACGTGTTGTTGCCGGTCAGCGTTTCGGTGCCCGTGCCCGACAACGTGAGGCTGCCGCCCGCGCCGGCGATCGTGCCACCGTACGTGCCGTTGCCCGTGCCGCCGAGCGTCAGGTTGTTGCCGCCGAGGTTCACCGTCGAACCGGCGACGCCCGACAGCGTGCCCGTCGTCTGCGGTGTCGTCGCGCCGCTCACGTCGAACGTGGCGCCCGCACCGGTCAGGTTGACCGGGCTGCTCGCGGACAGGCTGCCGCCCGCGCCGATCGCCAGCGTGCCGCTGTTGATCGTCGTCGCGCCCGTGTACGTGTTGGTGCCCGTCAACGTTTCCGTGCCGGTACCCGACAGCGTCAGGCCGCCCGTGCCGCCGACCGTTCCGCCGAAGGTGCCATTGCCCGAACCTCCGAGCGTCAGCGTGTTGCCGCCGAGGTTCACCGTCGAGCCCGATACGCCCGACAGCGTGCCCGTCGTCTGCGGCGTCGTCGCGGCGCTCACGTCGAGCGTCGAGCCCGTTCCGGCCAGATCGATCGCGCTGCCGGACGACAGGCTGCCGCCCGCGCCCACCGCGAGCGTGCTGCCGTTGCCGATCGTCGTGTTGCCCGTGTACGAGCTCGCGCCGGTGAGCGTCGTCGTTGCCGGGCCAGTCACCGCGAGGTTGCCGCTGCCCGAGATCGCACCGCCGAGGCCCAGATTGTTCGCACCGCCAACCGTCAGCGTCGACCCCGAACCGAGATTGACCGCGTTGGTGATCGTCGTGCCGGCCACGCTGGTGCCGAGCGTGCCGCCCGCGCCGCTCGTGTTCAATGCGCCCGTGCCGAGCGCCGCGCTGCTGCCCGCGAGCAACGTGCCGCCGCCGGTCAGGTTCGTGCCGCCCGAATACGTGTTGTTGCCCGTCAGCGTTTCGGACCCGCTGCCCGATAGCGTCAGGCTCCCGCCCGCACCGGCGATCGTGCCGCCGTAGGTGCCGTTGCCCGTGCCGCCCAGCGTCAGGTTGTTGCCGCCGAGGTTCACCGTCGAACCGGCCACGCCCGACAGCGTGCCCGTCGTCTGCGGCGTCGTGGCACCGCTCACGTCGAACGTCGCGCCCGCACCGGCCAGATTGACCGGGCTGCTCGCCGACAGGCTGCCGCCCGCACCGATCGCCAGCGTGCCGCTGTTGATTGTCGTCGCACCCGTATAGGTGTTGCCGCCCGTCAGCGTTTCGGTGCCCGAACCGGACATCGTCAGCCCGCCGGTACCGCCGATCGTGCCGGCATAGTTGCCGTTGCCGGAACCGGCGAGCGTCAACGTATTGCCGCCGAGATTGACGTTCGTGCCGGAGACGCCCGACAGCATCCCGCTCGTCTGCGGCGAAGTCGCCGCGCTCAGGTCCAGCGTCGCGCCCGAGCCGGAGAGGTTGAGCGCGCTGCCCGCGGACAGGCTGCCGCCCGCGCCCACTGCCAGCGTGCTGCCGCCGCCGATCGTCGTGTTGCCCGTGTACGTGTTCGAACCCGTCAGCGTCGTCGTCGACGGGCCGCTCACCGACAGGCCGCCGCTGCCGGAAATCGCGCCGCCAAGGCCAAGATCGTTGGCACCGCCAACCGTCAGCGTCGAACCCGCGCCGAGATTCACCGTGTTGCCCAGCGTCGTGCCGCCGACGCTCGTGCCGAGCGTACCGCCCGCGCCCGTGACGTTCAGCGCGCCGGTACCCAGTGCGCTGCCGTTGCCGGCAATGAGCCCGCCGCCACTCAACGTGGTGCCGCCGCCGTACGTGTTCGTGCCGGTGAGCGTCGTCGTGCCCGAGCCGGTTTGCGCGAGGCTGCCGTTGCCGGCAATTGTGCCGCTCAGGCCGAGATCGTTCGCGCCGTTCAGCCCGAGCGTCGCGCCCGCGCCGAGATTTACCGCATTGCCGAGCGTCGTGCCGCTCACGCTGGCGTTCAGCGTGCCGTTGCCGTTCACGTTCAGCGCGCCGGTGCCGAGCGCCGTATTGCTGCCCACGCTCAGCCCGCCGCTGTTCAGCGTCGTGCCGCCGCTGTAGGTGTTCGAGCCGCCGAGCGTGGTCGTGCCCGTGCCCGACTGCACCACGCCGCCCGCGCCGGAAATGATGCCGTTCAGGCCGAAGTCGTTGAGGCCGCCGAGGTTCAGTGTCGAACCTCCGCCCAGGTCGAACCCGTTGGCGAGCAGGATGTTGGCCGTGCTCGCGTTGAGCGCGCCGCCGGTGCCGGTCACGTGGACCGTGCCCGTGCCGAGCGCCGTGCTGCTGCCAACGGACAAACCGCCACCGCTCAGCGTCGTGCCGCCCGTATAGGTGTTGGCGCCCGTGAGCGTCGTCGTCCCGCTGCCGGTCTGCGCGAGGCTGCCGCCGCCCGAGATGACCCCGCCGAGGCTCAGGTCGGCCGCGCCGTTCAGGCCCAGCGTCGCGCCTGCACCGAGATTCACCGCATTGCCGAGCACGGTGCCGGCGACATTCGCCGCCAGCGAGCCGCCCGCACCGGCGAGGTTCAGCGCACCGGTGCCGAGCGCCGTGTTGCTGCCCGCGATCAGCGTGCCGCCGCCGGTCAGGTTCGTACCGCCTGAATAGGTGTTGTTGCCTGTCAGCGTCTCCGCGCCCGTACCGCCCAGCGTCAGGCTGCCGCCGGCGCCGGCGATCGTGCCGCCGAACGTCGCGTTGCCCGAGCCGCCGAGCGTCAGCCCGTTGCCGCCCAGGTTCACCGTCGAACCGGCCACGCCCGACAGCGCGCCCGTCACCTGCGGCAACGTCGCGCCGCTCACGTCGAACGTCGCGCCCGCGCCGGCCAGATTCACCGCGCCACCTGCCGACAGGCTGCCGCCCGCGCCGATCGCCAGCGTGCCGCTGTTGATCGTCGTCGCGCCGGTATACGTGTTGGCGCCCGTCAGCGTCTCGGTGCCGGTGCCGGACAGCGCCAGCCCGCCCGTGCCGCCGATCGTGCCGCCGAAGGTGTTGTTGCCCGCGCCGCCCAGCGTCAACGTGTTGCCGCCGAGGTTCACCGCCGAGCCCGCTGCCCCTGCCAGGCCACCCGTCGCCTGCGGCGACGTGGCCGCGCTCAGGTCGAGCGTCGCGCCCGCGCCGGCCAGGTCGAACAGACTGGCCGCCGACAGACTGCCGCCCGCGCCCACCGCGAGCGTGCTGCCATTGCCGATCGTCGTACTGCCGGTGTACGAGCCGAGCCCCGTGAGCGTCGTGGTCGCCGGGCCGTTCACCGACAGGTTGCCGCCGCCGGAGATCGCGCCGCCCAGCCCAAGATTGTTCGGACCGCCAACGGTCAGCGTCGCGCCCGTGCCGAGATTCACTGCATTGCCGAGCACGGTGCCGCCGACGCTCGTGCCGAGCGTGCCGCCCACGCCCGCGACGTTCAGCGCCCCCGTGCCGAGTGCCGCGCCGTTGCCGGCGATCAGCCCGCCGCCGCTCAGCGTCGTGCCGCCCGAGAACGTATTGGCACCGAGCAGCGTCGTCGTTCCGCTGCCGGTTTGCGCGATCCCGCCGTTGCCGGAGATCACGCCGCCCAGGCTCAGGTCGGCCGAGCCGTTCAGGCCGAGCGTCGCGCCCGCGCCGAGATCCACTGCATTGCCGAGCAGGGTGCCGGCGACGTTCGTCGCCAGCGTGCCGCCCGCGCCCGTCACGTTCAGCGCACCCGTCCCCAGCGCCGCGCCGTTGCCCGCGATGAGCCCGCCGGCGCTCAGCGTCGTGCCGCCCGAGAACGTGTTCGTGCCGGTGAGCGTCGTCGTGCCCGTGCCGGTTTGCGCAAGACTGCCGTTCCCCGCGATCGTGCCGCCCAGGCCCAGGTCGGTCGCGCCGTTCAGCCCCAGCGTGACGCCGGTGCCGAGGTTCACAGCATTGCCGAGCGTCACGCCCGGCACGCTCGCGCCGAGCGACGCCGAGCCGTTGACGTCGAGGGCGCCGAGGCCGAGCGCGGTGGCGCTTCCGACGACCAGGCTGCCGCCTGTCAGCGCCGTGCCGCCCGTGAACGTGTTGTTGCCCGTCAGTGCCTGCGAGCCGGTTCCCGACAGCGTCAGCCCGCCCGCCCCGCCGATGTTGCCGGCGAAGACACCGCTGCCGCTGCCGGCCAGCGTCAGGTGGTTCGCCCCGAGATCGATCGCCGAACCCGCGACGCCCGACAGCGTGCCGATCGACTGCGGCGTGGTCGCACCGGCCACGCTGAAGTGCGCGCCCGCGCCGGTCAGGTTGACCGGGCTCGACGCGTCAAGGCTGCCGCCCGCGCCGATTGCCAGCGTGCCGCTGCCGATCGTGGTGCCACCGGTGAACGTCTCGGCCGCGGTCAGCGTCGTCGTGCCCGGGCCGCTGACATTGAGGCCGCCGGTGCCCGAGATGATCCCGCCCAGCCCGAGGTCGTTCGCGCCGCCCACCGTCAGTGCGGCGCCCGCACCGAGCTGGATTGCATTGCCGAGCACCGTGCCGCCGACCGTCGTGCCGAGCGAGCCGCCCGCACCCGTCACGTTCAGCGCGCCCGTCCCCAGCGCGCCGGCATTGCCGGCGAGGAGCCCGCCGCCGCTCAGCGTCGTGCCGCCGGAGAACGTATTGGCACCGAGCAGCGTCGTCGTTCCGCTGCCGGTTTGCGCGATCCCGCCGTTGCCGGAGATCACGCCGCTCAAGCCGAGATCGTTCGCACCACTCAGCGCCAGCGTCGCGCCCGCGCCGAGGTTCACCGCGTTGCCCAATGCCGTGCCGTTCACGCTCGCGCCGAGCGCGCCGCCCGCGCCCGTGACATTCAGCGCACCGGTGCCGAGCGCCGCGTTGTTGCCGGCGAGCAGCGTGCCGGCGCTCAGGGTCGTGCCGCCGCCGAAGGTGTTCGCACCGGACAGCGTGGTCGTTCCGGTGCCGCTCAGCACGAGTCCGCCGGACCCGTTGATCGCGCCGTTCAGGCCGAGGTCGTGCGCGCCGTTCAGCGTCAGCGACGCGCCGTTCAGGTTGATCGTGTTCGCGAGTGCCGCGCCGGCGGCCAGGTCCGCGCTCAGCGAGCCGCCGAGGCCACTCACGTTCAACGCGCCGCCGATGCCGAGCGCCGTGTTGCCTTCGACGATCAGGCTGCCGCCCCCCGTCAGGCTCGCGCCGCCGGTGAACGTGTTCGCGCCGGACAGCGTCGTCGCGCCGGTGCCGCCGAGCGCCAGGCCGCCCGCGCCGGCAATCGTGCCGCCCAGGCCGAGATCGGCCGAGCCGTTCAGCCCGAGCGTCGCGCCCGCGCCGAGGTTGACCGCATTGCGGAGCACGGTGCCGCTCGCGTTCGTCGCAAGCGAACCGCCCGCGCCGACCACGTTCAGCGCGCCCGTGCCCAGTGCCGCGCCGTTGCCGGCGATGAGCCCACCGCCGCCCAGCGTCGTGCCGCCCGTAAACGTGTTCGCGCCGAGCAGCGTCGTCGTGCCGGCGCCGGTTTGCGCCAGTTGGCCGCTCCCGCCGATCACCCCGCCGAGGCCCAGGTCGGCCGCGCCGTTCAGGCCGAGCGTCGCGCCTGCGCCAAGGTTCACCGCATTGCCCAGCACGGTGCCGCCGACGTTCGTCGCGAGCGTGCCGCCCGCGCCGGACACGTTCAGCGCCCCCGTGCCGAGCGCCGCGCCATTGCCGGCGATCAACCCGCCGCCGCTCAGCGCCGTGCCGCCCGAGAACGTGTTCGCGCCGAGCAGCGTCGTCGTGCCCGTGCCGCTTTGCGCGAGGGCGCCGTTACCGGCGATCGTGCCGCCGAGGCTCAGGCCCGCCGCGCCGTTCAGGCCCAGCGTGGCGCCTGCATCGAGGTTCACCGCATTGCCGAGCAGCGTGCCGCCCACGTTCGTCGCCAGCGAGCCGCCCGCACCGGTCACATGCAGCGCCCCCGTGCCGAGCGCCGCGCCGTTGCCGGCGATCAGCCCGCCGCCGCTCAGCGCCGTGCCGCCCGAGAACGTGTTCAAGCCAAGCACCGTCGTCGTGCCCGCGCCGGTTTGCGCAATCCCGCCATTGCCTGCGATCGTGCCGCCCAGGCCGAGGTTGGCCGAGCCGTTCAGGCCCAGCGTCACGCCGGTATCGATATTGACCGCGTTGCCGAGCACCGTGCCGCCGACGCTCGTGCCGAGCGAGCCGCCCGCACCCGTCACGTTCAGCGCGCCGCCGCCGAGCGCCCCGCTCGTGCCGACGAGCAGCCCGCCGCCGCCCGTCAGATTCGTTCCGCCCGTGAACGAATTGGTGCCGTTCAATGCCAGCGTGCCGGTGCCTTGCGCGTTCAGCGCGCCGCCGCCGGCGATCGTGCCCGACAACGCGAGCCCGTTCGCGCCGTCCACCGTCAGGCTGCCGTTCAGCGTCACGTTGTTGAGCAGGTTCACGCCGGCCGCGCCGGCCTCGAGCGTGCCGCCGCCGGCGACGATCGTGCCGGTGCCCAGCGCACCGGCGCCGTGGACGATCGCGGTGCCGCCGGTCAGCGACGCGTTCGCCGCGGTCGATGCGCCGGTGATGTCCCACGTGCCGCCCTGCACCGCGAGGTTGTTGAAATTGCCGAACGTATCGACCGCGATGGCGCCGTTCGTCGCGCCGCCGGCGGCCGGGTTCAATTGCAGGTTGAGCGTGTTGTTGCCGCCCACGCCCGCATCGACGCCGAGTCCGACCGACGATCCCGTCAACGCATTGAACGTGTTCGACGTGCCGAGGCCCGCGCCGAGCGACACGTTGCCCGTGATGGTTCCCGCGTTGGTGAACGTATTACCGGTGCCGGCCAGTCCGCTCGGCGCAAGCACCACGGAGCCATTGATCGCGCCGCCGCTCGCGTTGGTGAAATTGACCTGGGCGCCGCCCTGCGCGGTGACCACCTGTGCGGTCGGGCCCGCGGTGAAGCCGAGGATGCCGGTCGTGCCGATCGTGCCGGCATTCGTGATGTTCGTCGTCCCGCCAATGCCGTTGTAGACGGTCAATGCGGGCCCGTTGCCCAGCAACCCGCTGGTCGAACCCATCATCACGCCGGTGCTCGTGTTGGTGACGTTGACCGTGCTCGGGGACAGGACATTGCCGACGACCGTGCCGTTCGAAACGGCGCTCAGGCCGGCCAGGGATGGGTCGATCGTCCCGTTGTTGGTCAGCGTGACGCCGCTGCCCGTCAGCGACATCGCCGTCCCGCCGAACAACGGCAGCACGGAAACGGTCGCGCCCGGGGCGACCGTGACGGTGAGGCCGTTTGTGCCGTTCGCGTAGCTGGCGGTCGCGCCGGTACAGGTGACGGCAGGTGTTCCGGTGCAGGCGGCCAGTGCTTCGGCGGGAATGACCCCAGCGCCGACCAGCGCGACCAGCATGCCGGTCGGAACGAGGAATTTCGGACGTGCATCCGCGCGCTTTTTATTCGAACCCATGCGCATACGCATAATCACACCTTCCCATAAAGAGAATCGACGTCCCGAATCCTTCCCGCAATCAGGAATACAGAAAGGAAATACCGGAATCTGTTATTCGATTTTTCTGGATAAACGCCGCCCCATCATCAAACCAAAACGGATGACCGGATTGACAACTGGCGAGAATTAATCAACTGGCATTATTTAATCAGCATTTTTTACTTTTAATCCCCCTGCCCGGTAAATCTTCCACTTATTAGAAACCGCTGCTTCATGCACATCAAAGATGCCGCCGGAGAACCCACGCTGATTACGCGCGTCCCTATACAGGTCAAACGGCGGTCGCACCCAAAGTGCCCGCGTGGCAAGCCTTGCGCCATGAAAACAAACGCCGGAATCCGCCCCCGGAATTCAATCCAGGAACTGTTGTTTCATATATGGATTAGCCTGACTCCATCGTTCGATTCGTCTCCCCCGCATTGATCGCGAGTCAAATATAGGCTCGACTCGCAAACGTTTTCCATGGGGCCTGCAAGTTTTTGTCAAAACTCAACATTCTTTCTGAGACATTCGCACATTTGTATACCGGCTGTAAATTTTATATTTTAACCAACCAGCCAAAATCATTAAGAAAGGCAAAAAATCCGATTTTCGAGATGCTGAATTATTCTCGAATCTGCTTTAATTGGTTCACATCCGTCGCATTGCGGTTTTGTCTCGCGAACGATAACGCGGTGTCCAAGGGAGAACTTCACGATGGTGACGTTGAACATCAACAACCGGTCGGCGGAGATCGATGCCGATCCGTCGACGCCGGTGCTCTGGGTGCTGCGCGACAACCTCGGCCTGACCGGCACCAAGTTCGGCTGCGGCACCGGCGACTGCGGGGCGTGTACCGTGCACGTCGACGGCCGGCCCGTGCCTAGCTGCACGCTCGCGCTGTCGTCGGTGGGAAGTGCGCGCATCACGACGTCCGAACACCTCGCCGACGATGCAATCGGCAAGGCCGTCCTCGACGCCTGGGTCCGCCACGACGTCGCGCAATGCGGCTATTGCCAGAGCGGCCAGATGATGAGTGCGGCAGGGCTGCTGCGCGGCAACAAGGCGCCGACCGATGCCGACATCGATCGCGCGATGGCCGGCAACCTGTGCCGTTGCGCCACCTACCAGCGCATCCGCGCCGCGATTCATGATGCGGCCAGCGCACTTGCCTGAGACCGCCGGGAGACTGTGATCATGCGTATCCGCACTGCCGGGCGCCCGGCGAACACCGACGCCCCTGCCCCCGACGCTTCGACCGTCACCGGAGCCGGTTCTCCGGTGCTCGGCCGGCGCGGCTTCCTGAAACTCACGATGGCGGCGAGCAGCTGCCTCGCGCTCGGCATCAAGCCGACGCGCGCCGGCGTCGAAGCCGGCATGACGCTTCGGGCCTCGGCTCCTCAAGCATTCCTGATCATCGCGCCGGACAACACGGTGACGGTGGCCGTCAACCGGACCGAGTCCGGCCAGGGCGTCAGCACCGCGCTGCCGATGGCGCTGGCCGACGAACTCGATGCCGACTGGCGCAACGTGCGCACCGTGCTCGCGCCGGCCGGCGAACCGTACAAGGATCCGGTGACCGGGATCCAGATGACGGGCGGCTCGACGTCGATCAACCATTCGTTTACGCAATACCGCGAACTCGGCGCGTCCGCGCGCGCGATGCTCGTCGCCGCGGCCGCCCGGCGCTGGAACGTCGATCCGGCCACGTGCCGGACCGCGCAGGGCGTCGTGACGTCCGGCAGCCACACCGCGACCTACGGCGAACTCGCGCAGGACGCGATGACGATGCCGGTGCCGCGGCACGTGCCGCTGAAGTCGCCCGACCAGTTCCGCATCATCGGCAAGCCGACCCCGCGCGTCGAATCGCGCGCCGTGCTCGACGGGACGCTCAAGTACGGGATGGACTGGCGCCTGCCGGACATGATGGTGGCCGTGGTCGCACGCCCGCCGCGCTTCGGCGGACAGGTTGCGAGCTACAACGCGGCGGCGGCCCGCGCCGTCAAGGGCGTGGTCGAGGTCGTCGAAATCCCGACCGATCGCGGCGGCACCGGCGTGGCCGTGATCGCGAACGGCTACTGGCCTGCCAGGCTCGGTCGCGACGCGCTGCAGGTCACGTGGAAGGACACCGGTTCGACCGTCACGTCCGCCGACCAGATGCAGGCATACAAGCAGCTCGCCGGCACGCCCGGCACCGTGGTGCGCACGGCCGATGCCGGCAACGCACCGCCGGCGGCGACGCGAATCCAGCAGGACTACGAATTTCCGTATCTTGCTCATGCGCCGATGGAACCGCTCAGTTGCACGGTCGACGTCGGCCCGCCGAGCTGCGCGTGCGGGATCAAGATCTGGGGCGGTTCGTCGATGCAGACGACCGATCGCGCCGCGGTCGCGAAGGCACTCGGTATCGCGCCCGAGAAAGTCCAGATCTTCACGATGATGTCGGGCGGTGACTACGGCCGGCGCTCGACGCCCACGTCGGACTACGTGGTCGAAGCCGCCCATGTGTCCGCCGCGTACCTCGCGGCCGGCCACCTGGGCCCGGTCAAGACGATCTGGACGCGCGAGGACGATCTGCGCGGCGGCTATTACCGCCCGATGGTGCTGCATCGTGTCGACATCGGTGTCGACGGCAGCGGCGCGGTGCGGGACTGGCAGCACGTCGTCGTCGGCCAGTCGGTGCTGAAGGGTTCGCCGCTCGAGCGCACGACGATTCGCAAAAGCGGCACCGATCCCGACCTCACCGAAGGCGTGGCGAACAGCCCGTACGGTTTCCCGATGCAGGTCTCGGTCCATCAGCCGGACGTCGACGTGCCGGTCCAGTCATGGCGCTCGGGCGGCAATACGCATACGGCGTTCGTGATGGAGACGCTCGTCGACGAACTCGCGCACGCGGCCCGCCAGGATCCGGTCGCGTACCGGATGGCGCGGCTGGCCGGCCCCGAGCACGCGCGCCATCGCCAGGCGCTCGCACTGGCCGTCGACAAGTCGGGCTACGGCGCGCGCACGCTGCCCGCCGGGCACGCGTGGGGCGTCGCCATGCACGAAACCGCCGGCACGGTCGTCGCCTATGTGACCGAGGTGTCGATCGAAGCCCAGAAGCCCCGCGTGCACCGCGTGACGGCCGGCGTGCATGCCGGCCGCATCGTGAACCCGACCGGCGCGGAAGCGCAGATCCAGGGCGGTGCGCTGTTCGGCCTCGCGACGACCAAGCCGGGTTTCGCGATCGACGTCGAGCATGGTGCGGCCCGCAACGCCGGCTTCGCCGACTACTCGCCGGTGCGGATGCAGGAAGCGGCGCCGGTGGACGTGTTCTTCGTCCCGTCGGACGCGCATCCGACCGGCTTGAGCGAGGCCGGCGTGCCGCCGATCGCACCGGCGGTCGCCAACGGCGCGTTCGTCCTGACCGGCGAGCGGATGCGCGCGTTGCCGTTCGCGCCGATGCTGGTCGCGTCGACCGCGCCCGCACTGCCTGCCGCGGCGGCAACGGCCGAAGACGATCCGTACGCCGACCTGCCGGCCGGCGGTTGCCGGATGCCGCACAAGGCGAAGACGGCCGCCTTGAAGCCGAAGGTCAGTCAAAGCCAGGCTGGCGTCGGGCAAGCCAGCCCGGTGCCCAAATTTCTCCGTCCCAAGCGGAAAGCAGGCATCCCGTGCATCGACGATCTCAAGAAGCCAACGACGACCTGATGCCCGTTGCCGGTTTGGCGCGCCGAATGCCGGGATTGAAGGATGCGTGCGCGCGGCCGCGTGCGACTTCCCACGTGGCATCCGGATCAACGCCGTGAGCCCGACCGTACCGACCGAATCCGTGGACAGGTTCGGTCGGTTTTTCCCCGGCTGCGAAAGTGCGCCGGCGGCACGTGTGGCAATGGCCTGTCGACGCAGCGTGGAAGGCGTGCATGGCGGCCGCGTTTATCGGGTAGGTCACTGACGTTGAGGGTTCGTCCCGCGAACCGGAATCCCGCGCGCCCCTGCCTGCTCCAGATTCCGCCAGGCCATCACCGCCCCCGCCACCAGCAACAGAACCGAAACGATCAACGCCCGCTCCATCCCATGGACGAACGCCACGCCCCCTGCCTCACGAACGAAGAAGCCAAACAACGCGACGCCCATCACGCCGCCCACCTGTCGCGCCGTATTCAACAACCCCGACGCCACGCCTGACTGCGCGCCGCTCACCGCCGCGAGCGCCGCGTCCATGATGGTCGGTATCGTCAACGCAATGCCACTGCCTGCAAGCAGCATCGGTATCGCAAGCAACCCGTTGGATTGCGCAGCAATTGCCGGCCACATCGCCAGATAACCGAGCGCTGAAATCGACAACCCGGCCGTCGCCAGCATGCGCGCGCCCAGCCTGCCGGTCAGCCTTCCGGCGACGATGCTCATGATCATCAGCACCCCCATCATCGGCAGAAACGCGACACCCGCGCGCACGGGCGTCATATGCCAGACCGACTGAAACAGCAGGCTCAACGTAAAGACGATGCCGTAGAAGACCAGGTTCGCGATCGCGCCGATCACGATCGCGCTGCGGACGATCCGGTCCTGCCACAACCCGGCCGGCAGCATCGCGTCCGGATTGCGCGCTTCCAGCCGGACGAACGCGATGCCCAACGCAACGCATAACGCGAACGCACTCACGATGACCGGACTGCGCCACCCCAGCGCACTGATCTCGGTCGACGCGAACGTGAGCGCCGCCAGCGCCAACGCACCGGTCAGTTGCGCGGGAAGATCGAGGCGCCTGCCGCCCTGCGTTTTCGTGTCGGGCGCAAACCGCCAGGTCATCCAGATACCGGCGATGCCGACCGGCACGTTGACCAGGAAAATGCTGCGCCAGCCGACTACGGCGATGAGCAACCCGCCGGCCAGCGGCCCGGCTGCCAACGCAATGCCGCCGCCGGCGCCCCACCAGCCGATCGCGCGGCTACGCGCTGCCGCGTCGTCGAATGCGAGACGCAGCACGGCGAGCGAGTTCGGCACCAGCAGCGCGGCGCCTATCCCCTGAACGAGACGCCAGGCAATCAACGCGCCGATGGCATGCGCGATGCCGCAACCGATCGACGACAGCGTGAAGATCGCGTAACCGGCAATGAACACGCGCTTTGCACCCAGCCGGTCGCCGAGCGCACCCGCCATCAGCAGGGTCGCCGCGAACACGAGCGCATACGCGTTGACGACCCATTGCAGGTCGGTGAGCACTGCGCCAAACGCCGTTCGCAACGCATCGAGCGCCACGTTGACGACGCTGACGTCGATCAAGACGACCGCATAACCGAGGCACGCCGCCGTTTGAACCAGCCGCGGGTGATGGGTGGATGATGTCTGCATCGGCAATCCTTCGCATTCGGAGGATTGAAGCGTAGAGGATCGCCTTCTGTGCGAATATTCCGCAAAACGGCACAGCAACCTGGAGAAAATGCACCGATGTTCGACTGGGAAAACCTGCGTTACTTCATTGCCGTCGCTCAAGCCGGGAGTCTTTCCGCGGCCGCCAGGCGGTTGAATGTCGATCATGCGACAGTCAGCCGTCGCCTGGCTGCACTCGAATCCGAATTGAAGATGCGCGTGATCGACAGGTTGCCGCGCGCGTGCCGGCCGACCGCCGCCGGCCGGCAGATTCTCGAGTTCGCCGGAAAAATGGAGGAACACGCATTTGCGATCGAGCGCCTCGCGCTCACGGAACACCTGCCGATGCACGGCACCGTGACGATCAGCGTGCCGCCCGTGCTCGCCAACAATTTCTTCGCGAATCACCTGTATGCGTTCGCGCAATTGCATCCGGGCATTCGGCTGTCGATGGCCAGCCAGGCGCAAAGCGTATCGCTCGCCCGTCGTGAAGCGGATATCGCCGTGCGCCTGTTCCGCCCCGAGGAGCCGCAAAACGTGACGCGCAAGCTGGGCGAGATGGCTTTCGGGCTCTATGCGAGTCGCGACTATGCGCACGCGTCGACGCCTGACGATTGGGCCTTCATCTGCTACGACGCGCAATTCGCGGAAATGCCGCATCAGAAGTGGCTCGAGTCGATCGCTCGGGGTCGCCGCATCGCATGCGAAGTCAGCGACATCACGACGCAGCAGGTCGCGGCCCGCACGGGCATCGGCGTAGCGGGCCTGCCCGTGTTCATGGGCGACAGCGATCCCGGGTTGCAGCGCCTGCCGTTCGACGGGGAACCGTACGCCCGCGACATCTGGCTGGTCGTGCACGCCGATCTCAGGCATTCGCCGTCGATTCGCGCGGCGATCGACTTCATCGCTGACGTGACGGGCAGGACCTTCGCACCGCACGGGCCGTCCGGGCAGTCGTGACGGCCGTCACGGCAGCCCGCGATTCACGATATCAGGCTTGCCGCGCGGGTTCGTACCTGAAGTAGCACAGGTTGAAATACCAGTAAGGATGGGCGGTCGGAAGATCCGCGCTCGGCCGCGCCCGGTTCGGCCATCGAGAGACCTTTTGCAAATTGAAATTCGGCGGATCGGGCCAGCCGAATGCGTGGAAGATGCGCTCGGCCAGTTCATCTTCGATGCTGTTGCGGAACTTCCATTTCCCCAGGAAGTGAACGAGCATCATGACGAAGGCACCCGCGAAGAGTGCTCCGCCCAGCATGATCGCAAAGTCTCCGATACCGCCTTCCCCACGAATGAAATTGATCCCCAGGAAGACGGCCATGATCGACTCCACGAACACGAAGAACCCCAGCGTGCCTTTCCGTTCGAATCGGCCACGCGCCTTCGTCCCCATGACCGCATTCGGGTAGATCGCGACCACGGCGTCCGAATCGCGCTGGACCGCATAGGCGAAATAGCGGTTCTCGCCGATTTTTTCCGCCACGACCTTGACCAGGTCGCCACGGTGCATCGGCATCATCCACAGCACGCCGTGGAAATGATTTCCGCCCATCTCGAACGCCACCCAGTCCGCTTCGTCTTTCCAGCTCGATGCGTCGGTCGCATCGACCATGACCTGCGCCTGGGCTCCCATGTCCATCAACGTCGCGGCAACCGCGGTCGCACCCACGACGCCCGCTGGCGGCGGGGGAAAACGAGACGGGGCAGCCGCGCGCTTTTTCGACACACGGGTTAACGTGCCGTGCAACAGAACCAGGTTGTCCTTCCACCCCGGTGGCTGGCTTTCCGGCTCCCCGGCCTCGCGCCGGGCCGCGATCAACGCCTGCAACTCGTCTTCCATCCGTCGCTCCCTGAAGTGAGGATCCGTCCGCCCGTCCATCGTGGCACTTCGTCGGCGCACGCGCGTTGAAATTGTGCCATTGCGTGATCGGTGCCAACGTCGTTTTACGTCACGCCTGAATGGCCATTCAACCGTGCCGCTCCATCAAACCACCGCCCTCAACCACCCCAGCACATCCCCCTGCGCACTCCCCGCCACCACCGGTTCCGGCGTCAACAAGCAGTAATGCGAGCCATCCTCGACGAACCCCATCGGCGCGACGAGCACACCGCTTTCGATGTCATCGCGAACGAGATGCCACGGGCCGATCGCGACACCGAGCCCCGCGACGGCCGCCTGCAGACTGAAATAGAAATGGTCGAACGTCTGCCCGCGCCCGCCCGCGGCCGGCTGATTCGCCGCCACCGCCCATTCCTTCCACGCGTCCGGCCGTGTCCGCGTGTGCAGTCGCGGCACATCCGCCTTCAACGAACGACTGCCACGACGCGCGGAAAACCACGCATCGACCTTATCCGGCCGGCAGACCGGCCCCACCTGCTCCGCGAACAGCCGCTCCGCGTGGCAATCCGCCGGCCACGCAAAGTCATTGCGTCGAATCGCCATGTCGATGCCGCTGTCGAATGAAAACGGACCGCCCGCGGCAGCCAGGTGAATGTCGACGCCCGCATGCCGCGCCTGAAAATCCGGCCAGCGCGGAATCAGCCAGCGCATCAGCAGCGTCGGTTCGCACGACAGGACCCAGCGCCGCGCCCGGGCGGCCTCGGTACGCAATTCCTGCGCGGCGTGACGCATCAGCCCCAGCCCGTCGTGGACGGCCTGCGCCAGCTTGCGGCCCGCATCGGTCAGGAACACACGACGGCTGCGCCGCTGGAACAGCGCCACGCCCAGGTCGTCCTCGAGCAATCGCACCGCGCGGCTGACTGCACCATGAGTCAGGCACAGCTCGTCGGCAGCGCGGCTGAAATTCTCGTGACGCGCCGCCGCCTCGAAGCAACGCAACGCCATCAGCGATGGCAGGTTCGTGCGAACGGACTGTGAGTCAATCTCACCATTCTGGTCAGAAATCATCGCTTTTCCCGATGGAGCATGACCCATAAGATTGCGCCATCAAGCCATCAATCGCAAGGACAAGACGATGACCGAACTGATAGTTGTAGTCACCATCACGCTGCTGGCCGTGATCAGCCCGGGGCCGGACTTCGCGATGGTCACGCGCAACAGCCTGATGCTGTCGCGCCGCTCGGGCGTGCTCACCGCGCTGGGTATCGGGCTCGGCGTGACGGTGCACGTGAGCTACACGCTGCTGGGCGTCGGCCTGCTGATCCGCCAGTCGCTGTGGCTCTTCAATGCCGTCAAGCTGGTCGGCGCGATCTACCTGATCTACCTCGGCGTGAAGATGCTCATGACGAAGGCCGGCAACGGGCAGACGGATGCACCGGCCGCACCGCTATCCGACCTGGCCGCGCTGCGCACCGGCTTCCTGACCAATGCGCTGAACCCCAAGACCACGGTGTTCATCGTCAGCCTGTTCATGCAGGCCGTGCGGCCCGACACGCCGTTGATCGTGCAGATCGGCTACGGCGCGTTCATCGCCGTCGCGCATGCCGGCTGGTTCAGCCTGGTGGCCCTGTGCTTCTCCGCGACGGCCGTCCGCGATCGCCTGCTGGCGCTGCGGCACTGGATCGACCGCACCTTCGGCTGCCTGCTCGTGGGCTTCGGCGTCGCGCTTGCCATCGCGCGCGGCGGGCGCTGACTCGACACGGCGCGCCACGCGCCGATGCAACCGGCGGGCGCGCTTCGCTGGCGCGCCGGATGCGCCGCGGGTTCGCTTTAGAACGTGCGCGCGATCGTGCGGGCTTCGTCGATCGCGCGACTACGGTCGACCTCTCCGTCTGGACCGAACAGGGTGCGCTCGACCACGATCCCGGTGACGTCGTTCACGCCCACGAACTTGAGCCAGGTCTCCATGTACGGGCGCTGAAGATCGAATTCGGCAGCCGGCGTAAACGAGCCCGGCGACTGATAACCGAGCCCGCGCGCATAGATCACGGCCGCCTTTTTTCCGGTCAGCTTGCCGGCGAAACCGGCGCCGTCGAACGTGAACAGCACGTCCTTCTGCGAGATCGCATCGATCAGGTGCTTGAGTTTGTATGGAATGCTGAAATTCCACAGCGGCACGCCGAACAGGAACTTGTCCGCTTCGTGGAACGGTGCCGCGAGCTGCTCGATCCGTTGCCATGCCGCCGCCTGCGCCGGCGTCAACGCCTTGCCGCTCAGTCCCGCATATTTCGCGGCCAGCGCGGCTTCGTCGAATTCGGGTATCGCCAGATTCCAGATGTCGAGCTTCTGTATCGCGTGATCGGGATGGGCGTGCCGGTACGCATCGAGAAAGGCATTGCACACGTCGATGGATGCCGAGTAGTCCTTGTTGGGTGAGCCTTCGATATAGAGCACGCGTGTCATGAAACCGGTCCTTGCCTAAAGTGACGGCGGCGCGCGGGATGCGCGGTCGCCCACTGCACTTCGCAGCCTATCGGATCGACCTATAATCCGGAAACGATATGAATTGATCGAATTAACCCGAATTGGTGATCAATGAACCCACCCCTCGACACGTCACTACTTCATACGTTCGTCGCCATCGCCGACGTGCGTAGCTTTACCGGCGCAGGTCGCAAGCTGAATCTCAGCCAATCCGCAGTCAGCGCGCAGATCGCTCGTCTCGAGGAGCAGGTCGGCCGGGCGCTGCTCGCCCGCAATACGCGCAGCGTCACGCTCACCGAACATGGCCAGATGCTGCTCGGCTACGCGCGCGCGATGCTCAATCTGAGCGAGGAAGCGAGGACGAGGCTGGGCACCGGCAACGCAGTCGATGTCACGCTGCGGATCGGCGCATCGGAGGATGTCGCGGGCGGCTGGCTTCCCGACGTGATGCGCCGCCATGGCGCCGCGCGGCGCGGCTTGCGGCTGAATCTGACGGTCGACATCGGCGACAGCCTGTTTCAACGGCACGCAAACGGCGAATTCGATCTCGTGATCGGTAGCCGGTGCGCGCACACGGGCCAGGGCGCGACGTTGTGGCGAGAGCCGCTCGTCTGGGCGTTTGCGCGCCATGAGCCGCTGCCGGAAGGCGATGTGCCGCTCGCGTGCTTCCCCGATCCGTGCCCGTACCGGGGCGCGGCCATCAAGGCGCTCGCGCTGGCCGGCATGCGCTATTTCATCGCATGCGAAAGCCCGAGCGTCACGGGCATCCGCACGTTCGCTCGCGCCGGCATCGCGATCGCGCCGGTGCCGCGCAGCGCGATCGACGACACGCTCCGCGAGCTGGGCGTGTCCGAAGGCTTGCCGGCGCTGCCGGACATGGAATTCGTGATGATGCACGACGCGGGAATGCCGGCCGCCGTCGAATTCGCCGCGACGCTTGTCGATGAAACCGCCATTCGCAACGGGGCAGGCGTGCGCAACCGGCCCTAGCGGGCATCCTTCACGGTCGAGGTTCGATCCAGGCACTCACCCACACATCCGCCCTCGACTACGACGGCGCGCTGCTTGCGAAACAGTCGCGCGCCGGCTGCGGTGCGTCGCCGGTCTCAGCGCTTCGCGCTCAATCCCGCCCGCACGCCCGCCGGTTCCCGGCTGCGCCCGAGCAGCGCCGCCAGCGACAGATCCGCGAGCTTGCCGAACGGCGCACGCAGCAGGCTCGGCAGGTTCCAGCGCCCCAGCACGAACACGCCCTTGGCATGACTCATCGCGCGGAATCCCTCGATGCCGTGATACGCACCCATCCCGCTCGGACCGACGCCGCCGAATGGCAAGTCTTCCTGCGCGACATGCAGGAGCGTGTTGTTGATGCCGACGTTGCCCGACGTGGTGCGCTTGAGCAACGACTCGCAATCGCTGTCCTGCGCGCCGAAGTAATACAGCGCCAGCGGCCGCGGACGCGCATTCACGTAGTCGACGACTTCGTCGATCGTGCGATACGTGCGCACCGGCAGGATCGGCCCGAAGATCTCTTCCTGCATGACGGTCGTATCGTCGCCGGCCCCGACGATCAGCGTGGGCGCGAGCGTCCGCTTGCGGGTGGCCGCCTGCTGCGGGTTCACGCCCGCCTCGATCACGCGCGCGCCCTTGCTGCGCGCTTCGTCGACGAGACTTTTCAGGCGATCGTAGTGACGGTCGCTGACGATCGACGTGTAATCCGGGCTGGTCGGACCGTCCGGGTAGAAGCGTGCGACGGCCGCATCGTATTGCGCGACGAACGCGTCCAGGTCGTCTTCATGCACCAGCGCATAGTCGGGCGCGACGCAGGTCTGCCCGCCGTTCGACAGCTTGCCGAACACGATGCTGGACATCGTCCGGCCATCGACGTGCCCTCTCGCGACGATCGCCGGGCTCTTGCCGCCGAGTTCGAGCGTCACCGGCACCAGATTGTCGCTGGCCGCCTTCATGACCTTGCGGCCCACCTGCGTGCTGCCGGTAAACAGCAGGTGGTCGAACGGCAAGCCGCTGAAAGCGGCGCCGACTTCCGGGCCGCCGAGCACGACCGCGACTTCTTCGCTCGGGAAGGTTTCCGCGAGCATCCGGCGCATCACCTCGCTGGTGCGCGGCGTCAGTTCCGACGGCTTGAGCATCGCGCGGTTGCCCGCGGCCAGCGCGGTGGCCAGCGGAATGAACGTGAGCGCGAACGGGTAATTCCACGGCGCCATCACGCCGACGACACCCAGCGGCTGGTACTCCACGTGCGCGTGCCCGGCCCGGTAAAAGATCCCGACGTGCCGGCGCTGCGGCTTCGTGAAGCGGCGCAGGTTGCGCGTCAGGTAGTCGATCGCCTGGATCACGCCGACCAGTTCCATGATCGCGGTCTCGTGCCGCGAGCGATGCCCGAAATCGGCGCTGACCGCCTCCTCCACTTCGCTGCGATATGCGAGCACCACGGCGCGCAGCCGCGCGAGCCGGGCCTTGCGCTGCTGCACGCTCGGCGGCCCCTCGCTGACGAACGCGTCGCGCTGGCGGGCCAGCAACGCCGCCGGGTCGAAGCTCGAGCTGGATTCTGCGGAAACGGCCATGGTGCACCTCACGAGGTTGCGTCGATGTAGACACTGTCAACTTGCATGCGGCGGATCATAGGCTCACAATGTGTTCCCTGTCAACATAGGAGCAACGTGATGTCGTCGGATGGGGCTGCGGACGCCGGGCAAAAGGCTTATCACCACGGGGATCTGCGTCGCGCGATCATCGAAACGGCGCTCGACACGCTGCAGGAGCAACAGGGCTGGCAGTTCACGCTGCGCGAAATCGCGCGGCGCGCGAACGTCAGCCATTCGGCGCCGTACCGGCATTTCCCGGACAAGGCCGCGTTGCTGCACGAGCTCGCGCTGATCGGCTTCGATCGGCTGAACGAAGACCTCGCCGCGTCCGTCGATCCCGCAGCGGACGCACCGGACGTGCTGCGCGCGCTCGCTTACGCCCATCTCGCATTCGGGCAGCGCAACCCGGATCTCTATCGGCTGATGTTTGCCGCGGATGCCGGCGAACCCACGGACATCCATCTCGATCCGCGCGTGCAGGCGCCGTTCCTGCTGGTCGTCGACATCCTGGAACACGGGCAGCGCGCCGGCACGATCCGCCCGCGCCCGGCGCTCGGCCAGGCGACCGCCTGCTGGGCGCATCTGCATGGCCTGACGATGCTGGCGATCGACGGGCGGCTGGTGCGCGAGAAAGTCGGCGATCACGCGATCGAAGATGCGCTGACCACCTTGCTGGACGGTCTCGTGCTGCCTGCGAACCCCGCGCGGGCGGCGAAAACGAAAAGGCCTTGACCTTCAACTTTGCTTAAAGGTTATGGTTTGCCTCGGCAGCGTATCGAGGCCATGGGTATCGGTACTGCCATCCGACAATCCGGCGGCACGTCGACGACGTCCGCCCGTGGCCGATGAAAGGGAACCGCATCATGAGCAAGCGCATCCTTCACGTGGTCAGCAACGTCGCGCACTACGCCGATCCGTCGCAACCGACCGGCCTGTGGCTGTCCGAGCTGACCCATGCCCATCACATCTTCGCGACGCAAGGCTATGAGCAACGGCTGGTGAGCCCCAAGGGCGGCGTGTCGCCGCTCGAGCCGCGTTCGCTCAAATGGCCGCACGCCGACGCCGCCGCGAAGGCGTGGCGCGCCGACAAGGCCAATGAAGCGCTGCTGGCCACCACCGCGCGCCCCGACGAGATCGATCCGGCCGATTTCGATGCGATCTACTTCACCGGCGGCCATGCGGTGATGTGGGACTACCCGGACGATGCGGGGCTGCAGCGGCTCACGCGCGAGATCTACGAGCGCGGCGGTGTCGTGTCGTCGGTCTGCCACGGCTACTGCGGACTGCTGAACACGACGCTGTCGGACGGCTCGCTGCTGGTGGCCGGACGCCGGATCACCGGCTACTCGTGGGTCGAGGAAATCCTGGCCGGCGTCGCGAAGAAGGTGCCCTACAACGTCGAGGAGCAGATGCAGCAGCGTGGCGCGCGCTACGAGAAGGCGCTGCTGCCGTTCACGTCCTACGTCGTCGTCGACGGCCGGCTCGTGACCGGCCAGAATCCGCAATCGGCGAAGGCGACCGCGGAACAGGTCGTCGCGCTGCTGTGATGTGATGCGCCGGCGCCCGTCTAAGCGCGGGTCGGCCGGCGGCGCATAACCGCTTCGTCACGCTCGGCGGCGGCAGTCGTAGCCTCACCACCACCGCCCTCCGCCGCATTCCCCGGCGGGATGCGCGACAGCAATCGCTTCGCATGGGTTGCACAATCGACCGACTCCGGTTTCGCGGCGATGTCGGCGATCAGCGCCACGATCTGCGCCTTGCTTTGCGCCAACCGCGCCTCCAGCGCCTCGATGTCCCGCACCTTGCCGCACAGCGCGTCCAGCAACGAAGCGCAGGGCCACTGTGCGAGGTCGGCCGGCATCAGCGCGCGAATCTCGTCGAGACTGAAATCCGCCTTCTGCGCGGCCGTGATCAGGTCGAGCACCGTCACCGCTTCCTGCGGATACGTGCGATAGCCGTTCGCTTCGCGCTCGACGAGCGTCAACAGACCGATGCGTTCGTAAAAGCGAATGCGCGAAGGGGTAAGGCCCGTGCGTTCCGCCAGTTCCCCGATCTTCATGTTCCGATACTCCCCGGCCGGATCGCGTCCGGCCATCTGCCCCGTCGTGACTGTCTGTTGTCTCCTGATGTTGATTCGCAATCCGATCTTTATCGGCTTCCTGTCGCATGACGAGCGGACGACGCGCGCTCAAATCACCTCGAATCGCAACCCCGCATGGCGCACCAGGCGCTCGATGTAGCGCGCGTCGAACATCGTCGCGGGCGTCCAGAAGCCGCCGCCGCGGCCGGTCTTGACGCCGTCGCCGACGCAATCCAGCGCGAGACTGATCGCGGCCTGGCCGAGCATCTTGCCGGTGGAGCCGTAGCCGGGATCGCGGTCGCCGGTGACTTTCACGCGCAGGGCCTTCCCGTCGTCGGTGCGGCCGAAGAAGCGCAGATCGTAGCGGCCGGCCAGCTGCGCCGTGGCGCTCGGCCCCTCGCCGGGCTTCGGCAGCAGGAAACGCTCCATCAGGCCGCGCACCGGCTTGATGACGACACCCACCATGAACGCGCCGAGACCGGCCACCATCGTCACCGCGGTCAGGCGGCCCTTGAGGCCCGTGCCCGTCATCACCGCTTCGTCATACGTGAAGCGGCTGCCGTACGCGTTGCCGGCAAGCGCATTGGAGCGATGCACGACACGCTCGTTGATCGCCGCCATCACGAACGGCGCGATCCACGCGTCGAAGTCGCGATCGAATGCGGCGGATCGCACCGCATGCTGGCGGGCCGTGAAGCCATGCCCCTTCGGGCACAGCGAATAAGGATCGAGCAGTTCCCTGCGCAACGCGGGATCGGCCGCCGCTTCCCGGACGACGTTGATCACGCTCGCCACGGTGCCGCCCGACGCGCCGCCCTTCAGCGTTTTCACCCGCATCTTCACCTGCGCGGCCGGCACGCCCCACTGCTGCCGCGCCTGTTGCTGCAGGAAGAACACGCCCATGTCCGACGGCACCGAATCGAAGCCGCAGCAATGGACGATGCGCGCGCCGGATTGCCGGGCCGCGGGCTCGTACCTGTCGATCATCCGCTTGATCCATTGCGTCTCGCCGGTGAGGTCGCAGTAGTCGGTGCCGGTTTCCGCGCAGACCCTGACCAGCGGCTCCCCGTAAAGCGCATAGGGGCCGACGGTGGACACGACCACCCGCGTCTGCGCGCAGAGCGCGCGAAGCTGCGCGTCGTCGGCCGCGTCGGCGACGATGATCGGCACCGACTGCCCGGCCGCGCCCAGCGTATCCCTGACCTGCCTGAGCTTCGCTTCGGAGCGGCCGGCGATGGCCCAGCGCAGCGTCTCGCCCGCGCCGGACAGGTACTCGGACAGGTAGCGGACGAGGATCTGCCCGACGAAACTGGTGGCACCGAATACGACGAGATCGTGGGTCGGACGGGTCATGGGCGATTCCTTCGGCGCGGGCGTGCCGCGAAGTGGCGTGACGTCAACGTGGCTTTCCGGGTTCATCGAAGCCCTTCAACGGGGTCGGCAGGTTCAGCACCAGCTGCGCGTCCTTCACCACGTCGAGACGCAGGATGGTGGCCGCGCCCAGCCCGTCGAGCAGCTGGCTCAGCGGGCCGCCGTGCCGCACGAGCTCGACGTTGCGCGGCAGCAGGCGCTGGGCGAACGATAGCGCATTCGTCTGCACGAATGTCTGGTGCCACTCGCCGTCGATGCGGTTGATCATCGTCGACGTGCCCATGTGCGACTGCGACGCGACGTGGGTCAGCTCGGGCATCGGCACGCTCAGGCTCAGGTCCGGCCGGCCGCCCGGGCCGGCAATGCGGGCGCTGGCGGTGGCGCCGAGGTTCACGTCGATATCGGCGAGCCACTTGGGCAGCTGATAGCCGTGCACGCCGCGCACCCGCGCGATTTCCGTGGTGACCGGCAGCGCCAGCACGTGCGCGAAGAAGCTCCGGCGCCGCATCGAGTCGATCAGCTCGAGCGCATGCGACCCGGTCGCGCCGGGCCGCCGGATCACCACCGCGACCGACACTTCGTCATACGGATCGTTGTCGCACACCGAATACGAGAAGAAAGTCAGCGCGACCAGCCCGTATCCCGGGAGCGCGCGCAGCGGCTCGAGCGGCACCGGCAGCGTGGTCCGCAGGCGTTCGAGCGGCGCAAGGAACAGCAGCTGAATGCTGCTGGAACGGTAGTAGAAATTCGGCGCCCAGGTCGGGCCGACCCGCGACGCGACCTGACGCTTCGGAATCCGACGGAAAAAGTCGATGTTCCCCGCCGCGGGATCGCGCGCCACCTCGTCGAGGTCGGGGTTCATCCGGAACCGGTCGTAGTACCCGCCTTCGGGCACGTCGACCCGGTGTGGACCGAATTCGACCTGTGTCAACCGCCTGTCCATGTTCGTTGCCTCCCGTCGATGATCGACCGTGGCAGGCAACACCCGATGCCCGCTGACTCACTGCCGTCAGCAAGCACTCTAAGATTTAAGTCAACTTTAAGGTCAAGGCCCCGAGTAGAGGGGCGCGTCGGATTGCGTCCGGGCAACCGGCAGGCGCTCGCCGCACCGGCGCCGGATCATTTGGCGGTCGTGCGACGGCCCTTGCCGGGTGTCAACACCTCGCCCGGACTGCGCAACCGGTCCATCACCCAGCGCGTGCGCTCCGAGCAGTTCAGTTCGGTCGGCCGGTTCTTGATGCTGTCGATCGCGACGCGCAGTTGCGCCTTGTTCTCCTTGAGGCGCTTCTGCATCGCGTCGATCTCGGCGACTTTCCGTTCGAGCGCCTCCACCAGCCCGTCATGCTGCCAGTTGCCGGCTTTCAGCGGCAGCAGATGGCGGATCTGCTCCAGCGAGAATCCGGCGCTCTGCGCGCCGGCGATGATCTCGAGCATCCACACCGCGTCGTCGCCGTAGTCGCGATAACCATTCGCGCCGCGCTCGACGGCCGTGAGCAGCCCTTCAGCCTCGTAGAAACGGATCCGCGAGGCCGTCAGGCCACTGAGCTTCGCGAGCTCCCCGATTCTCATACCTGCCTCTCCAGCGTGTTGACATTAAACCTAACTTTAAACCTAGAGTGAGCGCATCGCCAATGCAGGCGGGCACCGGATGCCGCGTCATACACCGCGCCGGCCTGGCGACCCTCGCGAACGGCAAGACCGTCACGGATCGATATCGCCCACCGAACAGGAGCAGACATGGGATACGTCACAACGAAGGATGGCGTCGACATCTTCTACAAGGACTGGGGGCCGCGCGACGCCCAGGTCATCTTCTTTCATCATGGCTGGCCGCTCAGCGCCGACGACTGGGATGCGCAGATGCTCTTCTTCCTCGCCCAGGGCTATCGCGTGATCGCGCACGACCGTCGCGGCCACGGGCGCTCCAGCCAGGTGTGGGACGGTCATGACATGGATCACTACGCGGACGACGTCGCCGCGGTCGTGAATCACCTCGGCGTGCAAGGCGCCGTTCATGTCGGCCATTCGACCGGCGGCGGCGAGGTGATCCACTACGTCGCCCGCCACGGCGAAGACCGCGTCGCCAAGGCCGTGCTGATCAGCGCCGTTCCGCCGCTGATGGTCAAGACGGACAGCAATCCGGGCGGCCTGCCGAAAGCGGTGTTCGACAACCTCCAGGCGCAACTCGCAGCGAACCGCGCGCAGTTCTACTACGACGTGCCGGCCGGCCCGTTCTACGGCTACAACCGCGACGGCGCGAAGCCGTCGCAAGGCGTCATCTGGAACTGGTGGCGGCAGGGCATGATGGGCAGCGCAAAGGCCCACTACGACGGCATCGTCGCGTTCTCGCAGACCGACTTCACCGAAGACCTGAAAAGCACCACGATTCCCGTTCTCGTGATGCATGGCGACGACGACCAGATCGTCCCGTATGCGGATTCCGGGCTCCTGTCGGCGAAGCTGGCGAGGAACAGCACGCTGAAGACGTATGCCGGCTTCCCGCATGGCATGCCCACGTCCAACGCCGAGACGATCAACGCCGATCTGCTCGCGTTCATCCGCGGCTGAACACCGACGCGCCACTGCGGCCTTCAGCTGCCATCGCGGCTGAAGGCCGTCTCCTGCCACGCTCGAACGCAGCTAGTCGATCCCGCGAAGAAAGTCGGGAACCGCTTCACCGATCGAGGCAAGATAGCCGGCCATCGCACCGGCGACCTTGCGCACGGCGGGGCGTGCCGTCATCCGCTCACGCCACGCGAGCAGGCGGGGCGTCTCGTCCGTCATTGGTGCGCCCTTGCGCGCGCCGAACAACTGCGCCATGTAGAACGCGATGTCGGCATAGGAATACGTGTCGGCCAGAAACGCGCGATCCGCCAGCACGTGCTCCATGCGCCGATAGTATTCGGCCGCCGCGGCGCGCGCAGCCTGTGCCGCCGGATCGTCCGGTGTCTCCTCCAGACCCATCAGCCGGACGACGTGCGGAAAATAGATTTCGTCGCTGCAGTGCTCGAGCTGACGCGCGATCGCGCGCGCCGCCGAATGGGCCGGCCATAGTGCGGGATCGGGCCGCAGATCCTCGAGATACTCGAAGATCTGCGTGGAATCGAAAAGCTCAAGATCGCCGTCGATCAGCACCGGCACCTGCCGCTTCGGGTTGATGCGCAGCACGTCCGGATGCTTGGGATCGTAGCCGCGACGCTGGCTGAACGGCACCATCACCAACTCGAAGTCGATGCCCTTCTCGTGCGCCGCGATCTCGACCTTCGCCCCGAACATGCTCAGTGGCCCGGAAATGATCTTCATCGTTTGATCCCTCGTGATGTCATGCTGCGTCACCCGAGTCGATGAAACGGATCGGGAATGCGCGAAAGCATAAGTCGGATAACATGACACCTCATGTCAGGTATTTGAGGGAACGTATCGCTCATGAAGGCGAGCCGCCTGTTGTCGATCATGATGATGCTGCAGGCGCGCGGCCGGATGACCGCACCGGCGCTCGCCGCAGCGCTGGAAGTATCCGAGCGCACGATCCTGCGCGACATCGACCAGCTCTCCACGGCCGGCGTGCCGATCTGGGGCGACCGCGGCCGCAACGGCGGCTTTCAGTTGAGCGACGGCTGGCGTACCGATCTCACCGGGCTCACCGAGCACGAAGCGCACGCGCTGATTCTGGCGGGCTTGCCCGGGCCGGCGAGAGAACTGGGCCTCGACGGCATGGCGACTTCCGCGCGGCTGAAGATGATCGCCAGCCTGCCGCCCGGCTCGCGCGAACACGCCGATCGCGTCGCCAGCCGGCTGCACGTCGACACCGTCGACTGGTACCGCGCGCAGGAAACGCCGGCATTCCTGCGTGAAGTGGCCGAAGCGGTCTGGGGTTCGTACCGTATCGACGTGAAGTATCAGAGCTGGCGCGGCGTGTCCCGCCGCGCACTCGAGCCGCTCGGCCTCGTGCTCAAGGGCGGCGCGTGGTACCTGGTTGCCAAGGTGGTCGGCAAGCCCGGCGCACTCACGTTCCGGCTCGCGAATATCCTCGAACTCGATGCATCGCGCCGCCGCTTCAAGCGTCCTGCGCGATTCGACCTCGCGACGCACTGGCGCGACGCGATGAGCCGGGTCGAAGCCGACCTCGATCGGCTGACCGCCCATATCGCCGTGTCGCCGCGCGGCGAAACCTGGCTGGCCAACGCGCGGATCAAGGCCGCGCCTGTCGCGCCCGAAGCAGGCACCACGGAGGTGCCGCCGGGATGGAAAGCGTTCCTGATGCCGATCGAATCGATCGAGCACGGCGCGCGGAAACTGCTGGGGTTCGGCGCACACGTGAAGATCCTCGGGCCGCAGGCGCTCAAGGATCAATTCATCGACGAGCTGGCGCAGGTGAAGGCGCTTTATCAGATCGGTGACGATTGACGCATCGCCTTGCGCACCGACGTGGTCACGACGATTCGAAACCATGGAACCGTTGAGTCTTCATCAAGTTTGAAGCCGCGCGGTTCAATGCAACGGAGGTTTCGCGGGCAGAGCCGGATGATCGGCTCGCGTCGACGCGACCATCATCCGCATCGAGCCGTGCGCGTCAGACGACGTCGGCATCTGAAGGCCACATCGGCACACTCAGATCTCGTCGGAAAACTCGTCGAGAAAGCGCTGCAATCGATCACGGCGGATGATCGCCAGACGCGTACCGGTGACGGTCTGAAAACCAGTTGAAAGCCTCAGCAGTTTCGTGCGGAAGTGATCGATCGCGAATCGCGTGTCGTCGAGTTCCCGTGCCGATGCATGCGGACCGGCCGGGTCATACAACGCGCTGCCCAGCCGGCCCGCGACATAAAAACACCGTGCGACGCCCACCATGCCGATCGCATCGAGCCGGTCGGCATCCTGCAGCACCTTGGCTTCAATCGTCTTCGGCGCGACACAGGCCGAAAAACTGTGCGCCTCGACCGCGTGCGCAACCGCGTCGATCTTCGCATCCGGCCAGTCCAGCGACTTCAGCACCTGCCGTGCCTTTTCGGCCGACAGCCGCGACGCCTGCGCGCGAAGCGGGGAATCTTTCTCCACCGCCACGCAGTCGTGCAGCAGTGTCGCCGCAAACAGCACCTCTGCGTCGCCACCCTCCTTCGCGTGGATAGCAGCCGCGTTCTTCCACACGCGTTGCAGATGCGACGTGTCGTGCGAGCCGTCGCCATTGGCATCACGCCAGTACGCCAGCAAGGTGTTGCCCAGATCCTGAAACGGTGCGAACGCAGGGAGAGTCATCGGGGAAAGCGGTCGAGGTCGGGATGCCGATTATCGCCGCAAGCGACGCGCGGCATACGATCCGCCATCCGTTCCGCCCGTGATTCCGGCCTGTCATGCAAACCGTTACCTCCGGTGGAACCCCGTTGGCTTATAGTGCGGGTTGCCAATTCTACGAGGAGCGCTGCAATGACACTGCTGGCCACTGGTCCGTTTGAAGTGAAGCTGGATCCGGAATCCCTGAGTGCCGTCGCGGAACAGACCGGGCTCGGCCGCATGTCGCTGGACAAGCAGTATCACGGCGACCTGGAAGCCGTCAGCCAGGGAGAGATGCTCGCGTTTCGAAGCAGCGTCCAGGGCTCCGCCGGCTATGTGGCGATGGAAACCGTGCAAGGCGCGCTGGGCGGCCGCCACGGCAGTTTTGTCCTGCAGCACAGCTCCA
Source organism: Burkholderia sp. AU33423 (assembly GCF_002223135.1). Taxonomy (NCBI): domain Bacteria; kingdom Pseudomonadati; phylum Pseudomonadota; class Betaproteobacteria; order Burkholderiales; family Burkholderiaceae; genus Burkholderia; species Burkholderia sp. AU33423. The sequence goes on from NZ_NKFH01000009.1 coordinate 234,331, forward strand.
CCATGACGCGCGGGCAGCCGCAGCAGTCGATCACCGTCGTGCCCGATTCCGGCACGGGAGAATTGCTGGGGCTCGCCGGCTCGTTGATCATTACCATCGACAACGGACGGCATTCGTACCGCTTCGATTACACGCTGCCTGACACGCCTCGGTAAACCGACTCACGGGGATGCGACGGCTTCATCGCATCGCCGCGCCGGTGCAGTAAGCGCCCCGTGCAACATTCACCTGCCCGATACCCGGCAATTGCGCTTCGACGAAGGCAATGCCGGGTTCGCGCATGATCGTATGAATGCGTCCGACCGCGGCGACACGTTCAACCCTCGCCGAGCCATGACACCACGATCGCCACGCGTTCAATTCCACGCATGGCGCGCCGGCCGCACGCCGTTCAGGTAGTAGTTGCCGACGAGGTGATATTTCCACCGCACCGGATCGTGCAGCGTATGCGTGCGTGCATTGCGCCAGTGCCGGTCGAGGTTGTGCTCGGCCAGCGTCGACTGCGTGCCGGCCAGCTCGAACAGCTTCTCGCCCGCGAGCAGCGCGATTTCCGTCGTCAGCACCTTCGCCTCGCCCACCGCCACCGACGCGCGTGCGACATCGTCCTCGGTCACGTCGCCACGCGCCGCGATCTCGTCGAGCGTACGCGCCGCGCGCTCGAGCAGCGCCTCCGCCGCATGCAGCTGGATGTGCAGATGGCCGACCTCGCGAATCGTCAGCGGATCGTCGGCTGCCCGCTCGACGCCGCTGTCGACCCATGGCCGCGTGCGCGAGCGCACGAACGCCAGCGTATCGTCGAGCGCGGCCTTCGCGATGCCCGCGTCGATCGCGGCCTGGATGATCTGCGACAGCGGGCCGTTCAGCGTCGGCAGGTCCGACACGCGCTGCGCCGGCAGCACGTGCGACGCAGGCACGCGCACGTTGTCGAGCACGACGGTGCCGCTCGCGGTGGTCCGTTGCCCGAACCCCGACCAGTCGTCGATCACGGTCAGTCCCGGCGCGGGCTGGCGAATGTACGCGAGCCACGCGTGGCCCGTGTCGTCGAGGCCGAGCACCGGCACGTAATGCGCGAACAGCGCCCCGGTCGAATAGAACTTGGTGCCGTCGACGACGTAATCGTCGCCGTCCCGCCGCACGCGCGTCTTCAGGTCGAGCACGTGCTTCGTGCCCTTCTCCGAAAAGCCGTTGCCGAACCGCTTGCCGCTCAGCACTTCCGAGAACAGATGGCGCTTCTGCGCATCGGTGCCGGTCAGTGCGATCACGTCGACCAGCCCGAAATGATTCTGCGGCAACTGCCCGAGCGACGGATCGGCCGCCGCGACGATCTTCACCACCTCCGTCAGCGTCACGTACGACACGCCTGCGCCGCCGTATGCCTTCGGCACGGTGATGGCCCACAGCCCCGACTGCGAGAACCATTCGATCTCGTCGCGCGGCAGCCGGCGCTCCCGGTCGCGCTCGGCCGCCCCTTCCGCGAGCCGCTGCGCAAGTGCATGCGCGGCCGCGATGGCCTGCGCGTCGTCGGCGATCACGTGCGCCGCCTGCGGTTGCGTATCGGCGGGCCGTTCCTGGATCGTGGCGCTCGTCTCTGACATCGGGCTCTCCTGCTGATTGACGAAAACATTCAATCTAGCAGCGCCCCGCGCGCCGGCAAACCGAGCGATTCGCACAACGATATTCCTTCGCATGACAAACGATCCGGCACATCGCTCACGATAAACCGCGCGTCAGCGACGAAATCGACGCCCTGGCATCGACGCCACACCGCCTCGCTCGCGTAATGCCCGATGACGATAACGATGTACGAATCCGTTATTGGATCGTCGGAAGCGTGCTTCCTATACTGGCCTGCCGGCATCGACGGCCCTGCCTTTCAAGGATCACCGCATGACTTCGTCTCCCGCAGCAACCGAACTTTCCACCGGCACCGACTATGACGCGCTTGCCAGCCGCTTCAGGCCGATCTTCGAACGCATCGCGGCCGGCACCGCGGAACGCGAACGCCGCCGCGAGCTGCCGCACGAGGCGATCGGCTGGCTGAAGGCCGCCGGCTTCGGCGCCGTGCGGCTGCCGGTGCGCGACGGCGGCGCCGGTGCGTCGCTGCCGCAGCTGTTCCGGCTGCTGACCGAACTCGCTACCGCCGATTCCAATCTGCCGCAGGCATTGCGCGGGCACTTCGCGTTCGTCGAGGACTGGCTGAACGCGCCGCCCGGCGCCGATCGCCAGACGTGGTTCGACCGCTTCGCGAGCGGCCAGCTCGTCGGCAATGCGTGGACGGAAACCGGCGACGTGGCGCTTGGCCAGACCATCACGAAGGTGTCGGAAAAGCATGGCCGGCTTGTGCTGAACGGCCGGAAGTTCTACAGCACCGGCAGCCTGTTCGCCGACTGGATCGACGTGTTCGCGCAACGCGCGGACGACGGCAGCGACGTGATCGTCGCCGTCTCGACCGCGCAGCCCGGCGTGATCCGCGAAGACGACTGGGACGGCTTCGGCCAGACGACGACCGGCAGCGGCACCACGCGCTTCGAAGACGCGGCGGTCGACGCACGGGACGTGATCGACTTCGCGCGACGCTTCAAGTACCAGACGGCGTTCTACCAGCTCTTCCACGTCGCGACGCTGGCCGGCATCGGCCACGCGATCGTGCGCGACGCCGGCGACCTGGTGCGCCGCCGCACCCGCGTGTACAGCCACGGCAACGCCCCGCGCGCGGCCGACGACGCGCAGCTGCAGCAGGTGATCGGCGAGATCGCGTCGTGGGCCTATGCGGCCGACGCGCTCGCGCTGCGCGCCGCGCAGCCGCTGCAACGGGCCTACGAAGCGCACTTCGACGGCGATGAGGCGGCCGAGCACGATGCGAACGTCGCGGCCGAGATCGAATCCGCGCAAAGCCAGCTCGTCGTGTCGGACCTCGTATTGCGCGCGGCGACGCGTCTGTTCGACGCGCTCGGTGCGTCGGCGACCCGCAGCACGACGGCGCTCGATCGTCACTGGCGCAACGCGCGCACCGTGTCGTCGCACAACCCGCTCGTGTACAAGGCGCGGATCGTCGGCGACTGGGTCATCAACGGGCGCACGCCGCCGTTCGTCTGGCAGATCGGCAACGGCCCGGGTGCGAGTTCAAACACGAGCACGCATGCAGAGACAGGAGCCGCCCGATGAGCAAGACCATCCGCTTCAATGCCTTCGAGATGAACTGCGTCGGCCACCAGTCGCCCGGGCTGTGGGCCCATCCGCGCGACCGGTCGTGGCAATACAAGGACCTCGACTACTGGACCGACCTCGCCCGCGTGCTCGAACGCGGGATTTTCGACGCGATCTTCATCGCGGACGTGATCGGCTACTACGACGTCTACAAGGGCAGCAATTACCACGCGCTGCACCAGGCCGCGCAGATCCCGGTCAACGATCCGCTGCAGCTCGCCGCGCCGATCGCGATGGCGACCGAGCATCTCGGCATCGGCATCACCGCGTCGACGTCGTTCGAGCACCCGTACACGTTCGCGCGCCGGCTGTCGACCGCCGACCATCACACGAAGGGCCGGCTCGCGTGGAACATCGTCACGTCCTACCTCGAAAGCGGCGCGAAGAACGTCGGCGATCACGGCCTGCGCACGCACGACGACCGCTATGCGGTCGCGGCCGAATACGTCGAGGTGCTGTACAAGCTGTTCGAGGGCAGCTGGGAAGACGGCGCGGTCGTGCGCGATCGCGACGGCCGCGTGTTCACGCATCCGGAGAAGGTGCACGAGATCGGCCACAAGGGCCGCTTCTTCGACGTGCCCGGCTACCACCTGTGCGAGCCGTCGCCGCAGCGCACGCCGGTGCTGTTCCAGGCCGGCGCGTCCGGCCCCGGCAAGGCGTTCGCCGCGCAGCACGCGGAATGCGTGTTCGTCGCCGCGCCGACGCGCCCGCAGCTGGCGCGCTACGTGGCCGACGTGCGCGCGCAGGCCACGGCCGCCGGGCGCGACGCGAGCAAGGTCCTGATCTACAACCTCGTCACCGTGATCGTCGACGAAACCGACGAGAAGGCGCAGGCCAAGTTCGACGAATACCGCAAGTACGTGTCGTACGACGGGTCGCTGGTGTTCATGTCCGGCTGGACCGGCATCGATTTCGGCCAGTACGCGCCGAACGACCCCGTCCGGCGCGTCGAAACGAACGCGATCGTGTCGGCGGTCGAGCACCTCGCCGGCGGCGACACCGCGTGGACGATCGAGGAGCTGGCGGCCTGGGGCGGCATCGGTGGCCTGGGCCCGGTGTTCGTCGGCTCGGCCGCGACCGTCGCGGACATCCTGCAGGAATGGGTCGCCGCCACCGACGTGGACGGCTTCAACCTCGCGTATGCGGTGGCGCACGAAACCTTCGAGGATGTCGTGCGTCATCTCGTCCCCGAGCTGCAGCGGCGCGGCGTGTATCCGACCGGCTATGCGCCGGGCACGCTGCGCGAGAAACTGTTCGGCGGGTCGGCGCGGCTGCCGGACGAACATCCGGCCGCGCAGTATCGCGACATCGAGCAGGTCAAGCGCGATGCCGAACAGGTGGCTGCCTACGCGTGACGACCCTGCGTCGGCCGGTTGGCCCGCATGCGGGCCGGCCGGCTTCACGATGAGCCGCAACCGGTGCGTCGGGCCGCCGCTCGTCCGGCACGCCACCGCCTGATCTGCCGTCTCCCCTTACTCGATCGACACCCGGTGCAGCCCCGATGCGGGCGCTGCTTCCGCGCTCGTCCATCGAGCGGGCGAACCTTGTGGCTGCTGCGGCCACCAACGAAGACGCGCGCACCCGCCGTGCGCGCGTTTCCCCGACGACGAGCGACCTCGACCGCGTTCAAACAACGCCGTCGTCGTCGATATCACGCGCCGTCGGCTCATAACGCACGATCAGCAGGAACACGATCGGCGTGGCGGCGCTGATCGCGACGATCCAGAACATGTCCGTGCCGAGCCGCGCCTGCAGGATCGGCAGCACGAACAGCGCGAGCGCCTGGCCGATGCCGCACAGCGAACGCCCGAAGCCGACACCGGTGCCGCGGATCGCCGCCGGATACGACAGCGTCGGGTAGATCATCATCTGCGCGCCGGGCCCGAACCCTTCGGCGAACAGCCAGGTGCCGAGCATCAGCAGCACGAAGCCGATCGCGAGCGCGCCATGCGGATGCCCGGCCAGCGCAAGCGCCACGAGCGCGACGAACTGGAGCGCGAACCCCGCGATCGCGACATGACGCGACGCATGGCGATGGGCCAGGCGCATGCCCAGCAAGCCGCCGGTGAACGCAAACAGCACGTTCAGCGCCAGCGACGCCGCGATCGTTTCGAATACGCCCGCGCCGAGAAACTGCGACAGGATCGACGGCAGGAAGAACGCGATCGCCGTGTATTCGAACGGGATGCACAGGTTCATCACGCTGGCGACGATCGTGCGCCCCAGGTACGGCCGCTGGAACAGCACGCGAATGCGCACGGGCGGCTGGCTCGGCGCGCGCCGGGCGTCCTCTGCTTCGTGTGCATGAATCCCGTACGACTCGCGCAGAATCCGCGCGGCGTTGGCCAGGTCACCCTGGTTCGCGGCCCACAGCGGCGATTCATTCATGAACCGGTTCCTGAACAGAATGATGACGAGGGCCGGCACCGCGCCGAAGATCAGCGACGCGCGCCACAGCCATCCCGCATGCTCGGCGGGCAGTAGGAAATACAGCCCGAAGATCAGCAAGAAGCAGACCGACGACGCCACGTACCACATCGGGCACCACGCCGCGAGCCGTGACGCCTTGTTGCCGCGGCCGTTGAACTTCGAGAATTCCGCGAGAAACGCCATCGCGACGGGCAGGTCGATGCCGACACCGAGCCCCATCACGAAGCGCGCGCCGATCAGCACCCAGACGTTCGGCGCCAGCCCGGCCGCGATCGCCGCGACCACGAAGAACAGCATGTCGGCCATGAACACCTGATAGCGGCCGATCCTGTCGGTCAGCCATCCGCCGATCAGGCTGCCGAAGATCGTGCCGATCATGATCGCCGACCCGACCAGCCCGGTCAGCGCCGATGTCAGGCCGAACTCGCGCGCCACGTCGTCGATCCCGTAGGACAGCGTCGTCAGGTCGTACGCGTCGAGAAAGACGCCGCCAAGTGCCAGCAGCACGATCATCCGGGCATGGCTGACCGAGCTGTCCACCGTGTTGATCAGGCGCGCGACGTCGCTTGCCGAGCGAATGGGTGAGGATACCGGGGTGACGGCGTTCAGGTCGATCGAACTCATCGCATTCCTTAGTTTTCCGCCGGATGACCGGCGATGTCCGCATGGAGCCGGAAGTCGGGCGTATTTCGGGCGTATTGATTCGCGATCGACAGAGACCCTGTGCGGCCACGCGCCGCTCGACACGCGACGCCATCACGTTCCGGCAGCAGGCATTCTGTTCTCCGGTTCCGATTATCCCAAGCGATATAAATCGATAAATTAATCGGCCCGCGTCATTAAGTTTCTCGCCGTGCGCGCTTAGCAGCAGCGCGCATGTTCAATCGCGGATTTCTTCGTTCACGGACCGCCGATGCTTCGTTAAATTGGCTGGTCACCCTCCCTGTTCGCGGCACCTTGCCGCCCTTCCGGAGAATCCCCGATGAAGCTGTCCTGGTCCCGCGCGTGGCAATCCGCGGCCCTCGTCGTTGCCGCGTTCGCCGGTCTCGTCTCGGTGCACGCACGCGGCGCGACGCCCGCGGAGATCCGCGTCGACTATGCGTACTACTCACCGGAGAGCCTGGTGATTCGCCACTTCGGCTGGCTCGAAGACGAATTCAAGGCCGACCGCACGTCGATTCGCTGGGTGCTGAGCCTGGGCAGCAATCGTGCGCTCGAATACCTGAACAGCGGTGCGGTCGATTTCGGTTCCGCCGCGGGCCTCGCGTCGGTGCTCGCGCGCGCGAACGGCAACCCGATCCATACGGTCTACGTGTTCTCCCGCCCCGAGTGGACCGCGCTGGTGGTCCGCAAGGACTCGCCGATCCGCTCGCTCGCGGACCTGAAGGGCAAGAAAATCGCCGCGACGCGCGGCACCGATCCGTTCCTGTTCACGCTACGCGCGCTGCACACGGTCGGCCTGACCCGCGACGACGTCGAGATCGTCAACCTGCAGCATCCGGACGGGCGTACCGCCCTCGCGAACGGCCAGGTCGACGCGTGGGCCGGCCTCGATCCGCACATGGCCGCGGCGCAGCTCGACGACGGCGCGCGGCTGCTCTACCGCAATGTCGCGTTCAACACGTATGGTTTCCTGAACGTCCGCGACGCATTCGCCAGCCAGTACCCGCAGGCGGTCACGCGCGTACTGAAGGTCTACGATCGCGCGCGGCAGTGGATCGTCGCGCATCCGGCCGACACCGCGCAGATCGTCGCCGACGAATCGAAGGTATCGCTGCCGGTGGCGAAACTGCAGCTGCAGCGCAACGATTTCAGCGATCCCGTTCCGGGCGACACCCAGCGCGCGGCGCTGAAGGCGGCCGCCCCCGTGTTGACGGCAGAACAGCTGACCAAGCCCGGCGTCGATCCCGCGAAGATCGTCGATACGCTGATCGATCCGTCGTTCGCACGCCCGCTCGTCGACGCATCGCGCTGAGGCTGCCGCCCATGACCGACACCGCTGCCCGCGACGACACGCTCGCGCCCCGTCGCCCCGCTTCGCCACCCGCCAGCCGGCGCGATCCGCTTCGCCGGTGGAGGATCGCGGGCCTCGCGCTGCCGTTCGCGGCGCTCGCGTTGCTGGAGGTCGTCGTGCGGCAGGGCTGGCTGCCGAATCATCTCGTCCCGGCGCCGAGCGAGATTCTCGACACGCTCGCCCGCCTCGGCGTCACGCGCGTGGCGCGCCATGTCGGCGCGAGTACGCTGCGGGTCGCGGCGGGGTTTGCGGCGGGCGCCGGACTTGCGCTCGTGGTCGGCGCGGCGATGGGCCTGAGCCGCCGGATCGACGCGCTGTTCGAACCGACGTTCCAGGCGCTGCGCGCGATTCCGTCGCTCGCGTGGGTGCCGGTGTTGCTGCTGTGGCTCGGCATCGACGAAGCACCGAAGATCACGCTGATCGCCATTGGCGCCTTCTTCCCGGTCCACCTCGCGGTGGTCGCCGGCATTCGCGACGTCGACCGCAAGCTCGTCGAACTCGGCGCGGTGTACCGGCTCGGCCCGTTCGCGCTGTTCCGTCGCATCCTGCTGCCGGCCGCGCTGCCGCAGATCGTCACCGGCTTGCGCACCGGCCTCAGTCTCGCGTGGATGTTCATGGTCGCCGCGGAGCTGATCGCGGCCACGCGCGGGCTCGGCTTCCTGTTGAGCGACGGCCGCGAAACCGGGCGCCCCGATCTCGTGTTCGGGGCGATCCTGCTGCTGGCGTTGCTCGGCAAGCTGACCGACGGTGCGATGGCGCGCATCGAGTCGCACTGGCTCGGCTGGCGCGACGCATTCGACCACACGCCACGTAAAGGGTCGGCATGAGCACGCGTTCTTCTACACACACGGCGGCGCGCACCGCGACACCGCTGCTCGACGTGCGCATCACCCGCAAGCTTTACGGCGATCGCACGATCCTCGCCGACCTCCCGCTGCAGGTCGCGCGCGGCGAGATTGTCTGCGTGGTCGGCCCGAGCGGTTGCGGCAAGAGCACGCTGCTGCGGATCGTCGCCGGTCTCGATACGGATTTCCGCGGCAGCGTGAAACTCGGCGGCATCGCGCTCGACGGCCCGTCCCCGCGCGCCGGCGTGATCTTCCAGGAGCCGCGGCTGCTGCCGTGGCTGTCGATCGCGGACAACGTCGGCTTTGCGGCCGGCCCGCGCGGCGGGCGCGAGCCGGCCGTCACACGGCTGCTCGACGAAGTCGGCCTGGCCGGGGTCGCACGGCAACTGCCGGCCACGTTGTCGGGCGGGATGGCCCAGCGCGCGGCGATCGCGCGCGGGCTGTTCGGCGAGCCGGACCTGCTGCTGCTCGACGAGCCGTTCAGCGCGGTCGATGCGATCACCCGGATGCGGTTGCAGACGCTGCTGCTCGATGTCGTCGAGCGGCACCGGACGGCCGCGATCGTCGTCACGCACGATCTGGATGAAGCGCTGTATCTCGGCGATCGCGTACTGATGCTCGCGCCCAACCCCGGCCGCATCGACGACGAGATCCACGTCGAGGTTGCCCGGCCGCGCGATCGGCGCGACCCGGCGCTGGCCGTGCTGCGCGCGCGGCTGCTGGACGCATTCCAGCAGCTTCAGGATCGTGCCGACGAGACGAAGCGCCGAACGCGCGACCTTCAAGCCTCCGCAGCCTGACTTCGCGCCGGCCGATTCACGACCGGCGTCGCCCGGCCCCGATTCGGCACGCGCTCTGCACCGGAACGATGCATCCGTCATCGAATACCGGTGCGACAGGAATCGCAGTCGTATCGGAGCGCCGATAGGGTGCGCGAGGAATCGCGCGCCTGCTCACCTCTCAGCGAGGTGACATGCTGCAACCCACCGGCGCACTTCAACCGTGCGTATGCCGCAACTCGCCGTCGATCGTCTGCGGCAGTCGCAGCAGGTTGAAGATCGGGCACAAGGTCTCGACTGCCTGATGCAGTGCGCGAATCGTTTCCGGCGGTTCGGGCGAGACGATATCGAGCGTGTAGCGGAGGTTGTGCGGGAACACCGGCACATGCTCGAAACCCGGTTGCTGCGCGAGCGGATGCTGGTCGCCGGTCACTTCGACCTTGATCGAATCGATTTTCAGGCCGCGCTCCGCGGCCTGAATCAGCGTGATGTGCGTCAGGCAACTGCCCAGCACGCCGAGCTGCAGCTCCGGCGACGCCGGCCCGAGGTTGTAGCCCGCGAAATCGGGCGGGCTGTCGCTGATCACCTGGAAGTCGCGAATGCGGATCTCCCGCACGCCGCTGCGGCCCAGCGCGCGCACGGTCGCTTTCAGCGGGGTGGCCTTGAGTTCCGGATTGCTGCGGGCGGCTTCCTTTTTCGCGAGCCAGGCGTCGCGCTTTTGTTCGAGATAGTCGTTCAGTGTCGTCATGTCGGGCCGATACGGTCGCAATGACTGGCCACGCATACGGCGGCCAATCGAGGGGGATCTTCATGCTATTCCCATCCGCGACAGCCACTAAACGATCATTCCAGCAAAGCAATTCGCCGTATGTGATGTCACATGGCGACACGCGCGCTCGGGAATTTGTCGACTGCCGTTCATCCCCTCGAGTTATCCACAATTTCCGTGCATAACCCTGTGGAGAACGTTCGAGAAATTGCCCGTCCGCCTTGACCGACAAGGATCGCGGCGACGCCGTGCTGCATCGCGGGCCCTGAGCGCAGACAGCGTCGCATCGGGTTCGGCGATCGTCCGATCGTCGTGCTTCACCGCGCCGGTGCATGGTTCGCATCGACATCGGCAGTCAGGAAGTCCGCACCGGAAATGTGCCGCTTCGACACCGGTGCACCGCGTTGGCCATCAGTCCGACCCGACGATCCAGCTCCGGTGCCCGCATCGGTGCATCAGGCGAGCGCCTCGTCACGCAAACGGAATTGCGCAACCGCCGCACTCAGCCGCGCGCCCTGTTCGTCGAGCGACAGCGCCGCGGCCGCGGCCTCCTCGACCAGCGCGGCATTGCGCTGCATCACCTGCTCCATCTGGATGACCGCGGCATTCACCTGCTCGATACCCGACGATTGCTCCTCGAACGCGTGGCTGGTTTCGTTCATGATCGTATTGACGCGCTCGACCGCCGTGACGAGTTCGGCCATCGCCGAACCGGCCCGTGCGACGAGGCCGCTGCCGTCTTCGACACGCTGCGCGGAATGGCTGATCAGTTCGCGGATCTCCTTCGCCGCCGACGCGCAGCGCTGCGCGAGCCCGCGCACCTCGGTCGCGACGACCGCGAAGCCGCGCCCCTGCTCGCCTGCGCGCGCGGCTTCGACGGCAGCGTTCAACGCAAGGATGTTGGTCTGGAATGCGATGCTTTCGATCACGCCGACGATCCCGGAGATCCGCGTGGAACTGAGTGAAATCGCCGACATCGTCTCGACCACGCGCTGCATCGCCTCCCCACCGCGCGACGCGATGCCGGCCGCGCCTTCGACATAGGTGCGCGCATCGCGCGCGTTGTCCGCGTTCTGGCGCACGGCCGCCGTCAGTTGCTCGACGCTCGCCGCCGCCTGTTGCAGCGATACGGCCTGCTGCTCGGTGCGCGCCGACAGGTCGACGTTGCCGCTCGCGATCGTGCGGACGTCGCCGACGATCGTCTCCGTGCTCGTGCGCACCTGGCTCACGGTGTCGACGAGGCCGTCCTGCATCCGCTTCAGCGCATGCAGCAGATAGGCCATCTCGTTCTCGCCGGGCACAACGACCGTTCCGGTCAGGTCGCCTTTCGAGATCTTCTCGAACTGGTCGACCGCGAGCTTGATCGGCTCGATGATCGCCTTCGCGAGCACACGCTGCGCAAAAAAGCCGACGACGAGTGCGAAGGCCGCGACCGCCGCCATCCCCCACACGATCCGGTGGAACTGCACGCCGGCCGCCTCATAGCGCGCCTTTTCGCGCGCGACCTGGAACGCCTCGAGCGCATCGATCGCCTCCTGGTAGGCGGCGAACAGCTCGGGCGGTGCGGTACGTTGCGTGTCGAGGAAGCCGAAACCGTCGTCGCCGTCGAGCTGCGAGAGCGCCTTCAGGAACACGCGGTCGAGCAACGCCCGACGGCGATTCTGCAGCGTGTCGAACAGCGCCTGCTCGTCGGCGTTGCGCGCGTGCAGACCCGCATAGGCATCCAGTTCGTCGTTGCTCTGCTTGAGGAGCGTGCGGAGTTTCGCGATCTCGTCCTTGCCCGAGCGGCCGGCGCTGATGATCTGCGCGACGTCGCTCATGCGTTCGCGCAGCACGAGCATCCGCTCGGAGCTGGTCTTCAGGTGCAGCAGCGACGCGGTGTCGTCGCGGTACATCGCCTCGAGCGAACCGTTGCCCATATAGAGGGCCGCGATGCACGCGCCGACCACCAGCACGAGCAGCACGGTATAGCCGGCGATGGTCGCAACGAGGCCACCACGGATAGTGAGTTGTTTTCGCATGACGTTCCCTTGCGCCGGCCGGGCACGGCCAGCGGCGGATGTGGATTCCGGATCACGAAAGACGCGCGCCGCGTCGCAACACGGGGCGCATGGGCTGCGAACGGGTTAACGGCGGCGGGAACGGGGAGGTTTTATCTGCACGCGACGTGAATCTTGACGATTGCGACAGGCGCAGGGGCGAAGCGGTACGTGACGGGGGCGCGAAGCAATGCCGATGATCACCTGGGCGGGAAGCAAGGCATCCTGATCACTTCGACGCACCCGGACGGGTATCTAGCCGCCGTTCGTCAGCCTCGAACGAATCTCGTCGACCGACAGGTCGCGCTGATGCGTCGCGATCTGCCATCGATTCCCCCACGGATCCTTCACCATCGCCCGCCTGTCGCCGTACGGCATGTCGGCGGGGGCTTCGAGCGGGGTCGCATCCGCTGCAAGCGCCCGCCGATAGGTCAGGTCGGTATCCTCGACATACACGTACAGGAATGCCGGTATCGGCTCACGCAGGCCATCTTCCCCGCTGATCATCACGACGGTATCACCGATCCTGATTTCCGCCGGCAGCCCCGGGCGGTACTCGCCCTGCGCGTGAAATACCGTTCGGATGAATTCGATCAGATTGTGCGGATCCGGCACGACGATCCGGGGCGTGACGGTGTGCCATCCATCGGGCTGGAACTTGGCCATGTCGGGCAGCCTCCGAAGAAATTTCCGGGGGTATTGTGCGCCGGGCTCCCTCTGGCGGCAACGGGGCGACGCTGCGCAACGCGGCCAGCGCCGTCAATCTCCGGGCGATCCACGCACCGCGGGCGCGAGTCGCCCATCCCCCGCATCAAGCGACCGCGCAACGCGAAACCCGAGATCGTCGATTGCAAAGGTCGGATGGCTGCGACGGCGATTCGTCGCAAGGCAGCCCCGCTCGACATCGGCCCAGCCCCCGCCGCGAAACACGCGATACGAACCGTAGACCACCGGGTCGTACTGATCCGCGCACCACTCCCACACGTTGCCCAGCATGTCGTGCAGCCCCCAGCCATTGGGCTGTTTCCGGCCGACGTCGTGCGTGCGGCCGCCGGAATTGTCCCGGTACCACGCGATGGCATCGAGTTCGCCATACCTCGAGCCCTGCGTTCCCGCGCGGCATGCGTACTCCCACTCCGCTTCGGTGGGCAGCCGGTAACCGTTGCTGCCCGGAATCGGGAAGGCGCTCGTGCCGTCTTCGCCGATTTCGTAACCGCAAGGCAGACCGTCGGCCGTCGACAGCCGGTTGCAGAACCGGACGGCATCGATCCACGATACGTTTTCCACCGGGCATTGCGCGCCGACATGCGACGACGGCGATAGCCCCGTTACCGCCGCATATTGCGCCTGGGTTACCGGATAGCGGCCAATCGCAAAGCGTTGCAATTCGACGCACCAGGTGCGGCCGATCCGGTCGTCCCTCAATGCGATGGTCCCGGCGGGAACCTGCACCATCGGCAGATCGAGTGATTGAGACGGATATTCGATGTTCTCCACGCTGCCGCACCTCATTTACGAAGACAGTCTGACGGAACCGGCTTCGTCATAAGCCACGATGTTCAGCCCTTCCGTCGCAGCCGGCGCGACGAAGTACCGCGTGATCCGTTCGAACTCGGCATCCGATGCCTGGAACGGATGGTCGCCTCGCGCATTGCGTGCGTGCAACCGCGCCTTGCAAACGGCATCGCTGACGTCGAGGTAATGCAGTCGATGGTCGCGGCCGGCGGCCCGAGAAACGACGAGCCCCCATGCACGCGCGGCGACGGTATTGAACGGCACATCGAGCACCACCGACACGCCGGCCTGCAGCACCGCGCGAGCCTGATCGGCAATCACGTTGCCGACGCGCTTCGCGCACCGGACATAGTCGTCGATCGACAGGATCTCGCCCGGATAGAGCTGCGCGAGCCACGCATCCTCGCTGATCGAAACGACCGGCCCGGCGCTCGCGAGCCGCGCGACGAGCGTCGATTTTCCGGACGCGATCTTGCCGCATACCATGTGGAGCAACACGGCATCGTCCGATGCGGTCGCATGAAATGATTTCTCTGTCTGCATTTCCAGGCTCTCCCTCGAACGCCCAGAAAGCGAAAAACCCGCCTTCCGGGCGGGTTTTGACGATATCCATTCAGTCGATCGCTATCCCGCCGGCAACATTGCGGCGCAAATAATCGAACGGGTTTGCGAATGGGTCATGCGCATCAGAATAACCAACTGCTCGATCGCGAGCAAGCGGATTGGACGCGGCGCACTTCAACCTGTGCGCTTGAAACCGGTACACCAGCCGGAATTGAACAGGGCGTTCCGTGGTGTCTGCGCGCCGCCATCCATTCAGATAGGGATGGGTTCGACATGGCCGACTACGCGCGTCCCCTCTTCCTACGACATACATCCGCGCGGCCGCATGTTTAACTCATGCCCAACCGGATCGGGCGCATGCCGGATCCGGGCGGCGCGCACCTTGAATTTTCATGAAGCCAATCAACGCTTCGATGACTTCCGATGTGCTTGACGCACTGCTTGTGTACAGCGATCACGAACCGGCTATCGACGCGTGAACCAACGCGCGCGTCGCTGCCGCGCCCGTTGCTCTCCAAGTGAGGATTGCCGACGCATCGCAATGCCAACAACGACTGGAACCTGAATGGTGAGAAACACCGAACACGTGAATTTCCACAGCGCGATCGCCTGTGCGCCGGCAGCCGATGCGCCGCTCGAGTACCCGCTCGCATGCGCCTGATCTGTTTTCCCTATGCGGGCGGTTCGGCCGCCGTCTATCGTGCGCTGCAAGCGTCGTTGCCCGGCATCGAAGTGCACCGTCATGAACTTGCGGGCCGAGGCATCCGCCTGTCCGAGCCTGCCGTACGAGACATGACGACGCTGGTCGACACGTTGCTGTGCGACCTGGACAACTGCTTCGATCGTCCCTTCGCCCTGCTCGGACACAGCATGGGCGCGGCCATTGCCGCCGAACTGGCGCTGCGGCTTCCCGCCCACGCACGGCCGAACCTGCGGCATCTGTTCGTGAGCGCGCGTGCCGCACCGGGCAAGGAGCGCCACGATCGGCGCATGCAGGCGCTGGACGACCGCGCCTTCATCGATGCGCTGCGCGAGATGGGCGGCACACCGAAGGCGGTGCTGGACAACAGCGAACTGATGGCGCTGCTGATGCCGGCGCTGCGTGCGGATTTCACGCTGATCGAAAACCACCGGCCCGTGCCCGGGCCGAGGCTGGCGGTGGACATCACCGCGTTCGCGGGCCGGGGGGACAACGAGGTCCCTGTCGATGCCGTTGCGGGCTGGGGCGCCGCGACGACCGGGCGCTTCGATTTTCACGTCATCGAAGGGGATCATTTCTTTTTGAGAAACGAAATGCGGACGATGGCCGGCATCATCGCGGCCCGCCTGCGGCGCGCGGAACACGCCGCGCCGAGCGCACTGCAGGCATGACGGGCCGATCCTCGCGATCGGCGTGCCGGCCGGTGCCGTGATCGTCGAATGAAAAGGCCCGCGCGCCTGATCCGCTCCCATGCCGGAGCCGCGGGCCGGTCAAGCAAGCCGGGAGGCCGCGTCGCTTCCCGGCGCGCGATACTTGGAGTGCCATTGTGCAACGTAATCGAAAGCGAATCCTCGTAACAGGTGGCGCGGGTTTCCTCGGTTCGCATCTTTGCGAGCGTCTCGTCGAACTCGGTCACGACGTATTGTGCGTCGACAACTATTTCACCGGCACGAAGCAGAACGTGGCTGCGCTGCTCGGCAACCCGAACTTCGAGGCACTGCGCCACGACGTCACCTTTCCGTTGTACGTGGAGGTGGACGAGATCTACAACCTCGCCTGCCCGGCTTCGCCGATCCACTATCAATTCGATCCCGTGCAGACCACCAAGACCAGCGTGATGGGCGCGATCAACATGCTGGGGCTCGCCAAGCGCACGCATGCGCGCGTTCTGCAAACCTCGACGAGCGAGGTGTACGGCGACCCCGATGTGCATCCGCAACCGGAGAGTTACCGGGGCAACGTCAACCCGCTCGGGCCGCGCGCCTGCTACGACGAAGGCAAACGCTGCGCGGAGACCCTGTTCTTCGACTATCACCGCCAGCAGAACGTACGCATCAAGGTGGTACGCATCTTCAACACGTACGGGCCGCGCATGCATCCCAACGACGGCCGCGTGGTGTCCAACTTCATCGTGCAGGCGCTGCGCGGCGAGGACATCACGCTGTATGGCGACGGCAATCAGACCCGGGCATTCTGCTATGTCGACGATATGGTCGACGGGTTGATCCGGATGATGGCCACGCCCGCGGACCTCACCGGCCCGATCAACCTCGGCAATCCGCACGAGATCGCGGTCAGCGAACTGGCGCAGATCATCTTGCGCCTGACCGGCTCGAAGTCGCGGCTCGTCTTCCGTCCGCTGCCGAAGGATGATCCGACACAACGTTGCCCCGACATCAGCCTCGCACGCGCCCACCTCGGCTGGGAGCCGACGATCGGGCTCGAAGCGGGGCTCCGGCGGACCATCGATTATTTCTGCTCGACCCTCCCTGCGTGACGCCGCGTCCGGACACCCCGCTTCGATGCTCGGGAGGCAATGGCATGAGGGGGTGACGTCGCATGGACGATGTCCCATTTTCACGTGACAGACGTGATACGGCGACCATGCTCCAATCCGGTCGTACCGTTAAACATCATTGGCCAGGATGAAGCGATTCTCGTGCGCCAGTGTCCATCAATCCGCCTCGCAAGCCGGATCCGCGCGCATGGAAAAACTCGAGTATCTGAAGCAGGTCGAATCGAACGCGCGAACCTACGCAACTTCTTTCCCGCGGCTGTTTACCCATGCCAAGGGCATACGCGTACGCGACGCCGAGGGCCAGGAATACATCGACTGCCTGTCGAATGCGGGTACGCTCGCACTCGGACACAATCACCCGGAAGTCAATGAAGCCGTGATGCGGTTTCTGTCGTCCGATCAGATGCAACAGGCACTCGACCTGGCGACGCCGGCCAAGCACGCGTTCGTCGAGCAGCTCTTCTCGCTCCTGCCCGGGAAGATCGCCGAATCCGGCAAGATCCAGTTTTGCAGTCCCAGTGGGGCGGATGGCGTCGAAGCGGCGATCAAGCTGACCCGGCACCATACGGGCCGGCCGACGATCATGGCGTTCCACGGCGCCTACCACGGCATGACGGCCGGTGCACTCGCCGCGTCGGGAAACCTCACGCCCAAGTCGGCCGGCGGCAATGGACGCGACGTTCATTTCCTGCCCTATCCCTATGCCTTTCGCTGCCCGTTCGGCACCGACGGCTCGGCGACCGATCAACTCAGCATCAACTACATCCGGACCGTGCTGTCCGATCCCGAGAGCGGGATCACCAAACCGGCGGCCATCATCGTCGAAGTCGTGCAAGGCGAAGGGGGCTGCATCCCCGCCCCCGACACCTGGTTGATCGAGTTGCGCGAGCTGACGCTGCGGCATGAAATCCCGTTGATCGTCGACGAAGTGCAGACCGGACTCGGTCGAACCGGCGCCCTGTTCGCTGTCGAACATTCCGGCATCCGGCCCGACGTACTGGTGCTGTCGAAGGCGTTCGGCGGCGGCTATCCGTTATCGGTGGTGGTCTATGACGAGCGCCTGGACACCTGGCCGCCCGGCGCGCATGCCGGTACCTTTCGAGGCAACCAGATTGCGATGGTCGCCGGCTTGTCGACCATGCGCATCGTCGAACGAGAGAATCTCTCGGCACACGCGGACAAGGTCGGCAAGCGCCTGGTTGCCGGCCTCGAGGGGCTTGCCGAACGCTTCCCCTGCCTGGGCCAGATACGCGGTCGCGGCCTGATGATCGGCGCCGAAGTCGTCGTGCCCGGCACCCATGGCCGAGCCGGCCCGCCCCATGCGGAACGGGCAAAAGCCATCAAGCGGAACTGCCTGCGAAACGGGCTCGTCATCGAAACCGGCGGCCGCAACGGCGCGGTACTCCGGTTCCTGCCGCCGCTGATCGTTTCGGAAGCGGATATCGACGAGATTCTCAATCGCTTCGAGCATGCCGTGGAAACGGCGTGCCGTGCATAACCGCACTGCGGTGCGACCCGATCGGTTTCGCCGTGATCCACGTACAAGAAAGGACTATTGACGATGCAGGGCATGACGGAACGCAGGCTGCTTGCCGACGGAAGCTCGCCGTGGCTGCTGGAGCCCGTGTCGAACAGGCGCGATCTCGCGCAGGCGGTGAAGGACAACCGGGCGGCACTCGAATCCCGGCTTCTGGAACAGGGAGCACTCCTGTTTCGTGGCTTCGACGTTTCATCCGTGGGCGACTTCGAAGCGTTTGCTCACGCGATTTCGGTCCATCAGTCCGACTACGTCTATCGTTCCACGCCGCGCACCTCGATCGGCAACGGCATCTTCACCGCAACCGAGTATCCGCCGAGCGAGACGATCGCCCTGCATTGCGAAAACGCGTACCAACGCAGCTGGCCGCTGAGCGTCGCATTCTGCTGCCTGACGCCGGCCGCGACCGGCGGCGAAACGCCGATTGCCGACATGCGGGAGGTGAGCCGCAGGATCGGACCGCGCATCCTGGACCAGTTCGAGGCGAAACAGGTCCGCTATGTCAGGCACTACCGGCGGCACGTCGACATTCCGTGGGAAACCGTGTTCCAGACCAGCGACCGCAGCCAGGTCGCAGCCTTCTGCGCAGACAACGGCATCGAACTCGAATGGCTCGACGACGACACGTTGCGCACCGCCCAGGTCAACCAGGGCGTGGCCTACCATCCGGCCACCCGCGAC
The DNA here is from genome assembly GCF_002223135.1 of Burkholderia sp. AU33423. Taxonomy (NCBI): domain Bacteria; kingdom Pseudomonadati; phylum Pseudomonadota; class Betaproteobacteria; order Burkholderiales; family Burkholderiaceae; genus Burkholderia; species Burkholderia sp. AU33423. The sequence goes on from NZ_NKFH01000009.1 coordinate 253,209, forward strand.
CGGGTGTTCTTCAACCAGGCACATCTGTTCCATCTCTCGAACCTGGAAACATCGCTCGCCAGTTCGATCGTCAGCCTGTTCGGCGAGGATCGAATTCCGCGCAATGCCAGCTATGGCGACGGGAGTCCATTCGATCCCGCCGACCTCGAGCAGATCCGCACCGCGTTCCGCGAATGCGCGATCACGTTTCCCTGGCAACGGGGCGACGTCCTGCTGGTCGACAACATGCGCTTCGCGCATGGCCGCAACCCGTTCGAAGGCGAGCGCAAGGTCGTCGTGTCCCTGCTGGACCCGTACGCGCCCGACCTCGAAGGATTCGCCGATCGTTAGCGAGCGCGAGCGTACACATCAATAGCAAGCCGTATTGATCAAGTGCGCGAAACGCCGTGTCCTTGGATTACGGGGCAGACGTCGGGTTAGAGCGATGCTCTAATTTCAATACCGTCCAGTGAAGCGAGCTTGGCGGGATCGCCACAACCGGTCCTGAGATATTCAACGTTTAGAAGACAACGAAGGTTGAGCATGCTTCCCGATACAAAATTCAGGACTGTTACAGAAATTTTGTTGTTTCGCGGCAAGGTCGAACCGGAGAAGACCGCGTTCATTTTTCTCGAAAGCGGCGAAGCGGAACTGACTCGACTCACGTTCGGCGACCTGGACAAGCGGGCGCGCGGCATCGCCGCCAGGCTGCAAGACATCGCGCAACCGGGCGATCGCGTCCTGCTGGTCTATCCGCCCGGGCTGGAATTCATCTGCGCATGGGTGGGATGCCTGTACGCCGGCCTGATCGGCGTACCCGCCTATCCGCCGCGCAGGCATCGTCCCGCCGACCGTCTCAAGGCCATCGTCGCCGACGCCGGGCCAGTCGTCGCGCTGACCGACGCCGCCACGCTCGACGGCATCGCGCATCACGCGGACGGCTATTCCGACACGCTGGAACTGAAGATTCTGGCGACGGACCAGCGCTTCGACGCGCCGGCCGAACAATGGCGCGCACCGGACATCACGCCGCAGACGCTGGCGCTTCTGCAATACACGTCAGGCTCCACCGGTACGCCCAAAGGCGTGATGATCAGCCATGCGAACATCCTGAGCAATATGGCGGTCATCGCCGAGGCGAGCGATGCCGATGCGTCGACGGTGTTCGTCAGCTGGCTCCCGGTGTTTCACGACATGGGCTTTTTCGGGAAGGTGCTGCTGCCGATCTATCTCGGCGTGCTGTCGGTGCTGATGGCGCCGGCGGCGTTCGTGCAGAAGCCCATCCGCTGGCTGCAGGCCATCACGAAGTATCGCGGCACGCATTGCGCCGCGCCGGATTTCGCGTATGACCTGTGCGCGCGCAAAATCTCTGACGAGGCGCGCGCGCAGCTGGACCTGAGCAGCTGGCGCGTGGCATTCAACGGCGCGGAACCGGTGCGCGCGGAGTCGGTGGCGCGTTTTTCGCGCGCATTCGCCGCATGCGGCTTCCACGCGCACACCATGCGCCCGGTCTACGGCATGGCCGAGGCGACCTTGTTCATCTCCGGTCAGCCGGCACGCTCGCTGCCGCGCGTGGCGGACTACGATGCCGACGACCTGGCACAAGGCGTGGCGACGAGAAGCGACCAAGGCAAGCGCCACGCGCTGGTCTCATGCGGTCGGACCTGGGCGGAGCATCGCCTGCAGATCGTGAATCCGGATACCGGCGCGCGCTGCGCGCCCGGCCGGATCGGCGAAATCTGGCTGACCGGCCCGAGCGTCGGCGTCGGCTACTGGAACCGTATCGAGGAAACGGAGCACACCTTCCGCGCGAAGCTGGATGGCGATGACGCGCGTTACCTGCGCACGGGCGATCTCGGCTTCGTCGACGGCGAGGACCTCTTCGTCACCGGCCGTTTGAAAGACCTCATCATCGTCGCCGGCCGCAATCACTACCCGCAGGATCTCGAACAAACCGCGGAGGGAAGCCACCCCGCGCTCGCGCCGAACGCATCGGCGGCTTTCTCGATCAGCGTCGATAACGTGGAGCGGATCGTTGTCGCCTGTGAAGTGCGCCGGGAAGCGCTCAACACGCTGGATGCGGAAGCCGTCGCCGCGGAGATCCGGCGCGCGCTCGCCGAAGCGCACGACGTCGATCTGTATGCGGCGGTCCTGTTGAAGCCCGCGACGATCCTGCGCACGTCCAGCGGAAAAATCCAGCGGAGCCGGATCAGGCAGGCATTTCTCGATGAACAGGGGCTCGCGATCGCGGGCGAGTGGCGGCGTGCGTTCTCCGCGCCGCCACTCGCCCCGCAGACGGCCACGCCACGCGACACGCAAGCGCTGGTGCAATGGTGCATCGAGCGTGTCTCGCGCCTGTCGGGAATCGCTTCCGGCAAGATCGACCCCGACGCGCCGTTCAGCATCCATGGGCTCGATTCGAAGGACGCCATCCTGCTCTCGGGCGAGTTGCAGGACTGGCTCGGGCGGCCGGTTTCCCCGACCGTCGTCTACGATTTTCCGAGTATTTCGCTGCTGGCGCGCCATTTGAGCGGCGCCGGGAATGCCATGCCGGACCAGAAGCCCGGCTCGGTCGAAGCACGCGCGGATATCGCGATCGTCGGCATGGGATGCCGTTTCCCCGGCGCCGGCAATCCCGACGCATTCTGGCAGCTTCTGCTGGAGGGCCGGGACGCGGTCGGTGCGTCGACGCAGCGCGCCGCCGACCTTCCGCCCGCCGGACTGCTGGACCAGGTCGATCAGTTCGATGCGGCTTTCTTCGGCATCAGCGCCCGCGAAGCCGAATCGATGGATCCGCAACAGCGTCTGCTGCTGGAGGTGGCCTGGGAGACGCTCGAGCATGCGGGGATCGCGCCCCGCAGTCTCGCCGGCGGACGCACCGCGGTCATCGTCGGCATCAGCAATTCGGACTACATCCGCCTGGCGCAGGACGAAGTCGCGGACGTCGGCCCTTATGTCGCGACGGGCAACGCGCTCAGCGTCGCCGCCAACCGCATTTCCTATGCGCTCGATTTGCGCGGCCCGAGCTGGGCGGTCGATACCGCGTGTTCGTCCTCGCTCGTCGCGGTGCATCAGGCATGCCGCGCGCTGCAGCGCGGCGAGTCCGATGCGGCGCTGGCCGGCGGGGTCAACCTGATTCTGGCGCCGCAATTGAGCGCGTCCTTCACGCAAGCGGGCATGCTGTCGCCGGATGGCCGATGCAAGGCGTTCGATGCGTCGGCGAACGGTTATGTGCGCGGCGAAGGCGTGGGCATGGTGCTGCTCAAGCGGCTCGACGATGCGCTCGAGAACGGCGACACCGTGTTCGCCGTGATCCGCGGCTCCGCGGTGAACCAGGATGGACGCAGCAATGGCCTGACCGCGCCGAATGGCCCGGCCCAGCAGGCCGTGATTCACGGTGCGCTGCGTGATGCCGGCGTGCGCGCGCACGACATCGGCTTCGTCGAAGCGCACGGTACGGGCACGCCGCTCGGCGACCCGATCGAGTTGAACTCGCTGGCGGCCGTCCTGGGCGAATCCCGCCGGCCGGACGATCACTGCTGGATCGGGTCGGTCAAGACCAACATCGGCCATCTGGAATCGGCGGCGGGCATCGCCAGCCTGATCAAGACCGCCCTTGCGCTCCACCATCACGCCATTCCGCCGAACCTCCATTTCCGGTCGATCAATCCGCAAATCGCGCTCGACGGCACGCCCTTCCGCATTCCGCAGCAGGTCACGCCGTGGCATTCGGAACACGGGCCGCGCCTGGCCGGCGTCAGTTCGTTCGGCTTCGGCGGTACCAACGCGCACCTGATCCTGTCCGAAGCGCCGGGGCCCGCAGCGATCGAAGCCGACCCGGCCGCGCCCGCGGCGCGCGTCGTGACGCTCTCCGCGCGCACGCCGGAAGCGTTGCAAGCGCTGGCCGCGTCCTATGCGGCCTATCTCGACGCCCATCCCGAGGCCCGTGTGCGGGATGTCGCGTTCACGGCCAATACCGGGCGCACCCACTTCACGCGGCGCGCGGCCATCGTCGCATCGAGCCTCGATTCGTTGCGTTCGCAACTTGATGCCGTTTCGTCCGGGGAGCCTGCCGAAACACCGCCTGCGGTGACGTTCCACTTCTGCGCCGACGACGGCGGCAGCGCCGACGCGGTTCGGCAATTGCGCTCGGCCTGCCCCGCTTTCGATGCGCTGATGCAGCGGGAGTCCGAGGCGCCGGGGCTCGCCCCCGCCGACGCCGGGTTCACGGCATTCCAGCGCGCGCTCGCGCAACTGTGGATGTCCTTCGGCATCACACCGGATGCCGTCAGCAGCACCGGCGACGGACATCGCGCCGCAGCCTCGTGGGCCGGCGTGCCGCAGGCGCCGGACGGCGGTGCGGCAGGACAGCCCGGCATCGTGATCGAAATCGGCGCGCACACGGCCGCGTGGGACGCGATCCTGCACACGCTCGCCGCGCTGTACGTACGCGGCGCGTCCATCGACTGGGATGCCGTGGAGCGGGACGCACCGCGCCGCCGGCTCGCCCTGCCGACCTACCCGTTCGAGCGTCGCGGCTTCTGGATCACGCCACGTGCGCCTCGGCATCCGTTGCTCGGGCGCCTCATGGAGCAGCACGCGCATGCGCCGGCCACGTGGATCTGGCAATCGCGTCTCGATGCGCCGGCCACCACCTTTCTCGACGGTCATCGCGTCAAGGGTTCGCCCGTCCTGCCCTATTCCGCCTTCGTGGAAATGGCGCTGTCGGCCACGTCGGAAATCGGCGCTGCCGGCCATACGACGTTGAAGGACCTCGCCCTGCATGCGCCGTTGCCATTGCATCCGCATGCATCGCGCACCGTGCAGACCGTGCTGAGCCGCCGGTCCTGGGGACCGTTTTCGTTTGCCGTCTATCACCGGATCGACGACACCCGCGCCGCCGCGACGTGGCAGATGTGCGCGAGTGCCGAAATTCACGAATCGGATCGGAGCCACGCATGAAATTCGGCTTGATGTTCTTCGCCAGCAGTGAAGAGGCGTTGTCCGGCAACAAGTACCAGCTCGTGATGGAAAGCGCGCGTTTCGCCGATGCGAACGGGTTCTCCAGCGTCTGGGTGCCGGAGCGCCATTTCACCGAATTCGGCTCGCTGTACCCGAATCCCGCCGTCCTGCACGCCGCGCTCGCCGCCGCCACCCAACGCGTGAAGCTGGTCGCGGGCAGCGTGGTCGCCGCGCTGCACAACCCGATCCGGATCGCGGAAGAATGGTCGATGGTGGACAACCTGTCGAACGGCCGCGTGGGCGTGTCGTTCGCGTCCGGATGGAATCCTGACGACTTCGTGTTCGCCCCGGACAAGTATGCGAGCCGGCAGGACGACATGCTGACCACGATGCGCGCCGTCCAGCATCTGTGGCGCGGCGGCACGCTGGATGCGACGAACGGCGTCGGCAAGCCGGTGCGGCTGCGCGTCTATCCGACGCCGGTGCAGCCGGAACTGCCCGTCTGGGTGACCGCCGCGAGCAATCCGCAGACGTTCGAGCGTGCCGGCGAAGTCGGCGCCAACCTGCTGACCCACGTGCTCGACCAGGATCGGGACCAGCTCGCGCACAAGATCGCCCTCTACCGCGAGGCGCGCGCGAAGCAGGGCTTCGATCCGGCGGCCGGCACCGTGTCCGTGATGCTGCACACGTTCGTCGGCGACGATGCGGTGCAGGCGCGCGAACAGGCGCGTGTGCCGTTCTGCAACTACATCCGCAGCAATATCGGGCTGCTGAACGGGCTGGCGCAGAGTCGCGGCCAGTCGGTGGACGTGCGCGCGATGGGTGCACGCGAACTGGACGAGTTCGTCGAGTTTCTCTATGAACGCTTCGCGCAATCGCGCGGGCTCATCGGCACGCCGGAAACCTGCGTCGAACTGGTGCGGGATCTCGAGTCGATCGGCGTGGACGAAGTGGCCTGCCTGCTCGATTTCGGTCCGCCGGTCGAGCGGATCCTCGGCAACCTTCCGCAGTTGCGTCGACTGCGGGAGATGTGCGCCCCCAGGCCATCCGCCGCGCCGACGCGATTCGATGCCGCCGAAGTGCAAGCTCGCTGCCCGGAAACGACGTCGGGCGCGGACTTCAACGGCGAAATCCGGCAGCACGGCGTGCAGATCGACGGTGTGTTCGACGCGATCCGGCAGATCTGGCGCACGACCGGCGAGGCGCTGGGAAAAATCAGCCTGCCGGCCGACGCGCTGGCGTCGTCGCCCTACCAGGTCCACCCCGCCTTTCTCGATGCGTGCAGCCGCGTGCTCGCGGCCGCCATCGATCCGGACGCGCTGGCGTCCGGCGACCTGTACCTGCCCAGCTCGATCGGCGCGGTACGGGTGCTTCAGCCGCCGTCGTCGACCGAGGCATGGAGTCACGCCACGCTGCGCAAGCCGGTCGGACAGGGCACGCTGGAGGGCGACATCCGCATCCATGACCTGGCGGGGCGACTGCTGATCGAGATCGATGGGCTGCGGTTGCAGCAGGTGCGCGCGGGGCGCGCCGTCGAGCGGCACGACTTCGCCGCGCTGCTCTATCAACGCGTCTGGAGACCGTCGAACGTCGACGCGGCAACCGGCGGTTCGGCGCAGGGCGAGTGGCTGATTCTCGCGGACCGCGGCGGCGTGGGCGCACAGCTGTCGGCGCTGCTGGAAGCCAACGGCGATACGTGCACGCTGCGCTTCGCCGACGCGACGCCGGAACTGCCCGCGCCCGACCGCCCGCTGAAGGGCGTCATCCACCTGTGGAGTCTCGATCTCGCGCCCGCCGACATCGCGGCGAGACGGCGTGCCAGCGCGAGCGTGCTGCATCTGGTCAGGGCGCTTGCGTCACGCACGCCGTCGGCCCTGCAGGCGCGTCTGTGGCTGGTGACGTCGGGCGCGATGCATGTTCTGGATGGCGAATCGATCGCGGTGGCACAGGCCCCGCTGTGGGGATTGGGCCGGGCGATCGCGGTGGAGCATGCAGCGCTGTGGGGCGGGCTCGTCGACCTCGATCCCGCGCAGCCGTCGGCGGCTCACATCGTGCAAGCGGTACAGGCCGGCGGCCGTGAAGACATGATCGCGTTTCGCCGTGACCAGCGCTACGTCGCGCGCATCGCCCGCGACAATCGCGAATTCGTCAGCCACCGGCCGGTCCGGTTCCACGATGACGCGACCTATCTGGTGACCGGCGGGCTCGGCGGGCTCGGCCTGCGGCTCGCGTCCTGGCTTGCCGACAACGGCGCCGGGAAAATCGTCTTGCTGGGGCGCGGCGAGCCTTCCGCCGCGCACGAGAAAATCCTGCGCACGCTCGACGCGCGGTTCATTCGCGCCGACCTGTCGCGTCGCGAGGACGTCGAGCAGGCGCTCGGTGAGATCGCGCATTCGATGCCTCCGCTCAAAGGGGTCTTTCACCTCGCCGGCGCGCTCGACGATGCGCTGCTGACGCGCCAGGACGACGACGTCTTCCATCGCGCCGGCAGCGGCAAGGCCGACGGCGCCTGGTACCTGCACGAGCTGACGGCCGACTTGCCGCTCGACCATTTCGTGCTGTTCTCGTCGATGGCCGCGCTGATCACCATGCCGGGCCAGGGCAACTACGCGGCGGCGAACAGCTTCCTCGACGCGCTCGCCCAGCATCGGCGCGCGCAGGGCAAACCGGGGCTCAGCGTCAATTGGGGGCCGTGGGCGGAGATCGGCCACGCCGCCACCGACTACGGACGGCGCGCGCACGAACAGCTGGGCGCGCTCGGCGTCGGCACGCTGCCGCCCGAGCTGGCCATCGCGACGCTGGAACGGCTGATGGCGTCCGGCGTCGCGCAGTCCGGGGTCGCACGGATCGACTGGCCGACCCTGTTCCGGGTCGATGCGCCGGCCGCCGGGTCCGCGCTCTTTTCCGAGCTGGCGCAACCGGCCGCGCAACCCGCGCAGCAGGAAACGGCATTGCTGCGCCAGCTGCAAGCGTGCGCGCCGCGTGAGCGGGTCGAGCGCATCACCGACACGCTCGCCGCGATGCTGGCGGAGACCTTGCGTCTTTCCGGCCCGGACGCCATCGCGCCCGAGCAATCGCTGCTCGATCTCGGCCTGGATTCGCTGGTCGCGCTCGAACTGACCGATCGCCTCACCAAGGTGTTCGGCAGACCGTTTCGCGCGACGTTGTTCTTTTCCTATCCGAACCTGCAGACGCTCGCCCAGTACGTGCTCAACGAACTGTCGCCGTCGCTCCCCGCGCCGGTCGTCGACGAAGCATCCGACGACCTCGACGAGGATGACCTTTCCGAACTGATCGCCCAGGAGATCGGCGCCCAATGAACGCCAAGGCCACGCAAGCACTGAAAGCCGCACTCGACGAATTGCGCCTGCGGCGCGCGGAAATCGCGGCGCTGCGTTCGGACCGCAACGAGCCGATCGCCGTCATCGGCATGGCTTGCCGCTTCCCCGGCCGCAGCGATACGCCGGACGCGTTCTGGCAACTGCTCGATGGCGCGCGCGATGCCGTCACCGAAGTGCCGGGCGAACGCTGGGACATCGATCGCTATTACGACCCCGATCCGTCCGTGCCCGGCAAGATGGCGACCCGCCACGGCGCCTTTCTCGAACGCGTGGATCAATTCGACGCGGCGTTCTTCGGGATCGCGCCGCGCGAAGCGACCTACCTCGATCCGCAACAACGGCTCCTGCTCGAAGTGGCATGGGAGGCGCTCGAGAACGCCCATCTCGCGCCCGAGCGCTTCCGGCAGTCCGCCACGGGCGTGTACGTCGGCATCACCTGCTTCGACCACGCGATCCAGGTGTCCAATGCGTCGATGCCGTCGAGCAGCTACGCGGGCACGGGCAGTGCGCTGAACATGGCCGCGGGCCGGCTGTCGTTCGTGCTCGGCCTCACCGGCCCGAGCATGGCGATCGATACCGCCTGCTCGTCGTCGCTGGTGTGCCTGCACCTGGCCTGCGAAAGCCTGCGCTCGCGCGAAACCGGCATGGCGCTCGCGGGCGGCGTCAATCTGATGCTGTCGCCCGAGGTCATGGTCAGTTTCTCGCAGGCGCGCATGCTGTCGCCGGACGGACGCTGCAAGACCTTCGACGCGGCCGCGGACGGCTACGTGCGCGGCGAAGGGTGCGGCATGGTGGTGCTCAAGCGCCTCACCGACGCGCTCGCCGACGGCGACCGCGTGCTCGGCATCGTGCGCGGTACGGCGGTCGACCAGGGCGGCGCGGGCGGCGGGCTGACCGTGCCGAGCCGCGATTCGCAGGAACGGGTGATCCGCCGCGCACTGAACCAGGCCGGCCTCGCGCCCGGCGACGTCTCCTATGTCGAGGCGCACGGTACCGGGACGTCCCTCGGCGACCCGATCGAGGTCGAAGCGCTGGCCGGCGTCTACGGCGCCGGGCGCGCGGCGAACGAGCCGCTCGTGATCGGTTCGGTCAAGACCAATATCGGGCATCTGGAGTCGGCGTCCGGCATCGCCGGCCTGATCAAGGTCCTGCTGTCGTTCGAGCACGACCGGATTCCGGCGCACCTGCATTTCACCCAACCCAATCCGCATACGCCGTGGCAGGACATCCCGATCCGCGTCGCCGCCGATCCGGTCGCGTGGCAGCGCGGGGAACGCAGGCGCATCGCCGGGGTGAGCGCGTTCGGATTCAGCGGCACCAACGCCCACGCGATCGTCGAGGAACCGCCCGTCGCGCCGGCGCACGCCGCGCAGCGCGCGCTGCTGCTGCTGTCGGCACGATCCGAAGCGGCGCTGGCGGCGCTCGTGCAACGCTACGAGCGCGCGATCGCCGGCGCGACGCCGCGGGAACTGGCCGCCATCTGCCGCGCCGCCGCCACCGGACGGAGTCACTATCCGTTTCGCGCGGCCTATGTATCGGGCGTGAAGGCAGCGTCGGCGGCAGCGCCGCGCACGGGCAAGGCGTTGCGCGTGGGCTTCGGGTTCGGTGCGCCGGACACCGGCGTCGCACGCGCGCTCCACGCGTCGGAACCGCTGTTCCGCGATGCGTTCGCGCGTTGCGCGGTGCCGCTGGAGGCAGTCGAGACCGACGCGGGCCGCTTCGCGATCCAGTTCGCGTGGGCGGAACTGTGGAAGGGATGGGGCATCCGCCCGGCCGTCGTGTCGGGCCAAGGCATCGGCGAATATGTCGCGGCCTGCGTGGCGGGCGTCGTGAGCGTGGCCGACGCACTACGCCTCGTGGCCGCCCGTTCGGATGCCGAAGCGTTGCGCGCCGTGCTTCAGGACATCTCGCTTGCACGGCCGTCGGTCCGCCTGATTTCCGGCTGTCTGGGCACGGAAGTGACCGATGAGGTGACACACCCGCAGTACTGGTTGCAACTGGCTGGAGCGTCGGATCAGGCCGACGCGCCGCACACGTCGGAGGCGCTCGCCGACGGCTGGCTGCCGCCGCCCTGCGCCGGCGATGCACTGGAGCGCGCACTCGCGGCGCTGTACGTGCAGGGCGCGCAGTTCGACTGGCGCGCGCTGTTCCCGGCGCCCGCCCAGCCCGCCACGACGCTGCCGAACTATCCGTTCGAGCGGCAGCGCTTCAGCCTGGAGAAGATCCCGTCGCCCGTCGTCGGCATGGATGCGGGCAGCATCGACGCAGCGGTGCGGCACCTCAAGTCGTCCGGCAAGTACCCCGAGGACATGCTGAACGCGCTGCCGGACCTGCTCAGGACGGCATTCGCCCCCGCCGGAACCGCCGCGTCGAACGCACACCCGCTCTATCACGTGGTGTGGGAACAGCAGGCCGCGTTGCCGGCGGCACAGGTCGCCGCCGACGCGTCCCCGTGGCTGATCTTCGCGGACGCGAGCGGTGTCGGCGAGCGGCTCGCGGCGCTGCTGCGCGCGCGCGGCGCATCCTGCTCGCTGGTGCGCCCCGGCTCCGCCTATGTCGCCGACGCGGAAGCGGGCTGGCAAGTCGCGCCCGAGCGGCCGGACGATTTCGTCCGCCTGCTGGACGAGACCGCCGCCCCCGGCCAGCGCATCGTCTTTCTGTGGGCGCTGGACGAAGCCGTCGGCGCGACACGCATGTCCACGGCCCTGCTGCATCTCGTGCACGCGGTGGTCGGCGGCGAGCGCGAGTGGACGCCTTCGACCCGGCCCAGGATCTCGGTGGTCACGCGCGACGCGGTGGAAGCCGGCGAAGTGCCGCACGTATCCGGGCTCGCCCAGGCTGCGCTGGCGGGCCTGGCACGCGGGGCGATGATCGAGCATCCGGAATGGTTCGGCACCGCGATCGATCTCGACCCGGCCGCGCCGGAAAACGAGGCGCAGGCGCTGCTTCAGGAGATGCTCGGCGAGAGCCGCGAGGACCAGGTGGCATTGCGGCACGGCATGCGCCATGTCGCGCGCCTGAGCCCGCTCGCGCAAGCTGAAACCGCCGCGCTGCCGGTCGATCCGGACGCGGCCTACCTGATCACCGGCGGGTTCGGCGCGCTCGGGCTGCACACCGCCCGGTGGCTGGCGGCGCATGGCGCACGCACGCTGATCCTGGTTGGCCGGCAAGGGGCCGCGAGCGACGAGAGCCAGCGGGCGATCGCCGAGCTGCGTGAGCGGAACGTATCGCTGCGCTGCGAGCGCCTCGATATCGCCGACCCCGCGGCGGTCGCCGATTTCTTCGCCGCGCTCCGGCGCGACGGCGTGCCGCTGCGGGGCATCGTGCACGCGGCCGGCGTCGTCGGCTACAAGCCGATCATGCAGGTCGAGCGCGAGGAGCTGGACGCGGTGCTGCAACCCAAGGTGGCCGGCGCGTGGCTGCTCCATCAGCATAGCGGGCCCTTCCCGCTCGATTTCTTCATCCTGTTTTCGTCGATCGCTTCCGCGTGGGGTTCGCGCGAGCAGGCGCACTACAGTGCCGCGAACCGCTTCCTCGACGCGCTCGCCCATCATCGCCGCGGCCAAGGCCTGCCGGCGCTGAGCGTGAACTGGGGGCCGTGGGCGGAAGGCGGCATGACGTTCCCGGAGGCGGAAGCGCTGCTGCGGCGTGTCGGCATCCGGTCGCTGGCGGCGGATCGCGCGCTCGACGTGCTGAATCGTCTCCCCGCCGTCCCCCAGGTCGCGGTCGTCGATATCGACCTGGCGCTGTTCCAGGGCTCCTACGAGGCGCGCGGACCCAGGCCGTTCCTCGACCGCGTGCGGGTGGCCAAAAGCGCGCCCGGCGCGCCGGCGATGCCGGCGTTGAGCGACGCATCGCCGCGCGAGCGCAAGCGCCTGCTGGCGGACAGCATCGATCGCGCGGTGGCCCAGGTGCTCGGCTACGACGCGGGGACGCTGGATCGCGATCTCGGCTTCTTCGAGATGGGCATGGATTCGCTGATGGCGCTGGACGTGCGCACGCACCTCGAAAATGCGCTGGGCATCCCGTTGTCGGTCGCGCTGTTGTTCGATCATCCGACGGTCAACGCCCTCGCGGATTTCCTGGCGGAGCAGGCGTCCGGCACGGCGCCGGACGCGCACGCGGCCGCCGCACAGGCCGTGCCGCAGCAGCAGCAGCGACCGGTCGCGCCGGCCATCGAGGCCCGCGACGCCGGCACGCCGGAGCCGATCGCGATCGTCGGCATGAGCTGCCGGTTTCCGGGCGCCGCGCACGATCTCGACGCCTACTGGAACCTGCTGAACGACGGCGTGGACGCGATCTCCGAAGTGCCGCGCGAACGCTGGGACATCGACGCGTACTACGATCCCGATCCTGAAAAGCCGGGGCGGATGTACTGCCGCTTCGGCGGTTTTCTCGACGACGTCGACCAGTTCGATCCGGCGTTTTTCCGCATCACGCCGCGCGAAGCGAGCGCGATGGACCCGCAGCAGCGCCTGTTGCTCGAAGTCAGTCACGAAGCGCTGGAGCATGCCGGCATTCCGGTCGACAGTCTCAAGGGCAGCCGGACCGGTGTCTTCGTCGGCATCACCACCAACGATTACGCGAACCTGCAGCTTCGCAACGGCGGCGGCGCCGGCATCGACGGCTATTTCTTCACCGGCAATCCGCTGAACACGGCGGCCGGCCGCATCTCCTACGGACTGGGCGTGCAGGGGCCGAGCATGGCGATCGATACCGCCTGCTCGTCGTCGCTCACCGCGATCCATACCGCCAGCCAGAACCTGCGCAGCGGCGAGTGCGATCTCGCCATCGCGGGCGGCGTCAACCTGATCCTGTCGCCGGACAACTCCATCGCCGTCTCGCGCACGCGGGCGCTGGCGCCGGATGGCCGCTGCAAGACTTTCGACGCATCCGCGGACGGCTTCGTGCGCAGCGAAGGCTGCGGCGCGCTGGTGCTCAAGCGCCTGTCCGATGCGCTCGCCGCGGGCGATCGCGTGCTGGCCGTGCTGCGCGGTTCGGCCGTCAACCACGACGGCGCGTCGAGCGGCTTTACCGCGCCGAACGGACGGGCACAGGAAGCCGTGATCCGCCAGGCGCTGGGCGGGCTGCCCGCCGCGTCCATCGATTACGTGGAAGCGCACGGCACCGGCACCCCGCTGGGCGATCCCGTCGAGTTGCAGGCGCTGGCGGCGGTGTTCGGCGCGGGCCGCGACGCGGACCGGCGGCTGCGCGTCGGCTCGGTGAAAACCAACATCGGCCACACGGAGTCCGCCGCCGGCATCGCGGGGGTCATCAAGGTCGTGCTGTCGCTGAACCACGACCGCCTGCCCGCCCACCTGCATTTCCGCCAGCCAAGCCCGCTGGTGCAGTGGGACGCGCTGCCCCTCGAGGTCTGCGCCGAGGCGAGCGCGTGGCCGCGCGGCGAACGGCCACGGCGAGCCGGCGTCAGCGCGTTCGGCGCGAGCGGCACCAATGCTCACCTGGTGCTCGAAGAAGCGCCCGCGCCGGCGCGGCAGGCAACGCCGTCGACGCACAAGGTGCACCCGCTGGTGCTGTCGGCCAAGACCCCGGCGGCGTTGCGCGAGTTGGTCCGGCGCTATCAGCGGCGGCTCGAAGCCGAACCCGGTCTCGACATCGCGGCCGTGGCCTTTTCGGCGGCGACCGGCCGCTCGCATTTCGCGCATCGGCTGGCGTGGCCGGTGACGTCGCTCGACGACGCCATCGACAAGCTGCGCGCCTTCCAGGCGAAGGAACCGGCCGGCACGACGCAGCCCGCGCCCCGCGTGAAGATGGCCTTCCTGTTCACCGGCCAGGGTTCGCAATACGCCGGCATGGGCCGCCGCCTGTACGACGCGTATCCGGTGTTCCGCGACGCCATCGACCGCTGCCGCGCGGTGGCCGACGCGCTGCTCGACAAGCCGTTGCTCGAGGTGCTGTCGGCCCAGGGCGAGGACATTCACCAGACCGGCTACAGCCAGCCGGCCCTGTTCTCGCTGCAGTACGCGCTCACCACGTTGCTGGCGTCGTTCGGTGTGGTGCCCGATGCCGTGATGGGCCACAGCGTCGGCGAGTACGCGGCGGCTTGCGCGGCCGGCGTCTTCTCGCCGGAAGACGGCCTGCGGCTGATCGCCGAACGCGGCCGGCTGATGCAGGCGTTGCCCCGCGACGGCGAAATGGCGGCCATTTTCACCGACCTCGCCACGGTCGAGCGCGCGATCGAAGCGTGCCCGCACGAGGTCGCGGTGGCGGCCGTCAACGGTCCGGCGAGCATCGTGATCTCCGGCAAGCGCGAGCGCATCGCGATGCTGGTCGACGCGTTCGCCGCGCGGGACATCCGGTCCGTGCCGCTCAATACGTCGCACGCGTTTCACTCGCCGCTGCTCGAGCCGATGCTGGACAGCTTCCAGGCCGCGGCGCAAGCCGTGCCCGTCGCCCGCCCGGCGATCCCGTTCTATTCGAATCTCACGGGCGCCGTGATGGACGAGGCGCCCACCGACACGTACTGGCGCCGCCATTGCCGTGAGCCGGTGCAGTTCGCGAGCAGCGTCGAGCGCCTCGCCGAAGCCGGTTTCAACGTGCTGGTCGAAATCGGCCCCAAGCCGGTGCTCGTCAACCTGGCCCGCGCGTGCTGTGCGCCGGACGCCGGGATCCAGTTCCTTGCCCTGCAGCGGCCGCAAGTCGAGCAGCAAGCGCTGATCGAAACGCTGTCGAGCCTGTATGCCCGCGGCGTCGATGTCGACTGGGCCCCGACCGAAACACCCGCGCCCGCACGCATTGCATTGCCGTCCTATCCCTTCCAACGCAGCCGTACCTGGTTCCAGAAAGCGGACACGTCCATGACTCAGACAAGCGCATCACCCATCGCCGCAGCACCGACGCACAATCGCAGCGGCGAGGTTCTCGAATGGCTTCGCGGCAAGATCGGCGAATTGATCCAGGCCGATCCCGACACCATCAACATCGAACTGCCCTTCCTGGAGATGGGCGCCGACTCGATCGTGCTGATCGAGGCCATCCGGCACATCGAGGCGGAGTACGGCGTGAAGCTGGCCATGCGCCGCTTCTTCGAAGACCTGGCGACGGTGCAGGCGCTCGCCGAATATGTCGCGGACAACCTGCCGGCGGCCGCCGCGCCGTCCGGGCCCGAGGCCGTGGCCGTAGCCGTCGCAGAACCGTCCACGGCGGCGGTCGCGGTCGCGCCGTCCGCGCAGGCGCTTGCGCCGCTCGCCGCCGCGCCGGTGGAATGGGTCGCGGCCGAAGGCGGCTCGACGGTCGAGCGCGTGTTGCGGGAGCAGAATCAGTTGCTGTCCCACGTGATGAGCCAGCAGATGGAACTGCTGCGCACGTCGTTGACCGGCCAGGCCGGCGTGCGGCCGGCGACGGTCGCCGCGCAAGCCGTCGCGAGCACGGCGAGCGTCGCCCCCCAGGCCGCGATCGCGGCCCCGGCCGCCGCGCCCGCGGCGAAGCCCGCGCCTGCCGCTGCCGCGGCGCCCGCGGCCGACAATCAGCCGCCCAAGCCGATGATGCCGTGGGGCAGCCCGGTCCAGCAGCGGGCACGCGGCCTGTCCGCCGTGCAGCAGGAGCATCTCGAGGCGCTGATCGTGCGCTACACGACGCGCACCCGGAAATCGAAGGACTCGGTGCAGGCGTCGCGCCCGGTGCTGGCCGACAGCCGCGCCACGGTCGGCTTCCGCTTTTCGACCAAGGAGATGCTGTATCCGATCGTCGGCGACCGCGCGGCCGGCTCGCGGCTGTGGGACATCGACGGCAACGAGTACATCGATTTCACGATGGGCTTCGGCGTGCATCTGTTCGGCCACACGCCGGATTTCATCCAGCACCAGGTCACCCGGGAATGGCAGCGCCCGCTCGAACTGGGCGCGCGCTCCAGCCTCGTCGGCGAAGTGGCCGCGCGCTTTGCCCGCGTGACCGGCCTCGATCGTGTGGCGTTCTCGAACACCGGCACCGAGGCCGTCATGACCGCGATGCGGCTCGCACGCGCCGTGACCGGGCGCGACAAGATCGTGATGTTCACGCATTCGTACCACGGCCATGCCGACGGCACGCTCGCCGCGGCGAACGCGGAAGGCGTGACGGAAACCATCGCCCCCGGCGTGCCGTTCGGCTCGGTCGAGAACATGATCCTGCTCGACTACGGCAGCGACGCGGCGCTCGACGCCATTCGCGGGATGGCGTCGACCCTCGCCGCCGTGATGGTGGAGCCGGTGCAGAGCCGCAACCCGTCCCTGCAGCCCGTCGCATTCCTCAAGGAACTGCGTCGCATCACCGAGGAGGCCGGCGTCGCGCTGATCTTCGACGAAATGATCACCGGCTTCCGCGTCCATCCGGGCGGCTCGCAAGCAATGTTCGGCATCAAGGCCGATCTCGCGACGTACGGCAAGATCATCGGCGGCGGCCTGCCGCTGGGCGTGATCGCCGGCACCAGCCGCTTCATGGATGCCATTGACGGCGGCATGTGGACCTACGGCGACCACTCGTTCCCCGCCGCGGATCGCACCGCGTTCGGCGGCACCTTCTGCCAGTACCCGCTCGCGATGGCGGCCGCGCTGGCCGTGCTCGAGAAGATCGAACAGGAAGGCCCGGCGCTGCAGGCCGCGCTCAACGAACGCACCGCGCAGATCGCCGACACGTTGAATGCGTTCTTCGTGGAGGCCGAGGCGCCGATCAAGGTCACGTGGTTCGGCTCGATGTTCCGTTTCGAATTCACCGAGAACCTCGACCTGTTCTTCTATCACATGCTCGAAAAGGGCATCTACATCTGGGAATGGCGCACCTGCTTCCTGTCCACCGCGCATACGGACGAGGATATCGACCGCTTCATCCGCGCGGTGAAGGACAGCGTCGCCGACCTGCGCCGGGGCGGCTTCATCCGGCCGCACTCGAAACACGGCACGGTGGCCGCGCTGAGCGAAGCGCAACGCCAGCTGTGGGTGTTGTCGGAAATCGATCCCGAAGGGTCGCTCGCCTACAACGTCAACACCACGCTCGAACTGAACGGCCGGCTCGACGCAGCCGCGATGCGCGCGGCCGTCCAGAGCCTGGTCGACCGGCACGAGGCGCTGCGCACCACGGTGATGGCGGACGGGTCGGGCCAGATCGTGCATCCGTCGCTGAAACTCGAGATTCCGCTGATCGACACGGACCCGGACGCATGGCGGGACCACGAAAGCCGCCAGCCGTTCGACCTGGTGAACGGCCCGCTCTTTCGGGCCGCGCTCGTGCGCCTGGGCAGCGAGCGTCACCTGCTGGTGATGACGGCCCATCACATCATCTGTGACGGCTCGACGTTCGGCGTCCTGCTCGAGGATCTGGCCCGCGCGTATGCCGGCGCGGCGCCGGCCGACGCGCCGCTGCAGTTTCGCGCGTACCTGAAGCAGCTCGACGGCCAGCGCCACAGCCCGGAAACGAAGGCGAATCGCGAGTACTGGCTGGCGCAATGCGCGCGTCAGGCCGCACCGCTGAATCTTCCGGTGGACTACCCGCGGCCCGCGGTGAAGACGTTTCACGGCGAACGCGTGTCCCTGCATCTGGACGCGACGGCGGCCGCGACGCTGCGCACCGCGGCCCGTCAGAACGGCTGCACGCTCTACATGGTGCTGCTCGCCGGCTTCAATCTGTTCCTGCACCGCGTCGCCGGCCAGCAAGAGATCGTCACCGGCATCCCGGTGACCGGCCGCTCCGTGGCCGGCAGCGACCGCCTCGCCGGCTACTGCACGCATCTGCTGCCGCTGCGCTCCACGCTGCCGGAGCAGGCCACCGTGGCGAGCTTCCTGGCCGGCACCCGGCAGAACCTGCTCGACGCGCTCGAGCACCAGGATTATCCGTTCGCCGAGCTGGTCCGCGAAATCGGCGCGCAGCGCGATCTCAACGCCGCGCCGCTGGTATCGGCGGTCTTCAACCTCGAACCCGTGTCGGCGCTGCCCGAACTGCCCGGCCTGACGGTCGGCCTCGTGGCGCCGCTGATCCGCCATACCGCGTTCGACCTGAACGTCAACGTGCTCGACGCGGGGCAAGCGCTCCTGATCGATTGCGACTACAACACCGATCTGTTCGACGCGAGCACGGTGCAGCGTTTCCTCGACATCTACCGGACCCTGCTGACGCGTCTCGCGGACGATGCGTCGGCTGCCGTTGCCACGCTGCCGTTGTCCAGCGATGCGGAGCGGAACCGGCTGACCGTCGAGTGGAACCGCACCGACACGGATTTCGGCGAAGCCGCCGCGCAACCGCTGCATCGCCTGTTCGAACAGCAGGTCGAGCGTACGCCCGATGCCGTCGCGGCCGTCTTCGATGACGCCGCGCTCACCTACGCCGAACTCAACCTGCGCGCCAACCGCCTCGCCCACCGCCTCATTGCGCTCGGCGTCGGCCCCGATGCGCTCGTCGGCGTCACGATGGAGCGCGCCCTCGACATGATCGTCGCATTGCTCGCGGTCCTCAAGGCCGGCGGCGCCTACGTCCCCGTCGACCCCGAGTACCCCGCCGAGCGCGTGCGCTTCATGATCGACCACGCGCAGTTGCGCTGGCTTCTCACCCAGCAGCATCTGCGCGACGCGCTGCCTGAGACCGACGCACACGTGATCGTCGTCGATAGCGACTCGTTCGACCTCGATGCCGCGGCGACGTCCAACCCTGCGCCCGCGCTGAACGGCGACAACCTCGCCTACATGATCTACACGTCCGGCTCGACCGGCCGGCCCAAGGGCGCGCTCAACACCCATCGCGCGATCACCAACCGCATCCTCTGGATGCAGCACGCCTACGCGCTCGACGCTGACGATGCGGTGCTGCAGAAGACCCCGTTCAGCTTCGACGTCTCGGTCTGGGAACTCTTCTGGCCGCTCGTCACCGGTGCGCGCCTCGTGTTCGCCCGCCCCGGCGGCCAGCGCGAGACCGACTACCTGGTCGAGCTCATCGAGCGCGAACGCATCACCACGCTCCATTTCGTGCCGTCGATGCTGCGCGCGTTCCTCGATCATCCGGACCTCGACGCGCACTGCGCGTCGCTGCGCCGCGTCGTGTGCAGCGGCGAGGCCCTGCCCCACGACCTGCAGCAGCGTTGCCTCGAGCGCCTGGACGTCAACCTGTACAACCTCTACGGCCCGACCGAAGCCGCCGTCGACGTGACAGCATGGGAATGCCGGCGCGACGACCCGCACCGCATCGTCCCGATCGGCCGGCCGATCGCCAACACCCGCCTCTACATCGTCGACGCGCAGATGCAGCCCATGCCGACCGGCGTGGCCGGCGAATTGCTGATCGGCGGCACGCCGGTCGGGCGCGGCTACCACGGCGAACCCGAGCTGAGCGCCGAGAAGTTCGTCGCCGATCCGTTCTCTGCCGACCCGCTCGCGCGCCTCTACCGCACCGGCGATCTCGCGCGCTACCGGCCCGACGGCAACATCGAGTTCCTCGGTCGCATCGATCACCAGATCAAGCTGCGCGGCCTGCGCATCGAACCCGGTGAAATCGAGGCGGCGCTGACTTCGCACCCGCTGGTCGACGCCGCCGTCGTGGCGCTGCGCGGCGTGGACGACGGCGCGAGACTGGTCGCCTGGCTGTGCTCGTCGCACCCCGAAGCCGAACTGGTCGAAGCGGTGCGCGGCCACCTGCGGCAGCGGCTGCCGGAGTACATGGTGCCCGCCGCGTTCGTCGTCGTGACGGCATTCGAGCATCTGCCCAACGGCAAGCTCGATCGCGCCAAACTGCCCGAACCCGCCGACGGCCTGGACCACGTTGCGCCCGTCAACGCGCTCGAAGCGCAGTTGACGGCCATCTGGCAGGAAGTGCTCGGCAAGGCGCGGATCAGCACGACCGCCAATTTCTTCGAGCTGGGCGGCAATTCGCTCCTGGCGACGAAGGTCGTCGCGCGCATCCGTCGCGACCTGCATGCGAAGCTGGAAATCCGCAGCCTGTTCGCACTCCCCACCATCTCGAGCCTCGCGAAGCGCATCGCCGATACGCAGCCGATCGACTACGCGCCGGTGACGCCGCTGCCGGCGCAGGCAAGCTACGCGCTCTCCCCGGCCCAGACGCGGCTGTGGGTCCAGGATCGTCTCCATGCGGCGCAAGCCGGCGGGCCGCTGCCCACGTCGCTGCTGTTCGAGGGCGTGCTGGACGTGGACGCGCTCGTACGGGCGTTCCGCGCGTTGAACGAGCGTCACGAGATCTTGCGCACGCGTTTCGTGCTGGAAGGCAACCAGCCGGTCCAGCAGGTGCTGCCGCCCGGCGAAGCCGCGTTCTCGGTCGAGGTCGTGGATCTGCAGGATGCCGAGGACCGCGATGCCCAGGCGATGTCGATCCAGGCGAGCGAACGGCTCGCGCCGATGGATCTCGCGACCGGGCCGCTGTTCCGCGTCAAGCTGCTCAGGCTCTCCGAAGTCCGTCACGTCTGCATCTGCACGATGCATCACATCGTGAGCGACGGCTGGTCCACGGAGGTCCTGCTCGACGACCTGTCGGCGCTCTATGACGCATTCGTCCAGCATCGCGACGATCCGCTGCCCGCCCTCCCGATCCAGTACAAGGATTACGCCGGCTGGCTGAACCGCCTGCTCGCCGGGCCGGACGGCGCGCGCATGAAGGACTACTGGCTGACCAAGCTGGGCGGCGGCCTGCGCGCGCTGGAACTGCCTGGCGACGTCGCGCAGCCGGCCGCGCCGAGCTGGAAATCCTGGCGATTCGACCTGCCCGCCGCCGAGACGACGGCGCTGGAATCGCTCGGCAAGCGCCACGGCGCGACCTTGTTCATCGCGCTGCTGTCCGCCATCAAGGCGCTGTTCTACCGCCGTTCCGGCCAGGAGGACATCGTCGTCGGCACGCCGGTCGCGGGCCGCGAGCTGCCCGAACTCGAGTCGCAGGTCGGCCCCTACCTGAACGTGCTGGCGCTGCGCGATCGGGTCGCGGGCGACGACCGGTTCGACACGCTGCTGACCCGCGTGCGGGACACCGCCCTCGAAGCGTTCTCGCACCCGCTGTATCCGCTGGATCGCTTGCTCGACGAGCTGCACGTCAAACGCGTGGCGGGACGCAATCCGCTCTTCGACATCGGCCTGACGCTGCAGAACCAGCGACACGGCCCCGTCGATCGCTACGCGGGACAAGTGCACATCGCCGAGCTGCCGGACCTCGACCCGCAGGGCGCGGACACGGAAGCCGCGACGGATTTCTGGTTCCTGGCCGAACCGCGCGCCGAGGGCCTCGCGATCCGCGTCGTCTATCACGCGGGGCGGTTCAGCGAAGCGCTGGTGCAAGGCCTCGCCAACGAACTGACGTCCGTCATCGGCGAAGTGCTTGCGAATCCGGGCGTTCGCATCCGGAACCTGACACTGGGACAACGCGCCGAAGCCCGCCAGCCCACCGTCGAACTCAGCGCATTCTAAGGAGCCTTCGTTGACCATTTCGTCCAGCACGCAGGTCTACCTGCGACCAAACATCCAGTTCGAACCGCTGATCAACAGCTGGTACGCGTGGTATCACACGCTGCCGCCGTTGACCGCCGCCCTCAACGTGGCGGAGCGGTTCCTGCCGCTGCTGAAGTCCTATGCCGCATCGCCGATGATGCATGCGGCGGCCTGCAAGGATCCCGCGATGCGCGGCGGGCCGTTCCTCGACCTGGGCGGCCAGCGCGTCGACGAAATCCGCGCGCTGATCGAGCAGACCACCCGGCGCGCGACCCGGCAACTGGAACTGGCGAAGGCCTACAAGGCGTTCTCCACGCTGCTGCTGGAACAGGCCACGGGGATGGCGTCGGACCCGCTCTACCCCCAGATTCCGGAGGTGTTGAAGGGCTATGTCGAGATCTACTACGACCTGAACCACAACCCGTCCTTCCGGGTGTTCGAAAGCCTGCTGTATGCGAGCCCGTTCTATGCGCGCGATGCGCAGAGCATCGCGCTGTCGGCGATCGAGGAGAACACGCCGCGGCCGTTCATCCTCAGCACGCCCCGGCTCAGCGACGCGCGCACGGTGTTCAGCAACATGGCCTTCGACGACCGCGCGCTCGACGCGCTGTTCCGCATGCGCGACACGCCCGGCAGCTACGCGAAGATCGTCGACCTGATGCGCGTGGAGGAGAAGGACGAGCCGCTGTTCCGCTCGTTCTTCACCGAGGAGGCGCCGGCGCCGAAACCGGATCGCTCGTTCGACGGCGACGACATCCGCATCCGCTACTACGGCCACGCGTGCGTGCTGATCCAGAGCCGGGGCGTGAGCATCCTGATCGATCCGGTGATCAGCTACGGCTACGACACCGCGCTGCCGCGCTACACGTTCGCCGACCTGCCGGACCAGATCGACTATGTGCTGATCACGCACAGCCATCACGATCACATCGTCCTCGAAACGCTGCTGCAGCTTCGCCA
This sequence comes from Burkholderia sp. AU33423, assembly GCF_002223135.1. Lineage (NCBI taxonomy): Bacteria > Pseudomonadati > Pseudomonadota > Betaproteobacteria > Burkholderiales > Burkholderiaceae > Burkholderia > Burkholderia sp. AU33423. The sequence continues at coordinate 275,857 of NZ_NKFH01000009.1, forward strand.
CAAGGTCAAGACCGTGGTGGTCGGCAGGAATCTCGACGGCTTTCCGCAAGATCCGTCGATGGAACTGGCGTTGCGCAAGCTCGGCTTCGACGACGTGCTGGAAGTTCGGGATGCGCAGGAAATCAAGCTGCCCGGCGGCGCGATCACCGCCATTCCGTTCATGGGCGAACACAACGACCTGGCGATCCACAGCAAGCAGAGCTTCATGATCCGCTTCGGCTCGCGCTCGGTGCTGTGCATCGCCGATTCGTGCAACCTGGACCCGCGCCTCTACGAGCATGTCTTCCGCCTCGCCGGCAAGCCGGACACGCTGTTCGTCGGGATGGAAACCGAGGGCGCGCCGCCGTCATGGGTCTACGGCCCGCTGTTTCCGAAGGCGCTGCCGCGCGACATCGATCAATCACGCCGGGCGCGGGGCTGCCAGTTCGGAGAAGCCGCCGCGCTGGTGGACGATTTCGCGTTCAACGCGGCGTATGTCTATGCGATGGGCCAGGAGCCGTGGCTGAACCACCTGCTCGACAACACCTTCGACGAAAACTCGCCCAGCCACATCCAGTCCACCCAGTTCGTCGCGCACTGCAAGGCCAAGGGCATCGCGTCCGAAATCCTGTACGCGACGAGGGAGATCGTGCTTTGTCAGAACTGAATCTCAACGCGCTCTCGACGAGCGGGCAATACCAGGAACACGTGGCGTTCTGGAACGACGCGCTCGGTCGCCTCGACGAAGATTTCCGCCTTCAGCAGGCGTGGCAGGCGTATGAGCTGCCGCTCGGCCCCGAGCCGACCCTGACGTTCGCGCTCGACGGCGACGCGGCGCCGGTGCTGGAGAAGCTCGCCGCCGGCAACGAGCTGGGCGCGTTCGTCGTCCTGCTGGCCGCGCTGTTCCGCGTGCTGGGGCGCTACAACGGCGCGGCCGGCCTGTTCGTGGCATCGCCGCGCCTGATCGTCGAACCCGCGAGCGGCTCCGCCGAGCCCGTCCCGCTGCTCGACGCCAGCGAGCCCGGCCCGACGGTTCGCGCATACCTGAACCAGCTGCGCGACCGGGTGCAGCACAGCTATTCGTACCAGGATTTCCCGATCGCCGCCCTCGCGCACAAGCTGCATGGCGAACGGCGCGCGACCAACGTCGGCGTGCGCTTCGACGGCCTTCACGAAGCCTGGGCGTCGGCGGACTACGACCTGTCGATCGAGATCCGCCATCGCGAGCGCTACGAGATCGTGCTGACGGGCCGGCCGACGGTGTTCACGCTGCACTATCTGCAGCATCTCGCGCGGCACCTGCGCAACGTCGTGGCCGGCTTCGGCGCACTGGACGCGCCGCTCGACACCATTTCGCTGCTCGACGACGAAGAGCGCGCACGCCTGCGTTCGCACGCGGCGCCGGTCGCGGTACCGGGCACCTTCCTCGAACAGTTCGCGCAACGGGTCGCGGCCGCGCCGGACAGCGTCGCCGTGGTGACCGCCGACGCATCGCTGACCTATGCCGAACTCGACGACCAGGCGTCCCGGCTGGCGAGCTTCCTGCTCGCGGAATACGCGATCGAACGCGGCGACGTGGTGGGCGTGGTGGCCGACCGCTCCGAGCGCTGGATCGTCGGCATGCTCGGCGCCCTCAAGGCGGGCGCGGTGTATCTGCCGCTCGACCCGGAATTTCCGCGGGAGCGGCTGCGCTTCATGATCGAGGATGCGAAGGTCAAGGCGCTGCTGACGCACTCGGAACACCTGCCGTTGCTCGCCGATTTCTGGGCGATCCCGATGTTCGCCCTCGACTTCCAGCTCGACACGCTGGAACCCGCGTCGGCGTCGGCGCAGGTCGAGGTCCGGCCGGACGACGCGGCGTACATCATCTACACGTCCGGCTCCACGGGCGTGCCCAAGGGCGTCGTGCTCGAACACGCAGGGCTCCTGAACATGGCGCAGTACCATGTGGACGCATTCGGTTTCGATGCCGCCGACCGGTTCGTCCAGTTCTACTCCCCGGGCTTCGACGGCTCGATCATGGAGATCTTCGTCACGCTGCTCGCGGGCGCGCGCCTGGTGCTGGCGAAGCCCGCCATGATCCGGGACGTCCCGCGTTTCGTCGACTACATCGCGCAGCAGGGTGTCACCACCGTCAACGCGACGCCGGCCTATCTCGCCGCGCTCGACTGGCACGCGCTCGGCACCGTGACACGGGTCATCAGCGCGGGCGACAACGCCCGCGTGGCGGATCTGCGCGAGCTGGCCCGGACCCGCACGTGCCACAACTCGTACGGCCCGACCGAGGCAACCGTGTGCATCGCGGACTATGTGGTCGACCCGGCCGTCGCCTACGGGGCCCGTCTGCCGGTGGGCCGCCCGATCCGCAATACGCACCTGTACCTGCTCGACGAGCATGGGGCGCCGGCCCCCGAGGGCTGCACGGGCGAGATCTGCGTGTCCGGCATCGCACTGGCGCGCGGCTATGTCGGCCGGGACGACCTGACGGCCGCCGCGTTCGTCGACCACCCGTTCGAGGCGGGCGAGCGCCTCTATCGCACCGGCGACCTCGGCGTCTGGCTGCCGGACGGCAACCTCGAAGTCACCGGGCGGCGCGACACGCAAGTGAAGATTCGCGGCTACCGGATCGAAATGGGCGAGATCGAGGCGGCGCTCCGGCAGCACGCCGACGTCGCCGACGCGATCGTGTTCGTGCGCGAGGACGCGCCGCAGCACAAGCAGCTGGTGGCCTGCGTCGCGACGGCGACGGCCAGCGTCGCCAGCCTGCGGGAACACCTGAAGGAACGTCTGCCCGAGTTCATGGTGCCGGCGTCGATCGTGACGCTCGACCGCCTGCCGCTGACGCCGAACGGCAAGCCCGACCGCAAGGCGCTCGCCGCGCTGGACCTGGCGCCCGTGCCGAGCGAAACCGCGTACGTCGCACCGGCCAATGACGTCGAGGCGCGCCTGGGCCGGATCTGGTCCGACGTGCTGGGCCGCGAGCCGATCGGCGTGCACGACAATTTCTTCGAACTGGGCGGCGACTCGATCCTGATCATCCAGGTGATGTCGCTGGCCCAGCAGGTCGGGCTCAAGTTCACTGCCGACCAGTTCTTCGCCCACCCGACCATCGCCGAGCTCGCCCGGGTAGCGGTGGAGGCGCCGTCGATCCGGATCGCGCAGGAGCCGGTGGTCGGCCCCGCCCCGCTGACGCCGATCCAGCACTGGTTCTTCGCGCAGGACGTGGCCGATCCGCACCACTACAACCAGTCGACGATGATCGAGGTGCCCGCGTCGCTGCGGCCGGACACGATCGAGCGCGCGCTCGCGGCCGTCACGACGCATCACGACGCGCTGCGGCTGAGTTTCGAGCGCGTCGCCGGCGCGTGGCAGCAATCGCATGCGGCGCCGCCGCTGGCCATTGCGCTCGGCGTCACGTCGCTGGCGGACGCGGCGCCTGCCGCACGGCAGGCCGCGATGCTCGCGACCGCCACCGCCATGCAGGAAAGTTTCACGCTGTCGGCGGCGCCGCTGCTGCGCGCGCACCTGTTCCAGTTCGGTCCCGACGCGCCGCAGCGCCTGCTCGTGGTCGCGCATCACCTGGTGATCGACGGCGTCTCGTGGCGCATCCTGTTCGAAGACCTGTACACCGCATGCCGCCAGCTCGAAGCGGGCCACGCGGTGCAGCTCCCGGCCAGGACGACGGCCTGGCGTGACTGGTCGACGCGCCTGTCCGAACTCGGCGCGACCGCGCTCGACGGACTGGGGCTGGACTACTGGCTCGAGGGGAACGCCGGCGAGCCGGCGTGCTTCGACGACATGCCGGTCGGCACCCGCGCCCAGGCCGGCTCGACGCTCGTCGAGTTCGACGCCCAGCAGACGCTCGCGCTGTTGCAGGACGTGCCGCGTGCGTTCAACACCCAGATCAACGAAGTCCTGCTGACGGCCCTGCTGCTCGCGTTCGGCGACTGGACCGGCAACGCGTCGCTGGTCGTCGATCTCGAAGGCCATGGCCGCGAGGACCTCTTCGACGGCGTCGATACGTCGCGCACGATCGGCTGGTTCACCGCCCACTATCCGGTGTTCCTGACCGCCGGCGACGCCACCGTGGCGGTCGACGCGCTGCGCCACGTCAAGGAGCAACTGCGCGCGGTACCGATGCGCGGGCTCGGCTACGGCATCGCCCGCTATCTCGGCCGCGACGCCGGCATCACGGCTGCGCTGGAACGGCAGCCGCCGGCGCCGGTGCGCTTCAACTATCTCGGCCAGGTCGATCGCGTGCTGGCCGACGACACGGGCTGGAAGCCGGTGCTCGACTTCCAGAGTCCCGAGCACAGCCCGCGCGCGCGTCGCGGCCATCTGTTCGAGATCGACGGGATGGTGTTCGACGGCCGTCTGCGCCTGACGTGGCACTACAACCGCGAGGCCTGCGCACCCGGCGTCATCGAACAGCTGACGCAGTGCTACCGCAGCCGTCTGCTGTCGATCGTCGCGGCCAGCGGCGACGGCCCGCGCGCGCTGAGCCCGTCGGACTTTCCGGCCGCGCGCATCAGCCAGGAAGCGCTGGACGCCCTCGTCTCAAGGATCAAATCGTGACATCCCCGACCATTGCCGATATCTACGAGCTCTCCCCGATGCAGGAGGGGATGCTCTTTCATGCCGTGCACGAGCCCGGCTCGAGAAGCAGCTTCAACCAGCTCAGTTGCCGGATCACCGGCAGCCTCGATCCCGCGCTGTTTCATGCCGCATGGCAGCAGCTCATCGATCGGCATCCGGTGATGCGCACGTCGTTCCATTGGGAGGAATTCGACAAGCCCATGCAGGTCGTGCACGCGCACGCCACGCTGCCGTGGGTGCAGGACGACTGGCTCGACCTGCCGGAACACGAACAGCGCACACGGTGGCGCGCGCATCTCGAACACGACCTGGCCGAGGGCTTCGCGCTCGATCGCGCGCCGCTCGTGCGCTGTCGCCTGGTGCGCGTCGCCGCCGACGCCTACCTGTTCAGCTGGAGCCACCATCACATCCTGGCCGACGGCTGGTGCCTGTCGCTCGTCATCGAGGAGATCTTCCAGGTGTACGGCGCGCTCGCGCGCGGCGTGCCGCCGGCGCTCCCGCCGGTGCGTCCCTATCGCGACTACATCCAGTGGCTGCAGCAGCACGAGCCGCAAGCCGCGCAGCAATACTGGACGCGCTATCTCGAAGGGTTCCGCTCGCCGACCCCGCTGCCCACGGCCGCGCGCGCGGACGCGGGCGAGCGCTTCGGCCAGGGCCTCGCGCAAGTGCAGGCCGACCTGTCGGCCGACCTGAGCGCACGCCTGCGGCAATTCGCGGCCCGCCATCACGTCACCCTCAATACCCTCGCGCAAGCGGCCTGGGCGCTCGTGCTGTCGCGTTACAGCGGGGAGACCGACGTGGTGTTCGGCGCCGTCGTGTCCGGGCGGGGCGCCAATCTGCCGGGGATCGAAACCATGCTCGGCCTGTTCATCAATACGGTGCCGGTGCGGGTGCGGGTCGACCCGAGGCAGCCGCTGGTGCCGTGGCTGAAGATGATCCAGGCGCGCGTGGCCGCCCGCGCGCCGTTCGAGCACACCCCGTTGCCCGACATTCAGCGCTGCAGCGAAGTGCCGCCGACGGCGCCGCTGTTCGAGAGCAACATCACGTTCATGAATTACCCGCTCGACGCGTCGCTCACGCATGGCGCGCACGGGCTGGCGGTCGACGAGGTGCAGCTCTACAACCGCGCCGACATTCCGCTCGAATTCGTGGTGACGGCGCGCGACGACTGGAAGATGGAACTGTCGTTCGACCCGCGGCGCTTCGATGAAGACACGATGCAGCGGATGCTGGGCCACGTGGCCGCGACGCTCGACGCGTTCGCGGCCGATCCGAACCGGCTGCTCGGCCGCGTGCCGATCTTGCCCGAGGCGGAACGCCGGCAGTTGCTGGAGACCTTCAACGACACCGCCGTGCCGTTCGACGCCGCGCAGACCGTGGTGCATCGCCTGGAGCAGGCCGCCGCGGACCACCCCGAGCGGCCCGCGGTCGAGTACCGGGACGACGTCCTGAGCGCGGGCGAGCTGAACGCGCGCGCCAACCGCATCGCGCACCGCCTGCTGGCCGCCGCCGAGCTCGGGCCGGACGCGCTGGTCGCGATCTGCATGCACCGGTCGGCGCGCCTGATGGAAGCGATCCTGGCCGTCTGGAAGTGCGGCGCCGCCTATATTCCGATCGACCCCGACTATCCGGTGGCCCGCATCCGCACCATCCTCGAGGATTCCGGCGCCGCCCTCGTGATCACCTGCGACGGCCTCCTGCCCCCGGAGCTGGCCGGGATCGCGCCGGTCGTGTCGCTCGACGGCGCCACCGACGTCGTCGACGACACCAATCCCGGCCGCCCCGTATCCCCCGACAGCCTCGCCTACGTGATCTACACGTCCGGCTCCACCGGCAAGCCCAAAGGGGCGATGGTCGAGCACGCCGGCATGCTGAATCACATGCTCGCCGAGATCGACGAGTTCTCGATCTCCGCGTCATCGGTGATCGCGCAAACCGCGCCGCATTGCTTCGATATTTCGGTCTGGCAATTTTTCACGGCGCCGCTCGTCGGCGGCAAGACCGTGATCGTCGACGACGAATGCATTCGCGATCCCGCGCGTTTCGTCGCGTATCTGGACACCACCCGGATCAGCATCCTCGAACTGGTGCCGTCGTATCTGTCCGCCGTGCTCGACCACGCGTCGGAACGGCCCGCGCTGCTGCGGCACCTGCGGCACCTCCTCGTCACCGGCGAGATGGTCAGCCCGGCCCTGGTGAAACGGTGGTTCGACGTGTTCCCGGACATCGCGGTGGTGAACGCGTACGGGCCGGCCGAAGCGTCCGACGACGTCGCGCAGCACCGCATGACGTGCGCGCCGACCACGCCTTACGTACCGGTCGGCAAACCGGTCCGCAACGTGCGCATCTACATCGTCGACCCGCAGATGAACCTGTGCCCGGTCGGGGTTCCCGGCGAACTGTGCGTATCCGGCGTCGCCGTCGGCCGCGGCTATCTCAACAACGAAGCCGGCACGCGGGAAGCGTTCGTCGAGGATCCGTTCCATCCGGAGCGCGGCGTCCGCCTGTACCGCACCCGCGACATCGGCTGCTACCTGCCCGATGGAACGATCGTGCTCCACGGCCGCAAGGACCACCAGCTGAAGATCCGCGGCTACCGCATCGAGCTCGGGGAGATCGACAACGCGCTGGCCGCCATTCCGGAAATCCGCCAGGCGGCCGCGCTCGACTATCGCGACGAGGCCGGCCGCGCCGCGCTGTGCGCGTATGTCGCGTTCCGCGACGGCGCGTCGCTGAGCGACGCCCGGATCGCCGCCGCGTTGTCCGCCACGCTGCCGGACTACATGGTGCCCGGCATCTACGTGGTGCTCGACGCACTGCCACTGAGCGGCAACGGCAAGATCGACCGCAAGGCGCTGCCGCCGCTGGACCGCGCGCGACTCGCGGCCACCGCACACGCGCCGACGCCGCCGCGCACGCCCACCGAGACGCTGCTGTGCCGCATCTGGGGCGAAGCGCTGGGCATTCCTTCGCCCGACATCCACGACAACCTCTTCGCGCTGGGCGGCGATTCGATCCTGAGCATGCGCATCGTGTCGCTGGCCGCGAAGGCGGGCCTGAAGATCACCACCCGGCTCATCTTCCAGCATCCGACGGTGGCCGAACTCGCCGCCGTGGCGACGCGCGGCACGGTCGGCGCGGCGGAGTTCGTCGCGTCGTCCGGCCCGCTGCCGCTGACGCCCATCCAGAAGCGTTTCTTCGCGCAGCGCAAGAACGACCCGGACCAGTACAACCAGGCGGTCCTGCTCGACGTGCCGGCGGATGTCGATCCGGGCCTGCTGCGCCAGGCGCTGCGGCACGCAGCCAAATGGCATGACGCGCTGCGGCTGCGCTTTCGCGCAGGCGAGTCCGGCTGGAGCCAGGAAGTCGTCGACGATCCGGAGGTCCCCGTCGTCGTGTCCGACATTGCGCGCGATCAGCTCGCGCAGCACGTCGCGCAAGCGCATGCGAGCCTGAATCTCGCGGACGGCCCCGTCGTGCGCGCGGACCTGTTCCGCGTCGACGCAGGCCGGTCGCTCCGCCTGCTGCTGGTCGCCCATCATCTGGTGGTCGACGGCGTGTCATGGGGCGCGCTGCTCGAAACCGTGTACGACGCCTATACCCGCCTGCGCAACGGCAAGGCGCCCGAATTCGCGGGCGGCAGCGCCACCTGGACCGCCTGGACCCGGGCGATCTCGACCTGGGCCGGCTCCGGCGCCGCCGACGCCGACCTCGCCCATTGGCAGGCCCTCGCGCGTGCCGCCCTGCCCGGCCTGCCGCTCGATCGCGATGCGCCTGCCGACGCCAATACCGTGTCGTCCGCCGAAACGATCGTGGTCGAGCTGGACGAAGCCGCGACGACGGCGTTGCTGGGCGCCGCGCCCCGCGCCTACGACGCGCAGATCAACGACGTGCTGCTGGCCGCGCTCGCGCGTGCCGTCAGCGACTGGAGCGGATGCGCCGACGTCCTGCTGGATCTCGAAGCGCACGGGCGCGAGGAGCTGATCGACGACCTCGACATCTCGCGCACGGTGGGCTGGTTCACGTCGGTTTTCCCGGTCGTGCTGACGGTCGATGCCGGTTCGCACGATCCGGCCGGCCTGGTCGCATCGGTCAGGACGCGACTGCGCGCGGTGCCGAACGCGGGCATCACCTACGGCCTGCTGCAAGACCGGCTCGACGGCCCGCTTCCGCAGCCGCGACTGCAGTTCAACTACCTGGGGCAGACCGACCAGCTGTTCACCGCCGCACGCGACTGGAAACAGGCCGCGGAGCCGAGCGGTGACGGCCGCCATGCGAACCAGCTGCGCGAGCACCTGCTCGACATCAACGCGTACGTGACCGGCAACCGCCTGCACGTTGCGTGGGAATTCAGCCGGGCCTGCCACGACACGGACACCATCCGGCGCGTCGCGCAAGCGTACATCGCGGCGCTCGAATCCCTGGTCGCCGGCCATGCCGTCCAGTCCGCCTCGACCGTGCCCGCGACCGGCTTGCCGCAGGCGCCGGCGTCGGTGATGCCGGACGAGATCGCCGACGTCTACCCGCTGACGCCGACCCAGCAGGGCATGCTGTTCCACAGCCTGTACGAACCCGCGTCGGATGCGTACTTCAGCAGCCTGAATTTCGGTATCGACGGGGCGCTCGACGTCGAACGGTTCCGCCGCGCGTGGGAGACCGTGGCGCACCGGCACGACATCCTGCGCACCGCGTTTCATTGGGAAGACATCGAAAGCCCCGTGCAGGTCGTGCATCGCCGTATCGACTTGCCGTGGCACGACGAGGATCTGCGCGCGGCGTCCGCCGTGGAGGCCGAACAGCGCTGGGACGCCTACGTGGCGCAAGACCGGGCGCGCGGCTTCGACTTTGCCCACGCGCCGCTGATGCGGCTCGCGCTGTTCCGCGTGGGCGAGCACGCATGGCGCTTCCATTGGAGCCATCACCACATCCTGCTCGACGGATGGAGCTCCGCCCGGCTCCTGAGCGAAGTGGCCGCCGCCTATCAGGCGCCGCCGGCCGAAGGCGCGCCGCAGCGGGACGCGCCGCCCGCCTTCGCCGATTACGTGCGCTGGCTGGCGCGCCAGGACGCCGCCGCCGCGGAACGTTTCTGGAAGACGAAGCTGGCCGATTTCCCGGCGACGACGCCGCTCGTGCTGGGCGGCCCCGAACTCGACGGCACGGCCGCACCGGGCGCCTACGTGGAAGAGGCGCTGCTGCTCTCCGAGCGCGACACGCAACGGCTCGTCGCGTTCGCGCAAACCAGCCGCGTCACCCTGAATACGCTCGCACAGGGCGCGTGGGCGCAGTTGCTGAGCCGCTACAGCGGCGAATCGGACGTCGTGTTCGGCACGATCGTTTCCGGTCGCCCCGCGTCGCTGCCGGCGTCGGACGAAATGGTCGGGCTGTTCATCAACACGCTGCCGGTGCGGGTGCGCATCGACGCGCGCCCGACGTCCGCGTGGCTGGCGCAACTGCAGATGGATCTCGCGCAGCAGGAGGACTATGCGCACTATCCGCTGGCCGACATCCAGAAATTCGCCGGCCTGCCGCCCGGCGTGCCGCTCTTCGAAAGCCTGCTCATCTTCCAGAACTATCCGGTGGAAGAAGCGCTGGCCGATGCGCTGCCCGGCCTGCGGATCGGCGCATTCCAGGTGTCCGATCCGAACAACTACCCGCTGACGCTGGTCGTGACGCCGGGCAAGCGCCTGTCGCTGCAGGTGCTGTACGACGACGGCCGGTTCGATCGCGACACGATCGTCCGCCTGCTGCGCCATGTCGAGACCCTGCTCACCGGCCTGGCCGGCGCGGAAGATCGCCCGAACCGCGATGTGCCGCTGCTCACTGCCGCCGAGCGGGACGCCATCCTGCTCGGCTGGAACGACACGTTCGCGCCGGTTCCGTCCGACCGGACGCTGCCCGAACTGATCGAGGCCGTCGCCGCCGCGCACCCGGAGCGCATCGCGGTGCGCTTCGGCTCGGAGGTTCGCACCTATCGCGACCTCGTCGAAGGCGCCAACCGGATCGCCGCGCATCTTCTGCAGACGGCGCCGCTGCAGCCGGATGACCGGATCGCCGTCTGGATGCCGCGCTCGCCGCTGATGCTGGAAGCGATCCTGGCCATCTGGAAGTGCGGCGCGGCGTACGTTCCGGTCGATCCGGCCTATCCGGCCCAGCGGGTCGAGACCCTCCTGACGCTGGCGCGGCCGGCTGTCATCGTCACGACGGACTGCGTGCCGCCGCCGGCGCTGGCGTCGATCCCGCTGGTCGATCCCGCCTGCGTGCCCGCCCATCAGGATGCCGAAGCACCGATGCCGCGCTGCCGGCCCGCGGACCTCGCCTACGTGATCTTCACGTCGGGTTCGACCGGCCAGCCGAAGGGCGCGATGGTCGAACATCGCGGCATGCTCAATCACGTGCTCGCGATGGCGCGCAGGGTCGGGCTCGGCGCGCAGAGCGCGGTCGCCCAGACCGCTTCGCACTGCTCCGATATTTCGGTCTGGCAGTGCTTCGCGGCGCTGGCGTCGGGCGGCACGACGGTGATCTACCCCGATGCCGTGATCCTCGAGCCCGCGCGCCTGATCGACAGCCTGCACCGCGACCGCGTCACGGCGATGCAATTCGTGCCGTCCTATCTGGCGACCTTTCTCGGCGAACTGGAACGGCACGCGACGCCGGCGTTCCCGCACCTCGACACGCTGCTGACGATCGGCGAAACGCTGCAGCCCGCGACCGCGCAAGCCTGGTTCCGCCTGAATCCGGCGGTCCGGCTCATCAACGCCTACGGGCCGACCGAAGCGTCGGACTCCGTCGCGCATTACAGCCTGACGCGCGCGCCGGATCTGCCGGCGATTCCGATCGGCCGGCCGATCGAGAACCTGCGCCTCTACGTCGTGGATGCCGACATGAATCCGTGCCCGGCCGGCGTCAAGGGCGAGATCTGCATCGGGGGCGTCGGCGTCGGGCGCGGCTACCTGTTCGACGAGGCCCGCACGCGGGCGGTGTTCCGCGACGATCCGTTCAGTCCGGAACCGGGCGCACGCCTGTATCGCACCGGCGATATCGGCTGCTTCGACGCGGACGGCACGCTCCACTTCTTCGGCCGCCGCGACTTCCAGGTCAAGATCCGTGGCTATCGCATCGAGCTCGGGGAAATCGAAGCCGCGCTGACCGGGCTCGCCGGTATTTCCCATGCCGTCGTGGTCGCCCGCGAAACGCCGGATTCGGACAAGACCCTGTGCGCCTACGCGTCGGGAACCGGCTGGACGCCCCAACGCGTGCGCGACGCGCTGCGCGACACGCTGCCGGCGCATATGGTGCCCGACACCGTGATGCTGCTGCCGGCGCTCCCCGTCATGCCGAACGGCAAGATCAACCGTGCCGCGCTGCCGCTCCCGGATGCCGCGTCCGTGCCCGACGGCGTGCAGGCCGCCCCGCAGACGCCGGTCGAAGCGGCGCTGCTGCGCCTCTTCGCCGAGGTGCTCGGCCGCCGGCCGAACGGCGTCGACGACGATTTCTTCGAGCAGGGCGGCCAAAGCCTCAAGGCGATCCAGATGGTCAGCCGGATCCGGCGCGAACTGAAACTGGACGTCGCGGTCGCCGACATCTTCCATGCGCCGACGCCGCGCGCGCTCGCGCGGAAGCTGGCTGCCATGCCCGCCGCCGCCACCGACGACGCGATCATCCCGGCGCTGGCCGCGCAACCGTCCTACGCGGTGTCCCGCGCACAGAAGCGGATCTGGCTCGCCAGCCGCGGCGCGGATCCGTCCACGTACAACATGGCGGGCGCGCTGCAGCTGGACGGCGCCATCGACACGGCGCGCCTCGTCCGTGCGTTCGACATGCTGGTCGATCGCCACGAGAGCCTGCGCACCGTGTTTGCGATGATCGAAGGCGACTTGCGGCAACGCATCCTCTCTCGCGAAGCTTCCGGTTTCCGGGTCGAACAGCGGGATCTCGCGGACGATGCCGGGCCGCAAGCGATCGATGCGCTGATTCGCGCGGAAAGCGAGCAGCCGTTCGATCTCGCGTCGGGACCGCTCTTTCGCGTCAAGCTGGTGCGGCTCTCGCCGGTGAAGCATCTGCTGCTGCTGAACATGCACCACGTGATCTCGGATGCGTGGTCGATCCGCGTACTGACCGACGACCTGCATGCGCTGTACGCGGGACACGACCTGCCGCCGCTGTCGATCCAGTATCGCGACTACGCCGCGTGGCACAACGCGAGCCTCGCCGGCCCGCGCGCCGCCGCGCATCGCGCGTACTGGCTCGCGCAACTGGCGCCGCCGCTGCCCCGCCTGCAACTGGCATCCGACTTCCCGCGTCCCGAGCGGCCCGGTCATGCCGGGCAGACACTCGAAGTCGAACTGCCGGCGCCGCAGGCGGCGGAACTCGCGACGCTGGCCCGCGCGCACCATACGTCGCTCTACGCGGTGCTCCTGGCGTCGTTCTGCGTGCTGATGCACCGCTACACGGGGCGCGAGGACATCGTCATCGGCAGCGTGTCGGCCGGGCGCGACAGCGAGCAGCTCGAATCGCAGATCGGCGTGTACCTCAACACCGTCGTGCTGCGCGTGCCGGTGCGGCCATCCGCGACCGTCGCGGAGGTGATCGACGGTGTGGCGAAAGCCTCCACGCAAGCGCTGGAGCATGCGTCCTATCCGTTCGACGTGTTGCTGGAAGACCTGAAGATTCGCACCCCGGCGAGCCATTTTCCGATCTTCGACATTCAGGTGAACCACGTTTCGATGCCGACGCCGCAGCCCGGTCTTCGCATCACGGACCTCTCGCCGGCGGACACGACGGCCAAGTTCGACCTGTCCTTCCAGGTCGTGGAAAGCGAAGGCCGGCACCTGATCCAGTTCATCTACAACACCCACCTGTTCCGCCCATCGACCATCGCCGCGATGCGCGATCGACTGCTCGCGATCCACGACGTCTTCCGTCGCGATCCGGCCACGCCGGTCGATCGCATCCCGCTCTCCGGCGATGCGCTCGCCGCCGCCCCACGGGTCCGCGTCGGCCTGCGCCTGAAGCGCGCGCCCGAGGTCACGGCCGACGACGCGCTCGAGGAGAAGACGTGATGCGGGCCGGCCGGGGTTCAAGCGGCGCGCGCCGTGCGCGCTGCGTCGGGTTGTTTCAGGTGAACAAAACGTTTCAAGGAGTTTCCTGTGCAAGACAATAACGTGCTGGTCACCGACCATCGCTATGCATCCACCGCGCGTTTCTGGCGCGAAAGCCTTTCCCAGGTCGCCGGCGTCTACCGGATCGCGGCGTACGCGCCGAGCCAGCAGCCGGGCAGCCCGCTGTCCCGCACGGTGCGGCTCACGCCCGCGTCGCTCGACCTGTTGCGGCGCATCGGCGACGGCGAGCTTGCCGAATTCGCCGTCACGGCGGCGGGCATTGCGTTCCTGCTCTGGAAATACTTCCGGATTCCGGTCACGGTGCTCGGCACGCCGGCGCTGGCCGGGCATCCGTCGGCCAGCGCCGCCACCGTTCCGCTGATCATCGAGGTCCGTCCCGAGGAGCGCATCGAGGACTACCTGTCGCGCGTGGCCGGGATCGTGGAAGACAGCTACGCCGAGCCTCAATTCCCGCTTGAAACGCTCGTCCGCAACGAGAAGGACATGGCGCTCGCGCAGCTCACAAAAGTCGCGCTGGCGGACGATCGGGTGCACCATGCACCGACCGGTCGCGACGACGATCTGCAATTGCATCTGCGGCTCGCGCGCGGCGAAATCGAGCTTCGTTACAGCGCCGCCATCGAGCCTTTCATCATCGACGGTTTCGCCGGCAGCCTCGGCGCGGTGCTGGAGGCATTCGAACACCTCGACACGGCCGTCGGCGACATCGAATCGGCCCCGCCGGAAGAGGGCCCGCTGCTGGCCGCCTTCAACGAAACCGCGACGACCGGCCCCAGCCACCCGACGGTCGTCGCCATGTTCGAAGCGCAGGTCGCCCGCACGCCGACGGCGCCGGCCCTGGTCACCGACAGTTCGCTGATGACCTACGCCGACCTGAACGCCCGGGCCAACAGCCTCGCGCATCAATTGCGCGAACACCACGGCGTCGGGCCGGAATCGCTGGTCGGCATCATGCTCGACCGTTCCGAATGGATGATCGTCGCGATTCTCGGCATCTTGAAGGCGGGAGCGGCGTTCGTTCCGCTGGACCCGGCGTATCCGGCCGAGCGGATCAATCACATCCTCGGCGACACCGGCCTGTCGCTGCTGGTGACCCAGTCGAGTCAACTGGCGCAGTGGTATGAATTCTCCGGCGTCACGCTGCTGCTGGACCAGGAACTCCCCGGCTGGACGCCGCTGCCGGACAACCCGCCGCACCGTGCCGAACCGGCGCACCTGGCCTACGTGCTCTACACGTCCGGCTCGACCGGGAAACCCAAAGGCTGCCTGCTCGAACACCGGAACCTGGCCCACTACATCGCGTGGGCCGCCGCGTATTACTTTCCGGAAAGCACGACCGGCAGTTTCGGCCTGTACAGCTCGCTCTGCTTCGATTTCACGCTCACCAACATCTTCTGCCCGCTGGTGCGCGGCAAGACGCTGCGCATCTATCCGCAGTCGGAAAGCATCGACACCATCCTGGCCCGGATGTTCCAGCCCGGCAGCGGCGTCGACACCCTCAAGCTCACGCCCACCCACATTCACCTGCTGGAGTACATGAACCTGGCGCGCTCCGGCGTGCGCAAGGTGATCGTGGGCGGCGAGGAACTGACGCCCCAGCACATCGCCACGCTGCGCAAGATCGATCCCGCGATCGAAATCTACAACGAGTACGGTCCCACCGAGGCGACGGTCGGCTGCATCGTCGAGCGCGTCGAGGACGCGCCGTCGACGGTGCTGATCGGCCGGCCCATCGCCGACACCCGCGTGTACATGCTCGACGACGCGCTGCGGCCGGTTCCGCTCGGCGTGCCCGGGGAAATCTGCCTCGCCGGCGCCGGCCTTGCACGCGGCTACCACCAGCGGCCCGACGTCACCGCCGCGAAATTCGTCGAGCATCCGTTTCCCGGCGAAGCGCGCATCTATCGCACCGGCGACATCGGCCGGTGGCTGCCCGACGGACGTATCCAGTGCTACGGACGCGTCGACCACCAGGTCAAGATCCGCGGACACCGTGTCGAACTCGGCGAGATCGAGGCCGCGATCGCCGCGCACGAGGACGTCGTCGGCGCGGCGGTCATGCTGCGCGAATCCGCCCACGGCGTGCGCAAGCTGGCGGCCTACGTCAAGGGCGCCGCGAGCCTGAGCGTGCCGGACCTGCGGGCCTATCTGGCCGGGAAGCTGCCGGACTACATGGTCCCGTCCGACATCATCCCGATCGCCGAATTCCCGCTCAACGCCAACGGCAAGCTGGATCGCCCGGCGCTCCTGGCGCTGGAGCCCAACGCCGCGCCCGACACCGCCAGTCTCGACGCCACGCCGATTCAGCTCGAACTGGTGCGCATCTGGCGCGACGTGCTCGACAATCCGGCCGTCGATCTCACCGGCCGCTTCTTCGACTACGGCGGCGATTCGCTGCAAGCCATGCAGCTGGTCTCGCGAATCTGGGGCAGCTTCTCCGTCGAGATCGGCATCGACGCGATCTTCGAACTCCAGACCATCAGCGCGGTATCCGACCTGATCGAAGCGTCGTCGCCCCACGCCGGTTCGACGGCCGGCACCATCGTGCCCCGCTCGCGCGCGAACGACCTGCCGCTGTCCTTTCCGCAGCAGCGGCTGTGGTTCCTCGCGCAACTGGAAGGCCCGTCGGCCACCTACAACATCTCGAGCGCGCTGCGCTTCGACGGCGAGCTGGACATCGCGCGCCTGCAGGCAGCCGTGTCCGAGATCAGCCGGCGTCACGAGATCCTGCGCACGACGTTTCCCGCCGTCGACGGCCGCGGGGTTCAACGCATCGCGCCGCCGACGCCGGTCGCGCTCGACGTCGTCGATGTCGCCAGCGAATCCGACACGCTCGCGCTGCTCGCGGCGGAAGCCGACCGCCCGTTCGATCTCGCCGCCGGGCCGCTCTATCGCGTCGTGCTGTATCGCGTCCATGAGCGCCTGCACGTCTTCGGCATCGTGATGCATCACATCGTTTCCGATGCATGGTCGTCAGGCATCCTCATCGGCGAACTGGCCGCGCTCTATGCCGGCGAGTCGCTGCCGGAACTGGCTGTCCAGTACGCGGACTACGCCGTGTGGCAGCACGAGCGCCTGGCGTCCGCCGACACGCATCGGGAACTGGCGCTCCTGAGCGCCGCGCTGGCGGATGCGCCGGACCTGATCGAGCTGCCCATCGACCGCCCCCGGCCCGCCGTCCAGCAGTTCCGCGGCGCGGTCCTGCCGTTCCAGTTGAGCGGCGAACGCGCCGACGGCCTGCGCGCGATTGCCCGCGCGTCCGGCACCAGCACGTTCATGGTCGTGCTCGCCGCGTATGCGCTGCTCCTGTCGCGATACAGCAACCAGCAGGACCTCGTCATCGGCTCCCCGATCGCCAACCGGCGTTCCAGCATGACCGAGCCGCTGATCGGCTTCTTCGCGAACATGCTCGCGCTGCGCGTGGACCTGTCGGGCAATCCGACCTTCGGCGAACTGCTGGCGCGTGTGAAGCGCGTCGCGCTCGACGGCTACAGCCGCCAGGAGATTCCGTTCGAGCAGGTGGTGGACTCGCTCGAGCTCGAACGCAACCTGAGCCGCACGCCGGTGTTCCAGGTCGTGTTCGCGTACGAGAAAGCGCCGTCCCAGCCGGTGAGCTTCCCCGGTCTCGTGGCGACGCCGGTGGCGGTGGAGACCCACACCGCGAAGTTCGACCTCACGCTGCATGTGCAGGATGCCGACGACGGCCTCGCGGGCTCGCTGGAATACAACCTGGACCTGTTCGACGCCGCCACGATCGATCGCATGGCGGAACACTTCCGCACGCTCGTCGATGCCGTGATCGCCGATCCGGACCGGCCGCTCGGCGCGCTGTCGTTGTCCAGCGATGCGGAGCGGAACCGGTTGACCGTCGAGTGGAACCGCACCGACACGGATTTCGGCGAAGCCGCCGCGCAACCGCTGCATCGCCTGTTCGAGCAACAGGTCGAGCGTACGCCCGACGCCGTCGCTGCCGTCTTCGATGGCCACGCGCTCACCTACGCCGAACTCAACCTGCGCGCCAACCGCCTCGCCCACCACCTCATCGCGCTCGGCGTCGGCCCCGATGCGCTCGTCGGCGTCGCGATGGAGCGCGCCCTCGACATGAGCGTCGCATTGCTCGCGATCCTCAAGGCCGGCGGCGCCTACGTCCCCGTCGACCCCGACTACCCCGCCGAGCGCGTGCGCTTCATGATCGACCACGCGCAGTTGCGCTGGCTGCTCACCCAGCAGCATCTGCGCGACGCGCTGCCTGAGACCGACGCACACGTGATCGTCGTCGATAGCGACTCGTTCGACCTCGATGCTGCTGCTACGTCCAACCCCGCGCCCGCGCTGAACGGCGACAACCTCGCCTACATGATCTACACGTCCGGCTCGACCGGTCGCCCCAAGGGCGCGCTCAACACCCATCGCGCGATCACCAACCGCATCCTGTGGATGCAGCACGCCTACGCGCTCGGCGCCGACGATGCGGTGCTGCAGAAGACCCCGTTCAGCTTCGACGTCTCGGTCTGGGAACTCTTCTGGCCGCTCGTCACCGGTGCGCGCCTCGTGTTCGCCCGCCCCGGCGGCCAGCGCGAGACCGACTACCTGGTCGAGCTCATCGAGCGCGAACGCATCACCACGCTCCATTTCGTGCCGTCGATGCTGCGCGCGTTCCTCGATCATCCGGACCTCGACGCGCACTGCGCGTCGCTGCGCCGCGTCGTGTGCAGCGGCGAGGCCCTGCCCCACGACCTGCAGCAGCGTTGCCTCGAGCGCCTGGACGTCAACCTGTACAACCTCTACGGCCCGACCGAAGCCGCCGTCGACGTGACAGCATGGGAATGCCGGCGCGACGACCCGCACCGCATCGTCCCGATCGGCCGGCCGATCGCCAACACCCGCCTCTACATCGTCGACGCGCAGATGCAGCCCATGCCGACCGGCGTGGCCGGCGAATTGCTGATCGGCGGCACGCCGGTCGGGCGCGGCTACCACGGCGAACCCGAGCTGAGCGCCGAGAAGTTCGTCGCCGATCCGTTCTCTGCCGACCCGCTCGCGCGCCTCTACCGCACCGGCGATCTCGCGCGCTACCGCCCCGACGGCAACATCGAGTTCCTCGGCCGCATCGATCACCAGATCAAGCTGCGCGGCCTGCGCATCGAACCCGGTGAAATCGAGGCGGCGCTGCGCACGCATCCGTCGGTCGACGACTGCGTCGTGATCGCGAAAACCTCAGGCGCCCGAACGTTCCTGATCGCCTATGTCGCGACCGCCGCGCCGGACATCGCCGGTCTGCGCGATTATCTGGGCGGCAAGCTCGCCGATTACATGGTGCCGTCGCAGTTCGTCGCACTTGAATCCTTGCCGATGCTGCCCAACGGCAAGATCAACCGCAAGGCGCTGCCCGCCCCGGCCGACGGGGTCGACGCGGCCCGGCCGCACGCGCCCGCCGTCACGCCCCGTGAAATCCTGCTGGCGTCGATCTGGCAAGACGTGCTGCAACTGCCTTCCGTCAGCATTCACGACAATTTCTTCGAACTCGGTGGCGACTCCATCCTGAGCATCCAGGTGATCGCGCGCGCCAATCAGGCAGGGCTGCGCGTGACGGCGAAGCAGCTGTTCCAGCATCAGACGATCGCGCAACTGGCCGCCGCGCCCGAGGAGCGGGCAGCCTACGTGCCGACCTTGAGCCCGCTGGGCGATGCGCCGCTCACGCCGGTGCAGCACTGGTTCTTCGAACAGGAGATCGATGCGCCGTCGCACTACAATCAAACGGTCCTGATCCAGGTGCCGGCGGATCTCGACGCGTCGAGGCTGGCCGACGCGTTCCGGCAAGTCTACGAACATCACGACGCGCTGCGACTGCGTTTCTCGCACGATGCGGGCCGCTGGACCCAGCATGTCGTCGCCGGCGGCGAGATGCCGGCGCTCTTTGCGAAACAGGTGATTGCCGGCGACGCCGGCGAGCGCCTGGCGGCGATGCGCGCCGCCGCCGCTGACGCGGAGCGCGGCATCGACATCACGCATGGCCCGTTGCTGGCGGCCCGGCTGTTCTGCCTGGCCGACGAGCCGCTCGCCCGCCTGTTCGTGTCGATTCACCACCTGGCGGTGGACGGCGTGTCGTGGCGCGTGCTCCTCGAAGACTTGCACGCCGCCTACCACGGCCAGCCGTTGCCCGCGAAGACGACTTCATTCCGCGAATGGGCGCTGCATCTGCAGCAGCTGGCCCGCTCGCCCGCCATCGGCGACGAAACCCGGCTGTGGCAAGCCCTCCTCGCGCAGCCCGTCGAGCCGATGCCGGTCGACTATCCGGCCGCGGGGGCGGCCAACAATGTGGCCAATAACCGAGCCAACAACGCGGTCGGCGACGCGTCGTCCGTTTCATTCGAGCTGGACGAAGCCGACACCACCGCGTTGCTGCGCCGGCTGCCACGGGCCTACGACACCCGCATCAACGACGTCCTGCTCGTCGCGCTCGCGCAAGCCTGCAGCATGGTCACGGGCAACGCCCGCACGCGGATCGATCTCGAGAGTCACGGCCGCCACGTGTCGGATGCGCCGCTCGACCTCACCCGGACGGTGGGCTGGTTCACGTCCATCTACCCCGTCGTGCTCGACGCCGACGCGATGCACACGCCGGAGCAAGCGCTGCGTGCCGCGCGGCAGCAGTTGCGCCGGATTCCGGCCGACGGTCTCGGTTATTCGCTGCTCCGCTACCTGAGCCCCGACGCCGCCGTGCGCGACAGTCTCGCCGCGTTGCCCAAGGCCGATATCCTCTTCAACTATCACGGGCAGCTCGATACCGTGTTGCGGCAATCCGATGGCTGGCACCCGGCGGCCGAAGACCTCGGTTCGCTGCGCGCCGGGCGGTCGCAGCGCACGCACGCGTTCGAGATCGTCGCCGCCGTCGTCGACGGCAAGCTTCAGGTCGACTGGCGCTACGGCGAGCGGCTCCACCGGCGGCAGACGGTCGAGAACCTGGCCGCGCACTTCAGGGACCGCTTGCTCGACTTCGCGGCGTCGGTCCCCGACTCCGTGGGGGACGATATCGAGGACAGCTACCCGCTCTCGTCGCTGCAGCAGGGCATCCTGTTCCATTCGCTGTACGACCTGGATCCTGCCGCCTATTTCCAGCAGTTCAGCTTCGTCGTCACCGGCCCGCTCCAGGTGCCGGCGCTCCGGCAGGCGTGGGCCAATGCGCTCGCGCGCCATGCCGTGCTGCGCACCGCGTTCGCGTGGGCCGATCGCGACCATCCCGTCCAGACCGTGCTGCACACGGTCGAGCTGCCGTGGACAGTGCTTGACTGGCGGCACCGCGATGCGTCGCGCCGCGCGCAGGACTTCGATGCGTTCCTCGCCGACGACCGGAAGCGCGGCTTCGATCTCCAGCGGGCGCCGCTGTTCCGCTGCACGCTGATCCAGGAAACGGACACGCGCCATCGCTTCTGCTGGAGCGCGCACCACATCATCCTCGACGGCTGGAGCACCGCGACCCTGATGAAGGAGGTGTTCGACGACTACCTGTCGCTCGCCCGCACCGGCACGCCCGCAGTCGCGGCGTCGGCGCCGGGATACCGCGCGTACATCGACTGGCTCGCGCGTCATCCCCGCTCGGCCGACGAAACCTGGTGGCGCGCCGAACTGGCCGGCTTCCATGCCGCCACGCCGATCGTGGCCAGTCCGGCCCGGCAGACGACCGGCGACGCCGCGCGGCAGGACAAGCGCCGGACCCAGCAATTCCTGCTGGACGACGCGCTGACCGCGCGGCTGCAAGCGCTCACGCGTGCGCATCGCGTCACCCTCAACGTCCTGATCCGCGCGGTCTGGGCGCTGGTGCTGCGGCGCCACGCCGGAACGGACGACGTCGTCTTCGGCGTCACCGTGTCCGGGCGCCCGCCGCTGCTTGACGGCGTCGAGTCGATCGTGGGGCTGTTCATCAACACGCTGCCGTTGCGCCTGCGTATCGCGCCCGAGCGCCCCTTCATCGAATGGCTGGCCGAGGTCCACGCAGCCCAGGCGGCGATGGAGCCGCATTCGTACAGTTCGCTGGTCGATATCCAGTCGTGGAGCGAACTGCCCGCCCGCGACAGCCTGTTCGACAGCCTGCTGGTCTTCGAGAACTTCCCGGTTGCCGCCGCCCCCGATCTCGGGCCGGACGACATCGAGATCCTCGACACCCGCGCGTTCGCGGAATCGAACTACCCGCTGACCCTGACCGTGCACCCGAACGAGCGCATCGGCTTCCATATTTCGCACGATGCCCACCGCGTCGCGCCGGATGTCGTGCGGCAGATGCTCGATACCCTCCGCACGTTGCTCGAGCGATTCGCCGAGCACCCGGACCAACCGACCGGCCAGCTCGCCGATCCGCCGGCCGCCGACGGCCAGGCGCGCGCGCCGCGCGGGGCGGCCGGGCCGGCCATCGAAGCCGCCGCCGGTGCGGCCACGGCGGCACGTGCCGTCGCGCCGACGGCGGACGAACGCACGTTGCTGGAGATCTGGCAGCGGATCTTCAAAAGAGACGACATCACGGTCAGCGACAACTATTTCGACCTCGGCGGCCACTCGATCATCGCGATCCAGCTGATGGCCCATGTCGAGAAGGCGTTCGATCGCCGGCTGCCGATTTCCTGTCTCTTCGAGAATCCGACGATCGAGAAACTGGCGGCGGCGCTGGCCGCGAAAGAGCCGGCCGCGCCCGCCGGCGGACTCGTGCCGATTCGCGACGGCGGCCCCGCCGCGCCGCTCTTCCTCCTGCCGGGCGCCGGCGGGAACGTGGTGTACTTCCACCCGCTCGCGAACCACCTGAGCGGCGCCCACGCGATTCACGGGCTGGAAGCGCTCGGCCTCGACGGCGCGTGCGAACCGCTCACCCGCGTGGAAGACATCGCGGCCCGTCATATCGAACGCATCTGGCCGCTGGTGGGCGCGGGCCCGTACTACCTGGCGGGCCACTCGTTCGGCGCGCACGTGGCGCTCGAAATGAGCCGGCAGCTCGTCGCCAAGGGCGCCGACGTGAAACTGCTGGCGATCTTCGACGCGTCCGCGCCCATCGACAGCTCGGCCGCCACTTACTGGCAGGACTGGGACGACACCGAATGGCTGGTCGCGATCGCCCACGAAATCGGCACCTTCCTCGGGACCGACCTTCAGGTGACGCGAGCCGACCTCGTCCCGCTCGATCCCGACGGTCAGGCCGGCCTGATCCTCGAGCGGATCGGCAGCCGCGGCAGCTGGTTCGCGGACGCCGGGTCCGACCGCCTGCGCGCCTACCTGCGCGTCTATCAGGCCAACTTCAAGTCGCACTACGCGCCGCCAGCCACCCCGCTTCCCGTGCCGATCGCATTGTTCCGCAGCACCGAGCGCGATCCCGGCGACTACGCGCCGTCGCCCGAGATCGCGCAGCTTCGCCTGGACCCGACCTGGGGATGGTCCCGCTTCTCGGCGCTCCCCGTCGCGGTGACGGACGTCCCCGGTGATCACCTGACCATGCTGCTCGATCCGCATGCCGGTGCCCTCGCCGCCCATGTCAACTCGTTTCTGGAAAAAAAGCCCTCATGAAATTGAAATCAACGCCGACGATCGACAATACCTTCGCCCGCAAGGTCTGCATCAACCTCGACCGGCGCCCCGACCGCTGGGAAGCGATGCAACGAAAATTCGCAGAGCAGAACATCCTCACAGTGGAACGGCTGTCCGCCGTCGATGCAAAGCTGGTGAGCGTGCCGGAATCGTTGAGCCATATGCGTCCGCAGGACTACGGCTGCACGATGAGCCATCTCGCCGCGGTGAAACAGGCCAAGGCCGCCGGCGCGAGCGAAGTCCTGATCTTCGAGGACGACGCATTCTTCGACGCCGATTTCGCCGCGCGTTTTCCCGAATTCATCGCGCAAGTGCCGGACGACTGGCACATGCTGTTCCTGGGCGCGTATCACTTCACGCCGCCGATTCCCGTCGCGCCGAACATCGTCAAGGCCGTGGAGACGCTCACCGCGCACGCGTACGTCGTCAGGGACTCGCTTTACGACGCGTTCATCGCGATCAACGAAAACCCGCCGGCGATCAACGACCGCAACAACCTCGTCCTGCAGCAGACATTCAATTGCTACTGCTTCGAGCCGAATCTGGTCGGACAGGAGTCCGGCTACTCCGACATCATGGATGAAGTGATGCCGGAAAAGCCGCTGACCTATTCGATGCCCATTCCGGACGGCTGGTGAAACCTGCAGCCCGTGCTCGCCGCGCTCCATCACTCGACAGGCCATTGATAATCATGCAAACCACCACCGTTGACCTCGAAGCGGCGTTCGTACAGGCCGCGCTGGATGCGCTTCACCGGGACTGCAAGCTCGGCGACGCGATTTCGCTGGCTTACGGGAAATGCGAATCGACTGCCGGCGTGATCGACCTGATTTTTCCGTTGATCACGAAGAAATTGCGGATCGATTACATCCTCATGTACAGCATCGAAAGCAATCCGCGCACGCTCCTGCAATTTCTTCGGCAAATCGAGTCGCGGCTGGCACGGGTCGAAAACTGGACGGCCGCCTCGGTCGAGGCCGCGTTGCGGAGCGTGGCCGATGCAACGGACAGCGTCGGCTGGGAGCGTGCGCAGCGCCTGCTGAAGTGCTGCATCCTGTTTTCCGATTCGCCGCTGGAAATCGTGGAAAGCATCACGTTCCTCGGCAAGCACGAAACCTCGTCGAGGTTGAGATCAGCGGCAAGAAACGTCGAACTCAGCCACCTGATCAACTGAGACCTATTGGCCACTCATGGATTCCGCTCAAAGCAAATCGCCGCCCTGGCATTCCGCCGTCACCCTGATGTGGCGCAGTCATCCCTGGCTGACGCTGGGCACCGTCCTGACGGGCCTCGTCAGCGGCATCGCGTCGATCGTGGGCGTCGGGTTGATCAGCACCGTGCTGCACGATCGCGATGATCGACAGACGCTGTTGCTGATGTTCATCGCGGTGAACGTCATCGCGGTGGTCTGCAGGAGCGGCGCGGCCGTGATGCCCTCCTATGCCTGCATGAAAGTCATGACGAGATTGCGCGTCAACCTGTGCAAAAGGATCCTGGCGACCCCGCTGGATGAAATCGACAGACGCGGCGCGCCCAATGTCCTGACGATGCTGACCCAGGACATTCCGCAGCTGAGCCAGACCCTGCTCACGATACCAACGATCATCGTTCAATCAGTCGTCCTGATCTGCAGCATCGCCTATCTCGCCTATCTCTCGTGGATCGTGTTCGCGTCGACGATCATCCTGACCATCGTCGGCCTGGTGCTTTACCTGTTCTTCTATCGAAAGGCGGTCAATTTCACGGAGCGGGTTCGCGACGAATTCGTCCAGTTCAACGAATACACCCATGGCCTCGTGTTCGGAATCAAGGAGCTCAAGCTCAACCGGGCCAGACGGCGCTGGTTTACCCGGGCCGCGATCGAATTGTCATCGAAGCGCGTGGCGGGATTCAATTACATCGAACGCTTCTGGTTCATGAGCGGCGACAGCATCGGCCAGATCACCGTTGCGGTCCTGCTTGGATTCCTGCTGTTCGGCGTACCTTCGCTCGGCGTCGTGGATCCCTCCGTCCTCACGGCGAGCATCCTGGCCGTGCTCTACATGCTGGGGCCCTTGACCATGCTGATCAATATCCTGCCGGTGGTGGCCGAAGGCAAGACCGCGCTCGCCCGGCTGGCGGAATTCGGCTTTCTGATCGACGACACGCAAGCTTCACACGAGGAACCGTTCCGTGCGGGCTCCGTGGAATCGCCGTCGGCGAAGTCATGGAAAGTCATCGAGTTGAAAGCGGTGACGATGAACTACCGTGACAACGCGTCGTCGGTCGACTTCGTGCTCGGCCCCATCGACATGACGATTCATGCCGGCGAACTCGTCTATGTGATCGGCGGAAACGGCAGCGGCAAGAGCACGTTGGGCAAGGTCCTCAGCGGCCTCTATGCGCCTACCGGCGGAACGATTTCCCTCGACGGAAAAATCATCGACGACGATGCCAGGGAGCAGTACCGAAACCTGTTTTCCGCCGTCTTCACCGATTTCCACTTGTTCAACCGGATCATCGGACCGGATCGGGGCAATGAAAGCATCGAGCTTGCCCGGAAATACCTCGACACGCTGAAGCTGGCGGACAAGATCGAGATTTCCGGCCGGACCTACTCAACCACCCGGGCTTTGTCGACTGGGCAACGCAAGCGATTGGCGTTGCTGTGCGCGTACATCGAGGATCGTCCGATTTATATCCTGGACGAATGGGCCGCCGATCAGGATCCGGTCTTCAAGCGATTTTTCTATGAAGTGCTGGTTCCCGACCTGAAATCCCGCGGGAAATGCGTCGTCATCATTACCCACGACGATCAGTACTTCAAGCTGGCGGATCGGGTCATTCGCCTGGATAGCGGCCGCATCTTCTCCGATACGGCCCTGTGTGCCGTCCGGGCCGAGGCCGCCGGATGAGCCGCGATCCGGATGCGGACAAGGTGCGCGCCGTCTGTCGCGGGCGGGTGGAACCGACGTCGTGCGCCGTACCGGATTCGACGACCGGCGAGGCTTCGGCTGTCCCGGCAATCCGTTACAGACGCGTAAGCAGGCGGATGTTTAAATCATGTCGGCATTCATGCGCACACGCGCAGCTTCAACGTCTCATCAGGAATCCCTTCATGGAGTTCAGCAGATTGTTCGCACACGTCGGCGAAGCGATCTCGAGCAGCGGGAGCCGACGCTTTCCCCGCATGATGTACAACCTGATCGCCGCGGCGGTCCCCGTCGACGAGATCCGCATTTCGGAGCTTGCGGTCGACGACGCGCCTGACGGCGATCCCGCGGTGCGCAGCCTCGGCGCGGTCGGCGCGGCGCTCGCGAAGGCCGGCGCGGCCGCTGGCTGTTACGGGCCGCAGATGCCGCCGCGCCCGGGCGCGCGCCCCCTGTACGTCGACGACACGCTCGCCGGCCACGACCCGATCCACGCGCAGCTCGACCGCTTCATCCTCATGCAGGCGGCGGTCGTGTCGCCGCGTTACGCGCAATTCCACCTCGTGACCCGCAAGCGGGGCCACTGTTATGTGATCTCGTTGTATCGCACGTGTACGTTCGACGATTTCTCGTCGCAGGAGCGGACCTTCCTCAAGGAACTCTCGCACGTGCTGTTTCCGATCGTCGAAAGCCATGTCGCGGCGCTCGATTCGGCTCCACCGGCCACCCGTGTGACCATCGCCGCGCCGCCGGCGACGCAATCGGGCCGGGAGCGCGTGGCGCGGCGGTTCGCCGAGCGTCTGCAGCAAGTCGGCGTCAAGCTGTCGACGCGCGAGATCGAGGCATGCACGGCGCTGCTGGCCGGCGACACGGTGCCCGCCATCGCCATGCGTTTCGCGCTGCGCGAAAGCACCGTCGAGACCTACCTGAAGCGGGCCGCCGTCAAGCTGGGCTTCAGCGGGCGTCATGGCCTGACGCGCTGGATGCTCGACGAGACGGCCGGGGCCGCGACGGAAGCAGGCAGGGACGGCATGAGAAGCATGCGGCGCGACTACGCGTCGCCGCGCATCGGAACCTGAGAGCCCGCGACCCGAACACGCACATCCGGCGGCGCGGCATGCGTCAGGTGCCTCAGGTGCGGCACGCCAGGCACTTCAGCGCGCGCGACGCCGACGCAGGCGACGCGCGAAACACCATGGGACGGCTACCGCCGGCCTCCCCCTCGCGTCGCACGCCGGCAATCCGGCCGGCAGCACAACCCGCGCTGCCGCACCCGGCGACATCATCGTCATCGCTCGCGACGACGCGCGCAGGCGCGGGCACGCGCGGCCGCCATCCCGGCACGCCGGCCGGCGGCTTGCGTCGCGCGCCGGCAGTGTGTCGGCGTCACGCCGCCGACGCGCGCGGTACGGAATCATCGATCATCCATTTCGTGAGCCCGTGCCGGCCGCTGATGCCGAGCTTCACCGCGGCGCGCTTGATGTACGTCTCGATCGTGCTCTCCTTCACACCGAGCTCGCCGGCCATTTCGCGCAGCATCTTGCCCGCGAGCAGGCCGAGGCACACTTCGTTTTCACGCGCCGACAGCACGACCCTCGCGCGCGCGAGCCGCGATTCGAACTCGTGGCGCAGCGCCTCGACGCCGGGCAGGCTTGCCGTCGCACCGGGCGCCGTCGCGCATTCAAGCTCGCCGTGCCGACGCGTCGACGCATGCCACTCGACGAGCGGCAGCAGCGTATCGGCGAAATTCTTCAGGAACGACATCTCCTGCAACGAGAAGTCGCGATGCGATGCCGTGCGATGCAGCGAGATCACGTAGCGGCGATTCGCCTTGCCCGACACGAGATGGCACTGAAATCCGCCGCCCGGCCCGCGCGGCGGCGTGACTTCGCCGCCATTGCCGCGCCGCATCAGCGGATTGATATGAATGAGCTGCCGGTCGCAGGCCGCCAGGATCCGGTTCAACGGCGGATGCGCTGCCGGTTCCCGCTCGCATTGCGCGGCCGGCGCGCCACGCGCGTTGTCGCCCGGCGCGCCGAACGCGCCGAGCGATTGCACGCGAACGACTTCGCCCGCCGGCTCGTCGAGCGTCCATTCAGTCATCCGGGTGATCGCGAGCGGAATCGATTCGACCAGCAATGCATGCATGTCGGATGCGAACCGCTCACTGCCGGCGCTCGAAATCACCTTCCCGAGCTTCGCGAACATCTGACTCTCCTTGTTGTGCGTGCTTGAGGACATGGCGCAACGCCAGCGCGGGCGAGCCGGCACGGTGTGCGCGGCGCGCGTCGGGTCGCGCTGCGGCGCGCGCGTTCCCAGGCGGGCAACGCGCCGCCGCCAGTGCGCGCCGATGCGTCCGGCTCGCGCGAAACGACGGCGCGCCGTTCCCGGTTCAGCCCGATGCGAGATCGCGTGCGGGCACGGGGGCGGCGGCCGCGTTCCACTCGACGGCCGGCTGCGATTCGCCCGACGGATCGGCGACCCGTTCGCGAACGCGCCCGCCCGCGATCCGGAACACGCCATGCGCGTGCGAACGATCTTCAGGCGCGGCGGGCGCCGCCTCGTCACGGACGATCGAACCGGCCGATGACGAGCGTGAAACCGGCACGATGTTTCCTCCGTATCGGCCAGCACGAGGCGATCGGTGCCGCCTTGATGAACGTTCATGACGGGCGAAGCCGCACGAGGCCGAAACGTCCATTTCAGTCGATGCGCGTTGCCGGATGAAAACGCGCCGCCGCCAGACGTGCTGAAGACCTGAATCGGAAAACCCGGCGCCGACTCGAAACGGGCGCGTCCCCGGCGAATTCAACGAAAAATCTCGATCGAAAATAGAAACGATTCTTTCCATTGAATTTGATCCATGTATATCCCAGCCGCGTATGATAGCGACGATTCAAGACATTTGCAGTTTCCGCGACATCTATTTTTTTAAATCACATCGTTCGCGAACCGGATATCAATCGATCTGCGAGCCGCTTATTAGCATTATTATGAATACACGGATAAATCGACATCCGTTTACCACGAACTTTTGTAATAATCCCCCAAGCGGCGCATACCACAAATTTCTGCCCGGGAGCCGTATTCGAGAGAGGAATTGTCGGATTTCACCATACCCTCCGCTCACCGACCTGGATTCAAGTATTATTTTCCGGACGTTATTTCGATTCATTCAACAATCGATTCAATATGCGCGACGGCAAAGCATAATTTCCGCTCCCGGCCCACGGCTGCGTGCCGCCGAGACCGGCGTTGCAAAATATCCACAAAGGGCGAAGCCATTTCCCGTCACAAAATTTCCATATTAAATGACTGGAAATTCGTCAACTCCATCGCTTGTCACCCGATAGATAAATTGCTACGCTTTCGACCGAAATACACAACGCATCATCAATCAACCTTGAACTGCGGACGGGTTTATTTAAAAAATCGAAACATGCAGATTAATATTCACGTGAAATCATCTTTTATCGATCGTCGCGGCTAGCGCTTCGCCACACGCGATTCCGTCGAATCTCCCTATCTGCCTGCCGACAGAACAGGCCGACGGCCAATTGCAGCATTCGCCCCGCGGTTTTTCGATTTCCTTTTAGACGTCCGTGGTGATGCGCGGCCGCGCATTGCCGCACGCGCCGTCTTTTTCAATCCTCGCCCATTCACGTGCAATGCTTCCCGCGCGCCGCACCTGCTCGAATTGCCACACGAGTCTCAACGCGTCATTTGTCGTCTTTCCAATCTGCAAAACAATTCCGAAAAATTGGAGCACACCATGAGTCACGACTTCAGAGACGAACCTGCGCCGCGTCGCGCCTTCCTGGCCGACATGGCGAAGCTCGCGGCGGCCGGCATCGTCACCGGCTGGACACCGCTGTACCAGATTGCGGCGCACGCGCGGACGGCCGGCGAGACACCGCCCGGCTTCCCGGCCGACATCCCGCTTTACAAGCAGGCGTTCCAGAACTGGAGCGGCGAGATCGCCGTCCAGGACGTATGGACCGCCGCGCCGCGCTCCGCCGACGACGTCGTCGCCACCGTCAACTGGGCGCGCGCAAACGGCTACCGGATACGCCCGCGCGGCTACATGCACAACTGGTCGCCGCTGACGCTGGACCCGGGCGCCGGCGCCGCGAAGCTCGTGCTGCTCGATACGACGAAGTCGCTGACGGCCGTCTCCGTCGACACGTCGGCGCGTCCGGCGCGCGTCACCGCCCAAACGGGCGTTTCGCTGGAATCGTTGCTCGCGACGCTCGAGCCGTATGGCCTCGGCGTGATTGCCGCGCCGGCACCGGGCGACATCACGCTCGGCGGCGCGCTTGCGATCGATGCACACGGCACCGCCGTGCCGGCGGCCGGTGAAACCTTGCAGCCGGGCCATACCTGGGGCTCGCTGAGCAATCTCGTGGTCGCGCTCACCGCGGTCGTGTTCGATCCGGCCCGGCAGCAATACGTGCTGCGCCGCTTCGAGCGCAGCGATCCCGAGATCGGCGCGTTCCTCGCGCACATCGGGCGGGCGTTCGTCGTCGAAGTCACGCTGACGGCAGGCCCGAACCAGCGGCTACGCTGCCAGAGCTACGTCGATATTCCGGCATCCGAACTGTTTGCCTCGGCCGGCACGACGGGCCGCACGATCGCGTCGTTTCTCGAAAGCTCGGGCCGGGTGGAAGCCATCTGGTTCCCGTTCACGACCAAGCCGTGGCTCAAGGTCTGGACGCCGACGCCCAGCAAGCCGTTCCTGTCGCGCGCCGTCACGCAGCCGTACAACTATCCGTTCTCCGATTCGATCTCGCAGACCATCTCGGATCTCGTCAAGCGGATCGTGATCGGCGGCGAAGGTGCATTGACGCCGCTGTTCGGCCAGACGCAGCTGGCCATCACGACGGCCGGTCTCGCACTCACGCTCAGCGGGGACATCTGGGGCTGGTCGCGCACCGTGCTGCAGTACATTCGGCCGACGACGCTGCGCGTCACCGCGAACGGCTACGCGGTACTGGCGCGGCGCGCCGACGTGCAGCGCGTGATCAGCGAATTCGTGCAGTTCTATCAGAACCGCGTCGACACGTACAAGGCGCGCGGCGAATATCCAATGAACGGTCCCGTCGAGATCCGCGTCACCGGGCTCGACAAGCCGGCCGATGCCGGCGCGGGCGCGGTCGTGCCCGCGTTGTCCGCGCTCAAGCCGCGCCCCGACCGGCCGGAATGGGATACCGCCGTGTGGTTCGACATCCTGACGTTGCCGGGCACGCCGGCCGCCGATCGCTTCTATCGCGAGATCGAGCAATGGATGCTCGCGAACTACACCGGCTCGTATGCGACGGTGCGCCCGGAATGGTCGAAGGGCTGGGCCTATACCGACACGGCCGCCTGGCAGGACGACACGATGCTCACCACCACGATTCCGAACCTGCATCGTGAAGGCCAGCCGTCGTCGAGCAGCTGGGATACGGCGCGCGCGACCCTCGAACGCTACGACCCGCACCGGATCTTCCGGTCGCCGCTGCTCGACCGGCTGATGCCGTAGCGATCCCGGCGCAAGCCGGCTGCCATGGAACGGATGACGATGCGCGAACCGTGCAGGTTCAAGGTCATTCAGGACGTGGCGGCCGGCAGCGCGAGGCCGAAGGTGCCCCACCACGCCGCCTGCCGCAGGCAGTACCGCAGGTGGACGGTCATGGGCCGTCCTTGCCGCCGGACTCGAGCAGCAGGTACTCGCCGTCTTCCGCGCGGCCGGCGCCGATCTCGACGAAGCCGCACGCGGCATAGAACGCCAGCGCCGGCGTGTTGGCGCGCAGGCACTTGAGCCGGTAAGGTGTGGCCGGCCAGCCCGGCAGCGCGCGCAGCAGCGCCCGGCCGACGCCGCTCCGGTGATGCGACCGGTGCACGTGCAGGTGATGGATGAAATGGTCGGGCTCCCAGACCGACACGAAGCCGGCGAGTCGCCCGCCTTCGTCCTCGGCGACCGTCAGCCGCTCGCCTTCCGTCTGGGCCGCGAAGTCGGCCAGCC
The DNA here is from genome assembly GCF_002223135.1 of Burkholderia sp. AU33423. Classification (NCBI taxonomy): domain Bacteria; kingdom Pseudomonadati; phylum Pseudomonadota; class Betaproteobacteria; order Burkholderiales; family Burkholderiaceae; genus Burkholderia; species Burkholderia sp. AU33423. The sequence goes on from NZ_NKFH01000009.1 coordinate 308,031, forward strand.
GGAACGCGCCGGTCGGCTGCCAGACGAAGGTCTCGCGGCGCGAGCGCAGGAACAGCTCGCACAGGGCCGGCGTATCGGCGGCCACGGCGTCACGTACGATGATCTTCATGATTCGCTTGCTCCGCACGTTCGACGGCGGGCACGTCTATCGATTGGAAAACCCGGCCGTCGTTCAGCACGCGATCGGCGAGGCATCGGCTGATGCGGTGCGATGCGACACCGCCGAGGCTTCGGCCAGCCCGTGCCGTTGACATCGACGCGCGCGGCGATGCCGGCAGTCGCGCGGGCGCCCGGGCGCCCGGGCGGCCAGGCGGCACGACGCATGCATCACGCGGCGCGGTCGCGCCCCTTCGGAAACACGCCGTGGCTCATCGCGTCGAGCTGCCGGCCGATCTCCGCGCGCAATTCGGCGGATATCTCGAGGCTGTCGAGCAGTTTCGAAATCCACAGCCCGTCGGCGGCGAGCCGGCAGATCATCAGCGTCGCGGCCTGCTCGAGCGGCACGGGGTCGGGCCGTGTCCATTCCCGCATCGGCACCGACCAGCGCGCGCGCGTGTCCTGGTCGGTAATCATCGACGCGACCAGCACGCGCAGCACATCGGTACTCGCGACCGAATGCGACTCGTCGAGCACCGCGTGCATGTAGGCCCGCGCCACCGCGCCGGCGCCACCCGCATCCGCCGCCACCCGCGCGGCCATCTGTGCGGCGAACCGCTCGGTCGCCTGGCCGAACAGCGCATCCAGCAGCCCCTGCTTGTTCGCGAAGTGATACTGCAGCGCGCCTTTCGTCACGCCGGCACGCTCGGCCACCGCATCGAGCGTCAACGCGGCCACGCCGTGATGTGTCGCGATTTCCGACGCAGCCGCCAGCAACTGCGCACGCACCTGATCCGGCGCTTTTTTCCGACGCACGCCGGCGGTGGGGGCAGCTGGCGCCGATGACGCTTCAGGCGCCCGTGCACCGGCCGTTCCAGCCGGTTCGACGGGCGCGGACGCATCGCGCGGCGCGGGTTCGAGGTGTTTTTTCATGGAGCGGATGGTAGCACCCGGCGTCTCGATATAAACATTCCGGCCGGATGGTATGATCCGCCGCATGACTACACCGACCTCCTCCCCCTGGTCCGCGCTCGACACCGCCATCGCCCGTGGACGCGACGCCCTCGTGCGTCTCCAGCAGCCCGACGGCAGCTGGTGTTTCGAACTCGAATCCGATGCGACGATCACCGCGGAATACATCCTGATGATGCATTTCATGGACAAGATCGACGACGTGCGCCAGGAGAAGATGGCGCGCTACCTGCGTGCGATCCAGCGGCTCGACACGCACGGCGCATGGGATCTGTACGTCGACGGCGCGCCGGACGTGTCGTGCAGCGTGAAGGCGTACTTCGCGCTGAAGGCGGCCGGCGACAGCGAACAGGCGCCGCACATGGTCCGCGCGCGCGACGCGATCCTGAAGCTCGGCGGCGCGGCCCGTGCGAACGTGTTCACGCGGATCCTGCTCGCGACGTTCGGCCAGGTGCCGTGGCGCGCGACGCCGTTCATGCCGATCGAATTCGTGCTGTTCCCGAAGTGGGTGCCGATCTCGATGTACAAGGTCGCGTACTGGGCGCGCACGACGATGGTGCCGCTGCTCGTGCTGTGCTCGCTGAAGGCGCGCGCACGCAATCCGCGCAACATCTCGATCCGCGAGCTGTTCGTCACGCCGCCGGACGAGGAACGCCAGTACTTCCCGCCCGCGCGCGGCATGCGCAGGCTGTTCCTCGCGCTCGACCGCACGGTGCGCCATGTCGAGCCGCTGTTGCCGAAGCGCCTGCGGCAGCGCGCGATCCGCCATGCCGAGGCGTGGTGCGCGGAGCGCATGAACGGCGAGGACGGGCTCGGCGGCATTTTCCCGCCGATCGTGTATGCCAACCAGATGATGCAGGTGCTCGGCTACCCGGACGACCATCCGCTGCGGCGCGATTGCGACAACGCGCTGGAGAAGCTGCTGGTCACGCGGCCGGACGGCAGCATGTACTGCCAGCCGTGCCTGTCGCCGGTGTGGGATACCGCGTGGAGCACGATGGCGCTCGAGCAGGCGCGCGGCGTGGCGGTGGCGGAAGACGGCGAGCCGGGCGACGCACGGCGCGCACTCGACGAACGCATCGCACGCGCGTACGACTGGCTGGCCGAACGCCAGGTGAACGACCTGCGCGGCGACTGGATCGAGAACGCGCCGGCCGATGTCCAGCCGGGCGGATGGGCGTTCCAGTACGCGAACCCGTACTACCCCGACATCGACGATACGGCGGTCGTCACCGCGATGCTCGATCGCCGCGGCCGCACGCATGCCAACGCGGACGGCACGAACCCGTATGCGGCGCGCGTCGCGCGCGCGCTCGACTGGATGCGCGGGCTGCAATCGCGCAACGGCGGCTTCGCGGCATTCGACGCCGACTGCGACCGCATGTACCTGAACGCGATCCCGTTCGCCGATCACGGCGCGCTGCTCGATCCGCCGACCGAGGACGTGTCGGGCCGCGTGCTGCTGTGCTTCGGCGTGACGAAACGCGTGGACGAACGCGCATCGGTCGCACGCTGCATCGACTACGTGAAGCGCACGCAACAGCCCGACGGCAGCTGGTGGGGCCGCTGGGGCACGAACTACATCTACGGTACGTGGAGCGTGCTGGCAGGCCTCGCGCTCGCCGGCGAGGACAAGTCGCAGCCGTATATCGCACGCGCGATCGAATGGCTGCGCTCGCGGCAGCATGCGGACGGCGGCTGGGGCGAGACGAACGACAGCTACATCGACCCGAAGCTGGGCGGCACCAATGGCGGCGAGAGCACGTCGAACTTCACCGCGTGGGCGCTGCTCGCGCAGATGGCGTTCGGCGACTGCGAATCCGATTCGGTGAAGCGCGGCATCGCGTATCTGCTGTCGGTCCAGCAGGAAGACGGCTTCTGGTGGCACCGCTCGCACAATGCGCCGGGCTTTCCGCGCATCTTCTACCTGAAGTATCACGGCTATACCGCGTACTTCCCGCTGTGGGCGCTCGCGCGCTATCGGCGGCTGGCGGGCGCGGCGGCGGCGCGGGCGTCGGCCGCGCACAGTGCGACGGCTGCCTCGGCAACGGACTCCGTTGTCGCCTGAGCGGTAACGTGACGGCGCAAGGCCGTCACACGAAGCCCTCTTCGACCAGCGTGCAGCCGTGCGCCGAGATCTCGTGCCGCTGGCCCGAGCCGCCGACCACGCGGCTCCAGCTCTTCGACACGAGCACGGCCGTGGCGCCGTCGGTGTGCAGCGCGTAGCCGAACCCGCCGACCATGCCCGGCACCCCGAACCATACGCTGTCGGCCTGCGCGTCGAGTTCAAGCAGCGGTTCGAGTTCGGGCAGGCGCAGCGCGTCGATGCGCAGGTGTGCGATGCGGCCGAGCATCATCTCGTGGAAGTGACGCTGGATGTCGCGCAGCGTTTCGTCGGGCACGAAGCGTCGCGGCTGCGGCGTCAGCAGATCGATCAGGTGCCGATGCCCGCGCTGCGCCGCGATATCGACCGGGCGCGCGCCGTCTGCATCGCGCAGCATGCGCCACGCGCCGAGCCGCAACAGTTCGACGACGACCGCTTGCGGCGCGCCGCCGTAGGCAGCCTGGTGCAGCGGGGTATGAAGCGACTTCCCGCCGAGCCGCGTCGCGTTGACGAGCTTGTACTCTTTTGCGATGCAGTCGAGCATCGTCGCCCAGTCGCCCTCGCGCGCCGCGTCGGCCAACGCGTGCCGGCTCGCGACCTGCGCGTCGTCGAGCACATCAGCGCCCGTGATTCCATCCCATGTGATGCCCAACCGTCTTCTCCTTTCGCCGCTCGCGCATCCAGCCGGCGCGTCGTCCGCTCATCATAAGCGTTCGTCACGGCCGTGCGTTCGCGACACGAGAAGCGGCGCCGGCAACCGCCAAACCCGCCCGCAAGTATGGAATCATGCGAACGCGCCGTCGGCGCGTTCATTTCACTTCGACGAAGGATGCCAGCCGTGCTCGACATTACCGCCATCACCGATGCCCTCACGCCGAACGGCGAACCCGTGCAATACCGCGTGCCGCCCGAGAAGCTGCTGGCAGGCGACCCGCTGCAGACCCTCACCCCCGGCTTCGCGAGCCCGTGCGGCCGTTTCTCGACCGGCATCTGGGAAAGCACGCCCGGCCGCTGGCGGGTCGCGTACACCGAAGCGGAGTACTGCGAGATCCTGGAAGGCACGTCGGTGATCACCGACGAGGAAGGCAACGCGAAAACCCTGCGCGCCGGCCATCGCTTCGTCATTCCGCCGGGCTTTCGCGGCACGTGGGAAGTGGTCCAGCGCACGCGGAAGATCTTCGTCGCCTACGAAGAGCAACCGCCGGCGTAAGCAGCACCGGCCCCGGCGGCGGAAACGTTACCGCCGGCCGTCGAGCGCGCCGAGGATCCCGTATGCGGCCTTCACGCGGTCCTCGTTCGGATAGCTGCGGTTCGCGAGCATCACGATCGCGATCCGCTTCGAGGGGACGAACGCGACATAGGTGCTGAAGCCGTTGGTCGAGCCCGTCTTGTTGATCCACGTATCCGCGCTCGGCGCGAGCGGCGGCTTGATCGCGGTGGCCTGTATCCCGTCGCGCAGCATCTTCATCGAGTTGCCTTCGAGCAGCGTCGGCAGCGCGACCGGATACGGGTACTGCTCCCAGATCAGGTCCTGCGTCAGCGGCCCCGCGCGGAAATAGCCGGTGTGCGTGCGTTCGAGCGCGCGCTGCAGGCGCGGCGCGGTTTCGATCAGCCCCATGTTCGCCTGCACGAAGCGCAGCAGGTCGGCCGCCGTGGTCCGCACGCCGTAGGCCGGCTGCCACAGCATGCCGCCCGTCATCCGGATCGGCTTGCCGTCCTGCGTGTAGCCCTGCGCATAGTCGGCCTTGCGTGCGTCGGGCACGTTGATGTACGTGTGCGTCATGCCGAGCGCGGGAAAGAGCCGCTGCTCCATCAGCACCGCGAAATCCTTGTGCATCGCCTTCGCGGTGAGCCACCCGAGCATCCCGATCGCGACGTTCGAGTACGTGCGGATCGTGCCCGGCGCATACGCGGGCCGCCACGCTTCCAGATAGCGGATCAGGCCCGCGTCGTCGCGGATGCTGTCGGGCACCTGCAGCGGCATGCCGCCGGGCGTGTGCGTCCCGAGATTGAGCAGCGTCACGACGCCGAACGGCTTGCCCTGCACCGCGGGCAGGTACCTGGCCGCGGGATCGGCCAGCGACAGTTCGCCGCCCTCCTGCGCATCGGCCGCGAGTGTCGCGGTCAGCGTCTTGCTGACGGAGCCGATTTCGAACAGCGTATCGCCGGTGACGGGCTTGCCGGTTTGCGTCGACATCACGCCGTAGTCGAATACGTAGGGCTTGCCGTCGGCGACGATGCCGATCGCCATGCCGGGAATCGCGTACTGCTTCATCAACGGCGCGATGTGGCGGGTGACGGTGTCGTGGAGGTCGTCCTGCGTGACGGCGGCCGCGTGGCCGGCCGTGGCGGTGGCGCACGCGGCGACGAACAGGGTCGCGGCGAAGCGTGTCGCGTTGAATCGCATGGTTGCGGTTCCTTTGATTTCTGATGGTTGCGTGAACAACGGTTCCGGCCACGCCATGCGGTATTCGCGGTGGCCGGCCCGCCGAAGCAGGACTATCCCCTCTCGATCCGCCGCCAACAATCGACGATATGTTGCGCGAGCCTAAAGAAAAACTTATGAGATACGCGAAGCACTGCGTTGACCTGATGCCATTCCCGGGCCGCTCCTTGTTTTGCCGGAAAAACCTGTCGGTTTTAACAGCATGCAATCCGGCGGCCGAATCGCAACGCATCGAAAATCGGTGAAAAAGAGATAAGTCTTGTCAGATCCGCATACGCAGGCACGCGGCGCGATTGATTCCCCCGCGCGGATCGCAGTAGACTCGCGGAAGCAAAAAATAAGACCATCCTGAGAGAAACAATGAATCGCCATTCGCTGATCGCCTGCTCCCGCGTCATTGGCTGCTGCCCGGTCGCGTGATTTTCACGCATCGACCGCCCCGCAGCGGGAACACGCCACGCCGCCGCGCCCCGCTCGCGCGCCCGTTCGCCGCTTCGCCCGCCAGCCGAAAGAACCGCCAGGGTCCCGCGCGCATGGCCCGCGCACGCCCTGCCTGACCGGAGAGTAACCCCGTGACCGAAACCGTGGCCGCGTCCGCCTATCGGCCGCGCGATGTCGTCAATGCGCCCGACATCAAGGCGGCCATCGCACGCCGCAGCGCCGAGCGCGGCGATCCGGCCGACATCCGCGCGTGGCTCGGCAACCACTTCTTCCGCTGGGTCGTCGGCGCGTTCGAGCAGGCGCAGCCGCTCGATTCGATTGCCGACTACCGCGCACTCGCCGGCGCCGACCGGCCGGCGCCCGACTGGCTCGTGCGCCGGTTCCGTCCGCAACCGGCCTCCGGCACGGCGGCCGATCCGGTGCCACTGCCGGCCGCCGAGCCAAAGCCGCTCTACTTCATCGATCCCGAGCACATGCTGCTGACCGACCGCGAGCGCGTGCTGGTCGAATTCCTGCGCTCGCGCGCCGGCACGCGGCTCGCGCAGAAGTTGCAGCGCATCACGTGCGCGATGGCGCTCGACATGTGGGAGCGCGAGCACCAGCGAATGCAGGCCCGTCGCGACAAGGGCTGGGTGCCGAGCAGCGGCCTCGCGCTGCGTGAGGTGCTGCGCACGCCGAACGGGATCGTGTTCGAATTCGTGGGCGATCATGCGGCGCTGCGCGAGGAGCTCGCCTACGAGTCCTACTACATGCAGCACTGCCTCGGCCAGTTCGCGGATCGCCGCCGGCTGCGCGGCGGGTACGGCGAACAGTACGCGCAAGCCGCGCAGGAGGGCCGGCTGCGCCTGTTCACGCTGCGCGGCGCGGGCAACCAGCCGCACGTGACGATCAGCCTGCAGGTGACCGGCAACGGCCTGCGCATCGACCAGATCAAGGGCAAGCAGAACCGCCATCCGGTGCGCCGCTATGCCGACGACGTCCGCCAGTTCCTGCGCGCCCTCGCGCCGCACGGCGAGCGGCATCCCGATTGCGAAGGCATGGGGCTCGTGTTCGAACCGGAAACGAACGGCGCGGCCGGCGGCGAATGGACCTTCGTCACCGACGTGCGCTCGCCCGACCATCTGCTGAGCGTGATGAGCCAGAACTTCCACCTGATCGAGCATTTCCCGCACCCGCCGGCCGTACTGCAATGGCTGCTGCTGCGCAACGCGCCCTATGCGCTCGGCCAGCTTCGGCAAATCGATCCGGCCGTTGCAGCGGCCGCGCGCCACGCATTGCCGGCCGATGCGCTGCCGGCCGCGCAAGCGCCCGGCGGCGCACCGCCGGTAACAACCGCGTTCGAGATCGAAGGCATCGCGATCGATCCCGCGCTGTGCGCGACGTTCGCGTTGCCTGCGCCGGCGGACGGGAGCGCGCCATGCTGAAATGGCTGATCGGCGCAGCCGTGCTGTGGGTCGTGTGGTACGTGTGGCGGTCGATCCGGGTCGCCGCGCGGATGGTGCGCGAAGTCGACGCCGACCAGGTCGCGGGCGCCGACGCCGCGGTCACGGTCCGGCAGACCGCCGCCGTCAAGCTCGCCCAATCACTGGCCGACCAGACGCCGCCGAACCGCCGCCGCTGGTCGCTTGCGCTCGCCGACATCCTGCTGATCCGCAACGGGCTGCGCTGCGATTGCGACGAGCTCGTGTACGCCCTGCCCGACGCGCAGCGCAACACGCTCGCCGCCCAGTTGCGGCGCGAACTCGACCTGCCGGCCGACCTGCCCGAGTGGCAGGTCGTGCAGCGCGTGCCGGCCATCCTCGCCGGCTGGATACGCGGCGTCGGCCGCTCGCACGAAGGCTTCTACGAACAGCTCGCGGCCGAAGGCCGCGTGCGCGATGCGCTGGCGTTCGATTGCGCGCGCACCGCGTTTCTCGTGCGCTGCATCGCATTGCTTGGCTGGGCGTCCGAACAGCATGCGTGGGTGGTATTGCTGCTCAATGCCCAGCGCGCGCAGGACAGCTTCGACAGCTGGGAAGACTTCGGGCTCGCGTATGCACGCGCGCGCCAGCACTGGCTGCGCGGCAGCGGCCAGGACGGCCCCGCATCGTCGCGTGCGACACAGGAAGTGCGCGAGCACCTGCGCAATCCGTCCGGAAACTGGCTTTCGCTGCCGTGGAAGCGCTACCGCATCTTCGATCCCCAACCCGTTTCGTCATGACCGCCGACACCGACATGTCCTCCGTTCCCGCCGACCTGATTCCGCCCGCGAAATCCCGCTGGTTCATCTGCGACGTCGACGCGCTGCTGCGCGCAGGCGAGTTTGCCGCGCTCGACATGCAACTCGATGCCGCGCTCGCCGCCAGCTTCACCGACCGCACCGCCGAAGCGCGGTACGTCGACGCTTTGCCGGCCGACGTGCAACCGTGCATCGAAGCCGGCGCCGAAGGCCTCGCGCGCCTGCGCGCATGGCAAGCCGCGAACCCGCGCTCCGCGCATGCGTGGCTGTGCGAAGCGCATTACTGGCACCACTGGGCGTACGAGTATCGCGGCGGTGGCTGGGCCGAGACGGTGACCGAAGCCGGCTGGATCGGCGCGCATGCGTGCGCGGCGCTGACGATCGTCGCCGCGCTGCGCGCGCTGGTGCTCGCGCCGACGATGTGGAGCGCGCCGAAGGTGATCTTCACGAGCGTGTCGTCGTTCGGCGAGCCCGAGTGGCTCACGCAGCTCGTGCGCGAGCGCCGCTGGCCCGTCACCGAACTGCACCTGAACGTCGGCGCCGAAGACGAAGCCACGCGCGCCGAACTGCAGCGCATGCTCGCGCGCTCGGGATTGAATCCCGACGAGCCGGTCGCCTGCCCGGCGGAATTTCCCGACGCGCTGCCCGGCCCCGTCCAGGGCAAGAAGCTGCGCAAGGAAAAGTGGTACTGGATGGAGGCGACGCTGCACATCCACCCGACCCAGTACTTCTCGATGCGCACGTTCATCTGGTACATGCAGCCGCGCTGGGGCGGCTCGCACGACCACGTCCGCGCATTCATCGATTCCGACGCATGTGCGCACCTCGACGCGGTCGAGAAGGACCGGCTGCGCCACGAGATCTGGCGCGACGAGTACTACGGCGAGACGCTGGATTCGGATGATGACGACGACGCTACCCGCCGCGCGATGGCCGCGACGCTCGCACGCGCGAACGCCGCGCTGCATCCGTATCACCGCTGGGAGACGCTGCACTGGCTCGCGCGCAGCCATTTCATGCGCAACGAAGACGAACAGGCGTACGCCCGCCTGCAGGAAGCCGAACGCAACGGACCGATCGACGACAACCGCGCCATGGCGATGGGTTTGCGGCTGATGCTCGCCCTCGATCCGCATGGCGACTGGTTGACCGGCGCGATCGAGCGTGCATCGGACGCACGCGCCTGCACGTCGGCGATGATCCTGCGCGGCTACGCGCATCGCACCGGCACGTTCGGCTTCGCACAGGACGATGCGCGCGGCGATGCATGGCTGGAAGCCGCGCGCCTGAACGAGCCCGGCTCGCTCGCATGGAACCAGCTCGCCACCGCGATGGAGGATGAAAACCGGCGCCCGGCCGATGCCTTTGCAATCTGCCAGCTCGGCTACGAGGCGGGCGGAGATTCATGCGGCTACCTGCTCGGCTGCTTCTACAGGGACGGCACGCATGTCGAGGCCGACCCCTACCGCGCCGCCCACTACTTCCGCGAGTCGATGGAGGCCGGCGGCAACGTGGCCGCTTATAAGCTGGGATACACGTACCACCACATCGGCCAGACCAGCACGGATCGGGCCGAGCGCGCGCGCATGCAGGTCGAGGCCGTCGAGGCCGCGCGCAAGGCGCACGAGATGGGGCATACGGACGCGCTCGAGAGCATGCTGATGTTCATCAGCGACATCCACGATCATGCGTCGCGCCATCGCTATCTCGACGAACTGCGCCAGCATGCCGAAGCTGGCCATCCCGCCGCGATGGCCACGCTGTCGTTCTGCCTCGCCGACATCGGCGACAAGTCGCTCTACGACTATCGCGAAGGCGTGCGCTGGATCATGGGCGCCCAGGCGATCGCACCGGACAACGAGTTCGTGCGCACCATCACGCGCATCAACTACGAGGACGGCATGCTCGCGAGGCTACGGTTCAAGATGCAGCGCAAGCAGATCAAGGCGCACGAGATTCCCGGCGCCGACAACGCGATGGTCTGAGCCCCGGGCGGCGAATGCGCGAGCCCGCGGCCGGGCCGCGCGCGCCGTCCGAATCTCGACCGGAAGGTCAGCCCGCGGTCGTCCCGCGAATTACCCCGGCAGCCGGTCGAGAAACGCCAGCATCGCCGCGTTGAACCGCTCGGGCCGCTGCAGCAGCGCGAAATGGCTCACACCGGGCAGGGTCGTCAGCGTCGCGCCCGGAATCGTGCGCGCCAGGTACGCCGCGTGCTCGGGCCGGATGAATTCGTCGTGCTCGCCCAGCACGATCGCCACCGGCACCGCAATCGCCGCAAGATCCTGCGCGCGGTAATCCGGTTGCGTGCGCATCATTTCGCTGACGGCCGCGACGAAGGCATCGAACTGGTCCGGCGTCGCGGACAGTGCTGCGTAGTCCTTGCGGTGCCGCGCGAAGCAGCGGTCGAGCAGCGGGCTCGGCACGATCTCCTTCGTGCCGCTCGGGTCCATGTTGCACGCGAAGAAAAACACGCCGGCCACCCGTTCCGGCGCGCGATCGGCCAGCACGAGCGCGATGCACGCGCCGTCGCTCCAGCCGACGAAGCGCGCACGATCGACGTGCAGCGCGTCGAGGACCGCCAGCACGTCCGAGGCCATGCGTTCGTAGGAATAGGGTTCATCGTCGCGCGTGCTGCGGCCGTGGCCGCGGCTGTCGATCACGATCGCGCGGTAGCCGGCCGCGAGCAGCGCCGGCACCTGGTTGCCCCAGTTGCCGCTGTGGCCGAGGCCGCCGTGCAGCAGCACGACCGCCGGGCCATGGCCGAACGACGCGTGCCAGATGCGCGCGCCGTCGTGTTCCAGCCATCCTTGCTCGTCGGCCGCCGGCAGCGGCGTGCCGCCTTGCGACTCGAAGCGGGCGAGGTCGTCGTCGTTGCGTTCCGCATTCATCGTTCAGCCGTCCTGTCGAGGGAGACGTGCTGGCGATTGTAATGCGTGCGGTCGACACGGCCGCGACCGGTCAGGCCTGCGTCGACACCAGCCCGCCCGCCTGCGAGCCGCCCGATTTCTCGATCGCCGCCGCGAGTTGCGAGATCGCGGTCGAAAGCGCCCCCGAGATCGCGCTGGCTTGCGCGCTCAGCGACTGCTGCTGGATCGCTGCGGCCGGGTCGTCCTTCGCGCGCTGGCCCGCGCTCGCGATCTGCTGCTCCAGTGCCGCGAGCTGCTTCTGCAGCCGCTCGATCAGCGCCTTCAACTGGCTGATCGCCGGGTCGTCCGACGACGCGCCCGATGCGCCGAGCGTTTGGCCGGTGGCGCCGGTCGAATCCTTCGTGCCGGAGGTGCCGGTCGCGTCAGTCGTGCCGGTGGTACTCGTGGCGTCGCCGGTGGACGACGTCGCGGCGGGCCTGGTTGCGGTCGCGCTGCTGTCGGCCAGCGGGGATCGCGTCGTCGTCGAGAAGTCGATCTGCATGATGTCGGTCCATGTGTTGGGAGGCGTCATGACGGAGTAGGAAACGCCTTCCAGAATGTTTACGGCATTCGTCACACGAAACTTGAGTATCGGGGACGGACTGATTTGACCGAAGATCATCGGTTTTAGCCGCGAAAGGGCCAGATTGGCGGCACCGCGGCGCTGGTAAAATCGCGGCTTCGCCAGCGGCATTCGCGCGCCAATCGCCTCCGGGCACGAGCGCGCAATGCCGCCGGCCTCGACTCCCGCCCTTCCGGGCGCGGCACGCAGCACGTGCCGGCGCCGCGGTCGCGGCTGCGCGGGTCGCCTTTCCGTCCGCCCGTGTGCCCCGCTCGCCATGTCGAGCGGCGAACGCAGCGCGGCGCACACGCACTTCATCACGCATTCGAGGAACACACGATGGCCCGCATTGGCGCCTTCTGCATCACGACGTGGCTTGCCGCCGCGATTCTCTACTTCGGCCAGCACTCCGTCGCGATGATCGTATTGAGCGGTGTCGTCGTATTCGGCGGGTTCGACCTGCTGCGCCCGTAGACACGCCTGGCGACGCCACCGCGTACGGCCGCGATGGCCGATGCGATTGTGATAGCCTCTCCCGCACCATCCGTCAGACGCACGCGTCGCTGGCGAGAACAGGAGAACGGGAATTGAATCACGACCTGAATCGCCACCCGGCGGCCCTTGCCTGCAAAGTGTGTGCTGCCCACGCGCCCATCTGCGGCCTGGTCGATTTTTCGCGCTGCGGCGCCGACTTCATTGCCGGGAAAAAGGTCGACCCGTATGCGGGGGTGCCAGTCTACTACCATGCGTGCGAGCAATGCGGCTTCACGTGGGCCCCGATGTTCGACAGCTGGACCCACGACGATTTCGCGCAGCATGTCTATAACGCCGACTACCCGCGCCACGACCCCGAGTATCTCGAGATCCGTCCGCAACAGCATGCCGACCTGATCTGCACCAGCTTTCCGGAAATGCGGGAAGGCCGGGTGCTCGATTTCGGCTCGGGGCTGGGCTTGCTGGAACGGAAACTGGCATCGCGCGGCTTCCCGGACGTGACGTCGTACGATCCGTTTTCGCACCCGCTTCCGCCCGAAGGCAGCTTCGATACGATCCTGTCATTCGAGGTGTTCGAGCATCATCAGGCGCCGGTCGACCTCTTCGACCAGATCATGCGCCATCGGAAGCCCGACGGCGCGCTGCTGTTCCAGACGTCGCTGATCACCCGGGATATCCTCGATCAAGGCATCGATCAGTGGTGGTACTGCGTGCCGCGCAACGGGCACATCTCGTTTCACACCGCCCAGTCCCTGACGCTGCTTGCCCAACGCCACGGGCTCGAATATGGCGCATTCGGTGAGTCGCTGCACGTCGTCTTCGATCGCGCGGCGACACCGCGCTGGCTCGACAAATTCCTCAAGCAGTAGCGGCCTGGCGGCTATCCGGCAGGCAACGACCACCGCGCGCATTCACGCGGCGCTCACCGGCTCGCTCCCGCTTGGCGCGCCCTCACGCAGCACACACCGCCGTCAGCAGGCCGCGAACGTCGGCACGGCCGGCGCGACCGCCAGCGCGCGCTCGTTGAACACGACCGGCACGCCGCCGAACCCCAGCCGCAGTTCGGGCGATCGAGCCGCCACCCGTCGACGCGCAGCGCGACGCGCGACACCGGCGCGCCCCGCGCATGCGGCAGGTCGATCGTGATCTGCCGCTTCCCGCCGGGTAACAGGTTCAGGTAGTTGTCGCTGTGGAACGCCGGCAGCACGCGCGCGCCGGTCGACGGATCGAACACCTGCAGGTGCGTCATCAGCGCGACGGCGGCGCCGATGTTCGCGACGTCGACCGTGATGCGCGTCGTCACGTCGTCGGCCTCGGCCGACTAAGCACTGACGGACACGGCAGCACCCGGCATCGTGTCGAGCGACGCGTATGTGTCGTCGCCCGCGTCGCGCTGCCGCCAATAGACGTTCTCGGCCAGCGTATTGCCGCCCGAACGCCGCGCCGTTGCTGGCGGTATTCACCGCCGAGGTGCCCGCCTGCTTGCGCAGCGGCTTGTCGGAGGTCGCGTAGAAATATATGGGCGCATTCCACACCGTGCCGTACGGCGTGCAGAATGCCGGCGCGACGGCCTGCCCGCTCATCGACTTGCCGTCGCTCGCGAGCGCCAGCGCGACGTTGTTCGCGGTGACCGATTGATCCGGCGCCGACGATCATCCGGCACGCTGCCTGGCTTGCGACCCTGCGCGGCACATCGATGCCGCGCGGCGTGACGTCGACTGCCCCCCCAGGCGACGTCACGCGGACTTTCACATGCGAACACCCGGCGACGATCGTTGCTGCCGCAACCGTCTCCTCCACCGCCCTTTCTCCCGGTACGTCACATGCTTCCCATAGGGCTTACAGTGCCGCAACGACTGTTTATTCACTACAAGACGTTTCCCGAATTTTCAGTTTGCTTAACTAAACAATCCGGCGTTAGGTGGCTTTGAGTACAAATTCCCGCCATTTGTTGCGTTGCAACGGCGGCGCACAAGGGGTGTGCTTTGACGGGCGCCCGGCGAAGCCGGGCGCCGCATGAACCGACGAAACTGAGTCAGCGCGGCAACGTCCTCAACGACGACGGCCCACCCGTCAGCGCGATCCGCTTGCCCGTATCGTGCAGCTTGCCGCCTTCGACCGAATAGAGCGCCAGTTGCCGTTCGACGTTGAACTGCACGATCACGTGCCGGCTGTCGGCGGTGAACACGATGCCTTGCGCGGCTTCGCCGCCGGGCAACTCGCTCACCTTCACGGCCTGCCCGTCGCGGATCTCGAACAGCAGCACCTTGCCGATCTTGTGGCGGCCCGGGTTGTCGGCCGTCAGGTTCGAGCCGTCCATCGCCTGCACGGCGATCCACTTGCCGTTCGGCGAAATCGCGACGCCTTCCGGCAGCGACGGCACGTTCAGGTACTGGACGGTACGGAACGGCACGCGCGACACGTCGATCAGCGCGACCGAATCGGCGTCGCCCGCCAGCGTGCCCGTATAGCCCGGCAGCCCCGCGAGCCCGACGTTGCTGACGACGGCCCAGCGGTTGTCGCTCGACACGTCGATCGTGTAAGGCGCGACGCCGGTGCTCAGCCGCGACCCGCTGTCGGTCACCTTGCCGTCGTCGACGTTCAGCACCGCGATGCCCTGCTCGTCGCGCAGCGACACGAGCGCATGCTTGCCGTCATGGGTGAAGCTGATCCCGGCCAGCCGCTTCTTGCCGATCTTCAGGTTGCCGTCGAGCGTCACGTTCGTGCCGTCGATGCGCAGGATCGACACGCTGCCGTCGACGTTCGCGACCAGCGCGAGCTTTCCCGAGCGATCGATCGCGATCCCTTGCGGATGTGTGCCGAGCTCGATGCGCGTGATCGACGGCGGCGCGGCATCGAGATTCACGACCTGCAGGAACGTGTCGAACACGAGCTGCTTCGCGGCCGTGTCGTAGCGCGTCGGCGCGCCGACGAGCGCGAGCTTCGCGTCGGGCGTGATCGCGACGGCCTGCGGCGGCCCCTGGATGCCGTTCTCGACGTCGACCTGCAGCGCGACCTTCGGCGGGAACGTGCTGGCGTCGAGCAGCGTCAGCGTGTCGGCGGGCGGCGAAGCCAGATAGGTGTCGCGGCCCTCGACGCGCTGGTACTTGCCGTCGTTGCCGGACACGATCCAGTCGGCGGCGTGGGCGGCAACGGCCGTCGTGGCGAGGGTCAGCGCGGCGAGCAGGCGCGCGCTGCGTGGGCGGAAAGGATTCGAATGCATGTCGGTCGATTCTCCGGATCGGTTGCGGACACAATGGATGGCATCGACCCTGCTGCTCGACGGGTCGGTGCCATCGCATGATGCCCGAAAGCCGGTAACTCCGGCGTCTCGCGCCCGGTCGGGTTCCGTCAATCCGTCCGTCGCCCGCCGGACGACGGCCATTCGCCCACATCGTCGAGCGGATACACGGGCCGCGCAAGCCGCTCATAACGGAACAGCCCGTAGTCCGAGCCCGTCACGCCGCGGCTGTCGCATTCGACCAGCGCGGCCGCGATCGGCACGAACACCGGCCGGCAATACATCCGCGACTTCAGCAGCAGGAAGCGCGCGCGGCGCGGATCGACGCCGACACTCTCGAACACGCCAAGATCCCACGGCTCCTGCGTACGCTCGGTGATGACGAGCGTGGCCGCACCGATGTCGAGCACGGCCGTGCGGCCCATGTACGCACGCTGGCCCGTGTAAGTGGGCCCCGTGATTACGTATTCGCCGTCGGTGAGCGCACGCACGACGCCGGTCGCGCGGAACGGCGCGCGCCGCACGCCACCGTGCGACGGCAGGCGGTTGCCGACCGGTACCGTGACGGTCGCGCCGACACCCGCGTCGATCAGCGCCGCGACGGCCTGCGGGTCGCACAGCGGCCCGCTGACGATGCCGTCCAGCCCGTGCGCGAGCGCGGCCTCGAGCAGGTCCATCGTGTCGCACGGCCCGCCCGACATGCAGTTGTCGCCGTGATCGAGCATCAGCACCGGGCGATCCGCACCGCGTGCGAGCGCTGCGGCCTGCGCCACCGAGTCGGCAAGCGGCGCGCTGCGATAGACGAAATCGTCGCGCTCGTCCCAGATCTGCCGCGCGATGCGCTCGGCCACCGCGTCGGCGGCGGCCCGGTCGCCATCGGCCACCACCACCACGCTGATGCACGGCGCGGGAATGTCCGCGAGCGAGAAGCCGGGCAGCACCGAGACCGCGAGCATCCCGTCGGCCTCGGCCGCGCGCGCGGCCTCCACCGCGCGCCGCATGGCGCCTTCCGCGCTCGCGCTGCGCAGCGTCGACGTCATCAGCGGCGGCTGCCGCCACGCGAGCACCGGCCGCGCGCGGCCGTGCAGCCGGTCGAGCAGCACGCGCGCCGCATGCTCGCCGGTCTCAACCATATCGACATGCGGGTAAGTCTTGAAACTGACGATCACATCCGCGTGATCGATCATCTTCTGTGTGACGTTCGCGTGCAGGTCGAGCGCGACCGCGATCGGCGCGCCGGGCAGCGCCGCGCGCACGCGCTCGAGCAGGTCGCCCTCGCCGTCCGCGCTCTGCTCGGCGACCATCGCGCCGTGCAGGTCGAGCATCACCGCGTCGCAGCCGGGCGCCGCCGCGACGATCGCGTCGCAGATCGCCGTGTACGCGTCGGCCGCGACCAGCCCGCTCGGGTTCGCGGCCGCCGATACCGGCGTCACGATCTCGGCGCCTTCACGTTCGGCCGCGTCGAGGAACGCGGCCATCGCGGTGCGCATCCCCCGATTCGTGCGATACGCGTCGTCGCCCCAGTCGGGGCCGTTGCGGCCGAACGCGGCAAGCGGCGTCGGCACCGGCGAGAACGTGTTGGTCTCGTGGTTCATCCGGGCGATCAGGATCTTCATCGCACGCGGCCCTCCGCGCACGCCGTCGCGCTGCGCCTGTCTTCGGTCGTCTCCATCATCTGCATCGTCGAATTCCTCCCGATCGATCCATCGGTCCATCGATGAAAAGGCGCGGCGGCGCCCATCAGGACGCCGCCGCCCGGCCAGCGCATCCGCGCGCCGCTCACGCGTACCCCGTCGTGCCCTTCGTCTCCAGATACTCGACGAGGCCGAACTCCGCATACTCGCGGCCGTTGCCCGAACGCTTGTAGCCGCCGAACGGCGCGGCCGGGTTCCATGGCGGGTAGTTGATGTGGACATTGCCCACCCGCAGCCGTGCCGCGATCCTGCGCGCACGCTCGATATCCTTCGACTGCACATAAGCCGCGAGCCCGTAGACCGAATCGTTCGCGAGCGCGACGGCCTCGTCCTCGGTGCGGTAGGTCATGATCGCCAACACCGGCCCGAAGATTTCCTCGCGCGCGATCGTCATGTCCGGCGTGACGTTCGAGAACACCGTCGGCCGCACGTAGAACCCGTCGCCGAGCCCGTCCGGCCGCCCCGGCCCGCCGGCGACGAGCGTCGCGCCTTCGTCGATCCCCAGCCGGATGAAGTGCTGGATGCGGTCGAACTGCGTGCGGCTGACCACCGGCCCGATGCCGGTTTCCGTCGAACGCGGATCGCCGACGACCGTGCGTTCCGCCTCCCGTCGCGCGGCCTGCTCGGCCAGCGCAAGGTGGTCGGCATGCACGAGCATGCGCGTCGGCGCATTGCACGACTGGCCGCTGTTGCTGAAGCAGCTGCGCGCGCCGCGCGTGACCGCCTCCTCGATATCGGCATCGGGCAGGATCAGGTTCGGGCTCTTGCTGCCGAGCTCCTGGTGCACGCGCTTCACGGTATCGGCGGCCGCCTTCGCGACCTCGACGCCGGCGCGCGTCGAGCCCGTGAACGACACCATGTCGACATCCGGGTGCCGCGACAGCGCATCGCCCACTTCATGCCCGTAGCCGTGCACGAGGTTGAACACACCGGGCGGCACGCCGGCTTCGTGCAGGATCTCCGCGAACAGGATCGCGCTGAACGGCGCGATCTCGCTCGGCTTGAGCACCATCGTGCAGCCGGCGGCGAGCGCCGGCGCGACCTTGCACACGATCTGGTTGATCGGCCAGTTCCACGGCGTGATCAGCGCGCACACGCCGATCGGCTCGTGCGACACCAGCAGCGAATCGGTCTGCGTGCTGAAGCGGAACGACTGCAGCGCACGGATCGTCTGCTCGAGGTGCGCGGTGCCGACCGCGGCCTGCGCCGCACGCGCAAATGCGATCGGCGCGCCCATTTCCTGGCTGATCGTCCGCGCGACTTCTTCGTAGCGGCGCTGGTAGATCTCGAGCACGCGCCGCAACAGCGCGACACGCTCGTCCACCGGCCAGCGCGAATACGTGTCGAAGGCCTGCTTCGCCGCGCCGACCGCGCGATCGACGTCGGCTGAGTCGCCGATCCTGATCTGCGCATACGGCCGTGCAGTGGCCGGATCGATCACGTCGATCGATCGTGCATCGGCCGGATCGAGCCACTGGCCGTCGATATAGGATTGTCGTGACGTTCGCATCGAATGCTCCTGAAATGAAGGACGCCGCGCTCAGCGCGTCGCCCGCGCATAGGTGTCGACGAGGATGTCGCGGATCTTCGCGACGAACCACACGATCTCGTCGCGCGACATCACGAGCGGCGGCGAGAACTGCACGATCGGCGTGCCTTCGTGATCGACGCCCGCGCGGCACAGCAGCCCTGCGTCGAAGATCGCGGGCGCGAGCAGCGTCGACACGAACGCCTGCGCGCTGATGCCGGCCGCCCAGCGGCGCGCGGCCTTGTCGGTCACGAGTTCGAGCGAGTAGTGGTAGCCGTCGCCGCGCACGTCGCCGACGCACGGCAGTTCGAGCAGGCCGTCGAGCGTCTGGCGGAATACCGCTTCGTTGCTGCGGACGTTCTCCAGCACGCCCTCACGCTCCATGATCGCGAGGTTCGCGAGCGCGGCCGTGCACGCGACCGGGTGGCCGCCGTAGGTCGCGCCGTGCAGGAACATCTGCTGCGGGCCGGCGAGCACCGTGTCGACCACCGCGTCGCTCGCGATCACGCCGCCGAGCGGCACGTAGCCCGACGCGATGCCTTTCGCGAACGTGATGATGTCCGGCTTCAGCCCGTAGCGCGCGGAGCCGAAATATTCACCGAGCCGGCCGAACCCGCAGATCACTTCGTCGGCGACGAGCAGCACGCCGTGCCGGTCGCAGATGTCGCGCAGCCCGGCCGCATAGCCGGCCGGCGGCGTCAGGCTGCCGCCCGCATTCTGCAGCGGCTCGACGACGATCGCGGCGACGGTATCCGGCCCTTCCTGCACGATCAGCGATTCGATCTCGTCGAGCAGGTGGCGCGTGAACTGGGCTTCCGTCTCGCCCACCGGGCGGCCGTAGCGCTTCGTGTTGCCCACGTGCCGCACGCCCGACATCAGCGGCTCGAAATGCTTGCGGAAGTTCGTCATCCCGTTCAGCGCGAGCGCGCCGAACGACGTACCGTGATACGCGACGCGCCGCGCGATGAACTTGCGCCGCTGCGGCTCGCCGCGCGACTGGTGATACTGGCGCACCAGCTTGATCGCCGATTCGTTCGACTCCGAGCCGCTCGACGTGAAGAACACCCGGTTCAGCCCTTCCGGCGCGAGCGCCGCGAGCTTGTGCGCGAGCTTGATCGCCGGCTCGTGGCCGACACCCCAGTTGGTCGCGAACGGCAGCCGCACCATCTGCTCGCGGATCGCGTCGCCGATTTCCGCGCCGTGGCTGTAGCCGACCTGCACGCAGTACAGCCCGGCCAGCCCGTCGAAGTAGCGCTTGCCGTTGCGGTCGACGAGCCAGCAGCCTTCGCCGCGGTCGAACACGGTGAGCGCGTGGTCGCGATACGCATCGGCGTGCGTGAAATGCATCAGCAGGTGGCGTTTGCCGATGGCCTGCAGGTCCGCATCGAGATTGACGTCAACAGCGTTCATGGATGGTTCCTCCTTCAGGGTTTCAGAGCCGGCGGCCGGCAGTCGGCCACCGGTCATTCAATTCATCGACAGCGTCGGCGCCGGGCGCGTAAAGCCGCGCGTGAGCCACACGAGCTGGCAGAGTCCGAGCACGAGCCAGCCGATGCCGACGTAGAACGTCTGGCGCGACAGGCCCGACCAGAGCCACACGTTCATCGCGAAACCGATCGCCGGCATCACGCCGAACGTGATCCAGCCTGCGAAGCGGCGATGCTCGGGACGGCACAGATAGCTGCGCATCACGCACAGGTTCACGACCGCGAACGCGACGAGCGCACCGAAGCTGATCATCGTCGACGCGAGATCGAGCGTGATGAACAGCGCGGACAGCGACACGATGCCGACCGCGAGCGTCGCGCGCACCGGCGTGCGCAACCGCGCATGCAGGTGGCCGAAGATGCGTTCGGGCAGCACCCGGTCGCGGCCCATCGCGAACAGCACGCGCGTCACGCTCGCCTGGCCCGCCATCGCGCTCGCGAAACAACCGGCCACGTACACCGCGACGAAGAACGCCGACAGCGTGCCGCCGCCGATGCGTCGCATCAGTTCGAGGCTGGCCGAGTCGAGATCCTTGAAGGCGTGCCAGTCGGGAAACACCACCTGCCCGACGTAGGCGACCAGCATGAACAGCACGCCGCTCGCCAGCGTGCAGAGCAGGATCGCGCGCGGCACCGTGCGCTTCGGCTCGCGTGTTTCCTCCGACAGCGTGGTAACCGCATCGAAACCGAGGAATGACAGGCACAGGATCGCGGAGCCGGCGAAGATCGCCCGCGCATCGCCCGACGACGGCAGCGCGACGGCCATCGACAGCCCTTCGCCCGCCGCGACCCGCGCGGAAGCGATGAAGAAGATCGCGATGAACACGAGCTGGCTCGCGATCAGGATCAGGTTCACGCGATTGACGAGCCGGATGCCGACGATGTTCAGCCCGGTGATCAGCACGATGCTCCCGACGATCCATAGGCTCGCCGGCACACCCGGGAAAATCTGCTTCATGTAGATGCCGATCGCGAGGTAGCTGATCATCGGGATGAACAGGTAGTCCATCAGCAACGCCCAGCCGACCATGAAGCCGGCCGACGTGCCGAAGTTGCGGCTCGCGAACGTATAGGCGGAACCGGCGCTCGGCATCAGCCGCGCCATGTGGCCGTAGCTGCGTGCGGTGAACAGCATCGCGACCAGCGTGACCGCATACGCGGCGGTCAGGTGCCCGTTCGTCTCGCTCGTGACGATCCCGTAGGTCGTGAACACCGTCATCGGCAGCATGTACGCGAGGCCGAAAATCACCAGCGTCGCGAGCCCGAGCAGGTGCGGCTTGCGGCGTGGGTCCGCGTCGCCTCGCATCGCGTGCGCGCCGAAGTCATGCGTCGCGGCGGCTGATGCGTATCGACCCGGGCTGTCGTTGTCCATGCTGTCCTCACGTGGGTGGCGTTCACGGCTTCAACACTCGTTCGCCCGGCACGGCCGGCGGCGCACGACTGGGAGAAAGTGTGGTGCGCCAAAAAATCCGCCACGAATGAGAAAAGCGGACGTAATCGGGGGATATTTCCGGCCACATCGCCGCGTGTCGCGCCGTCGAGCCATGCATGCTGCTGTGCGGCACTGGCGTTATGCGGACATTCCGGCTATGTTCTACGCGATCCCGTCACCCCGTCCGCACCATGAACAGCCGCGCCCATCCAGACCAGAGCCGGGCCGAGCGCAGCCTGCGCTCGTCGCTCGGCCTCGCGCGTCCGGCCGGACGCCAGGAGGACATTCCCGCCACGGTCCACGCGATCGCGGTCGCGCTGGACGAGTGCCGCGTGCGGCATATCGACGGCGCCGCGCTGCTCGAAGGCACGGGGCTCGGCGCGGACGAAGTCGCGTCGCCGAATCTGCACGTGAATCGCGGCCAGGAGCAGCGCTGCTTCCGCAACCTGCTGCAGCGCAGCGGCGTGCCGTCGATCGGGCTGTCGATCGGCGCACGGCTGCACGTGTCGACGCTCGGCCTCGCCGGCTACGCGATGCTGATCAGCGGGTCGGTGACGCAGGCATTCCGGTGCATGAGCCAGTTTCCGCTGTTCATGGGGCTGTATTTCGATGTGCGTATCGATGCGCACGCGGACGGCATGAGCGTGACGATCAGCCGTTACAACGGCGAACCCGATCTCGAGGTGTTCCAGGTAGACATGTGCCTGTCGAGCCTGCGCCTGATCGTGTCCGATCTCGTCGGCAAGCCCGTCTGGCCCGCGCAGGTACAGCTCGCGCGCCGCACGCCGCGCAATGCAGCCGACTACGCGCGCCACTTCGGCTGCAAGGTCGCGTTCAATGCGGGCGACAACCGGCTCGTATTCACATCGGTGAACGGCACCGAGATGCCGCTGCTCGCGAACGAAGTCAGCTTCAACGCGCTGCACGGCCAGTGCGAGGCGCTCGAACGGCAGTGGGCCGCATCGGTCGGCACGCGCTTCGCCGATCGCGCGAAGGAGCTGATGGCGCGCGACCTCGCGCGCTTCAAGTCGATGACGTCGCTCGCGGATGCACTGCACCTGACGGAGCGCACGCTGCGCCGGCGGCTCGAAAAGGACGGCCTCACGTTTCAGACGCTGCTCGACGACGTGCGGCGCGACGAGGCGGTGCGGATGCTCGACGATCCCGAACTGACGGTCGCGGCCATCGCGGAACGTCTCGGCTACAGCGAGCCGCGCAGTTTCCGTCATGCGTATCGACGCTGGACGGGCAGGACGCCGCGCGCCGATCCGGACGTCGGCGAATAAGCCGGACGCGCCGGGACTGCGTGCGGATACGCGGTGGTGCGTGACGGTCGGGCACGACGCGAAGCCGCTCGCGAAACCCGCTTCAAGTCCACGGCCTCGCCTATCGATTCGGAATTCGAATCATTTTCCGCGCACTGGATCCGCCCCCGCTTCATCGCTACCGCACGATCGTCGGCACGCAATCGCGATCGCCCCTCAAGGTAGACGCGATCATTCGATTGTTCTATACTCGCCCCAACTTCATCACAAAATGCATGATCTCGTGCGCAACGTGATGTCATTTCGCAATTCATTGCGCATGCATCCGTTTCGCCACGTCAAGGGGGCCTCCGGCTCCAGCGGCCGGCTTCACGCCGGCCGCATCCATGCCGTCTTCACGAGACGGTGCCCTGCTCGAACTCGCCTCGCCGTTACGGCGCCGCCGGGCTGAACATGACAATCAGACGAACGCAGCATTGCGTTCACTCGACCGCCAGTCGCACTTCGTTGCGGCCGGCATGACTGTTTCCGTCAGTTCAAATCGCGGCCATGCCGGGATCACGAACTTCCATCGCGGCGCCATCCGGCGTCTACGCGGCGCGCGCCTGCGCGTGTGCCGCACCGAGATTGAGGGGGTGTATCTTCATGACTCGACGCACTGTCCAGCTGGTGGGCAGCCTGATCGCCATCGTCGCCATCGCCTGGGCGCTCGCCCGCGGCATCGGCGCCGACACATTCAGCCAGCGCGCGGACGATCTCGCGTACTACGCGGGCCAGCACATGCTGCTGGTCGTCTATTCGATGGCGCTCGCGATCGCCGTCGGCGTACCGGCCGGCGTGCTGCTGAGCCGGCCGCGCTTCCAGCATCAGGCCGAGCGCTTCATGCAGGTCTTCAACATCGGCAACACGATCCCGTCGCTCGCCGTGCTCGCCATCGCGCTGGGCATCTTCGGCATCGGCAACGTGCCCGCGATCGTCGCGCTGTTCCTCGCATCGCTGCTGCCCATCACGCGCAATGCCTACGAAGGCATGAAGAACGTGCCGGCCGCGCTGCGCGAAGCCGCCAAGGGCATCGGCATGACGGGCTGGCAATCGCTCGTGCGCGTGGAACTGCCCAACGCGCTGCCGATCATCGTCGGTGGCGTGCGCACCGCGCTGGCGATCAACGTCGGCACGGCCCCGCTCGCGTACCTGATCGGCGCGGACAGTCTCGGCTCGCTGATCTTCCCCGGCATCTATCTCGACAACCAGCCGCTGCTGCTGCTCGGCGCGTCGCTCACCGCGATCCTCGCGCTGGTGCTGGATGGCATCGTCGCGGCCGGCAGCCGCCATTGGCTCGCCCGCCACGGAGGTGCCGCATGACGCTCCACCGCACCATTCGATCGCTCGCGCGCCTGTGCGCCGCCGCCGCGCTGTGCATGGCGGCGAGTGCACCGGCATGCGCGGCGAAGCTCGTGCTGGGCGCGAAGAACTTCACCGAGCAATACGTGCTGGCGGAACTCACCGCGCAATACCTGCGCGCGCGCGGCTACGACGTGGAAGTCCGTTCGGGTCTCGGCAGCACGCTCGTGCGCAGCGCGCTGGAGAACGGCCAGTTCGATCTCATGTGGGACTACACGGGCACCGCCGCGCTCGTCTACAACAAGATCAACGACAAGCTGTCGCCCGAGGAAATGTACCGGCGCGTCAAGGCGCTCGACGTGCCGCGCGGGCTCGTCTGGCTCGACGCATCGCCGCTCAACGACACCTACGCGATCGGCCTGCCCAGCCCGCTTGCGCGGGCCACCGGCATCCGAACCGTCTCGCAGCTCGCCGAGCACCTGAAGACCGACCCGGCCGCGAAGCGCTACGTGTTCGGGATGGACGCGGAATTCGCGAATCGCCCCGACGGGCTGAAGCCGCTGCTCGCCGCCTACGGCATGCAGTTCAGCCGCGCGCAGCTGAAGCAGATGGACCCGGGGCTCGTCTACACGGCGCTGCACAACAACCAGTTGAAGATCGGCCTCGTGTACACGACCGACGGGCGCGTGAAGGGCTTCGGCATCGTGCCGCTCGAGGACGACAAGCACTTCTTCCCGCCGTACAACGCGACGCCCGTGGTGCGCAAGGACACGCTCGATCGCAACCCGAAGCTCGCGACGCAGCTCAACGCGCTGTCGGCCGCGCTCGACAACGACGTGATGCAGGCGATGGCCAAGGAGGTCGACCTCGACGGCAAGTCGCCGCGCGACGTCGCCGACGCGTTCCTGCGCACGCACAAGCTGCCTTGAAGGAGAACCGATGAGCGTATTCGACTATCTCGCATCGAGCTGGCCCGAACTGCTGCAACTCACGTTGCAGCACATCTGGCTGGTCGGCATCGCCGTAGGCTGCGCGATCGTGGCCGGCGTGCCGCTCGGCATCCTCATCAATCGGCACGACTGGCTTGCCGGGCCGCTGCTCGGCGTCGCGACCATCGTGCTCACGCTGCCGTCCATCGCGCTGTTCGGCCTGATGATCCCGTTCTTCTCGCGCTTCGGCC
Organism: Burkholderia sp. AU33423; assembly: GCF_002223135.1. Taxonomy (NCBI): domain Bacteria; kingdom Pseudomonadati; phylum Pseudomonadota; class Betaproteobacteria; order Burkholderiales; family Burkholderiaceae; genus Burkholderia; species Burkholderia sp. AU33423. The sequence continues at coordinate 333,439 of NZ_NKFH01000009.1, forward strand.
AAGGGATCGGCGCCGCCCCCGCGATCACCGCCGTGTTCCTGTACTCGCTGCTGCCGATCATGCGCAACACCTACCTCGCGCTGCACAACGTGGATGCGGGCATCAAGGAAGCCGGCACCGGCATCGGCATGACGTCGTGGCAGCGCCTGCGGCTCGTCGACTTGCCGCTCGCGGTGCCCGTGATTCTCGCGGGTGTGCGCACCGCCGTCGTGATGAACATCGGCGTGATGACGATCGCCGCCGTGGTCGGCGCGGGCGGGCTCGGCACGCTGATCCTGCGTGCCATCGGCCAGAGCAGCATGATGAAACTGCTGGTGGGCGCGGTGCTCGTGAGCCTGCTCGCGATCGTCGCCGACCGGCTCCTGCAGAGGCTGCAGCGAGCATTGACACCGAAGGGAGTCCAAAAGACATGATCGAACTCGACAAACTGACCAAGACCTTCACGCGGAAAGACGGCCAGGCCGTGCGCGCGGTCGACGCCGTGAGCCTCTCGGTGGCCGAAGGGGAGATCTGCGTATTCCTCGGCCCGTCGGGCTGCGGCAAGACCACCACGCTGAAGATGATCAACCGGCTGATCGCCCCCACGTCCGGCCGCGTGCTGATCAACGGCGAGGATACGGCGCAGCTCGACGAGGTCGACCTGCGGCGCCACATCGGCTACGTGATCCAGCAGATCGGGTTGTTTCCGAACATGACGATCGAGGAAAACATCACCGTCGTGCCGCGCCTGCTGGGCTGGGACAAGAAGCGCTGCGCCGAACGCGCGCGCGACCTGATGGCGATGGTCGCGCTCGATCCGAAGCTGTACCTGAAACGCTATCCGCGCGAACTGTCGGGCGGGCAGCAGCAGCGTATCGGCGTGATTCGCGCGCTGGCCGCCGATCCGCCCGTGCTGTTGATGGACGAGCCGTTCGGCGCGGTCGATCCGATCAATCGCGAATCGATCCAGAACGAGTTTTTCCAGATGCAGCGGCAACTGAACAAGACCGTGATCATGGTGAGCCACGACATCGACGAAGCGATCAAGCTGGGCGATCGCATCGCCGTGTTCCGGCGCGGCCAGCTCGTGCAATACGATCATCCCGACACACTGCTCGCCCGCCCGCGCGACGAATTCGTCGCGCAGTTCGTGGGCCAGGACAGCACGCTCAAGCGCCTGCTGCTGGTGAAGGCCGGCGACGCCGCCACGCAACCCGAAACGGCACGGGTCGATACGCCGCTCGCGCACGCGCTCGCCGTGATGGACGAAACCGACTGCCGCTACCTGACCGTGCTCGACGACGCGGGCCGCGCGCTCGGCTACGTGACGCGCCGCGCGGCGCGCACCGACGGCGGCGTGTGCGGCGAGCGCGTGACGCCCTTCCCGGCCGGTGTCGCGGCGGACGACAACCTGCGCATCGTGCTGTCGAAGATGTACCAGTACAGCGCGTCGTGGATGCCGGTGCTCGACCCCGACGGCGCCTGGCTCGGCGAGATCACGCAGGACTCGATCGCCGCGTACCTCAGCTCGGGCCGCTCACGCCGGCAGACGGGCCAGCCACCGGGCAGCCCGGCCGATGCGGTCGCGGCAACCGCCACGCACTGACTTTTCTCCGGGCCGGCGCGCCATCGCACCGGCCCGGGGAAGCGATTCGATGACGTGCGCGGTGGCGAAAACGTGCGGCTACGTCCGGCGATAAAACACCGGTTGACCCGCCTTCATCCGAACCTCGTCAAACCGGAACCGGCGAGCGGACGCCATTGCCGTCATCCGTGTTTCCCGCATACATAATCCATGACCAGTGTCTGAATGGAGTCGCGCTCGACATAGCGGTAATCATCCGCATCTTCGCGAGATACGTAGACCTGGCCCGACTGTGTTCCGACCATGCTGGTCTTGCCCATCGCCCAGGTTTTGTTGTCGCAGCCAAACGACCAATCGGAAACGAGGCTCTTCACCGGAAACGGCGCCGAGTAACGGCGCGGCTCGGCATAGACGATCTTGACCGTCACCCACGAATTGAGCGGATGACGCTCGACGGAGGCGGGATCCACATAGAGCGCGATAGCCGGGCCCGGGCCCAGCGTGATCCAGTTCTCGGCCCACGCACCGCTTGCGACGAGCGCAAGCCATGCCCCCGCAATCCAGCGTCTTTTCATTTTCATTCCTCGAATCCGGCCCGGTGATTTCCGGCGGCCTGATTCTACTTTCTCCGGTTGCGTGACGTGCGCGATTCAAACCGGATCGTTCACCGGCTTCGGCTCATTTCTTCCAATCGACATCCGGTCATGCCTGTCGAGCGCGTATAAGAAATCAGCGCGCCGAATGAATCGCGAATTGGATGAAATCGACTCGCGTAAAATGCCGACAACAATCCAGCATCAAGCCGAGCGGGCCGCCCTTCCATTCCACTCGCACCGGCGCAACGCGAACAAGACAACACGGACACGACCCGTGGCATCCGCAAACGGCGCCGCGCCGCCCCGACCCGGCACGCGCCATCGCGACGATCGCCCGCCGACGAAGCCTCCATGAGCAAACCGATCCTGTACCTCCTCGCCGGCAACGGCAGCGCGGCCGACTGGTGGGACGATGCACTGCCCCACTTCCGGCATTACCGTCCCGTGCCGCTGGAACTGCCGGGCTTCGGCGACAACCCCGCGCCGCCCTGCGAAGATCTCGCCGCGTATGCGCAAGCGCTGCTGGACATGACCGAACCGGGCCACGCGATCATGGCGGTCGGCGTGAATGCGCTGCTGGTGCTGCACGCATTGCAGCGACGCCCCGGCCACTTCAGTCGCAGCGTGCTGCTCGCGCCCGTCGGTGCGTTTCTGTGGGAACGACGCCTGCCGAAACTGATGGCGCCGAAGCCGCTGCGCAAGACCATCCACTGGCTGCTCGCGCATTACCCGACGCTGTTCGCGCGCAAGTTCTCGAACCTGACCTGGACGCGCGCACAGTACCGCCGCATGGGCGCCGGCTATGCGCGCTGCCGGGCGTTCCTGCCGCACTGGGATCTCGTGCGCGCCGATACCGCGCTGCCGCTGCTCGAGTGGGTCACCGATCGCATCGAACTCGTGTGGGGCGACCAGGACAACGTGCTCGGGGTGCGCCAGGCCGCCGCGTGGTCGGCCATCCTCGCACGCGCCGACCTCACCGTCACGCTGCAGGCCGGCTGGGGACACTATCCGTGGATCGACGCGCCGGCGGCATTCGTGCACTGGCTCGAAGCGGGCGATGCCGGCTTCGTCGCGCATACCAAGGGCGGGCGCCTGGCGCTGGCGACGATGGCCGGTCTGCCCGTGCCGCCCGCGCTGTCGCTGACCCGCGCCGACGATCCGCGCCTGCCGGGCTTTCTCGCGAGCCAGCCCGACGCCGAGTGGGCGATCCGCTCGTCGAGCCACGGTGAAGACCAGGCCGATGCAGCCAACGCCGGCCTGCATACGACGTTCCTGCGCGTACCGGCATCGCAAGCAGCCGCACGCGTGGCCGAGCTGCTCGACGGCGGCCTCGAGGAAACGGTCGTGCAGCGCTTCATCACGCCCGTGCTGTCGGGCATCGCGTTCGTGCGTCATCTCGCGGTTGAAGTCGAGTGGGTGGAAGGCCACCTCGAAGCACTCGCCGACGGTCAGGCCAGCCCGCAACGCGCGATCCTGTCGCGGCTCGGCGAGCCCTGGCAGCGCGGTACGTTCCCGACCGCGCAAAACTTGAGCGCGACGCAGCTGTGGGCCTTCCTGCAGCGCGTGCTGCGCGCGTTCCATTACGTGCCGGGCGACGTCGAATGGGCATGGGACGGCCGGCAGCTGTGGCTGCTGCAGTACCGTCCGATCAGCAGCTACGGCTGGCATCGACACCTGACCACCGCGAACATCGCCGAGATCCTGCCGCCCCAGCCGAGCCGGCTGGTCGAGTACGCGCAACGACGCGCGGCCGGCAGCATCCCGGCGATCATGGCGCGCTGGGATGCTCGCGTACTGCAGGACAACGAACCATTCACCGCGCTCTATGGCGGTGCGTCGTACATCAACAACGACCTGTTCCTCGCCCGCCTCGCCGACTGGGGCGTGTCGGCCGGCAACTACAGCGGCGAGATCGGCGGCGCGACGCCGCCGCTGCGCTGGCGCCCGCTGCGGCTGCTGCGTTCGCTGCCGGTGTTCTGGCGCATGCTGCGCGCCGCGCGCGGACACCTGCCGACGCTCGAGCGCGGCTTGCAGCGCTTCGACCAGGAACTCGCGACGCTCGTCGAGCAACACGCCGACGGCCAGCAACTGGCCGACTGGTTCACGCGCTTCTACGTGTTCGTCGTGCAGGGCAACCTGTGCATCGCGTCATCGCTGGCCAGCAGCGGCGGCACACTGTGGGGCCGTCCGCCGACCGCATACGGCCAGCTCGACGACAGCCCGCATCGCCTGCCGTGGGAAACCGATCCGGGCACCGCTCGGCCCGCGCCCACCCGCCTGCCGCTGCAGGCGTTTCCCGACTGGCCGTTGCCGGTCCGCATGCTCCATGCACTCGGCGCGCCCGGCATGCGCGGCTGGTATCTGCAGGTGCGCGAGTGGTACCGCGACAACCTGATGCGCGTGTTCTTCCGCCTGCATCATGCAATGCCGGCCGCCGATCGCGACGCGTGGTTCGCACCCCATCCCGATCGCCGCGAACGCAACGGCAGCTTCTGGCAGGACGGCTGCGAAGGCACCGACGAGGCGGCCGGCTTCATGATCTATCCGGGCCACACGCAAGGGGTGCTCGGCCACGACATCCTGCTGGAAGACACGCTCGATCCGGGCCGGCACGCGCAGTACCAGGCCGCGCGCGCCGTGATCGCGCGCATGGGCGGCCGGCTGTCGCACGGCGCGACGCTGCTGCGCGAGCTGCGCAAACCGTCGGCCGTGCTGCCGCGCGTCGATGCGGCGTGGGTCGGGCGCGAGGTGCAGCTCAGCGATGGCCAGCTGACGTTGGTCGAATGAACGCGAAGCGGTTGCCGTACGCCTGAGCCTGAGCCTGAGCCTGAGCCTGAGTCTGAACTGCTGGTCAGCGTACCGGCGTGCGGACTACCCCGTCGACCTTCAACGTGCGCCGGTCGTGCGCGGCTTCGTATTCGACCGTCTGCGCGGGCGTGACGGCGCCGTACGAACGGCCGTTCACATAGACGGTGCCGTCCCGCAGCTCGACCCGGTCGCCATTGACCGTCGCGGTGGCTCGTTCGCCCTGCAACACCGCACCCGAACAACCGGCGGTCGAAAAGCTGCGGACCGACGTGCCCGGCATCGCGGCGATCCGGCCCTGGTCCGCCGCATGCGCCGCGCTGCAAGGCGGCGCATCCATGCTGCCGGCAGCGTGGGCCGCGCCGGCGCTGATGCCGCATCCGGCAAGCAATGCAATCGTCATCGGCTTCAGATGGTTCATGGTGCGCTCCGTTGTCCGCCACCGCGGATCGATGACCGGCCGACGCCCGTGCTCGCATGGCAGGCAGGCCGAATGCACCCAGTATGCGTCCGGTTCGCGGCACGCCGCCATCCGCGCCAGTCCCACTCATCGTCGCCCTGGTCCACGCCGACACCGGCCTCCGGAAACCCCTCCGGCGGCATAACCCGTCCCCATGAAAAGCCACCTTGATCAAGTTGCGGCCCGCAACTATTATTGATTGCGATCCGCAACCTTTCCGGGCCGACCATGGACCTCATCGACGCTCCCGCCAAGCCTCGCGAAGCCACGATCCTCGAGCTGCGCGACTTTTCCCGCAAACTGGTTCGCGAGCTCGGCTTCATGCGCGCGACGCTGGCCGACAGCGACTGGGCGCCTTCGGCCGTCCACGCGATCCTCGAGATCGGGATGGCGCCCGGCATCAACGCCCGCGACCTGGGCAACATCCTGCGGCTGGACAAATCGAACACGAGCCGGCAACTCGCGCGGCTCGAGGCGGCCGGTATCGTCGAGCGGCGCGTGTCGAGCGACGATGCGCGCGCGATCGAGCTGTACCTGACCGCCGACGGAAAAGAGCTCCAGAAGAGAATCGACACGTTCGCGACGGACCAGGTATCGAATGCGCTGCGCCGCATGGTGCCCGCCGACCAGCAGGCGCTGCTGCGCTCGCTCGCGCTGTATGCCGATGCGCTCGCGCAGGACAACGCCGCGAAGGCGCCCGTCGCGGCACTCGACGCGCCAGCGATCCGCGAAGGTTACCAACCGGGCTGCATCGGCGATATCGCGAGCCTTCACGCGCGTTTTTATTCGGAACACTGGGGCTTCGGCGCCTTTTTCGAAAAGCGGGTGGCGACCGAGCTGGCCGAGTTCGCCGGTACGCTGCCGGCCGACGGCAAGGCGCTTTGGCTATGCCAGGAAGACGGACGGACGCTCGCTTCACTCGCGATCGACGGCGACCCGGCAACGGGCGTCGCACACCTGCGCTGGTTCATCGTGAACGATGCGCTGCGCGGGTCGGGCATCGGGCGCCGGCTCATGACGGAAGCCATGCGCTTCGTCGACGCGCAGCGGTTTCGCGAAACCTATCTGTGGACGTTCAAGGGGCTGGACTCGGCGCGCCATCTGTACGAGTCGTTCGGTTTTGCGTTGACCAGCGAATCCGCGGGCACGCATTGGGGAACCGAGGTGGTCGAGCAACGCTTCAGCCGGCCGGGGCCATCGGGCGGTTGAGGGGTGACGGGACGCCGCTGTCTCCGCTGCGAATGCCCTTATAGTCTGTCGACGCAACCTTCCCGCCTCGACAATCACGATGACCTGCATGTTCGAACGTCTCGCCGCCCTCGCGCTCTGCGCGGCCGCCATCGTGCCGGCCGCTGTTGCCACGCGAGCCAATGTCGCCGCCAATATCGATCCGATCGACCGAGCAATGACGCTGTGCCTGGACGACCCCACGCACGCGTCGACGGCCGGCCAGAACGAATGCATCGACGACGCGGAGCGTGCGTGGGACGCGCGCCTCAACACCAGCTACCGCGCGCTGCAGGCGTCGTTGCCGGCTGCCGGCCGCCCGGCGCTGCTGCATGCGCAACGCGCATGGCTCGCACGCCGCGACGCCGACCTGAAGCTGATCGGCGCCGTCTACGCTACGACGCGCGGCACGATGTACGCAACGATGAATGCGAACGACGTAATGCGCGTGACGCGACAACGCGCGCTGACGCTGCAGCGCTTTGAATCTGATCTCGCGACACACAACTTCGATCTGGCCGGTCGCCTGCCGCCGCAGGCCGATGCGAAACCCGAACGCGTCGTAACCGTCCCGCAACGCGGTGCGCATTTCGAGCGAGAGCACTGCGTAGCGCTCACGGGTCTCGATGCGCTCGGCCGCTGCGCGGCGCAGGCCACGCCACTGTACCGCCAGGATATCGACGACATGACCCGTGTGATCGAGCATCGCCTGCCGCACGCGTCGCGCGAGGCCATGCGGATGTCGGCGCGGAAATGGCAGGCGTTCGTCGCCGCGCAGCCGCCGCTGATCGTCTCGCTTTACCCGGCGACCGACCCGGCCAGCCTGCCGCCGCAGGTCGCGATCGAACTACGCGACGAAGCCGCCGCGCGCCTTCAACAACTCGTGTACGCCGCGGACAAGATCGACGCCGATTGACACGGCCGTACGATGCCGGCGCGCATGAAGCGCGACGCGTGGGCAACGCGTCACTTGGTACGCTGCACGCGCAAGATTCCCCACACGAGCATCGCGGTCCCGGCGGCGGTCACCACGATCGCGTCCTGCCAATCAGGCGGCAGGCCGGGCTGCGCGACGCACACCCGATGCCTTCGCGAACGGCGTTCCCGAATCCGTCAGCGCGCCCTTGACACGAGCAGCACGTCCCGCGACATTCCTAGGCCACCCCTGATAAAAAAGAAGGCCGACGTGGGGCCGGGGCCTAGTCGCGCTGCGTCGGTTCCATCAACGAAGCGATACCAATAATCGTCATGGCCGACCGTCTCACACCGCGAGAGCGCGATGTGCTGTCCCTGATCGCAGATGGGTTGGCCTGCAAGGCGATTGCAGCGCGCCTGTGTATCAGCGAGCAAACCGTTCGCAAGCATCGCCGGCGTCTGTTGGGGAAAACGGGTGCGCCTAACGCGGCAGCACTATGCACGTTGGCAATTCGACAGGCAGACACCGCCCCAAAGCCCTTCCTTCCGTCCATTCACCTCCCGCGAAGGCTAGCCTCTCCGCACGAGAACTGACGATCGCGCAACTCGTCATCTCGGGACGATCCAGCAAGGAGATCGCGAAGGCGCTCGCGATCAGCCCTGCCACCGTCCGCAAACACCGGGAAAACATCTTTCGCCGTGTGGGCGTTCATTCGGCCGTGCAGTTGTCTGTCTGGTGGTCACAGCCCTGAAGAACCGGGGATCGGGGGTCTGTCGATGCGCCGTGTCAATACGCCATCGGAGCCACAGATATTTGCCGTCGGGCGACCTATATTTCCCCTGCATTCATCAGATGAACGCCCGTCAGGGCCGCCCTCCGGTGCTTGCACGTGCTGCCATTCCGATTCCGAAACGAACCGTGCAGCGCATCCAACGAAGCAACGACGACTATCTGGAGAAAAAAATGACCGACATCAGCAAACAGGTAATGGACTTGAACGCCGGCTGGTACAACGTGGTCCGTCAAGCGCTGAATCTCGACGAGAACACGTTCCAGCTTGCGCAGGGGACGCTGGCGCTCGCCTCGACCGATTCAAGCGGACTTTTCCTGATTTCCGACGCCGTTCCCCCCGTCAGCGCCGTGGCGCATTACGATGCGTCGGGACTGTCAAGTCGCGCGAGCGCTTACGACATGCTGCTGCATGCGCTCCGCGGCGAAGGAGGCAATACGCTGCAAACTGCACTCGGCGACCAATATGCGAAATGGATCGCCTATCGGGATGCGGACACCTCGAGTCTTACCCAGCTGCAGCTTTTCCAGAAGTGGGCTGACCGGCATCTCGATCCGAACAAGGCGGCAGCGGCCGTGACCGTCTTCAAGCAGCAGGCGACGCTGCCGCTAAATGTCGCGCTGGATGCTGTTGCGAACGCCTCGAACCGGCAGTCGTTCGTTGATTCCGCCGGCAATCCCTACTCCCTGTACAAGTATTCGGCGACGCTGGACGAAGCCCAGCAAGCGATCGCGAACGGTGCGTCTGCCGATATCGCATTCGATTCGCAGTCGATGAACACTTCGCTGAGCCACGTCTGGGTCGAAGGGGCGGCTTCCGGCTTCTACGACATCTTTTCGGCAGGCGCACGAGGCAGTTTCGACCAGCTGAATACGAAAGCCGCGAGCTCCCGCCTGTCGATCGAGGGGCACATCGGTTCGTTCGCCACGCTCGCTACGCAACCCGGCGCCTGGTTCACGTCGTCGGAATTCTCGCGTGCCTACAGCGCGAAGAACGACAACACGGTCTGGACGCCGGGCGCCAGCGCAGGCAACTGGGATTCGTTCTTCTCGCAGCCCAATGGTTCGCTCGCGCGACGCGTGTCGCAGCTCGTCCTGGTGAGCGACTACAAGATCAGCGTGACCAGCCACGCGTCGTACAGCGCATCCGACCAGCAGACGATCACTGCGGCAGCGGAGTTCGGCATCTGGCCGTTCTTCAGTGCGTCCGCGAAGAGCTCGGTCACGACGGGAACGACGATCAATAACGACGGCAGCCTGACCGTCACATACACGCTGAACAAGGGCCTCGTCCAGATCTGGGGCGTCACGGTACAGAACGCACCGAACTGACCGGAACTCAACGCAGCGACTCGCACGCAACGCGCGCATTTGCGTTGCGTGCGGCACTTTGCATCCTCACTTTTTCATGGTTTGCCGAGGTATGACATGGACGAGATACAGAGCTACTTTGCGACGCTCGCGAGCAACGCGGCATCGACCCTCCGGGCCCGGCACCCATCGATGCCGGCCGATGCCCTGAGCGTCGCAAACACGGGACAACAGGCGCAGATGACGGGGTGGCAAGCGGTCGCCGTGCATCCGCTTCAGTCGCTGGAGACGGGGTATCAGGCGGTCGTCAGGCGCCTGACTGCCACAGCGAGCGGGGACGATGCCCGGAAAGACGCTGAGCATCAGGCGCTTTCCCGCTTCTTCTTGCTGACGACAGACAAACCCCGCCTTCTGAACGTCGACGATGACGGTATCGACGCAGACCTGCGACGGTGGCCACTCATCGATGACGAACTTGACGCAATCAAAAGCCGGCTCCATCTGGCACGGCGACTCATCAACGAGCCGTCCGCCGACCGCAGCCCACTCGGCGAAATGGGCACCGTGGTCGACCGTGCCGTAAGCCTCCTGATGCGGATGGCGCCGGGCAAGTCGACCGACGCGATGGCTCCCGAGCTGCAAAAGGCAGCGAAATACCTGGGCTTTCCCGATAACACCGAGCCCGCCGATATCGCGCGGCGCTGGATCTACGAGCGTCAAAATGTATCGCAACGCGACGACCTGCTGGCACTGGCCGACGAACTCGAGAGCAAGCTCGTGCGCCCGCTTTCGGACCCGGGCAATGTGGTGGCGTCGTCCCGTTCGCTGTACAACATCAGCGCGTTCTATCTCTATCGACTGATGCACCGCTTCCACGGCGGTTCCTCGATCGAGGCCATGACCCACGCGATCAAACAGGAAGCGAGCGGGTTGGTCACCGGATCCATGCACCCTGCACAACTGGAATGGCTTTGCGCCTGGCATGAAAAGCAGATCGCCGCGCTTGGTGAACAGCTGGACAACCTGAGCCGCAAGCTTCAGGCGAAATTCGGCCGGCCCGGGCCCGTCCTCCGCTTCTATCTGAAGGGCGGACGAGCGATGTTCACGGCACTCGGCACGCCGCGACTGGGTACGAACGACTGGGATACCGGGGTGCTGATAGACCCCGAGCTTCCTGCCGAGGCGTGGTACACGGCTTTCGCTGCGGTCAACGATACCGTGATCAAGACACTCGACGAACTTCGCTATGGCTATACCGAACTGCTGTACGGCAACAAGGCGGCGCTCGCCGCGCCTGCGACGGCAACGCTGGCGGCAGTCGTGCCGCGCGACGAAGACGAAGAGCCCAACGAATACACCCTCGCCGGAGCACAGGCGGAAGCGCTGGCCGAGGCCGCCCAGGATACGCGTGCGCCACAGTCCCAACTGACGCTAATGTCCATGGCCGGGCTGCAGGCAGCCGCCAGCGGGACCGCGCGACCGACCGGCATCAACGGGGAGCTGATCGATATCGGGATCTCCACGCGAAGCTCGGTCGAGTTGCGCGAGCACTGGGCTCACGTTACCGTCACAAAGACGAAGGGGGTGTCCGGAGCGTTGGTACCCGTGCCGCAACTGGGCTTCTTCGTCGACGACTTCTCGACGATCTTGCGCGACGCCGTGGAAACACCCGAAACGGTGGACAGAAAGCTCGCAAAACGGCTGGATCGGCTCGGTCTTGTACTGCAAAGCGGTGGCGACGCAATCACCGGCGTTGTCGCCGAGAAACTGGCGCGACTCAAGCAGCAGGTCCCGAAAACCATCGGCGCGTTAAAGCCTGTCGACAGCACCGCCGAGGGCCGTCTTCAGATCTGGACGCTTGACGCCCTTCTGGAATCGCTCGACGTTGACGCCCCGGGTCACCGGTCGTGGGGCGAAGCGCTCGACACATATGTCGCATCGCTCGTGACGAGCGGCCAGCTTTACGATGAACGATCCGATGTCTTGAAATCAATCTGGGCGCGGATCTCGGATGAGTTTGAATCGGCTTCGGATAAAGGAGCCAATGCCCGAAAGTTGCTGGGCGTCTTTACCGGTACTCGCGCGCTCGTGTCGACGATCGCGAAGGATCTCAAGCGTCTCGAAATCGCGTTCGGCTTGCCGGATCTCGGCAAGCCGCTCCCAACCGGGGCGTGGGAACTGGTCTCGAACATCGTGACAGCGCTGGCGCCCACGCCCCGCCACGTCACGGGCGCCAATGCAACCGTCGCGATCGTCGGTGCCTTTGCGGCGCGACTGCATCTGCTGCACGCAGGCCTGTCATCCGAACTTGCAGACGGCACATGGCCGGTTGAACAGATCGAGCTCGAGTTGTGGCTCACACCATCCAGCTTGCCGCAAAGTGTGCAGATTCTGAACCAACTGGCCACACGGTTGGGTTCGCTCGCGGGTCGCATCGAGACGAAAACCGTCGGTGAAGCCGAAAGCGCGGTATTGCTGGTGATACCGAAGCCCGGTGTCGTGAGTCCGGCAACGGTGATCGAAGACTCGCAGCCCGTGCTGGCTACGGTGAGCGTGGTCGATGCCAGCCTGCGCTCGGGGCAGGTCAACGACTCGATCAATGGCTGGCCGGTCACGCCCGCGAGAGTTCTCGCATTGCGGTTCCTTGAGGCTGCCGCTGCCGCCGAGGACTACGGCATCCGCCAATTGCGACGCAACTCGATGAAGCTGATCGTCAATGAGATCCTGGGACGGCAGCTTGAATAGAATGCGTGCTGCTACGCGTGCAAACTTGCCGCTGTCGGGGGCCCGTTTCCGTGGACGGTTACGCCGTTTAATTCCGGTTCGGTCGATTTTTCAGGCCGGGCGATTGCGCGATTTGTCCACGATCAATCGGCGGGTCACCCGTCACGACTACGATGCCGGCCGGCAGCCGGCAACCCGCTGGTGACTATTCATGGGCGGTCAATCTGTTGCCACACCTAAATGTCCAGCCCTCTGTTGCCAGCCACGGCAGGCACAGCAGTTCCGTGGTCGTCGGCAGATGTCGCAAAGAGTTGGCACTCGGCCTCACCAAGTAGTCGGATACCCGCGAGAAAGACGCAAGAGTCCGCACTCCGGGGCTGGACTGGTCGGCGACCCAATCACGGGCAGGATCGGATGAGGCCAACCGGCGGATTCTCTCCGCGCTAAAGCGTAAGCGTGTCATCGCGTCTCCCGCCAGCCGAAGCATAGGCAATCACCCATAAACCGGACGGATTCGAATGTTGCAAATATATGCAATTCGATTCGCATTGTTTTAATTTAAATTCGCCTCTTTCGCATACCTTGTCATTCGTCATTTCATTTTCTATAAATCACTGGTACCAAATCGATCGGCAATAAAACGGTGACGCCCAACACAATCACGCCTGCATGACGCGTCGCCCGTTGACTTGAGTTCCTGGCGTCGACACAGCGCAGGAAGCGGGGATCCCCGCGGCAACACGGGCGGGATACCCGCCGGGTTGCGACATTCATATTCCTCTCACAATCAAAAGAGGAAACACGATGACCTTCAAAATTCTCAGTTGCGATGGTGGCGGTATCCGGGGATTGATCACTGCCCTGCTCATCCAGGATCTTGACCAGCGCAGTCGGATCATCGCGAGCGCCGACGGCTTTGCCGGCACATCCACGGGCGGCCTGATCGCGCTAGGGCTCGCGCGCGGCGTATCCATTTCCGAGATCGTCGATATCTATAGGACGAAGGGTTCGGTCATCTTTCGGGAAAACGGGGCATGGCTGGCCCAAAAGCAAGCACCCGAACAGGACACGATCCTGGCTGGACCCGGCGTGTACCAATGCCAGTATGTCAACACCGGGCTACAGGAGATCGCCAAATCGCTGGTCGGCAACGGCAAGCTGGCCGATCTGTCTCACTTCGTCGCAATCAACTCGGCACGCCTGTGGGATCCGCCGACCAAGAGCTGGGCTCCGTGCACCCTCTCCAACGGAAACGGCAACACCTATCGCAATGTCAGCCTGTCCGATGCCGCACTTGCCACGTCGGCCGCACCGACGTATTTCCCGCCGTACGAAATCGCCGGGCTCGGCTATTTCGCCGATGGCGGCGTGTTTGCGAACAATCCTTCCGTGTCCGCCATTGCCGAGGCGCTGGCCAGCCGTCGCGCAGGCAATCTGGACGATCTGCGCCTGCTGTCGCTTGGCACCGGAACCATCCCCGCAGGCATTCCCCGGGACGCTGTCGGCAACCCGTTGGCCTGGGGCGTTTCGAAATGGCTGTGGCCGTTCGAAAGCGGGGGCGTACCGGCAGCAGCCCTGCTCGGGCTGACGATGGATACGACAGCGACGATCGCCGCACAACAGTGCGGGCAGATACTGAACTCCCACTACCAGCGCGGAAATTTCGAGCTCAGTCAATTCGTCGGCCTGGACGAATGGCAAAAGGCGCCGGAACTGGAGAAGGAAGCCCAGGCGTACATGAGAACCGCCGAGTGGCAACGTGTGTGCCAGTGGGTGGAGCAATTCTGGCGCTGATGGCGCATCGATAGCCAAGCTTCGCCGCGATGCTTCCGGCGGTTTGCAGGTATGCGGGCGGATACTGCGCGATCGGCGTAGATCGGCACTCGTTTAATCCCGGGGCGGGTTCTACGTTCCGTGCGGCCCCGACATGGTCAATCACGCGATGGGGAAAACAGGGGTTCGTGTTGCTGGCGATCGGGATGGGCGATGATCAACGAAGCGCTGGTTGTCGTGATCGCATCGCTTGAAGCTGGATCTGAGGATCCGTATTGTGGGTATACAAAAATGTCCGTTCCTCCGTTGCCAGCCACGACAGGCACAGCAGCTCCGTAATCGTCCGCAGACGTCGCAGAAAGCTGGCACGCCACCTCACCAAGTAGCCGCATACCCGCGAAAAAGGCCACAAGAGTCCGCACTCGTATCCGGATCTCGCGCACGCCGCCGCGACCGAGCGCGTGCGCGGTCATCTTCAGCGTCCGCGTCTTGAGAATGTGATCGTCGTGCGCTGCGTGCCGACGCGATCAGTCGACCGCCGGAATCCATGCGGCAGTCGCCGCGTCGCTCGCGCGGAACGCCGGAAACTTCGCGCCGAGTTCGGCCACGGTATGGATGTCGTTCTTCACGAGATCGTCACGCGTGATCAGCGTCGGCTTCACTGCGATGCGCGCGCCCGGGTCCTGCCCTGCGACCAGCAGCGCCGCGGCCCGCACCGACACCGCGCCGACGACCGCCGGATTGGTCGCGGCCGTCGCGACCCACGCGCTGTTCGGCGCGCGGATGGCCTCGATGTCGGCCGTCGACACGTCCGCGCTGTAGATGCGGATTTTCGACGAGAGCCGGGCCTCGTCCGCCGCGAGCTTTGCGCCGCGCGCGAACTCGTCGTACGGCGCGAACACGACCCGAATGTCGGGATTCGCGCGATATACGGCCGCCGCCTGGTTCGCGACCGATTGCGCGATCGGATTGTCGACGGTGCCCCAGCGCGCCTTTTCCCGCACCTTCGGATGCGCACGCTTGAAATCGCGCCACGCGGCATCGCGCCGGTCGAGCGGCGCGAATCCGGCCACGTACACGTACCCTGCCGCGAACGCGTCGCCGTTGTCCTTCAACGCCTGATTCAGCAGCAGGTTCGCCAGGTCGCGATCGTTCTGCTCGATCTGCGGCACCTTCGGATTGGCGAGATCGACGTCGAACGCGACGACCTTGATGCCTTTGTCGAGCGCGCGCTGAACGACGTCCTTCAGCGATTCCGGCAAGCCGTGATTGACGATGATCGCTGACACGCCGCTGCTGATCGCCTGCTGCAACTGCTCGCGCTGCTCGGCAGCGTCCTGCCGCCCTTCGTAGATGCGCAGATCGACGCCGAGCGCACGCGCCTGCTTCTGCGCGCCGGCTTCGTAGGCCTGGAAGAAATCGCCGGTCGACAGGTAGTTGACGAGCGCGATCTTCACGCCGCCCTTGTCGAACGGCGCGGGCGCCCCCTTGAGCGGACCGGCGTGGGCCGTGGGCACACCGAGCACGAGCGCGGTGCCCAGCACGAGTGCACCGAGTTTCAGTTCAAAGCGCGACTTTCGGCGAAGCAACGAGCGCATGGCGTGTCTGTCTCCGTACAAGGACGATTTCGGCTCAATCTATCAGCGCGCCAAGCGAATTCAAACCGACCGATTCGGCAATGGATATTACTTTGGATAACAAACGGTCCTGCCTGAAGATCATTCGAACCGCGGGTGCCCGAGCCGAGTCTCGGGGGCCTCACGCATCACGCCCGGGCATCCGTACGGCGACCGATGCCGAACGTAAATGCAAGGGCCAGCACGAGCAGTACGCCCTTGATGAAATCCTGCATGTAGTAGGGTGCGTTCAGCATCGTGAGCCCGTTGAGCAGCACGCCGACGAACACCGCCCCGACGACCGTGCCGAATACGTTGGGCCGCTTCGCGCCCCACACCGCGTAACCGATCAGCGCGGCCGCCACCGCATCGAGCAGCAGCGAGTGGCCCGCGCTCACGTCGCCGCGGCCGACCCGCGCGGCGATCAGCACGCCGCCCAGCGACGCGATCGCGCCCGACACGACATACGCGGCGACGCGGTAGCGCGCGGCCGGCGCGCCGGCCAGCCGCGCGGCCGTTTCGTTGCCGCCGATCGCATAGATCACGCGGCCCCAGCGCGTCGCTTCCATCGTGATGCAGGCTAGCACCGTCACGGCCGCGAGCACCAGCACCGGCAACGGTACGACGTCGAACACGCGCAGCCGGCCGAGCGCGAGAAACGCGTCGGGGAATACGCCCGTCGCGTCCGTGCCGTCGGGCAGCACGGAGCCGGTCGCGAGCGAACGGCCGCCGGTCGGGATCAACTGCAGGCCGGCCAGCAGGAACAGCGTGCCGAGCGTCGCGAGCTGGTCGGGCACGCGCAGCCGCGTAATCAGCAAACCGTTGAACAAGCCGGCCGCCACGCCAAGCGCGACGCAGGCGAGCACGGCCGCCCACGCGCTGCCGTGCCAGACGACCAGCACGTAGCTCGCGGCCATCTGCGCGGTCGCGGCCACGCTGCCGACCGACAGGTCGAAGCCCCCGGCCGCGAGCGTGACCGTCACGCCGATGCCGAGCAACGCGACGATCGACACCGCCTGCAGGATGCTGAACAGATTGTCGACGTTCAGGAACGCGGGCTCCCTGAGCGCGAACACGACCACGAGGACGCCCAGCACGAGCAGGATGCCGGTTCGTTCGAGCACATCGCGGATGCGCGCCGGCCCCGGGCGCGACGGCCGTTCGACGGATGCGGCATGGCGTACAGCGGAAGAAGTCACGGGTTTCATGAGCAGGCACGCACGATGGAAGAAGTGGGAGGCAGGCAATCGAGCGTCGCGCGATCGAATCGCACGATACGATCGGCGATCTCGGCCGCTTCCTCGAGATCGCTGACGAACACGATCGTCGTGCGCTCATGCGCATGACGCCGCAGCGTATCGACGATATCGGCGCGCACACCCGCATCGATGCCCTGGAACGGCTCGTCGAGCAGCAACAGCCGCGCCGGCTCGGCGTGCCAGCGCGCGAGCACGACCTTCTGCTGGTTGCCGCCGGACAGGTGGGCGACGCGATCGTCCGGCCCGTCGCAGCGAATGCCGAACCGCGCGATCGCCGCCGCGGCCGCCGTGCGTTCGCGCGTTCGGCGCACCGCGCCGCCCGCGAACCAGCGCGACAGGAACGGAAAGCCGATCGTGCCCGCGATCGAGGCGAACGGCACGCTGTCGGGAAACAACGACGTGCGCCAGCGGTCCTCGCCGGCCAGGAATACGCCAGCACGAATCGCGTCGGCGGGCGTTCGTGGCCACCACGGCCGGCCGTCGAGCGTCATCTCGCCGGCCGCCGCTCGCACCGCGCCGAAGATCGTCCGCGCGAAGCGCGACTTGCCGCCGCCGACCGGGCCTGCGATCGCGACGATCTCGCCGCGCCGCACATCGAGGTCGAACGGCGTACTGGCCGGCGTCAGCCGCATCTGCCGCACGCTGAAGCCTGGGCCTGCCCCGGCTCCGGCCAGCCCGGCACGCTCCGGCGCCGGTGCGCGCGTACGCGGCAACGGCCGGCCGATCATCGTTTCCACAGCCGCGTCGAAATCGATCGGCGCGGCCAGATCGGCGACGATCCGCCCGTCGCGGACGATCGCCGCGCGGTCGGCGATGCGGCGCAAATCGCCGAGCCGATGCGACACCAGCAGGATGGCGACGCCGTCGCGGCGCAACGCGTCCACCAGCACGAACAACCGCTCGGCCTCCGCCGCCGACAGGCTGGCGGTCGGCTCGTCGAGAATCAGCAACGATGGCTGCCCGGCCAGCGCACGCGCCAGGGTCACGCGCTGCTGGTCGGCCAGCGACAGCGATGCGAGCGGCGCCGTCAGGTCGACGTCGAGCCCGACCCGTGCGGCGAGCGATCGCGCCGCGGCGCGCCGCGCGGCCGGCGGCACGCGCCACGGTGAGGCCGGATCGCACAGCCGGTCCAGCAGCAGGTTGTCGGCGATCGACAGCGTCGGCACGACGGCGTCGGCCACGGACTGGTGCACGGTCGCGACGCCGAGCCGCTTGGCCGCGTGCGGCGACGCCGGTCGATAGGGTTCGCCGCGTAGCGTCAGCGCGCCGCTGTCCGCTTGCAGCGCCCCGCTCAGGATCTTGACGAAGGTCGACTTGCCCGCGCCGTTCGCGCCCATCAACGCGACGACTTCGCCGGCGCCGATCGACAGGTCGAGCGCCGACAGCGCGACGGTCGCATCGAAACGCTTCGCGATGCCGCTGGCGCTCAGGACAGGCGGTAACGCCGATCGATGGGGCCGATCGTCGCGCGTCACGTCCATCGTCTCGTTCGTAGCGCTATTCATACCGAAGATTCCGGTCGGCGCGATGCGGTTGCAGGAGAAACAGGTCGTCGTGGGTCATGTCACGCCACTCCGCTGAGGGTCGTCCGGGATTGATCGGCGCGTCAGCCCGCTTCCGGCACGGGAAACCGGAACGATGCGCCATAGGCGCTATCCGGCAGGCGATCGCCGCCGCCGAGTCGCGAGCGGAAGGTACCGACCGGGGACGTCATCCGGTACAGGCCACGCTTTTTCAGTTCCGGCACGATCAGTTCGGCGAAATCGTCCAGCGTACCCGGGCTGATGAGCGGATTGAGCATGTAGCCGCTCGTCGTCGATTGCCGCGCATGCTCCGCGAGCTGGTCGGCGACTTCGTCAGGCGAGCCGACGAGAATCAGGTCGGTGCCGCGCGTGACATTCGCGAACTTGCGCCGCACGTCGCCGGCGGTGAGCGGCTTGCCGCTGCCGTCCGGCCGCACCACGTAGGACGTGAGCCCTTCCGTTTGCGTCGTCAAAGGCTCGTCGTCTGCATAGCGATCGATGTCGATTCCGGTATCGCCCGCATAGCTGACGAGTTGAGCCTGCAGGTGATAGTGCTGCTGCAGCGCGTGGTACTTCTCCTTCGCGTCGGCCGACGAACGCGCCGTCACGATCCGCAGCACCGTAAGCGCCTTCACATCCTCCGCTGCCCGGCCGTTTTCGACCGCCAGCCGCCGGATTTCATCGAGGCCGGCGCGTATCTCGTGCGGATTCGACTTCGCGACGAACACCACTTCCGCGTGCTTTGCCGCGAATTCGCGCCCACGCCCCGACCAGCCGGCCTGGATCAGCACCGGCGAGCGCTGCGGCGACGGCGCGCAGACGTGCGGGCCATGCACGCGATAATGCGTGCCCTCGTGCGCGATCGACCGCACACGGTCGCCGCGCGCGTAGCGCGGCTCGCGCTTGTCGGCCACAACGGCATCGTCCGCCCAGCTCCCTTCCCACAGCTTGTACACGACGTCGAGAAACTCCTCCGCACGGGCGTAGCGTTCGTCGTGGCCGATCATCCGGTCGAGCCCGAAGTTGCGCGCCGCGCTCGTCAGGTAGGAGGTCACGATGTTCCAGCCGATCCGGCCGTTGCTCAGGTGGTCGAGCGTGCTGAAGCGCCGCGCGAGCGCGAATGGATGTTCATACGTCGTGCTCGCGGTCACGCCGAATGCGAGCCGCTCGGTCTGCGCGACGAGCGCCGGGATCAGCATCATCGGATCGTTCGCGGGCGCCTCGACCGCCCACTGGACCGCCGCATCGGCCGACCCGCCATAGACGTCGTACAGGCCAAGCACGTCCGCGAAGAACAGCATGTCGAGATCGGCCTGCTCGGCCGTGCGCGCGAGGTTCGACCAGAACGCGAGCGTATTCGCGCGCAGCCGTTCATCGGCGGGATGAGTCCAGAGGCTCGGCGCGCCGCCGCAGCCGACGCTGGCTTGTTCATAAAGGGAAAACAGCAAGGGGCGAGGACCGGACATCGTCGTGTTCAGTGCAAAAGCAGGAATCAGTTGGGTGCCGCCCATGCGCCGGACGATGCGCCGCGGCGCCGTGCGGGCATGCGATCGTCGGGCTCGCGCGTCAGGTAGCGGTTGAGGTGTTTCTCGAGACGGGCGGCGGGAATCGTCAGCAGCGCGACCAGCACGGCATAGACGATCGCCGCGCCGGCCAGCGGCTCATAAACTCGCAAGGTTTCGAAACGCAGCGTATTGGCCGTCCCCATCACGTCGAACACCGTGACGGTCGAAGCGAGGACGGTCGATTTCAGCAGCAGGATCGCTTCGCCGGTGAGCGCCGGCAGCGCGAGTCGCCACGCACGCGGACCGACGATACGGCGCAGTACACCCGCCCGCGTCATTCCGTATGCATGGCCGGCCTCGATTTCGCCGGCCGGCACCCCGGCAATCGCGCCGCGCAGGATCGTCGCGACGTACGCGCTCTCGTTCACGCTCAGCGCGACGACGGCGTACCAGAACGCGTCCCGCAACAACGGCGACGCCCAGCTGTCGCGCATCCATTCGCGCGGGACGATCTGGCCGAAGCCGTAATACAGGAGATAAAGCTGCACCAGCAGCGGTGTACCGCGAACCAGCATGATCCAGCCGCGCGCGGGCCAGCGGTAGGGTGCGTGACGCGAACCCGCCGCAAGCGCGAGCGGAATGCCGATCACCACGCTGGCAATACCCGACAACAGCAGCAACGCCAGGGTCGTGGGCACCGCGGCGAGCAGCTTCGGCATCACCGTGTCGAGCAGGAAAGGCAGCGAGAAAATCATGTCGTCGCGCGCCTCGTGCCGCGGTTCGCATGCCGCTCCAGCGCCGCGAAGAGGCCGGTCGACGTGATGCTCAGCAGCAGGAACAGTGCGGCCGTGACCAGATAGAAGAATACGTAGTGCCGCGTCGCGCCGGCCGCGAGCTGGCTCGCCTTCAGCAGATCCGTGAACGAGCCGAGCACGCTGATGAACGACGCGTCCTTGGTTGCGTTCAGCCACACGTTGCCGACGCCCGGCAGCGCGAGCCGCGCGGCGGCCGGGAACCGGATGCGCGCGAACGTCTGCCATGGCGTCATCCCGTACGCGTGCGCGGCTTCGACCTGGCCGACCGGCACGTTGGCGAGCGCCGCGCGGAAGATGTCGGTGAGATACGCACCCTGGATGAAACCGAGCGACAGTGCGGCGACGACGAACGGATCGAACGCGAAGTCGCCCGATACGATGCCGCTGCCGCGAAGCGCGTTCTCGATGGCCGGTGCGACCGCGTAGAACGCGAGCAGCAGGCACAACAGCTCGGGCAGCGCGCGCACGAGCGTCGTGTAGAGGCGCGCCAGCCACACGAGCGCCGCGTATCGCGACAGCTTGCCGAGCGCGCCGGCGATGCCGAGCAGCACGCCGGTGCAGAACGACGCCGCCGCGACGCCGAACGTCAGCGCGAACGCGCCCGCGAACACGCGGCCATAACCGCCGTCGCCGAATGCGAGCAACGCGAGCAGCGAATCGTCCGCGGCCATGCGCTCAGCGCCCCTTCTCGATCGTGCCTTTCAGGTTCGGATAGCGGGCGGTGATCGCATCCCACGTGCCGTCCTGCTGCAGTTGCGCGATCGCGGTCGACAACCGACCGCGCAATGCATCGCCTTGACGCACGCCCGCGCCGATGCCGAGACCCAGCACGGGGTTGTCCGCACAGGTGGCCTTGACCTCGAAATCCTTCCCGTCACGCGATGACAGGAAGGCCGTAAACAAGCCCTTCGCTTCCTGCACGTAGTCGACACGGCCCGACACCAGATCCGCGAGCGCATTGTCGAACTTGTCGAACGCCTTGATCTGCACGTTCTGCTTGAAGCGGGCATCGAGGAACGCCGAGAAGTTCGTGCCGGCCTCGACGCCGATCACGCTGCCCTTGAAGGTCGTGGGCACCGCGCAGTCGACCCGGCGCCGGTCGCTTTTCGCGCCGACGAACACCGTCGGCGATTCGTAATAGGCGCGGCTGAAATCGATCGCTTTCTGCCGTTCGCCGGTGATCGTCATCGACGACCAGATCACGTCGATCTTGCGGTTCTGCAGCGCGGGGATCAGCCCGTCCCATGCGATGTCGGTGAGTTCGCAGCGTACACTGAGCTTGCTGCATGCCGCGTCGAGCAGGTCGACCTCCCAGCCCTTCCACTTGCCGGTTGCATCCTTCGAGAAGAACGGCGGGTACGACTCGGCGTCGATGCCGACGCGCAGCGTCGGTTGCGCCGCGTGGGCGGCTGGCAAAAGGCCGATTACGAACAGCGCGGCCGCGGCGCGGCGGACCGTTGAAGGCATCAAACGATTCATTTGGCAGACTTCTCGGATAACGTCGACATCGCCGGTGTCGCACCGGCATCGGGATGCGTGACTTTAGTGCCTGCCGAAGCGTGTACCAAATGGTTATTTTTTCGATGGATATCTGATCGCGCGATATGGCGGAATGGCGCACCGTCGAACGCGCCCCACGGTGCATCGTTCCACTGTCCGGCCGCTCACGCCTGCGCTGTTTCGCGCTGCACCGCCGGCAGCTCCAGATTCGCGCGGAAATCGCCGCCCACGTAGTCGGTATCGAGCAGATCGCGACGGCGCAGCTCGGGCAGCAACCCGTTGAGCAGCAGGTCTTCCTGGTCCGGCTGGCCGAGCCCGTGCAACGACAGCACGTCGACAAGCCCCGAGCGATAGCGCGTTTCGATCGCGTCGGCGAGCTGTTCCGGCGTGCCGGCGACGGACCAGTGGCCAGTCTCCTGCGCACGGATGATCAGCTCGCGCAGTGTCAGCCGCTATCGCGCGCAGATAACGAATCCCGTGTGCGTCGCGCAACCCTCGGCATCCCGTCCGAAACGCGGGTCACTGACGAGAAAGGCCAGTCAGGGCGACCCGACCGGCCTTTGCCTTTCTCATTGCGCCGCGCCGACGCGGGCGCGGGCGCGGGCGCGGGCGCGAACCGATTCAACCGTGGAACACGAGCAGCACCAACGGCATCGTGACGGCCGCAAGCGCGGTCTGCACGGTGATGATCCCGGCGGACAATCGATGATCGCCGCCAAGCAGCTTCGCCATGATGTAAGCGGACGGTGTGCACGGCAGCGAATTGAACAACACGATCGTCGTGAGTGCCGGGCCCCGGATGCCGAGGCTGAAGCCGATCCAGAAGGTCAGCAGGGGCACGAGCAGCAATTTGATCACCGACGACTGGAACACGGGGCCGCGCGCCGCCTTCGCGGCCTTCACGTCGAGACCTGCTCCCACGGCGAGCAGCCCGAGCGGGAGCGATGCGGCGCCGAGAATCGACAGCACGCTCGACAGCACGCCCGGCAACGGCAGGCCGCCGAGATTGAACGCGGCGCCGAGCACGACCGACATGATCACCGGGTTTCTCAGCAATGCGCCGCCGATCTGCCGCGCCGATGGCGCACCGCCGCTGCCGTGACGCATCAGGATGATGATCGACGCGACGTTCAGCAACGGGATCGCGACTGCGATGCTGATCGACGTGAGCGTGAGACCCACGCTTCCGTACAACGCGGCGGCGGCGGCAACACCCACATACGTATTGGGTCGCAGCGCCCCCTGGATCACCGACGAAAACACAGCCCCCGGCTGCCGGCTCCACGCTCGCCATGCATAGAGCAGCGCCGCGCTCGCGACCACCGCGCCGAGGATGGCGACCGCGATCGGCCGCACCGGAAACTGCGTCAGATTGGCTTTCGCGACCTGACTGAACATCAGCGCGGGAAACATGTAGTAGTAGTTCAACGTTTCGCACGGCAGCCAGAATTCGTCCGGCAGCAGGCGGCGCTGCCGCAGCACGAATCCTGCCAGGATCAGCACGAAGATCGGAATGAGTGCGGTCAGGACATTCTGCATGGGCCGCTCCGTCACGCGAAGACCAGCGTCTTCGCGAGCACGACCGCGCCGTAGACGCCGATGAATGCGGTCATCGCGCGCTCGTACAGGGGTGCGCCGGCGTGCGCGAACAGCACGTTGCCGACCGCGAAATAGATCGCGACCGCCACGGGTGCCATCGCGACGCCCTGGACACTGAGCGCCGCCGGTCGCAGCAGCGCCAGCGTCCCGAGCTGGATCGCACCGAACAGCAGGTAATAGCGCGAGATCGCCGCGCGCACTGCGTGCTTGTCGTCGTACCGGCTGGCCGCATAGACGGCGAGCAACGCACCGCCCATGTTGGTGAGGCCGTGCACGACGCCCATCGCCCCGACATACAGCCGGCTGCGCGCGTGAACGAATTTGCGCAGCCTGGTCTGCAGGCGCGACGAATAGCGCATCGCGGCGGCGCTCAGCATTGCAACACCGATCAGCAGGTCGGCGCGCGCCTTCAGGTTCAAGCGCACCAGTATCGCAAGCGATACAAGCACCGCGATCGCGCAGATCACCATCGTGACCCGTTCGGCGGCCGGCACCGCACGTCGCCGCGCGGACCCGGCCTGAACCGCCGATATCGATACGGAAGCGGGCAGCAGCAGTCCGAGCACCGACGTGAAATCGTATCCCATCAGCAGCAGTGTCGGCGTGCCGAACACGAGGATGCCCATGCCGAATACGGACTGCACGATCGCAAGCAGCGCGACGATGCCGACCAACAGGTGCGGATCGTGCATGTCAGGCCTCCACGCCGCTGTCCACGGACCACGCAAGTTGCGCGGCAAGCTGACCGACGCGGACGGTTTGCAGCGAACTCAACGACGCTTGTGCATCGTCGCTGGCGGCCAGCACGACGAGCACGACGTCGTCGACCTGAAGCCTGCCGCCCTCCCACAGTGACTTCAGCGCGGCGGTGCCGGCGCCGTCCGCCGCCAGATCGAGGTCCGGCAGGAATACCGCCGTCGTGCCCGGCAGCAGGTTCCAGCTGCGCGCGAGCGCCGCATCCCTGCCGACCGCAATGACAGGCTGCCGCACCTGGGCCATCGACACGAGCCGAGCCGCGTAGCCCGTGCGCGACAACACGACGACCTTCGAGATCGGCAGCGTGCGCGTCAGCGCAAGCGTCGCGGCTCGCAGATCGTTCGGCGCGTCGGCCAACCCGCCCGCCGCCGGGAGCGACGCATGCCGATGGGCTTCCGCAAGCGTGACGATGCTGCGCAGCCTCGCCACCGCTTCCACCGGAAACTTGCCGACGGCGGTCTCGCCGGACAGCATGACGGCCGATGCGCCGTCGATCACCGCATTCGTGACGTCTCCAATCTCGGCCTTGGTCGGCAGCGGGCTCTCGATCATGCTGTGCAACAACTCGGTCGCAACGATGACTGGCCTGCCGTGCTGCCGCGCCGCCGCAATGATCCGTTTCTGGTACAGCGAGACATGATCGATGCTGGTCTCCACCGACAGATCGCCACGATCGATCATGATGACGTCCGTCGCGCCGGCGATTTCGTCGAGGTGATCGAGGCCGCCCTGATTCTCGACCTTCGCGACGATGCGTGGCGACGGCGCGTCGATCAACGCTCGAATCGCCGCCACGTGTGCCGCCGATTCGACGAAGCTGATCCCGACGAAGTCGACGCCCGCGTGCTTCGCGAACGCGACCATTTCCCGATCGCGGGGCGTGACGAGTTGCTGCCCCAGATCGACCTCCGGCACGTTGATGCCCTTGCGGCTCTTCAACGTTCCTGCCGTCTCCGCGACGACGTGGACGTCCTGTCCACGCACCGCCTCGACCACGAACGACAGCGTGCCGTCGTCCGCATAGATGCGCACCCCGGCGCGCAACTGCAGATGAAACCGATCGTAGTTGACCGGCACCTTGCTGCTGCCGTCATGTGACAGATCGGTCGTCAGCACGAGCCGGCCGCCGACCTCGAACGACGGTTCCGTGCGCAGTTGCACGGTACGAATCTTTCGCCCGGGAATATCGAGCAGGATCGGGAGGTCCGGCAAGGTCCGCCGGATCAGCTCGATGGTCGCCCGATGCCAGTCGAGTGAGCCGTGCGAACCGTTCAGGCGCGCGACGGTCATCCCCGCACGGTGCAGCGCGAGCAGCGTTTCAGTGGTATTCGACGCCGGCCCGATCGTCGCAATGATGGTGGTCTTTGACATTTTTCTGATCCGATGAATTCGGTGCACAGAAATATGACAGAACCGTGAAATTCTCAGAAAGAATTAAAAATGCGAAACCTAGATCCGAAAGTGATTTAGAAAACGCGCACCTTGTCCGATCGACTGACCGCGCATGGCCATTGCCACGGCCCGCGGCCAAACGCACGTTTAACCGACAAATCGCGCTTCGACACCGCTTCGCACCACCAGGTCGAAGCGCTCCGGACGAATATGAAACACGGTCGATTCACACGTGCGACCGTCGGCCAGACGCGACGTGCGCCGCAATACGAGCAGCGGCGCCTGCTTTGCGGTCTTGAGCCGGACGGCGATATCGTCGGGCGCGGCCACGGCCGTCACCGACATGTCGGCGTCGGCAATGCGCCAGCCGAGTACTTGCTCCAGCAGCTCGTAAGTCGGCAGGCTGTCGGCCCGCGCATAAGCGACGTCGCTCGCTTCGGGCAGCAGGCAGGTCTGCGCGAGCGCAATCGGTTCCTCGTCGACCCAGTGCAAACGTTCGAGATAGATGCAGCGCGTCACGTCGGTTGAGAACGCATGTCGCAAGCCGGGCGGCACGTCGCACGTCTCCATGCGCAGCAGTTCCATCCGTGCCTGCGCACCCTGTCCCGCGATCGAATCGTGCAGTCCACGCAGCACATCCAGTCGATGCCGCAGCCGCTGCTTTGCGGCGAACGTGCCCTTGCCCTGCTTGCGCTCGACGATTCGCGCGTCGGTCAGCCGGTCGAGCGCGAGCCGGACGGTCACGCGACTCACCTGAAAACGCTCGCTCAATTGTGCCTCCGAGGGCAGCTTGCCGGTCGGCTCGTACGCGCCTTGCTCGATCTCGTCGCGCAGCGTTGTCGCGATCTGCTCGTAAAGCGACGTCGCGTCATCACGCAGCAGCGTCATCGCATCTTCCTCTCCGTGCTCGGCTCGCGCTATGCGCGAATCCTGATTTCGATATGAAAAGCAATTGGATCGCCCAACTTGTATTAATACGTATTATGACATCTCGATAGACGATCGGGCCTGCTGTCTCAGGGCCCGACGCACGGGGAGCATACCAGTGACTGAAAACGCAATCGGCGCGCCGCCGCTCGACAGCACGCACGCCAGCCGGCCGCCACCGGCCGGATCGCCGGCGACACACGCCGATCCGCACGCGACAGGCCGATCGCGTCGCGCGCACTGGCGTGCCGCGATCGGCTTCGCGGCAGCGTGGCTCGCGTTCTTCGCGATCGCATGGTGGCTGCCTGCCCCCGCGCATCTGTCCGCGGAAGGCAAGGCGACACTCGCGGTGGTGTCGTGGGTTGCGATCGTGTGGATCACCGACGCGGTTCCGGTTGGCGTGAGCGGCATCCTGCTGCCGATGCTGCTCGTGCTGTCGCACGCGAGCCCGTCGTTGCCGAAGGCGGCCAGCGGCTTCGCCGCGCCCGTCGTGTTCCTGTGCCTCGCCGCGTTCCTGTTCTCCGCGATCATGCAGGCGTGTGGACTCGACCGCCGCATCGCCCTGTTGCTCCTCGACCGCCTGAAGGTGCGAACCGCCAACGGCGTGATCTGGGCCATGTTCGCGGTGAATTGCGTGATGGCGCTCGTCGTGCCGGCCGCGAATGCACGGGCCGCTACGCTGCTGCCCGTCACGAACGGGATCGTCCGGCTGTTCGGCGAGTCGCCGCGCGAGCGTGCCGCACGCAAGGCGATCGTGATCCAGACGCTCGTCTACGGCGCGATGATCAGCGGCATGTGCATCCTGACGGCCCACCTGCCGAACATGGTCGTGTCCGGGCTGCTCGAGAAACAGCTCGGCATCCGGATCTCGTATCTGACCTGGCTCAAGCTCCAGTGGCCGTACCTCGGGATGTTCGCGATCACGCAAGCCTGGGTGCAATTCCATTTCCGCTCGCGCGCCGTCGCGATTCCGGGTGGCCCGGGCGCAATCGCGGCCATGCGCCGTGCGCAGCCGAGCGCGACGCGCAACGACTGGGCCGTGCTCATGCTGTTGGCCGCCGTCGCCGTATTGTGGGCGACCGAGCCGCTGCATCACCTGCCGTCGGAAATCGTCGCGCTGATCGCGCTGGCGCTGCTGTTCGCGCCCGGCGTGCTGCGCTTCGGCTGGGCTGAAGTCGAACAGCGCACGATCTGGGGCACGCTGTTCCTGCTGGCCGGCGCGCTGTCGCTGTCGTCGGCGATCAGCGCGTCGGGGCTCGCGAGCTGGGCCGCCGATCACATCTATGTCGCCGCGCGCGGTCACGGCTGGTGGTTGGCGATCGCGATCGTGATGCTCGGTACGCACGTGATCCGCATCGGCATGCTGTCCAACGTCGCGGCCGTCACGATGATCGCGCCGATCGCGCTCGCACTCGCGCCGCGTCTCGGGCTGCATCCAGTCGCCTTCACGATGCTCGTCAGCGACACCGACAGCTTCGCCTATCTGCTGCCCACGCAGATCACCGCGGGCGTCATCGCGTACAGCAGCGGCGCGTTCTCGACGGCCGACTACGCGAAGGTCGGCGCGGTGTCCGTGCTGATCGCGATCGTCTACGGCCTCTGCGTGATTGCACCGTGGTACGCGTACATGGGCATCCCCGTCTGGGACCCGGGCGCGCCCTGGCCGTTCGCGCATTGAAGCGCTCGATTTCCCTCGCCATTTCTTCCGGATTGACCATGAACGAATCCAACGACGCCCTCGATACCGTCGATGCCCGCGCCGCCGCGCTGCGCGACCGCCTGGGCCCGCACGTCGCACCCGAAGGCCTGTATGAGCGCCACAAACGCCTGCCGTTCGCCGGACGCGTGCGCTGCAACGTTGCCCAGCTCGAAGCCGGCGCATGGAGCGAGATCGTGCTCGATTACGAAGTCGGCTCGTCGGGCATCGCCGACGGTGGCTGGCTGAAGGCCACCTTCAAGTTCTATTCGGATTGGGCGCTGTTCCAGACCAGCGATCCGAGCGCCGCGAACTACATCAGTGCCGAATACCATGCCGCACCGCCCGTGCCGGGCCAGAGCCCGGCCACCGTGCAGGCGCTGAACGTGCGCTTCGACCAGAAGGGACACGAGCGGCCGTTCCAGAAGGCCGTGATCGTCGACATCGTCGACGGTTACGTGAATGCCGGCGACCGGATCGTGATCCGGCTCGGCGATCGTCGTCGCGGCCCCGGCACGCGTGTGCAGACCTTCGCCGAGGACAACTTCCGGTTCCGGCTCTACGTCGATCCGCTCGGTACGTCGCGCTTCGTCGCCGTGCCCGGAGACATCTCGATCGACATCCGTGCCGGCGCACCTTCCGACGTACTCCTGAATGGCCCGCGCTTCGTGCGGCCCGGCACGCGCGCGCCATTCCGGCTATCGCTGCAGGACCGCTGGGGCAACGCGTGCCGAGACGCAGGCAGCACCGCACGCGTCGTCGCATACGACGTACGCGGCGAAGCCGTCTACCGACGCGAGCACGCGCTGCCCGATGCCGGGCTCGCGACCTGCGCGGTCGACGACCTGCCGGTCGATGCCGGCACGCTGCGCATCGTGGCCGACATCCCCGCCCACCCGGACGTGCGCGCGGCCGAAGCGTGGCTCACGAGCGACGCTTCGCTGCCTGCGCCCCGTGCGTTGTATGCCGACCTGCACGTCCACGCCCACGATACGGTCGGCACCAACAGCCCGGCGTACAACGCGCGCTACGCACGCGACATCGGCGGCATCGACGTGCTCGGCTATACGGCGAACGATTTCCAGATCACCGACGAGAACTGGCAACTCGGAGTGGAGGCGGTCGAGCAGTTCAACGATCCGGGCCGCTTCGTCGTCTATCCGGTGCAGGAATGGTGCGGCAGTTCGACCGCGGGCGGCGACCACAATGTCGTATTTCTCGGCGACGCGCGGCCGGATTTCCCGTACAACGCGCGCGGCGAGCACAATCGCACGCTGGTCTGGAACGAGGACATGAAGGGCAATGCGGTCGAGCTCGGCCGCTGGCCCGTCGAGGAACTGTGGGATGCGTATGCGGACGATGCCGCGCATCATCTGGTGATGCCGCACGTGGGTGGCCGCCGCTATATCCCCGACTGGCACCATCCCGAGCTCGAACGGCTCGTCGAGATCGCGTCGTCGTGGGGACACTTCGGCTGGCTTTACCAGGACGTGATCGCGCGCGGCTATCGGCTCGGCGTGGCGGCCAGCGGCGACGAGCATCGCGGGCGGCCCGGCGGTGGCGCGCCCGGCGTACAGGTGTTCGGCGTGCGTGGCGGCCTGACCGGCGTGCTGGCCGAATCCCTCGACCGCCGCAGCATCGGCGAGGCGCTTCGCGCCCGTCATACCTGGGCGACGACGGGAGAGCACACTGCACTGCTCGTTCAATGCGGCGAATACCGGCAAGGCGACGCGTTCCGGCATCGCGGGGCAGCCAGGCTCGATTACCGCCTGCTCGGCAATGCAGGCTGGGAATACGTGGCGGCATACGACCATACCGGCGTGATCTGGGAACGCGATCTTCACGCGGAGCTGGGATACGCGCAGCGGCACATCCGGATTCGCTGGGGAGGTGCACGCATTCGCGATCGCTATCGCTGGGCCTCCTGGCGCGGCACGATCCGCGTGCTGAACGGCACGATCCACAATTTCAGATCAACCGGTTTCGAACACCTCGAGGAGGCGGCCTGGCGTTCCGGGACGACCGACATTGGCTTCGCAAGCGATACGTACGGCGATGCCGACAGCGTCGAGATCGAAGTGGGCGGCCTGGCCGATGCCACGATCGTCGTCGAAGGCACCATTGACGGTTTCGTCAAGGTCGGCGATCCGCTGGCCGGCAATCCGTTTGCGCATGCGCCGACGTTCCGTCATGAGATTCGTGGTGCGGATCTGCTGGCAGCAGGCTCCGCGACGCACCAGCTCGGTGGCACCGAGCTGTTTCTCGCCATCGAACGGCTGACTGAGCAGACCTTGCCGACGGACCTCTCGGGAAGCATCGAGATCGACCCGGCCAACGCCTCGTTCGGCCACCGCCCCGTGTATTTCTTCGGGCGGCAACGCGATGATGCGAAGGTCTGGTCTTCGGCGCAGTTCATCACGTTCGAAGATTGAGCGCGTCCGACTCGACCCACCTTGTCACCGGGATCTTTCGACGGCCTTTCCGACGATCGCCTGGTGACGATCGCGGCAGCGAACCGTCGAATATTCTCATCACTTCGAGCGTTTCCTGATCACCCAAAGCAGCGTTGCCTGCGCGGTTTCCCCGCCATCACCACCGCGCCGAACGCGCTCATGGGCCCTCCAATCCCTAGGGAAAATCCCGAGACATCCTTACAGCGATTTACCTGATGATTCATGGAAGCGTCATGTTTCAACGATTCTGACGTCCGCCAAGCTTTCAATCCGTGTCATTCAGCCGATGCCGCCGCGCGGCAAATGCGCTGACCGAAACCTGAAACGGCAGCCGCTGGCGAATCGTCAGGTGTTCAATACTTTCAACAACCCGGTCGAGAGTAATCGTGAGATTCCGTGGCCCGCTGGTGCGGTGGAGACGAGGCGATGCGCGAAACCTGCGCGCCGCGATCGCGTCCTCCGATGACAGTGACGGCGGGCAAAGCCCTCGCCTGCCTCTGTCGATCTACACCATCCTGTCCCGCCGCTCCGTTCGCCGCCACAACGCCGTCGCCGCGCGTGCGTACGTCGCGATCCATACCGACGACGTGGCATCGCTGCTGCCTTAGCGTCCCGCCTCTTTCCCTGACTCCGTTCGACCCATTCACCGTGTCACCCGACCGGTGACGGGATCGGCTCGCGCTTCGTGTTCCGCGCGAGCCGGCTCGCCGTCAAATGGACTCCTGATCGTTGTGCAGCGCGTTCGCTCACTGCGAGCGTCGGCTGCGCACGCCCGCTTCATCCGATGAACCGTCGCGCAACGACCCGCGCCAAGCAGATCGACCCGCGCACCGAAATGGAAGACTCCATCATGCGAATCCGCACGCTTCGCCGCGCCCTGGCAACCGCCGCCCTCCTGTCGGCCGCCGCGGCCGCCGGCACGACCGCCCACGCGGCCGGCGAACTGAACATCTACAACTGGTCCGACTACATCGCGCCGGACACGATCCCGACCTTCCAGAAGCAGACGGGCCTCCACGTCCGCTACGACAACTACGACAGCGACGACACGCTGCAGGCGAAACTGATGTCGGGGAATTCCGGCTACGACATCGTCGTGCCGACGTCGAACTACATGGCCAAGCAGATCCAGGCGAGCGTCTACCAGCCGCTCGACAAGTCGAAGCTGCCGAACCTCGCGAACCTCGATCCGCTGCTGATGAAGATGGTCGCCGACGCCGATCCGGGCAACCAGTACGGCGTGCCGTGGGCGTACGGCACCGACGGCATCGGCTACAACGTGCAGGCCGTGAAGAAGGCGCTCGGCGACAAGGCGCCGGTCGACAGCTGGGCGCTGGTGTTCGACCCGGCCAACATGGCGAAACTGAAGAGCTGCGGCGTGTCGTTCCTCGACCAGGCCGTCGACGTGTTCGCGGCCACGCTGCAGTACATGGGCAAGGATCCGAACAGCACGAACCCGGCCGACTACCCCGCCGCGTACGAGGTGCTGAAGAAGGTGCGTCCGTACATCACGCAGTTCAACTCGTCGGGCTACATCAACGATCTCGCGAACAACGACCTGTGCGTGGCGTTCGGCTATTCGGGCGACGTCGGCATCGCGCACCGCCGCGCCGCCGAAGCGAAGCGCCCGTACGAGATCGGCTTCGCGAACCCGAAGGAAGGCGGCCTGCTGTGGTTCGACATGATGGTGATCCCGAAGGACGCGCCGAACCGCGACGCCGCGCTGAAGTGGATCAACAACGTGCAGGATCCGAAGGTCAACGCCGGCATCACCAACGCGGTGTTCTATCCGACCGCGAACAAGGCCGCGCGCCAGTACGTGAAGCCCGCGATCGCACGTGATACGTCGGTGTATCCGCCCGACGAAGTGCTGAGCAAGATGACGCTGCTCAAGCCGATGCCGCCGGAGATCCGCCGGCTGCAGAACCGGCTGTGGGCGCAGTTGAAGACGGGCCGCTGAACCGCGCGCCGCGGTCACGAATCGTGCCGCCGGCGGCTTGCTCGCGCCGGCGGCACGTCGTCGCATCGAAATCGGTCACATCGCTTGCCGAGGCGCCGACCCTGCCACGCGAGCATCGCAACGACCGTAGTCGAACCGGCCGCGCGAATTATCGAAGCGCCTGCTCCGCAGAGAATGCGTCGTCCACGAAGCGGATCACATCATCGAGCGACGACGTGCACGTGGCCCCCGCCGCAAGCTCGCGAAACGCGCCTTCCGGCCCGAAGCAGATGAGCGGCTTGCGCCAGCGCCGCGCGAGCGCGATCTCCTCGGCCGTGCCGTGGCCGCCCGGCAGCGCAACGATCAGGTCGCTGCTCAGCACGTTCACGTAATTGCGGTTGATCGTATCCGGGGCGGCGTCCGGCTCCCGGCGCGGCAGCGGCGTGAGGATCGGGATGTCGACGAACGGATGCGGATAGCCGTCGAGCGGCACGAAGCCCGCGAGCGGATCGGCCTGCGTCGGCAGGATGCCGATCGACCGGCCGGCCCGCCCCGGCACGCCGGCGAACGCGCGCGCGACCGCCAGCATCACGCCCTGCCCGCCGCCCGTCAGCAGGTTAAAACCGGCCTGCGCGAGCCAGGTGCCGAGCGGCTCCGAAAACGCGAGCCACGGCTCCTTGCCGGAGCCCATCACGCCGATCGTCTTGTTCTTCTGTTGCATCGTGGTTATGAGTGAAGTCGTTGGTCGGTGGGTGGCGCGCGATCGGCGCGCTCATTCGAGCTCGACGCCCTTGAGCTCGGGAATCAGGAACAGCGTCGCGACCATGTCGAGCACGTAGAGGCCGGCGAGCAGCGCGATGGCCGTCTGGAACGAGTAGTGCGCGGCCAGCGCGCCGACCGCGACCGGGCCGAAACCGCCGACCGCGCGGCCGATATTCCACAGCACGTTCTGCGCGGTGGCGCGTGCGGCCGTCGGATAGCCTTCCGACATCAGCGTCCCGTAGCCGCCGACCATCCCGTTGACGAACATGCCCATCAGCGCACCGGCCCACAGCATCGCGGTCGGGTCCGACAGCCGCGCATACGCGAGGACCGTCGCGACCGCGCCGAGCTGGTACAGCAGGAACGTCGGCTTGCGCCCGATGCGGTCGGCCAGCTGCCCGAACACCCAGACGCCGATCATCATCCCGACGACCGTCGCCGCCGTCCACAGCCCCGACTTCGTCAGCGAGAAGCCCATCTGTTTCGACAGGAAAGTCGGCAGCCAGATCATGATCCCGTAGTAGCCGAAGTTCTGGACCGAACACAGGATCACGATGCCGACGCTCGTGCGCGCGGTGCGGCCGTCCGCGACGAGCAGGCGGAACGCGTTGGCCTTCGGCTGCGCTGCGCGCTGCACGAACGCTTCAGGCTCGTGCAGCCTGTTGCGCATCGCCCATGCGAGCAGCGCGGGCAGCACGCCGACCACGAACATCCCGCGCCAGCCGATGTGCTGCAGCAGGAACGGCGTCAGCAGGGCCGCCAGCAATACGCCGGCCTGCCAGCCGAGCGCGACGTAACACGACACGCGTGCGCGTTTGCTCGCCGGCCACGCTTCCGCCGCGAGCGCCATGCCGATCCCGAACTCGCCGCCGAGCCCGATGCCCGCGATGGTGCGGTACACGAGCAGATCCTCGAAGCCCTGTGCGAACGCGCACAGCCCGGTGAAGACCGCGAACAGCAGGATCGTCCAGGTCAGCACGCGCACCCGCCCGTAACGATCGCTCAATGCACCGAACAGGATGCCGCCCGCGACGGCGCCGATCAGCGTCCACGTGACCAGCGCGCCGCCCTGCCCGGGCGTCAGATGCAGCGCCGCCGTGATCGCCGGCAGCATGAAGCCGAGGATCAGCAGGTCGAAGCCGTCCATCGCATAGCCGATCGCCGATCCGGCCAGCGCTTTCCACGCGTACGCGCCGACCTGCTCCACGCGCGGGGCCGACGGGCCGCCGAGCGCCGAAGATTTCATGTTTGCTGCCATGGTGTCCTGCCACGATTGTCCGGCGACATTCTAAGGCCTGTGCCGGTGCCCGACGGGCCGGCAGACCCGCCGGCGACGAGGGTCCGCGCGCGCGTCGACACCCGCTGCGGGACGGCGAGCGGGAATCTGCGGGCAATGAAGGGGGGAAAAACGGCGATCCGGTGTCGGCGGCGAGACCGGCGATGCCGCGGTCAGGCCGGACACCGAATGAAAAGCAGCATGCTTGCGGAGTGTTGCCGTCCGGCCCGCTCGCGCGAACCGGACGGCGCCGGGTGGCCTGGCGGCCCGGCCGGCTTCAGCCTTGATCGTCTCCGGGCCACCAGGTCTTGGCCTCGCGGTCGACGGCGAGCGTATCGAGATCCTTGCCTTCGAGCCATTTCGGGCGCGGGCCGCGGCCCGACCATGAGCGGCCGGTCGTCGGATCGTAGTACTTGGCAGGCGCCTTGCGTTTTCGCTGGACGATGTAGCCAAGCGCGCTCAGCACTTCCTGCTGCGAAATTCCCAAAAGCTCGACCTGTTCCTTGAATGCCGCGAGCGCGGCCTGCTTCTCCTTCTGCTTCGCATCCGACAGCTTGATATTCAGGTCCCGAAGTTGTGCTTCGAGTTCCTGCAGGGCCTGGGTCATGTATTCATCCTCTTTGGGCATGTTTTCGCAAAAAGCTCCGATGGCGGAACCTACCACGAAGTTCCGCCGATGGGGGCTGTCAAATGGGTGAATCGGTTGCCTGAGCCGGCGTGGCTTGCGCGATACGCACTAAACGACGTCGCGCGTCAATCAATGACAGCCAGGACCGGGCCGGCAACGCGCAGCCCGCCATGTACGAAGGCACGGCGAACGGCTGCGGCAAGTAAGCGCCGCACCTGGCACCGGCGCGGCATGGCGCGAATGATAGCAGTGCTGTGCACCGTTTTTGCAGAAGGTGCCGGCCGGCGTCGATGCGGATACGTCCGATTACTGGCCGACGTCGCAGGTGTCCCACGCGATCCGGTCGAACAGCGCGCGCAGCTTCGCGCCGCGCGCCGCGTTCAGCGCGGCCGCATGCGCGACGCGCCCGGCGAGATGCGCGCGGAAATCCGGATGCGCATCGCGATTCTGCGACGCCGGGCCGCTCCGGATGCAGTTGGTCAGGATGGCCTTCAGGAGATCGAACGCATCGCGCGCCAGGTTCGGATGACGATTGACGACCACGCCGGCCAATTGCTGCCGCGCGCCGCGCCGCATCACGCGCGTCTTGCGCAGTTGCAGCGCAAAGCCTTCCTCGAGCGCGATCGCGGCGACCCGGACCTGCAGCCGTTCGACGTCGCGCGCCAGCGTGCCGCCGCCGGAAAAGGCGAGATCGTCGGCATAGCGCGTGTAGGTTGCACCGAGCGAACGCGCGAGCGCGGCGAGCCGCATGTCGAACCGGAACGCGCTCAGGTTCGCCAGCGCCGGCGACGTCGGGGCGCCCTGCGGCAGATGCCGTTCGCGATAACGCTGGCGGCCGACCCAGTCGAACCGGTCGCGCAGGTCCGGCGCGAGCAGCCGTGCGGACGGCACGCGGTTGGTGCACAGCCCGGTGAGCGTACGCGCGACTTCGGCCGGATACCCGAGCGTGACGAACAGCGCGTGCACGCGTGCGGCGCGTATCGATACGAAGAAATCCGCCAGATCGAAACGGACGACGACATCGCGATCCGCATGGGGGGCCGCGAACGACACGATTCCGTGCCCCTTGCGAAAACCGTGTACCGCACCGTGCGGCGCGATGCGATCGAGCAGCCCGTGCAGGATGCGGCGCTGCGCTTCGCGCAGCCGGCCTTTCGGGATTTCGACGAGGCGGCTGCCGCCGCTGCGCTTGTCGTGCGCCACGTACGTGTAGTGATGCAGCGGGGTGGCGCTGCCGCGCGCGTCGACGCGCCAGTGGTCGGACAGCCAGTCGAGCGCCGGCGGGCTCACGCCGAGCCAGTCGGCAAGATCGCCGGGCGTCGCCCATTGCGGCACGTCGCAGCCGGCGAGCGGCGCCGGCAACGGCCGCTGGACCGGGGGACGCCGCACGACGCGGATCGCGACGGGCCGATCGCTGCCGTACCAGGCGAGCACGAAAGCCGGCGCATCGGAGAGGTCAGCCGCAAGCGTATCGATGTCGATGTCGGCCCAGCGCGCACCGAAGCGTGCGAGCGCGGCATCCGCGACTTCGTGAGTCCACGGTGGCGCGCCGCCGAGCACAGCCGCCATCCGTGACAGGACGCCGGGGCGTTCAGGTTCGCCGGCCAGCATCGCTTCCGCAATCGTGCGGGTGGTGTCGAACAGGGAGCCGGACATGGGAATCGATAGGCGGGACGATGAGCCAACGTGACTGGTGCTGCGAGGAGTCGCGTTGCGCAACGCGCAACCGTCCTCCTTGCGACGCATCGGGGTGTCAATTTCATCCACGGGGTAGCCCCGTAGTCCTGGAACATCGGCTGCCTGTTCCGGGCGTGTGCTTGACCCACCGGCCCGCGATGCGACTTTAATGGCCGCGAACGCGGCGTGTCAAACCGGGTGGCGATCCAGCGCCGCGGCGGCGCGCCGGATCGCGACGCGCAACCTACGCGTGCCGGGAAAACAGCTCGCGGTACGCGATCGGCGCGACGCCGACGCCGGCCATGTTGTTCAGCATCGTGGCCCACGTCGCGTTGTCGACGCTGACCGGAAACGATCGCACACGGTTGGCGAGCAGCCAGAAGGTGCGCGTTATGCCGTTGCTCATCGCGACTTCGTACCCGCTTCCCTCGAGCCAGTAGCCGACCGGCGGCAGTTCCACCGGTTCGAGGCGGCCGGCCCGGAACGCGGCGGCGGCCGACGCGTATTTGCTGTCGAGCGGCATGACGCGGCGCGGCACGCAGTCCTGCGAATTCAGTTGCGGAAACGCCGGGCTCGTGCCGAGCCACAGGCCGTAGAACTTCTGAGCGTCGAGATGCACGACGAAGCGCTCCGTTTCGGCGGGCGTTGCCGCCATGTAGCAGTCGGCCTGGCCGGGAACGACAACGCGCCACGTCGCGCGCTGCGCGCTCAGGTCGACCAGCTCGCTCGGCAGCGGCCGCGGCTGGATGGGAGACGGACGTCCCGCTTCGCGCAGGTCGCGTGCGCGATCGAGTCCGATACGAAGACGTGTCAGCATAGGCCCTCTCTTTCTCTCGTGATTTGTTCGAATGCGTCAGGGGGCGGGCAACTACATCGTCACGTGTTTGCAATACGCGGGCCCGGTGTCCTGATGCTCCCGGTGTGTTCGGGAACTCGCGCAGTGTAGCGCTTTTCCATTTACGTCAAGATGACCGCGCCCGACCGGAAGGCCCGGGACCGGGCGCCGTGTCACGATCGATCGCCCTGCCCGGCGCCGCTCGGCACGATTGCGCGGCCGGCCGTGCCGGCGTGCGTCAGTGCGATCCCGATCACGACCAGCACGAGCGCCGGCACCACGTACCACCGCAAGGGCTCCCCCAGCAGTGCCGACGACAACAGGACGCCGAAGATCGGCACGAGGAACAGGTAGATCGATACCGCGCCCGCCTTGTTGTAGGACATCAGGCTGTTCCACAACAGGAAACTGGCGGCGGATACGAACGCCAGATACGCCAGCACGAGTACCGACCCGAGCGAGAAGTCGAATGGCGCGACGCCTGCTTTCGCGCCGCCGACCGCGATCAGGGCAACGCCGCCGAGCAACATCTGCATTGCGGTGAGCGGCAGGACGGGCAGGATCGCGGGGGCCGCCTGCTTGCTCAGCATGTTGCCCAACGCGGCAAAAAACATCGCCGACAACATCAGTGCCGGGCCGCTTCCGATCGTGAATGCGTAGCCGTTGGCCATCACGTGGTAAAAGACGATGCCGGCAAAACCCAGCACGGCGGCGGCAACCTTGGTCGCGGTCATGCGGTCGTCGGCATGCATCACGTGCGCGAGGCCCAGTTGAAAGAACGTGAGCGTGCCGGCGATGATCGAGCCTTCCATGCCGCTGCTGAGCGCAATCCCCGCGTAGAAGAAAACGTATTGCAGGAAGGTCTGCACGACGCCCACGCGCACGATCGCCACGGCCGTTGTCCGGCTCAACGGTGGCCGAGCGACGCGTGCGGCGGCCATCAGCGCGAACAGCAGCAGTGCCGCCAGGACGAAGCGATAGCCCGCAAATTCGATCTGCTGGAATGTGTCGCCGCGGCGTATGCCCAGCATCCCGTATCCGACCTTCACGACCGGAAACGCGCTGCCCCACAGGCAAGTCGCTGTCAGTGCCGTCACGAAGCGACCGGCGGGTGCGGCAAGGAAACCCGTCACGCCGGACCGTGCCGGCCCGAACGCGTGATCGACCGGTTCATTTCGCAACGTAGCCTCCATCGACCAGATGGTCCGCTCCGGCAATGATGGAGGCGGCCTGCAACGCGAGAAAACACACGGCCGCCGCGGCGGGACTCGGCAGCATGCGTTGCCGGTTCTTGACACGTGTGCACGGTGTTCCGACGGTTTCAATGTGTTCGGAAACCCGCGCAGTGTATCGCCTTCGATGAACGCCCGCGCGCTTCGCCTGCCGCGCCCGCCACACCATCAACCATCGAATCAATATTCGTCGCCGATCATTTAAATATCGAAATAATCAAAAAACAAAAACAACAGCCAGCAGAATTCAATGAAATCAAATTCAAACAAAAATTATCGAATACGATTAACGATAAATTAATACGATTGGCGCCATCAAAATCAAATAAATAGTCTGTGTTGTGCGCCGCAACACCGTGATTCAAAGAGCAACGAGATACGGAGGCGCAGCATGAATTACTTCATTCATGCTTGGTCGCAGGGTTTCCCCTTATCAGGCCACCGTTGATTTCCAGACACTTGTGAATCAGCAATCCGGAAAGACAGTCACGTCTTCCCGGGCGTGACCGACGTCGTCAGATCGCATTAATTCATTCAATACCAAAGGAAAGTCATGAAGAAGATTGCAACCGTGCTGTTTTCAGCACTGATGCTCGCCTCCACGTGCGCGTCCGCCCAGGCGCTTTGCAAAGCCGGCAAGATCGACAAGATCGAAACCGACGCCACCGGCAACCTGCTGGTGACCATTAACGACGGCGCCTACTCGTTCAGTGCCAAGGAAGTTTATTCGATTATTTACCAGGCCTATTCAGAAAACCGGAATCTGTTTATCTACGGAAACAATTGTGCGAATGGCTCGCCGGCAACCCGCTTTGCCATTCGTTAATCGACCTTAAAGCGCTCGACGATTACCCGTACGTCGAGCCCGGCGCCGGATTGACATTCTGAATCCGGCGCCGTCGCGGGCGGCGGGGGGCGACACGAAGCAACGTGACACCCGCATGCCCGCTATCTGTTCCGTCCTGGCATCAATGAGTCAGGCTCGCCGTCCATTGGGGGGCAGCATTTATCGCGTTCGGCCAGCCCAATGACGGACCGCATCGCAGCGGCCCTGGTACGCCATCAGCGATCCAGCAATCGCCCCAGCCGCGCCATCGTGACGTTCACGCCGAGATGGCGCATCGACGGTTGCACGATCACGCAATTGTCGTACGGCGTGACGATCACGTCGTCGCCGTCGCGCGCGATCTCGGTGCCGGCTTTCTCGATCACCTCGAGCCCCGTGAACGGTTGCGAGAACCGGAAATCCATCGAGCGTGCGACGACCGGCTCCGTGATCTCCACGAACTTCTGCCGCACCGGCGCGGCTTGCGTGAGGAAGGCCCCGACGTCGTCGCGTGTGACAACACCCGCATGCAGCAGGAAGCGCGCCGCGCTGTCGAGCGCGACATCGCGTGCGCTCGCGGCAAAGTGCTGGCCCGTCTCGATCAGCAGCGCATTCTTCGCGCTCGCCGGATCGCCGAAGCCGCCGTAGTCGCGCAGCCGTGTGCCGTTCGCATGGCCGTGATCGATGATCACGTGCTCCGGCGTGCCGATCGCGGCCGCCAGCGCGATCGCCTTCTCGAGCGGCCCGGTCATCATCAGCGGCGCGGATGCTTCGTGCATCGAGTGAATGTCGAGCAGCAGGTCGACCGTATCGAGCAGCGGGCGCATCATGCGCGCACGCGCGAGTTCGCGGCTGTCGCGCGTGCCGTCGAGCGCGGCCGGCGTCCACACGCGATTCATGTCCTCGTCGAGATAGCGCGTCGCATCGGCGTTCTCCGCGCTGAAGTGCTCGTATGCGCCGACATTGCCGAAGCCGAGCGACAGGCGGCCCGCAACCGGGCGCAGGCCCGCGGCCAGCAACGTGTCCACCGCGATCGCGCCGCTGACTTCGTTGCCGTGCGTGAGCGCGAGGATCATCACGTGCTTGCCGGGCCGGCCGCTGTCGAACGTGTGCAGATAGTCGATGCCCGTGTTGCCCGCGCGCCAGCGCGAGAGGTCGGGGAACGCCACTTCGATCGGATACGCCGGCAACGCGGCGCGGATGGCTTCAAGCGTGGTCATGTCGGAAAGGCTCAACAGGGTTCGGGAAAGGCGCAGCCGGCGTGTGCCGGTTGCGCCGGAATCGGGTCCGGGGCCAGTACGTCACGCCTCGGTTGCACGCGTCGACGGCGTGGCGGAAGCCGCCGCGCCGCGCATCCGCCGGCCGAGCGAGATCACCGACGTGATCCCGAGCACGGCGGTGGCCATCACGTAGAAACTCGGCGCCAGCTTGTTGTGCGTCGCGTCGATCAGCCAGGTCACGATCAGCGGCGCGAAGCCGCCGAACAGCGTCACCGAGAAGTTGTACGACAGCGCGAGGCCGGTGCCGCGCGTGCTCGTCGGGAAGATGTCGGCGAGCAGCGCCGGCAGCGGCGCGAGGCTCACCGCGATCAGCAGGCCGACCAGCGCCTGCACCGCGAGCAGCGTCTCGACCGTCGGATAACGGTTCAACATCACGAACAGCGGCCACGTCGTGACGCCGACCAGGATCAGCGCGATCAGCATCACGCGAATGCGGCCGAACCGATCCGACAGGTGCCCGACGACGGGCGCAGCGACCATCAGCATCGCGCCCGTGACGACCGCGCCGAGATACGACGAGGTGGCCGGGATATGCAGTTGCTTGACCGCGTACGTCGGCATGTACAGCTTGTGCACGTAGTTGAACGCCGTGGCCGTCGCGACGACGCCCGCGCCGAGCAGCAGGTTCGCGCGATCGCGAGCGAACACGTCGCGCAGCGGCGACTTCGCGCGCCCCTTCTCGCCGAGCCGGCGGAAATCGGCCGGTTCGTCGATGTTGCGGCGGATGTAGAGCCCGACCGGGCCGATCAGCAGCCCGACCGAGAACGCGACGCGCCAGCCCCACGCATGCAGCTGGTCGGTCGTCAGCAGCAGGCTCAACAGCGCGGACACG
This sequence comes from Burkholderia sp. AU33423, assembly GCF_002223135.1. NCBI lineage: Bacteria > Pseudomonadati > Pseudomonadota > Betaproteobacteria > Burkholderiales > Burkholderiaceae > Burkholderia > Burkholderia sp. AU33423. The sequence goes on from NZ_NKFH01000009.1 coordinate 375,932, forward strand.
CCGGCCGCGAGCACCGTCGCGAGCCCCTGCGTCGACATCTGCCAGCTCGCGAAGAAGCCGCGGCGCTTCGCATCGGCCTGCTCGACCATGAACGCGGTCGCCGCGCCGAATTCGCCGCCGGTCGAGAACCCCTGCAGCATCCGCGCGACGATGATCAGCAACGGCGACGCGATGCCGATCTGCGCATACGTCGGCGCGAACGCGATCATCGCGGTGCCGACCATCATCAGCCCGATCGACATCGTCAGCGATGCCTTGCGGCCCGCGCGGTCCGCATAGCTGCCGAGCACGATCGAGCCGAGCGGACGCGTGACGAACGAAATGCCGAACGTGCCCACCGACAGCAGCAGCGAGGTTGCCGCGTCGTGCGTGGGAAAGAACAGCTGGCCGATGACGATCGCGAAATAACCGTAGATCAGCAGATCGTAGAACTCCAGCGCGTTGCCGATGCTCGCGGCGCAGATCTCGCGCCACGGGTTGTGCGGGGCCGGCGTCGCGGCGTGCGTGTTGCGGGTCATTCCTGTGCTCCTCCGGTCATGCTGGCCGTCAGGATTTTGAAGGACGGCGCGCGGCGGTGCCGCGGCCGTTCGGGCCAGTCAAGCGCGGAGTGTAGGCAACGCGGGGCGGGCGTTCGTGCCGTTTCGGCACGCAATCGTGCCGATCGGCGCACGGGCCCCGGCGCCGAGCTTGCGGACGCTATGTCTCGCCGTCTTCGCGTGATGGCGCGGCGCGCCAGATCGCGTCCAGTACCGGGTGCGGATCGTTCCGGCGCCGGTACAGCGCGATGTCGAAGCCGATCTGCCAGTCCGCGCCGCCGACGATCGCGAGCTCGCCGCGCCGCACGTCGTCGGCGACGAGCCGCTGCGGCAGCCACGCGAGGCCGAGCCCGCGACGCGCCATCGCGAGGATCGCTTCATACGAGTCGGCCTGGTACACGGGCCGCAGCGTCGGGCGGTTCGGCATTTCGGCGAGATGGCGCGCGAGCACCGCACGCAGCGTCAGCGTGCGCGCGAACGCGAGCCACGGCACCGGTACCTGCCCGGACGGCAGCCGGTAGCGCACGCTGCCGCGCGCATCGAACGCGCTGACCGGCACCAGCACCTCGCGCGCGACGGACAGCCAGTCGAATCGGTCACGATCGATCAGCAGCCGCGTATGCGGGCTCGAATAGACGATCAGCATGTCGGCATCGCCGGCCGTGAGCTGCAGGATCGCTTCCTCCGCGCTGCCGGTCGATACCGTCGCCGTGAAGAAGCCTGCGCGCGCAACCGTTTCGTCGTACCAGTCGGGGAAGAAAGTGGCCGACAGCGTGCGACCGGTCGCGATCCGGAGATTGTTCTCCAGCACCGGCGCCGCTTCCTGGAGCTGCGTGCGGGCGCCGTGCAGGATGTCGAGCGCGTTCGACGCCGCATCGAGGAACACGGTGCCGGCCGCCGTCAGTTCGAGCGGCTTCGTGCGCGCGATCAGCCGCGTGCCGACCCATTCCTCGAGTGACCGGATGCGGCGGCCGAACGCCGGGTGCGTGACGAAGCGGTTCTCCGCTGCGCGCGTGAAGCTGCGCGTGCGCGCGAGTTCGACGAAGTCTTCGAGCCATTTCAGTTGCATGGCTGGGCTCCTGGGTGGGCGATGAGGTGCAGGCCGGTGCGCGCTCGCGAACGGCATTCATGGCGCGGGCGGCGCAATGGACGCATGTGCGCGGGCCGCCAACGGCGCCCGATCCTACAGCCCCTGCGGCGCATCGCGCAGCACGGCGCGCAGCGCGGTATCGAACGGCGTCGCGTGATCGATGCCGGCGGCGCGCACGCGCGATGCGTCCAGATGGCAGTCATATGGGCGCGGTGTCGCGTCGGTCGGCTGGTCGATCCGCTTGAGCGCGGCTTCGATGCCGAGCGCGGCCGCGATCCGCTGCGCGATGTCGTACTTCGTCATCGGCTCCTCGCCCGACCAGTGACGGAGGCCCGTGATCGACGCACCCGCGAGATGGCGCAACGTCAGGTCGCGGATGACGTCCGCGACATCCGGCGTATACGTCGGGTACCGGATCGCCCATGCGTCCATGCCGACGGCATCGGCGCCTGGCTGCGCAGACGCGACGATCGCCGGCACGAGGCTCGTGACGGCCGATTCGCTCCAGTCGACGATCGGGCCGAACAGCAGCGGCAGGCGCAACACGCACGACAGCGGCGACGCGGCGAGCAGGGCCGCCTCGCCTTCCAGCTTCGTGCGGCCGTAGATGTTCAGCGGGTTCGGTGCCGCGTCCTCGCGGTACGGGGCCGCCTTGCCGTCGAAGACGTAGTCGGTGGAGATGCCGAGCGTCCATGCGCCGTGGCGCGCGGCGAGCGCGCCGATGCGGGCCGGGGCGGTGACGTTGATCGCCCGCGCGCCGGCGGGGTCGCGTTCGCAGACGTCCGGGCGGCGCTCGGCCGCGCAGATGATCACGGCGGCCGGTCGGCAGGTGGCGAAGAGGTGTTCGAGGGCCGGCTCGTCGAGGACGTCGAGCTCGGCGAGGTTTTCCGGGGGCAGCGCCAGGCGTTTTGCGCCTGCGCTTTGCGGGTTCCGGATCGTTGCGACGAGGTTCAGCGACGATTCGCGGGCCAGGGATGCGGCAACCGCGCGGCCGAGCAGGCCGGCGGCGCCGATGAGGAGGATGGTCGGGAGGTCAGTCGACGAGGTCGGGTTTGGCATGGGCGGTCATTCGGGTGACTTGGAAATGCACGAGGTCGCGTTCGACGCTCGGGCCCGGGTCGCGGGGGAGAATAGCCGAGTATGCCAGTCGGTACATCGTGATGGCAGATCGGCAACCCCGCGCCGGACCTGCGTCATGTGCGCCGCGGGCGGCACTCGGCACGGCGCACCCGTCCACCGGGATGACGGGACGTGTCAGGAATTTCGTGTGCTGAGGCCGGTTAAAAATCTCAGCTGATGGCGGAGGTGAATCGCTCGCCGAACAGAATGGCGAACTGATTGACTGCTTGCCGCCAGGTGATAGGCGGCATCTTCCAATCCTTTTCGATGTTGCGCAAGGCAAGAAACAGCAGTTTGCTGGCGGCTTCGTCGCTCGGGAAGTGGCCGCGATTCTTTACGATCTTGCGCAACTGCATGTGCATGCTCTCGATGGCGTTGGTCGTATATACGATTCGACGCACCTCGGGCGGATAGGCGAAGAAGGGTATTACCTGCTCCCATTGGCGCTGCCACATGGCCGCGACGGTGGGGAATTTGCGGCCCCACTCGCTTTGCGCAAAGGCATCCAGCGCCGCTGCCGCCGCCTCGGCCGTGGCGGCCTGGTAGATCGGCTTGATCGCGGCGGCCAATGGCTTGCGGTCCTTCCAGCTCGCCAGATTCAGCGAATTGCGGATCAGATGCACGATGCAGGTCTGGATCTGGGCGGCCGGATAGACCGCCTCGATCGCTTCGGGAAAGCCGCGCAAACCGTCGACCACCGCGATCAGGATGTCGTGCAAACCGCGGTTCTTCAGCTCGTTGAAGACCTTCAGCCAGAACTTGGCGCCTTCGGTTTGCTCGATCCACAAACCCAGTACTTCCTTGCGGCCGTCGGCGCGGATGCCCAGCGCCAGATAGACCGCTTTGTTCTTGACCGTGCCTTCGTCGCGTATCTTCAGTCGCAGCGCGTCAAAGTACACGATCGGATACATGGCCTCGAGCGGGCGTTGCTGCCATTGCTCGACGTCGGCCAGCACCTCGTCGGTGACTGTCGAAATTAGGTCGGGCGACACCTGCAGTCCGTACAGTTCCAGCAGATGGCCCTGAATCTCGCGCACGCTCATGCCGCGCGCATACATGCTGATGACGTGGTCGTCGAAGCCAGGCAGCCGGCGTTGATACTTGCCGACCAATTGCGGCTCGAACGTCGCCTGCCGATCGCGCGGAATATCCAGCTTCAGCTCGCCGTTGGGCGTCAGGACCGTCTTGGGGCTGGTGCCGTTGCGGTGGTTGCCGGCCTTGCCTTGCTCGGCCTCGGCTTCGAGATGGTGGCTCAACTCGGCTGCAAGCATGCGCTCGGCCAGCTGCTTCTTGAGCTGGCCGGCCAGGCCCGATTCGCCCAGGATCGACTCGGCGTCCTTGCTCTGTACCTGGGCAAGCAGTTGATCGATTAGCTCATCGGGGAACAGCTTCGGCGCCTTCGGGTTCTTGCTCTTCTTGGTCACTGTTACATCGGTCATAGGACGTTATTTCCGTTATCGTCTCATGACCTCGGCACACTAAAAATCTGACAGGCTCGGATGACGCCCGCTCTGCCGGCGACGTCGACACGCCACGCGGCCGCCCCTGCGCGCGGGCCATCCGCGGCGCCGCCCCCTCACGAACATCGCCCAACAGCAAAGCCCGGTGCGCTTGCACGCACCGGGCCGTCACCTCTGCGGAAAACCGCGCCGCGCCTTACTTCCGGTCGAGCGAATACCGCCCCGGCCCGGTCAGCGCGAGCAACAGCAACCCGCCGATGATGCTCACGTTCTTGTAGAAGTTGATCATCGCCATGTATTGCTCCATCCCCTGCAATGCCCAGTAGCGATGACCGATCAACGCGGTCGCGAGCGTATAGGCGGCGAACACCAGTGCGAGCGGACGCGTGTAGAAGCCGATCGCGATCAGCAGGCCACCGGCCAGCTCGACCGCCACCGCGATCGCGGCTGCCAGTTCAGGCGCCGGGTTCCCCGTCGACGCCATGTACGCGACCGTGCCCGAGAAGCCGTTCAGCTTCTGCCAGCCGAACAGCACGAACAGGATCATCAACAGCACGCGAGCCGCCAGCAGCAGCTCGTCCTTCTTCGACTCCAGTGAAACGTAACGCATGGCAATCACCCTTGAATTGACGGTTTGATGCGTCCGGTGCCGAATACGCGCCGAATCGGCGCGCCAGGTCGGCAACGAACCACTCCTCGCACACTCGGACAGCAAGCCGGCTAGCCCGCCGCCGAAGAATCCGCCTGGTCGCGCCGCTGCCGGCGCGCTCCGGATCGGTTCTGGCGAAGCACGGGTGCAGTCTACTGTCTCCCCGGGAATCATCAATCCGTCAAAACAAGATTCGCTGTCACAATTAAGTGGACAATCGAGCGAAACAAGGCCGCCACGCAGCAGCCATGAATCCGATCAAATGGATCTGCCCTTATGTTGCAAGAACATGAAAACCGCCCATTCATATCCGGCTTCCGTATCCTCACCGGCCACATCGAAGTATCGCAATCGCTATTCGACGATATGTTATGTGTACAAATCTGCCCTCTGTGAATTTATTTTTAAACTCGACTCTCTTTCCAATCGACGAAGCCCCCTGTTCCGGAAAAAGACGTCTGGACTGGAAATGCGTATTGGCAAACGAAAACGTTTCACGGGCAAGCGGGTTGATGTCGTCCGCGGCGGATTCCGTCGCGTGGGCAAGGATTTCGGCCCGAAAGCCGTCGGGAAGAACGCCTTCCGCGCACTATCGATCGATCCGGTGTTTAGCCGAGCAAGCGAAAAAACTGATCAAACATTCACGCTCTCTGCAAGCTTTCAATTCCATTCAAAATCCATTAATAAATAAAATCAAAATGATGCACTTACGGCAAAAAATCCCAAACCTTTAATCCCCGCTCCACCACCGCATTTCCATCTACACATTACCCAAAAATCATTACAAAAAATTACTAATTAATGCGGATTTAAATATACGATAGCGCACGACCTTACGTTTTCCCGACACTCCCGTGACTCCCGGAACGCGCCGCTCCGGACACAGCCCGCGCGCGCATCGCCGCAGACCGTCGACAGCCGCTCGTCACGGGATCGCTTTTCAACCGGAGCCCCCCATGGCAACGAACATGCCTGTGAACAGCAGCGCGAACACGAACAGCCTGCTGCAACAGGCGGCGCAATCGATCATCAACGGCTCGACCGGCAATCCGTCGATGGATGTCGGCTCGCTCGTCACGACGCTGGTGAACGCGAAGACGGCCGGCCGGGCCGCAGCGCTCGCCGCGTCGCAGCAGACCGGCACCACGCAGATTTCCGCATTCGGCGCGCTTTCGTCCGCGCTGGGCGCGCTCGAGGCGGGCCTCGCCACGCTGGCGAATGGCGGGCTGCAGTCGACCTTCACCGCGGTCGCGAGCGGCAAGGGCCTGACCGCGACGCCGAGTGCAGGCGCGGTTGCCGGCACCTACACGGTCGGCGTCACGCAGATCGCGACCGCGCAGGCGCTGGTTTCGTCGGGCTTCGACGGGAAGAAGGCGCTCGGCACCGGCACACTGACGCTGTCGCTCGGCAGCCAGTCGTTCAAAGTCGACGTCAACGGCACGAACAACACGCTGCCAGGCATCGCGGCCGCGATCAACTCGGCAGCGAACAACCCGGGGATCAGCGCGACGGTCATCAACGGCACCGACGGCGCGCACCTCGTGCTCGCGTCGTCGAAGACGGGCTCGGCGAGCACGGTCAGCGTCGCGGTCGGCAACGTGGCCAACGACAACGGGCTGTCGAACCTCGGCGTCACGTCGATGGCCGACACGACGGGCGGCCCGTCGAAGATCGACTCGGCGAACAGCGCGGCCGCGTGGCGGCAAAGCGCCGTCGCGCAGGACGCGAAGTTCACGGTCAGCGGCATCGCGTCGACGAGCGCGAGCAACACGGTGTCGGGTGTGCTGAACGGCGTCACGCTGAACTTGTCGGCGGCTGCGGTCAGCGCAACCGATACGCAGACGCTGACGGTCAGCCCCGACACGAAGTCGCAGGCGGCCACGATCACGAATTTCGTGAACCTGTACAACGCCGTCGTCAAGACGACGGGCGCGCTGTCGAGCTACACGCCAGGGGCGAGCGCGCAGGGTCCGTTGATCGGCGATTCGACGCTGCTCACGATCCGCAACTCGCTCGCGTCGATCATCGCGCGCGGCGTTCCCAACAAGAACGGCGACGGGCACACGAACCTGACGGCGATCGGCGTCTCACTCGAGAAGGACGGCACGCTGAGGGCCGACAGCGCGAAGCTCGACAGTGCGCTGACCAACAACCCGTCGGGGGTCGCGCACCTGTTCAATTCGACGAACGGGATAGGCAAGCAACTGACCGACCGGATCGCGACCTTCACGAAGCGGGGCGGGATGATCGACCTGCGCACGAACGCGCTGGGCGCCGACCTGAAACGCATCACGCAACAACAGACGAATCTGGCCGACTACGCCGCGCAACTGACCAAGCAGTACCAGACGCAGTTCACGGCACTCAACGCGCTGATGGCCAAGATGAACTCGAACCAGCAGTACCTGACGCGGCTGTTCGGCGGTGCCAACAGCAGCGGCACGCTGGCGAGAAAGTGACGAGCGTCCGGGCCGACCGACGATCGTGGTGGCGGCGGCCGGCCAATGGGCCGACCGGCTCGCGCCGTCGCGCATGGTGTCCCGCCTGGAAACCTCACTCACGCCCGGCAGTGCGCGAGCCTGCGCCGGGTTCGGTTCCCCGTCTCGCACCGTCAACCTCGGGCGGCAGCGCACGCACGATTACGCAGCGATCCGCCTCCGGAAATGCTCGGTGCCAGCCACGATCTTGTCGAGCACCGCATCGAGCGCCCAGAATCGCTCGCGCACGTCGTAGTCGATCACGCGGCAACGGATCGACGCGAAGGTGCCGATTCGCTGGTGATAGAGCTTCGCGAGCGCCGGGTACCCGAGCGCCTCCGACACCGCCGAGACGACGAGGAACGTCGACAGCTCGTCGGCCAGCGCCGGATTCGACGCCCCTTGCGTGCGCAACCACCGGTACAGGTCCGGATGGAAGTTGGTGAACACGCCGTTGAAGCCGGCGGAACCCGCCTTCATCGCGTCCCACGCAATCGCGGCGTTCGCGTTGAGGATCTTCAGCGGCGAGCCCTCGGCGAGCGCGACCCGCCGCTTCACCGTCTCCAGGTCGCAGCTCACGTCCTTGAGCATCACGAAGCGGCCCGTATCGATGCACGCGCGCAGTTCGTCATCCGACAGCAACCGCCGGTAAGGCGCCGGACATTCGTACAGCCCGAGCGGCAGATCCGACGGCAAGCGCGCGAGCAGCCGGTACAGATGGTCGAGCAGCGCGGCACTGCCCTTGCGCTGCGGATCGAGGCGATTGGTCACGAGCACGACGCCCTGCGCGCCCGATTCGGCCGCCGCGCACAGCTCCTCGACCTGCGCGTCGAGATCGTCGCTGATGTGCCCGGACGCGACGACGGGCACGCGCCCGGCCACCCGCTCGACCACGAAGCGCGCGAGTTCCGCGCGTTCGGCCAGGCTCAGGAACTGCATCTCGCTCGACTGCGCGACCGCGAACAACGCATCGGCGCCGTGCGCCAGATACCATTCGATGAGCCGCTCGAGCCCGGCGTAGTCGATCGCGCCGGCGTCGTCGAACGGCGTCAGCATCACCGGGACGATGCCCTCGATGGTCACGTTCGATTGCTGCGGGTGTTGCATCTGCTTCTCCTTGCTTCAGTGAATGCGTGGCGCGTACCGCGTGCTCAGGCCGGCAACGGCCCGGGTGCGGCGTTCGCGGCCTGCTCGGGAATCGGCTTGCGCACCAGCAGCAGGTAGGCCATTGCACCGGCGAACGCGATCGCCGCGGCCGCCAGCAGCGCCGGCACGAACGACCACTTCTGCGCAATGATGCCCGTCAGGATCGGCGCGAGCGCGCCGCCGATAAAACCGCCGAAATTCTGGATCGCGCCGAGCGACGCAATGCGGCTCGGCGGCGCGGCTGCCGTCGCGAGCGCCCACGAGCAGGCCGACGCCGCGTTGGCGAGAAAGATCACGACCGAAATGCACGCAAGCGCCACCGTGTTGCTCTGTACGAGCGCGGCAGGAATCGTGAACGCGACCATCCCGAGCATCGCGACCACCACCGCATTGCGCCGGCTCACGACCGGCGAACGGCTGCGGCGCGTGACGAGGTCCGACAGCCAGCCGGCCAGCAGCGAGCCGAGGAATCCGCACAGGAACGGCACCGACGCGGCAAAACCGGTGCGGATCAGGCTCATGTGCCGTTCCATCGTCAGGTAGCCCGGCAGCCAGGTGAGGTACACCCAGTTCAGGTACACGGAACCGAAATAGCCGATCAGCATCCCCCAGGTCGTGCCGTGCGAGAACAGGCCGCGCCATTCGGCGAACGTCAGTTTCGGCGCCGCGACCGCGCTTTGCGCGTCGGCGTCGAGGTAATTGCGCTCGGTGGCAGTCAGTTGCGCGCGCACCGGATCGCGATACAGCGCGAACCAGACGACGGCGACGACGAGACCGGCTGCGCCAGTCGCGATGAACGCCCAGCGCCAGTCGAGCGACGCGACGAGGATCGACAGCAGCAACGGCGCGAGCGCGGTGCCGAGCGGCGACGCGGCGTTGAAGATGCCGGTCGGCGTGCCGCGCGCGCGCAGCGGAAACCAGTTGCTCACCACCCGCGCGGCCGACGGGAACTGCGGCGCCTCGCCGATGCCGAGCACGATGCGCGCGACGATGAACCAGCCGAAGGTCGATACGATGCCGCCCGCCGCTTGCGCGATCGACCACACGATCAGGCCGATCCCGAGCAGCCGGCGCGGCCCGATGCGGTCGACCAGCCCGCCGACCGGGAACTGGCACAGCGCGTAGCTCCACGAGAAGGCCGACAGCAGCAGCCCCATCTGCGAGAGCGACAGGCCGAGATCGGCGCGGATCGCCGAGCTCGCGACGGCCAGCGTGCCGCGATCGAGGTAGTTGACGATGCCGCTCACCATCAACAGCGCGAGCGCGATGCGTTGCCCGCGCCGGATACGCGGCGGTGCGGGCGGAACGGTCGGGGTTTCGTTCATTGCGGTTGTCTCCATGTCAGTGATATCGGCCGATTCCGACCTGTCCGTCTGATGCGGAATTCAGCATTCCAGGCGCGCCACTTCGTCGCGCGTCGGAATCGAGGTCTGCGCGCCGTAGCGCGTCACGCTGATCGCGGCCGCGCGCTGGCCGAAGCCGATCGCGTCGTCCATCGACGCGCCGCCCGCGCGAGCGGCCGCGAACCCGCCGACGAACGTGTCGCCGGCCGCGGTCGTATCGACGGCGACCACCGACATCGCCCGCAGGCGCCCGTTGCCCGCACCGCCGCGCCAGCACACGCCGCGCGCGCCGAGCGTGACCAGCACGTTGCCCACGCCCTTCGCGCACAGCGCATCGGCGGCGCGCACGGCGGACGCATCGTCGCCGACGGCGATGCCGGTCAGCGACTCGGCTTCGGTTTCGTTGACGACGAGGTAGTCGACCCGTGCGAGCAGCGCATCGAACAGCGGCTGCGCGGGCGCGGGGTTGAGCAGCACCGGCGTGTGGTGCGCGCAGGCACAGGCAATGGCGCGCGCGACGGTAGCGACTGGCACTTCGAGCTGGCTCACGAGCATCGCCGCCCCGGCGATCGCTTCGCGCGCCGCGTCGATCCGCTCGGCATCGAGACGCGCATTCGCGCCGGGCACGACGACGATGCTGTTCGCGCCGCCCTCTTCGACCGTGATCGTGGCCACCCCGGTCGCGGTGCCGCCGATCCGGTCCAGGTGCGTCAAGTCGATGCCCTCGGCCGCCAGCGCGTCGTGCAGGCGCGCACCGAACGCGTCGTCGCCGACGCAGCCGATCATCGCGACCGACGCGCCCAGGCGCGCGGCCGCGACCGCCTGGTTCGCCCCCTTGCCGCCATGGGCGGTATGGAAATCGGTGCCGAGCAGCGTCTCGCCCGGCACCGGCAGGCGCGGCGCACGTGTGACGAGGTCGATGTTCACGCTGCCGACGACGGCGATGCGCGGGGGATAGGTGTCACTCATTTTCGAATGTAACCGCTTACATTTGCGACGGACAAAAAGGCCGGAATGGCCGTCGTCGATGAAAATTTCACGATATGGATAGAATATGGGTCTGACATCATACGGAAGTACGTCAAGATAGCGCTTACATTCTCACAGGCTCGAGCGAGAATGCAAGCGGCGCCACCACGAATCGAGGGTAAACATTGACGCATTTGACAACTCGTAGCGCCGCCATCGCCGCTATGCCTGGAGACAGCCGATGAGCTCGCCCCCGTCCCGCGCCGGTGTCCCCCGCGCGCGTCGCGGCAGCGGCCGCTCGGTGCTCGGCGATGTCGCGAAGCTGGCCGGCGTATCGACCGCGACCGTTTCGCGCGTGTACAACGATCCCGGCAAGGTGTCGGCCGACGTGCAGCAACGCGTGCGCGATGCGGCGCGTACGCTGAACTGGATCCCGAATGCGGCGGGTCGTGCACTCGCGTCCACGCGCACCCACATCACGGGCGCGATCATTCCGACGCTCGACGACCAGGTGTTCGCATCGCAAGTCGCGGGGATGCAGACGGTCATGGCCGAGCACGGCATCACGCTGTTCCTCGGCTGCTCGAACTACGATCCCGCGCAGGCGCTGGACCAGGTGCGTGCGATGCTGTCGCGCGGCGTGGAAGCCGTGTCGCTCGTCGGCGAAGCGTATCCGCCGGAACTGTTCGAACTGCTTGCGATGCACCGCGTGCCGTACGTCGTCACTTATGCGTATCGCGACGACAGCCCGCACTGCTGCATCGGCTTCGACAACCGCGCGGCGTTCGCGCGGCTCACCACCCACCTGCTCGATCTCGGCCATCGCGATTTCGCGATCATCATGCAGCCGTCCGCCGACAACGACCGCGTGCAGGCCCGCCTGCGCGGCATTCACGACACGCTGGCCGCGCGCGGGCTCGCGGTGCGTCCCGTCCATCAGCACGAAGGCGCGGCAACGATCGCGTTCGGGCGGGCGAGCCTGCGCGCGATCGCCGACAGCGACGCGGCCACGCGGCCGACGGCCGTGATCTGCGGCAACGACGCGCTCGCACTGGGCGCGTTGCTCGAGGCGCAGGCGCTCGGCATCGACGTGCCCGCGCAATTGTCGATCACCGGGTTCGACGACATCGCGCTTGCCCGCGAAATCCAGCCGCCGCTGACGACGATGTGGGTCGACACCAACGCGATCGGGCGCCAGGCCGCGCGGGCCTTGCTCGACGCGCTCGAAAACGGCGCAACGGGGCCGGGTCATGCGGTGCTGCCGGAGTTGCGCATGCGTGAATCGGCTGCGGCGCCGGCGCAGGTTCGAACGGGACGTAAAAAATAAAGACGCACCGGGCGGCTTCGGCTGCCCGGCTTGCCCGTCACTGCATCACGTCGACCGGCAGCGTCTTGTCGAGATTGTCGTGCCACGCCAGGATGGTCTTCGGCACGTTTTTCTTCCACGCCGGCACGTTCGTGTAATAGCGCATCCGGACATCGTTCTTCGCGTCGAACACGAGCAGCCCGATCCACAGGTCGTTACCGCGGCGCATCACGATCGCGGCATTCGTCGTCGCGATGCCGCGCACCCAGTACGAATTCACGTGCGCGTTCAGCCCGTCGAGATCCTTTTCGTCGGCGCTGTAATTGACGTTGTCGACGAGCGTCTGGTAATCGGCGCCGAGCAGCTTGTGCGCAGTCGCGTTCTGCGTCGCGTCGTCGACGACCTTGAGGCTCAGCAGGTCGGCCGCCGGTTTGGCCTGAAACTGCGACGCGGTCACATACTGGCCGCCGTAGACAACACCCGAGCCCGCACCGCAATCGACATCCGCGCCGTGCTGCGTGACGCCGATGCGCCCGCCCTTCCGTTCGAAATCGAGCCGGCATTTGTCCTTGCGGTAGGTGCCGCTGTCGCCGTGCAGCACGATGTCGCCATCGAGGCCGCCCGTATTCGCGCCGTTGTTACCGCCGAGCTCGAAATGCAGGCGAGGCGCCGTGCCGGTGAACGTCAGCACGCCGCCGAACGACGGATTGTCGCTCGTCATGTACCACGTCTGCTGCCAGCGGTCGGCGGCCAGCGGCTTGCCGTTCAGGCTCGCGAGCCGTTCGCGGTAGCGGTCGCCGAGGCACTGCCCGTCGCCGCCGCACCGGTCGCGCTGCTTGAGCCACTTCAGCTGCGCGACTTTCAGCGCGGCCGTATCGCCGCCTTTCGCGAGGGCCTGCTTCCACGCCGCCGCCAGGTCGCCGTCGAGCTTCGACAGCGCGGCGTCCGCGCAGATTGCCTTCTCGGTTGGCGAAGCGGCTTTCGCGCAGTCGAAGCCCGCGGCATGCGCGGCGAGCGGCAGCAGTGTCAGCAACGCGGCGGCTGCGATGGATCGCAGGTGCGTGTGCTGCACAGCACTGGCGGAAATTGCGGTTTGCCCGCACGCATTCTTTTCGTTCTGGATGGTCATCGGCTTGGCTCGTCGCAGGATCGCGCGCCTGTAGAAGCTACCTGCACGCGGCATTCGAGGTAAAAACGCCCGGCCCGGCATGCGGCGCATGCCGTTGCTCGCCGAAGCCTAACCCGAATGCGCGGCGCCGATCAATCAATGGTCGATGTCAGCGCAACCGTTCCCGTAGCCACGCTGCATTGCACGATGCCGTCGCGCAATGCGGCTTCCACGGCGGCATCGATAAAGCCGATGAACACCATCACGCCGTCTCCTTCGTGCGGGGCCAACCCTTCGTCTTCCATCGACGAGAACCGGATGCGCCGCGCGGCGACCTGGCATACGCGCGTGGCGACCGCACCCTGCGCATCGGCCACGCGCACGATGCCCTTCGCGCGCAGGATCGTGCGCGGCAACGCCTTCAGCCACGCACGCAGCCGCGCCTTGTCGAGCAGGTCCGGCGCGGCGACGGTGACGCTTGCGAATGCCGGCATCGCGTCATGTCCGATCGGCCGGCGCGAACGCGCCAAACCCGCCGGCGTCGCGTCACGGTCGGGCACCGCCGCATCGAACAGCAACGCGAGCGGAACCTCGCCATGGCGCGCGGCGACGACGATGTCGGTCGGCGCACACGCGCGCACGTCGTCGAGCACCGCGTCGCGCCGTTCCGGCGCAACGCAGTCGAGCTTGGTCACGACGATCGCGCCCGCGCCGTCGAGCTGGCGCTGCGCCATCGCGCCGACAAGTGGATCGGCGAGCGTATCGCGCCACGCGAGCGCATCGGCGACAACGAGCACCGACGTCAGCCGGAACGCACCGTTCAGCAGTCCGATCTGCGCGATCTTCGCGGGATCGGCCACGCCGCTCGCTTCGACGAGCAGCAGGTCGGGCCGCACGTCGCGCGTCGCGACGCGTGTCAGTGCATCGACGAGCGCGCCGCCGATCGTGCAGCAGATGCAGCCGTTGTCGAGTTCGATCACGTCGTCGCCGCGCGCCCGCACGAGCCGCGCATCGATGTTCACCGCGCCGAAATCGTTGACGAGCACAGCGATGCGCCGGCCATGCGGCGCCTGCAGGATCGCGTTGACGACCGTCGTCTTGCCCGCGCCGAGATAGCCGCCGATCACCGCGAGGTCGATCGGTGCAAGCGCAGCCGCAGTGGGCACGACGACGTCGGTCTGCGTGCTCATCGCGGCGACCGGAACACGCGCCCGCCGAGCACGGTGCCCCACACGGCGAGTTCCTTCAATCGTGCGGGTGCGCAGACCGACGGATCATCGTCGAGCGCCGCGAAATCCGCGAACTTGCCGATCTCGATACTGCCAACGAGATGGTCCATCCGCAACGTATAGGCCGCGCCGAGCGTGATCGCATGCAGCGCGTCGTCAACCGAAAGCCGCTCGCCTTCGCCGAGCACGCGCCCGGACGCCGTCTCGCGCTGCACCGCGCACCATGCGGTGAACAGCGGATTCAGCGGCGTGATCGGCGCATCCGAATGCAAGGCGAACGGAATGCCGAGCCGCTGTGCCGAGCCGGCCGCATCCATCCGGTTCGCACGATCGGGGCCGATGGTCTGGCTGTAATGCGCGTCACCCCAGTAGTACAGATGATTCGCAAAGAAGTTCACGCACATCCCGAGCGCGCGAACGCGCTTCAACTGCGCGACGTCCGCCATCTGGCAATGCTGCAGCGTATGGCGATGATCGGGGCGCGGATGGCGCGCGAGCAGCGTCGCCATCGCGTCGAGCACGACGTCGGTCGCTTCGTCGCCGTTGGTATGCACGTGCAGTTGCAGCCCCGCGCGATGAAACGGCTCGAACACGTCGACGAGCTGGGCGGGCGGAATCAGCCACAGCCCGTTCGGCTGCCCGCCCGCGTAACCGGGCCAGCGCACGCGCGCGGTGAAGCCCTGGATCGAGCCGTCGACGATGAACTTCACCGGCCCGAAATGCAGCTTGTCGGTATTGCGCTCGATCTCCGCCAGCACGCTGTCGGCCGAGCGCGCCGGATTGCGCTGCGGCGCGAACGCCGGCACGATCCGCACCGGGTAGTCGGGATCGGCGGTGACCTCGCGCAGCGTGCGGTTGCCGTCGGCCGACAGGTCATTGACGAGATCGGTGGCCGTCGTCACGCCCGCGAGTTGCGCGACGCGCCCGAAGTTCCAGACGGCATGCGGTTTCTCGCTCGCGGAAATCGCGAGCTTGCCGCCGATCGTCTGATACACCGGCAGCATCGCCGCGAACTCCTGCAGCTCGCCGGTCGGGCGGCCGTCGGCATCACGCGTCACGCCGTCGATGTCGGTGTCCTCGTCGATGCCCGCGCGCGCGAGCATCGCGCCGTTCACGTTCATCAGGTGCACGCTCGCATGCAGGATCGCGATCGGCCGCTTCGCCGACACGCGGTCGAGTTCGTGCGCGGTCAGCCGCGCGGTGCCGAAGAAGATCGGATCGAAGCCCCACGCGAGCAGCGGCCCGTCGTCGGTCATCGCGCGCTCGGCTTCCGCGAGCCGTTCGAGCACCGCGTCGAGCGAGCGCAGCCCCGGCCACAGCGTGCCGTCGGGGCCGCGCCGATCGTAGTAGCCGACGTACACGGCGTCCCACATCGCGCCTTCCATCAGGTGGCAATGCCCTTCGACGAGCCCCGGCATCAGCACCTTGTCGCGCAGCGTGTCGTCGGTCGTGCACGCGCCGAACCGCGCGTGCCACGTGGCGGCGTCGGCGGCATCGCCGACCGCGAGGATGCGGCCGTCGCGCACGGCGACGTGCGTGGCCGACGGCTGCGCCGGGTTCATCGTCAGGATGCGGCGCGCCGTGAACACCGTCACGGGCGCGGCCGGGGTTGCGGATGCTGGCATGGGATGCGGTTCTCCTTGCGGCGGAACGCCGATGCGTCAGGATACGGCGTATTGCTTCACGGGACGGCCATGCAGCATCACATGCACGGCCGCGACGACGAGCACGTTGACGACGAGGCACACGAGGCCGAGGTTGATGCCGCCGAAGTCGACATGGAGCACGTAGAAGATCATCGCGAGCACCTGGCCGCAGATCATCCCGGCCCCGACGGCGACGGGCCGCACCCGGCGCCCCGCGAGCAGGATCAGCACGCCCGGCAGGAACTGCGTGACGCCGTAGTACGTGGTGTTGATCAGCGTGAGCATCAGGTTCGGCGTGAGCATCGTGGTCGCGATCGACAGCAGCAGGTAGCCGACGATCACGTATTTCGCCGCGCGCTTCTGGCGCGACTCGGGCAGGTTCGGCATCAGGTTGCGCGTGACGATCGGCCCGATCGCGAGGCAGATGCCGGCCAGCACGAGCAGCCCCGACAACGCGGCGCCGGCCGCGACGAGGCCGATCAGCCAGCCGGGCAGCAGGTGCGTGACGGCGGCGAAGAACGCGTCGTTCGGCGACGCGAGCGTCAGGTTCGCGGTGATCGCGTAGTACGACGCGATCACGAGGAACGGATACATCAGCATGTACAGCGGCATCACGACCTGCGTACGCCGGATCGCGTCCGGCCCGCGCGCGGTGAAGAAATTCTGCGCGGCGAACGGCATCAGGTAGAAGCCGAGCGACTGGAACAGCATCGTGCTCATCGAGAAGCGCAGCTGCGATCCGCTCATCGTGTTGCTGACCTGCCGGCTCGCGGCGTCGAACACCGGATGCACGCCGCCCACCTGCCACGCGACGGCCACGCCCGTCACGACGATCGCGAGCAGCATCAGGATGTCCTTCAGGATCGCGATGTACGCCGACGCGCGCACGCCGGAGATCGCGATATAGGTGAACGCGAGCGCCGCGCACACGAGGATCAGGTACAGCGGCTCGACGTGCCAGCCGAGCCCCTTGAGCGCCGCGACGAGCCCGGTGAACTGCAGCTGGCCCCACGGGATCAGGAACAGGATCGATGCGCACGCAACGACCAGCTCGAGCCCGCGGCTGCGGTAATGGCCCTTGAACAGGTCGGGCAGCGTGATCGCGTTGTGGCGCTTGCCGGCCTCCCAGATCTTCGGGCCGACGAAATAGCCGATCGGGTAGGCGAGCAGGATGTAGCCGAGGAACCACACGCCGTAGGTCGGCCCTTTCGCGTAGATGCCGCCGGGGAAGCCGACCATCGTGCCGATGCTGTAGATCTCGCCGGCGGTCAGGAAGAACACGAGCGCCGTGCCGAACTGGCGCGACGCGACGAAGAAGTCATGCACGCTCTGCTTGCCGCGGCCGCGGCCGGATCGAATGGCGAGGTAGAGCGACAGCGCGATCAGCGCGGCGAAGACGACCGTGGACATGCGCACCTCTGCGAAGGAAAGGAATGCGTAGGGTTCGCCGGAAAGCGCGGGCGGCCGGCGGTCCGCGGGAAACGGATGCGTGCGCTAGGCGGCGCCGCTCGCGCGGCGGTCGAACAGCATCCAGCACGCGAACAGGCAGCCGGACGTCAGCACGAACCACGCGAAGATCCACATGAAGATGAACGGCACGCCCAGCACGTAGCGATCCTGCGCGGCCGCCCAGGGCAGCACGCCGATCACGCCGAGATACGGAATACCGATGCCGATCAGGTACCTGAGCATGCGTGTCTCCTCGAAAGCGGGTTCGTGCGAAAGGGGCCTACGCGGCGGCGACCGATGTCGCGTGGTCGACATCCACCGTCGAATCCAGTATTCGAAGACAAAAAGGCGCGGGATAGTGCCAGACGCGGGCAATCGCTTGGGCCAGTGGCCCGCGGACCGGTGCGGGCCGCCGCTGCCCGGTCAACGCGGAGGCGACCGGAGCGGCAACGCGACGTCGCTCCGCCTCGGACGACGCTTGCCGGCACGCCCCGGGCCGGCGTCAGCCGTCGACCGGCGCCAGCTCGTAACTCGTGCTCCGGCCGCCGGACGACGAGCGGCGCAGCACGCCGTGCTCGACGAGTTCGGTGATGTCCCGCAGCGCAGTGTCTTGCGAGCACTTCGCGAGCGCCGCCCACTTGGTGGAAGTCAGCTTCCCCTCGAAGCCGTCGAGCAGGCGATTCATGACCTTGACCTGGCGTGCGTTCATCGCGAAACCGGCGCAGCGTTGCCAGAAGCGTGCTTTCACCAGCACCGCGTCGAGCGTCGTGTGCGCGTGATCGATGGCCCTGCCGAGCGCGGTCAGGAACCACGCGAGCCATTCCGTGACGTCGAGCGAGCCGCGCTGCGTCCGCTCCAGCACGTCGTAATACGCGTTGCGCTCGCGCTGGATTTGCGCCGACAGGCTGTAGAAGCGCTGCGGACTGCGGTCGGCGCGCGCGAGGACCAGATCCCCGAGCGCGCGCGCAATCCGGCCGTTGCCGTCGTCGAACGGATGGAGCGTGACGAACCACAGGTGAGCGAGGCCGGCGCGGATCAGCAAGGGCTCGACCGGCTCGGCATTGAGCCACGCCAGAAAGCGCGCGGTCTCGCCGGCGACGCGCGCGGCGGGCGGCGCCTCGAAATGCACGCGCTGCCGGCCGATCGGACCGGACACGACCTGCATCGGCCCGGTGGCGTCGGTGCGCCAGCCGCCGACCGTGATCCGCGACATCCCCGAGTAGCCGGTCGGGAACAGCGCCGCATGCCACCCGAACAGACGGGCGTCCGTGACCGGCGCCGCCGAGTGGGTCGTCGCATCCAGCACCATGTCGACCACACCCTCGACGTGACGATCGACCGGCGCCAGCGCGCCGATATCGACGCCGAGCCGGCGCGCGATCGACGACCGCACCGACGCCACGTTCAGGCTTTCGCCCTCGATGGCGCTGGTCTTGACGACGTCTTCCGTCAGCGCGGCCAGGCTGGCTTCGTCGCGCAACGCCAGGCCGACATCAGCCAACCGCCCGGCCAGCATGCCTTGCGCACGGCTGACGTCGGCGAGTGGCGTCGCCAGTGCAGGGAGGTCGAAGCGCCACGTAGGCCAGTCGGCCGACTCCCAGATGTAGGTGCAATCTCCGCTCATGATGCGGAGATTATCCCACCGATTCACCGCATGACTCAATATTCTCCGCACATTCTGCGGAGAATAGCACCCTCATTCCCCGCAACCCTGCCCGTTACCGCGCCCGGCCGGCTCCGCCCTTCCCCGCCGGCGCAGCCTCGCCGAGCCGTTCCGCGAGAAACCCGATGAACGTGCGCAGCGTGACGAACCCTTCCCGATGCTGCGGAAACACCGCATTGAGCGTGATCGGCGACGGCGCATACGCGTCGAGCACCGGCACGAGCGCGCCACTGTCGAGCGCGCCGCCGACGATGAAGTCCGGCAGCAGCGCGATGCCGAGCCCCGCGATCGCCGCGTCGCGCACCACCTCGCCGTTGTTCGCGACCAGCGGCCCCTGCACGTCGAACGTGCGCGCCGCGCCGTCGACGCGGAATTCCCAGCCGATGCGCCGCTCGCGCCCGTACAGCACGCACGTATGGCCGGCGAGATCGGCCGGCGTCTGCGGCGTGCCCTGCCGCTTCAGGTAGGCGGGGCTCGCGCACGCAATCATCCGCCATGCGCCGAGCGGGCGCGCGATCAGCGTCGAATCCTCGAGCGACCCGATCCGCAGCACGAGATCGAAGCCCTCGCCGATCAGGTCGACGCGCCGGTCGGTCAGGTCGAGGTTCAGCCGCACGGCCGGGTGCGCGGACAGGAATTCGGCGATCAGCGGCGACACGTGCGTGATCCCGAACGACAGCGGCGCGCTGATTTTCAGCGACCCGTGCAGCTCGGTGCTGCGCACCGACATCGCCTGCTCGGCATCGGCGATCTCCGCGAGGATCCGCTGCGCGCGCGCATAGAACTCCTGCCCCGATTCGGTCACCGCGAGATTGCGTGTGTTCCGGTGCAACAGCCGCACGCCGAGCGACGCCTCCAGCGCCATCGTGCGCCGGCTGACGAACTGCTTGGACAGCATCAGCTGGTCGGCCGCCGCCGTGAAGCTGCCCGCATCGACCGTCGCGACGAAGATCCTGAGATCGTTGAGTTCCATATTGTCCACTCCATAGCGACAGTCATTATCGCCACAGCCATTTATTTGTCAAATCGATTGACCTAAGATTCATCTCAACGAACGGCCGGGCTCACTTCCGAGGTCCGGCGTCTTGAGGAACAAAAATCATGATCGAAACCCGTGCAGCAAACCAACGTGGCCGTGCGGAGCATGGCTGGCTCAGCTCCCGTCATACGTTTTCGTTCGCGAATTACTACGATCCGAAGCAAGTCGGCTTCTCCGACCTGCTGGTGATCAACGACGACCGCGTCGCCCCGGGCCGCGGCTTCGGCACGCACCCGCACCGCGACATGGAAATCCTGTCGTACGTGCTCGACGGCGCGCTGGAACACAAGGACTCGATGGGCACCGGTTCGGTGATCGTGCCGGGCGACGTGCAGCTGATGAGCGCCGGCACCGGCGTGCGTCACAGCGAGTTCAACCACTCGCCGGAACTGCCGGTCCACTTCCTGCAGATCTGGGTCGGGCCGGCCGAAAAGGGTGCCGAGCCGCGTTATCAGCAGACGAACGTCACGGCCGACGACAAGCGCGGCAAGCTCGCCCTCGTCGTCTCGCCGAACGGCGACGCCGGTTCGCTGAAGATCCGGCAGGACACGCGGATCTACGCGGGCCTGTTCGACGGCGATGAACGCGCGACGCTGGAACTGGCGCCGAACCGCTTTGCTTACGTGCACGTGGCACGCGGCAGCGTGACGGTCAACGGCGTGGCGCTCGGCGAAGGCGACGGCGTGCGCATCCGCGACGAACAGGCGCTGACGTTCGCCGACGGGAAGGATGCCGAAGTGCTGGTGTTCGACCTGCGTCCGGTCGAAGTAACGGCCGAGTGGGCATGACGCCCGTTCGGGAAACCGGGCCCCGCTGAACGCGGGGCCCTTTTAATCGGAGATTCGCAACATGGCCAAGGTTCTCGTTCTTTACTACTCGTCCTACGGGCACGTCGAAACGATGGCGCAGCACGTCGCGGAGGGTGCGAAATCGGTGCCCGGCGTCGAGGTCACGCTCAAGCGCGTGCCGGAAACGATTCCCGTCGACCAGGCCCGCGCGATCGGCGTGAAGGTCGACCAGGCCGCGCCGGTCGCGACGGTGGACGAACTCGCCGACTACGATGCGATCATCTTCGGCACGCCGACCCGCTTCGGCAACATGGCCGGCCAGATGCGCACGTTCCTCGACCAGACCGGCGGCCTGTGGATGAAGGGCGCGCTCGTCGGCAAGATCGGCAGCGTGTTCGCGTCGACCGGCACGCAGCACGGCGGCCAGGAAACGACGATCACGTCGTTCCACACGACGCTGCTGCATCAAGGGATGGTGATCGTGGGTGTGCCGTACGCATGCAGCGGCCTCGTCAACATGAACGAAATCACCGGCGGCACGCCGTACGGCGCGACCACGCTCGCGGGCGCGGACGGCAGCCGCCAGCCGAGCGCGAACGAGCTCGACATCGCGCGCTACCAGGGCAAGCACGTCGCGGAAATCGCGAGCAAGCTCGCGTCGTAACGCGGCGGCCCGGCCGTTCGGGCAGCCCCGCACATGCGCGAACGGCGCCGGTCGATCCGGCGCCGTTCGCACTGTGCCCGGGTTCCGGCCGTTACTGGCCCGATGCCGGGGCGGCCGGCGCTGCCTTCGTCGCGGGCGCCTTCTGCGCGGCGTTCTGCGGATAGTTGCTCTGGTCGTTGGTCAACCGGTAGCCGCTGCCCGTGCCGATCGCCTTCAGGTCCGACGCATGCCGCGCCCGGGCGGCCTTGCGGGCCGCCTTCTTCTGCGCCTTGTCGAGCTGCTTCTGCGTCGGCGCGGACGCCGGATCCTGCGCGTATGCCGCCGGCGCGGCGGCCAACAGCAGACCGAACGACGCCGTTACTGCTACTGCCACCGATACCACGCGAGACTGCTTCATGGCCGGATCTCCTTGTCGATTGTTGATAATGGGTCGAACACCGGCGCGCACACGACCGCTTGCGACATCGGCGCCGTTGCAACGTTAGCCGATCAGTATTCGGTTGTCCCTGTGCGTTCCTGAATTCTCCTGATAACGGCCACGATACATGCGCACGGCATGCGCCGCCGTTTCGGCGCCGCGCCGGCGCCATCAGGGAAACCGATAACCCGGCCGCGCCCGCCCCGGCCGGCGCTCAGATCCAGCGCGACAGCACCGGCAGCAGGATCGGCACGACGAAGGCCGTCAGCACGCCGTTCAGCCCCATCCCGAGCCCGGCGAACGCGCCGGCTTCCTCACTGACCTGGAACGCACGCGCGGTGCCGATCCCGTGCGACGCGACGCCGAGCGCGAAGCCGCGCACGGCCGGTTCGTCGACCCGCAGCGCATTGAGGATCCCGCGTGCGCACACCGCCCCGAAAATCCCGGTCGAGATCACGAGCACGGCGGTGAGCGACGGAATCCCGCCGATTTCGGCCGCGACGGCCATCGCGATCGGCGTCGTCGCCGATTTCGGCGCAAGCGACGCGATCGTCTGGTGCGACGCGCCGAACAGCGCCGCGATGCCGACCGCCGACACGATCGCGGTCAGCGAACCCGCGAGCAGGCCGACCAGCAGCGGCACCGCCGCGCGGCGCAGTTTCGACCACTGGCGGTACAGCGGCAGCGCGAGCGCGACGGTCGCGGGGCCGAGCAGGAAGTGGACGAACTGCGCGCCTTCGAAATACGTCGGATACGGCGTGTGGGTGACCGTCAGCAGCACGACGATCAGCGCGACCGCGATCAGCACCGGGTTCGCGAGCGGGTTGAAGCGCGCCCGCGCATAGATGGCCTGCGCGAGCAGATAGGCGATCAGCGTGATGGTCAAGCCCAGCAGCGGGGTCGCGGCGAGATAGACCCAGATCGCGCCGAGTGTCGGGAAGGCCGTCATTGCGTGCCCTCCGCCGCACCGCCCGCGCGCCGCTGGCGGCGCAGCAGCGCGCGCGTGACGAGCGCGGTCACCGCGATCGCGAGCGTGGTGCTCACCGCCAGCGCGAAGACGACCGCGACCGCATCGCCGCGCACGCGATCGGCCGACACCATGATGCCGACGCCGGCCGGCACGAACAGCAGCGACAGATGGCGCAGCAGCTCGAGCGCGGTGGGCTCGATCGCGTCGGCCACCTGCGGGCGCAGCATCACGAAGCCGAACAGCAGCAGCATGCCGATCACCGGGCCCGGCACCGGCAGGCCGAACAGGTAGGACACGCCTTCCCCGAGACACTGGAAGGTCAGCAAGACCGCGAACGCCTGCAGCATGAACCGCTTCTCCCGAACGGGGCCGCGCTGCCGGGCGGCCGCGCGACCGATGGCCGGCGGCTTGCGGCGCCGGCGTGAACGATACGCGCGATCGTACCAACAATGCCGGCGGCACGGGTGCGATCGTGCGCTGGCGCGAACGCCATTCAATCGTTTCAACCGTTTTGCCCGACCCACTGCCGGGCATGCACGAAACGCGCACACGCAAAAACGGCGGGCAACGTGCCCGCCGTCCTGTTGTTCCGATTCGAACGACCGTCGATCGCGTTACTTCAACCGCGTCGCGATTTCATTGGCCATCGCCTTCGTCGCGGCCTTCGTCGGCGCATCGTCGGCCAGCGCGTTCAGCAGGCCGAAGTCATGGATCGTGCCGTCGTAGCGCGTGGTCGTCGCGTCCACGCCGGCGGCGTCGAGCTTGCGGCCGTATGCCTCGCCTTCGTCACGCAGCACGTCGAACTGCGCGACCTGGATCAGCGCGGGCGGCAGCCCCTTCAACTGCGCGAGGCTCGCACGCAGCGGCGACGCGTAGATTTCGTTGCGTTGCGCTTCGTTCTTCGTATAGGCGTCCCAGAACCACTTCATCATCGGCCGCGTCAGGAAGTGGCCCTGCTGGTACGCGTTGTACGAACCCGTGTTGAAGTTGTGGTCCGTCACCGGCCACATCAGCCCCTGGAAGCGGATCGCGGGGCCGCCCTTGTCCTTCGCCATCAGCGCGACGACAGCCGACATGTTCCCGCCGACGCTGTTGCCGACCACCGCGAGGCGGCTGCCGTCGACGCCGATCTCCGCGCCGTGCGCGGCCACCCATTTCGTCGCCGCATACGCCTGATTGATCGCGACCGGGTAACGCGCTTCCGGCGACGGCGTGTAGTTCACGAACACCGCGACGGCGCCCGATTGCACGACGAGATCGCGCACGAGGCGCTCGTGCGTCGGGAAATCGCCGAGCACCCAGCCACCGCCATGGATGAACACGAATACCGGCGGTGTGCCCGTCACGCCTTGCGGACGCACGATCGTGACCGGCACCGACAGGCCGTCCTGCTCGATCGTACGATTGGACACGTCGATGCCGGACAGGTCGACCTTCACGCCGTTCTGCGCGTCGACCAGCACCTGGCGCGCCTTCGCGGGGCTCAGCGTTTCGAGGCCCGGGCCCTTCTGGCCGTTCAGCGCGGCGAGGAACGCGCTCGTCTTCGCATCGGGACCGACGGCATCGGCGCCCGCGGCGAACGCGGCAGGTGCGGTGGACAGTGCGGCTGCCACGGCGGCGGCGATCAGCAGCGGCTTGACGATCTTCATGGTGCAACTCCTTGGTCGAATCTTTGAATGGCGATGGATGGTTGGCAGTACGATTGATCAGACGAGCGTGAGCGTGACGTCGATGTTGCCGCGCGTCGCGTTCGAGTACGGGCAGACGACGTGCGCGCGGTCGATCAGCGTTTGCGCGACATCGCGATCGAGGCCCGGCAGCGAGATCTTCAGTTCGACTTCGATGCCGAAGCCGTTCGGGATCGCGCCGATGCCGACGCTGCCTTCAATCGCGGCGTCCGCGGGGATCGCGATCTTGTCGCGCGCCGCGACGAACTTCATCGCGCCGATGAAGCACGCGCTGTAGCCGGCGGCGAACAGTTGCTCGGGGTTCGCGCCCGCACCGCCCGCGCCGCCGAGCTCGCGCGGCGTGGTCAGCTTCAGGTCGAGGCCGCTTTCGGGCACCGTCGCACGGCCGTCACGGCCGCCGGTGGCTTTTGCATGGGCGCGGTACAGCACTTTTTCGATCGACATGACAGACTCCTTTTTCAGCAAATGAATGAAACAGCCTTCGAACCGGGAACCGCGTGCCGGCGGCTTCTTCGCCGGCTTCGCATCTGTTTATCTACTCATAGATAGATAAACGTTCCCAAAAAATGCAGAGAATCGATTCCTCTGCGCCAGCCATCTATCTACTACATGATAGATAACAAGATTCAATGAAAAGGCGGCGGACCGCCCCACCGCTCGCGCGCCGCCCGTCAGGACCGCGCTTTCCAGACGGCCTCGACATCCTCGAGACGCGCCCGCGTATGAAACAACCGACTGGCCAGCACGCTGCCCTGGAACGCCGCGTACAGCGTGCGCGCGGCCGTGTCCGGCTCGCCGCTGAACTGCAGCGTGCCTTCCTTCGCGCCTTGCGCCAGCAATTCCGCGAGCCAGCGCTCGTTGGCCGTGAAGAACGCCTGCACCGCCTGCCGAACGTTCTCCGGCAACGTTTCGATGTCGGACGCGAGCATCCCGCACAGGCAGATCAGGTTGCCGTCACCCAGCGTGCGGCCGAACATCTTCGTGTACAGGCTCAGCTTCACGTCGGCCGGCAGCGCCGGATCGATCGCCCGCACGGCCGCGAGGACTTCGTCGCTGTAGGCCGCCACCGCTTCCAGCACCAGATCGTCCTTCGACGGGAAGTAGTAGTGGATGCTCGACGTCTTCACGCCCACCAGGTCGGACAGGTCTCGATAGCTGAAGCCGTTGTAACCGCGCTGCATCATCAGCGTGATCGCGTGGTCGAGAATCTGTTCGCGGACGGTCGGTTTCGTTTCCATGGATCGAACTTTATCTACTCATAGATAGATAGTCAAGGACTTTTTTAAGGGCGCGATGCGGGGCCCGCCCGGCGACCCGCTAGGGCGCCGGCACAATGGCCACCCAATGGGCGCGCCAAGTTTGGCATCCGCTTTCCTCGCCTGTCGTAGTGATGGCTCTCGTTTCTTCCGCGGTCGCTCGAGGCCCGCGGGCTTTGATGCTTTCCTTCGCGAATTGTCCAGGTACGTACTACCTCGTGATGACTTCCGTGGTTGTCTCGGACACCGGGCGCTCTCCAGCCGAATCGACCAGATTGACGGATTGCTCCTGACGTATGCATGTCAGTCCAGTCCTCGGTACTGCTCGTGAAGCGGTGATTCTTGCGGGACAGCGCGCCCTGATTGCCTTGAGCAAACTCCAGGCGCGCGCCATTGATAACGCATCACGCCTTACTGATGCACCTGTCAGTAAGGCGGCCCCACGGTTGCCAGGAAAATTCAAGCCGAAGAAGAAAGTAAATCTCTAACCGACTTGGTAACAAGGCCTTCCCGAAACCTTCCTGCACGATATGCATCAGCAATCGCTTGCTCATTGGCAAACCGTTTCAACTCCTCTCCAACTTCACTTGCCAGTAGACCGAGGAACACTTCGTATTCCCTGGGCTGCCCCATATCGTCAAGCGCCCCCGCCCCGACGATCAACTCGCGATGCTGTGCAAACAAGCGGTCGAGCCGAAAGTACATGTGCGACTGTTCGATGCGGCTTATTTCATCGGTTCCGATCCGGTCAATGCAAAATCCCACATTGACGAACCACTGTTGACCAAAACCCTTTTCCACTCCGATTGCAACTTTTGCTCCATTTCCAGAAAAGCACATTAAATTACCTCGCCGGATGAAACCGCATTGCATGAGAGACTCAAATATGCCTTGCTTGAATTCGCTTGACTTCATCGCTTATTTGCCCGATAGACAACGATTTCCAGAGCGTGTTGCCAACCCCCTATCAACTTTCCTAACTTTGTCGTGGCGGCACCGACATACCTACTGCGGCTTCAACATCCGTTGAATGATCGTCCGCAGCATCGCCCGGTGCGCGCGCGGCTTGAACCCCGGCTCGAACACGACGCGCCCAACCGCCCCTTCCGCGAGCGCGAGCAGCCAGGTCGCGACGAGATCGGGCTTCAGGCTGCCGTCGATCTTCCCTTGCGCGACGCCGCGCTTGATCAGCGCGACCATCCGCCCTTTCACCTGCGCCTCGTTCGCCGCGAACAGCGCGGCGACGTCCGGATTGCGCGTCGCCTCCGCCGCGGTCTCGACGCTGATGCGCGCATAGACGGGATCGCTCGACAACTCCATCAATGCCAGTGCGATCTCCTCGATCGCAGTCAGCGCATCGTCGGCGTCCGCATGCCGTGCGAACAGTTCGGCCATCTCGCGCTGGTCCTCCTGCGCGACCGCCTCGATGATCGCCGCCTTCGTCGGGAAATAGTGGAACAGGTTGCCGGGGCTCATGCCGGCCGCCTTGCAGATCGCGGCCGTGGACGTCGCATGGAAGCCGTCGCGTGCAAAACAGTCGATCGCGGCGTCCAGGATCTGGCGCCGCTTCGCTTCCGCTCTTTCAGGGTCGATCTTTCTCAACAGGCACTCCGTGCTAGACGATGACTCGAATCTTTATTAGACTGATTAGTCTATCTATTATCGTGGCGACGTCCTGCAGGCGTCAAGGCATCGTGTCCATGCCGCCTGCGACCTCCGCTCACACCACCGCTCCGAGGGCCTCTTGAAACGAATCGCCATTGCCGGCATCGCGCTCGTCCTGCTCCTGCTGGCCGCGGTGGGGGCAATCGCGTTGCGCGGCCTGTCCGATTTCGAGCTGAAGGGCGCGGAGGTATCGACGCTCGCCTTCCACGCCGGCGACGCCGACCTCGTCGGCACGCTCGCGCTGCCGGCCCACGCGCCCGATGCGCCGATCGTGCTGCTCGTCCACGGCGACGGGCCGCGTACGCGCTTCTCCGACGACGCGATGCTGCCGCTCGTCAACAGCCTGCTCGACGCCGGTATCGGCGTGTTCGCGTGGGACAAACAGGGCACCGGCCGCAGCGGCGGCGACTGGCTCGCGCAATCGATGCAGGACCGTGCGAACGAAACGATCGCCGCGATGGCGCGCGTGCGCGCCGCCGTCGGTCCCGCGCACAAGATCGGCCTGCTTGGCTTCTCGCAAGGCGGCTGGGTGATTCCGCGCGTCGCGAATGCGGTGCGGCCCGCGTTCTCGGTAATCGTCGGCGGCGCCGTCAGCTGGCGCCGGCAAGGCACCTACCTGACGCGACAGCAGCTCCAGGCAACCGGCCTGCAGCCGGATCGAATCGATGCGACACTGGCCGCCGAGCGACGCGCCAACGACGCGATCTTCGGCCAGGCGGACGTGCCGGCCGATCCGCGCCGCCGCCCGGACATCGAGCCGCGCCGCTTCGGCTTCATCGCGCGCAACTACCTGGAAGACGCATCACAGGCGCTCGCGACGATGCAGGGGCCGGTGCTGGCCGTGTGGGGCGCGCAGGATCGCAATGTCGATCCGGTCGACGAGGCGAACATTTACACGCATGCGTTCGCGAACCGGCCCGACCGGCGCGTGGTGGTCGTGCCCGGTGCGACGCATGCGCTGCTGCGCGCCAGCTGGTTCGACTACCAGCTCGAGTCCGACTGGCCGACGTGGAAGCAGTGGCTGTACACGGCGCTCGGGCGCGATGCCTATGCACCGGGCACGCTCGGGCCGATCGAAACGTGGATCCGGGCGCAGTGAACACGTGTGCAACACGGCGTCGCCTTCGAAGGCGTCGCGCATGAAACGGGCAATACGGGCCGCGCCGGCCGGCGTGGCCGCATCAAGGAGAGGTTTCAATGTTTTCGTGGTTTGAACGGCGCCTGCCGACTTTCCCGCTCGAAGATCCCGTCACGCCGCCGCGGGGATTCTTCTCGTTCGTCTGGGCGTGCACGAAAGGCGCGCGCAGCTGGATCCTGCTGATCGCGCTGACGTCGGCCGCGCTGGCCGCGTACGAAGCCGCGCTGTTCGCGATGATGGGCCGCGTGGTCGACTGGCTCGCGTCCGCGACGCCGGCCGACTTCGGCGGCCGGCACTTCGGCACGCTCACCGGGTTCGCGGCGATCCTCGCCGGCAGCGCGCTGCTGATCGCGCTGCATACGATGGTCAAGCACCAGGTGCTCGCGATCAACTTCCCGATGCGGCTGCGCTGGCTGTTTCACCGGCTGATGCTCGACCAGAGCCTGTCGTTCTATGCGAACGAGTTCGCCGGTCGCGTGACGACCAAGATCATGCAGACCGCGCTCGCGGTGCGCGACGCACTGTTCATGTCGGTCGACGTCGTGATTGGCGTCGCCGCGTACCTGATCGGCATCCTCGCGCTCGCGGCCAGCTTCGACTGGCGGCTGATGATCCCGCTCGCGCTGTGGGCGCTCGGCTACGGCCTGGCGTGCGCGTATTTCGTGCCGCGCCTCGGTGCCGTCGGCAGCCGCCAGGCCGATGCGCGCGCGCTGATGACGGGCCGCATCACCGACGCGTATTCGAACATCACGACCGTGAAGCTGTTCTCGCACACGCGGCGCGAAGCCGACCACGCGCGCCGCGCGATGGAGGCGTTCAAGGCGACCGGCGACGCGCAGATGCGGCTCGTCAGCGCGTTCGAGGTCGTCAACCACCTGCTGTCGACGCTGCTGCTGGTCGGCTCGACCGGCCTCGCGCTGGTTCTGTGGATGCACGGCGAGGCAAGCGCGGGCGTCGTCGCGGCGGTGATCGCGATGGCGCTGCGCCTGTCGAGCTATTCGCACTGGATCATGTGGGAAATGACCGAGCTGTTCGAGAACGTCGGCACGATCCAGGACGGTATCAACACGCTAACGAAGGTGCACAGCGTGGTCGACGCGCCCGACGCGAAGCCGCTCACGGTGCAGCGCGGCGAGATCGTGTTCGACAACGTGCAGTTCGCGCACGAGGACAACGATCGCGCGGTATTCGACGGGCTGAACCTGACGATCCGGCCCGGCGAGCGGATCGGCCTGATCGGCCGCTCGGGTGCCGGCAAGTCGACGCTCGTGAACCTGCTGCTGCGCTTCTACGACGTGGGCGGCGGCACGATCCGGATCGACGGGCAGGACATCGCGCACGTGACGCAGGACAGCCTGCGCGGCGCGATCGGGATGGTCACGCAGGATACGTCGCTGCTGCACCGGACGATGCGCGAGAACCTGCTGTACGGTCGCCCCGACGCGACCGAGCGCGAGATGCACGACGCAGCCGTGCGCGCGGAAGCGTCCGAGTTCATCGACCGGCTGCGCGACCGCCATGGGCGCAGCGGCTACGACGTCGAAGTCGGCGAGCGCGGCGTGAAGCTGTCGGGCGGCCAGCGGCAGCGCGTCGCGATCGCGCGCGTGATGCTCAAGGATGCGCCGATCCTCGTGCTCGACGAGGCGACCAGCGCGCTCGATTCCGAGGTCGAAGTCGCGATCCAGCGCAGCCTCGACGATCTGATGAGCGGCAAGACGGTGATCGCGATCGCGCACCGGCTGTCGACGATCGCGGCGATGGACCGGCTGATCGTGCTCGACGAAGGGCGCATCGTCGAGGAAGGTACGCACCAGCAACTGCTGCAGGCGGGTGGTATTTACGCGGCGCTGTGGGCGCACCAGAGCGGCGGGTTCCTCGGGGAGACGGCGGACGTGGAGAAGGCGGAGCAGTAAGCCGCCCGTCCGGCCGCGCAAGACGCGCGGCCTCGTTGTCCAGGCCGCGCGTCGCCCATGACATTACAACCGCACGACCGTCGACTTCAGCTCGGTGTACTTGTCGAGCGCATGCAACGATTTGTCACGACCGTTGCCCGACAGCTTGTAACCGCCGAACGGGAAGTTCATGTCGTCGCTGCCGTCGCCGTAGCAGTTGACCCACACGGTGCCCGCGCGCAGACGTCGTGCCACCGCGTGCGCGGTCGAGAGGTCGGCCGACCAGACGGCGGCGGCCAGTCCATACTCTGTGTCATTGGCGATCCGCACGGCCTCGTCGACATCGTCGAACACGATCACCGACAGCACCGGCCCGAAGATCTCCTCGCGGGCGATCTTCGCATCGGGCTTCACCTCGAACACCGTCGGCTCGACATAGAACCCGCCCGTCTCCTCTCGCTCGCGCGCGCCGCCCGTGACGAGCTTGCCTTCGTCGCGCCCGGCACCGATATACCCCATCACGCGCTCGAGCTGCGTGCGGTCGACGATCGCCCCCATCGTCACCGACGGATCGAGCGGGTGCCCGGGCGCGAAGCGCCGCGACGCGTCGACCAGCTTCGCGACGAATGCGTCCTTGATGTCGCGATGTACGAGCAGGCGCGAGCCGGCCGTACACACTTCGCCCATGTTGAAGAAGATCGCGTCGGCGGCCGCCTGCGCGGCGCGGTCGAGATCGGGGCAATCGCGCAGCACGATGTTCGGCGACTTGCCGCCGAGTTCGAGCCACACGCGCTTCAGGTTCGATTGCGCAGCGCACGCCATGATCTGCTGCCCCGTACGCGTCGACCCTGTGAACGCGATGCAGTCGACGTCGCGATGCAGCGCGAGCGCCCTGCCCGGCTCCGCGCCACCCGGCACGACGCTGAACACGCCGGCCGGAATGCCGGCCTCGCACGCGAGCTGCGCAACACGGATCGCGGTGAGCGGCGATTTCTCGGACGGCTTGAGCACGACGCTGTTGCCGGCCGCGAGCGCCGGCGCGAATTTCCAGGCGGCCATCAGCAGCGGGAAATTCCACGGCACGACGGCCGCGACGACGCCGACCGGCTCGCGCGTGACGAGCCCGACCAGATGATGGTCCACCGGCGCGACTTCG
The DNA here is from genome assembly GCF_002223135.1 of Burkholderia sp. AU33423. Taxonomy (NCBI): domain Bacteria; kingdom Pseudomonadati; phylum Pseudomonadota; class Betaproteobacteria; order Burkholderiales; family Burkholderiaceae; genus Burkholderia; species Burkholderia sp. AU33423. The sequence continues at coordinate 407,796 of NZ_NKFH01000009.1, forward strand.
CCGCCGACCTTGTCGATCGCTTCCGCATACCAGTCGACGCAATGCGCGGCGGCCGGCACGTCGATCGCCGTGGTATCGGCGATCGGCTTGCCGGTGTCGAGCGTCTCGAGCAGCGCGAGCTCGTCGAGGTGCTCGCGCATCAGCGCGGCCCAGCGCTGCAGCACCGCCTTGCGGGCGCGCGGGTTCATGCCGGCCCAGCTCCGCACGTCGAACGCGCGGCGCGCGGCCGCCACCGCGACGTCGACGTCGTCGGTGCCGCAATCGGCCACGTGCGCGAGCACGCCACCGTCGATCGGGCTCACGCAGGCGAAGGTCGCGCCGGTTTGCGCGTGGCGCGCCTCGCCGTCGATGAACGCGCGCCCTTCGATCCGCAGCACGGCCGCGCGGGCCTGCCAGTCTTCGAATGTCGATTGATTCATGTGTTTCCTCGTGAAAGATCGCGGATCACGACCCGGTGACCGGATCGATCGGCGTAAAGATGCCCGCGCGCGCCTCGATCGCTTCGCCCGCGGCGAGACACAGCGCTTCCTGGAAGCGTCCGGCGACGAGCTGCACGCCGGTCGGCACGCCATCGCGGATGCCGGTCGGCACTGACAGTCCCGGCAGCCCGAGCAGCGCAGTCGCGAGCAGCGGCCCCTGCCGTTCGACGATCGCGCGCATCGCGTCGTCGCCGTGCTGATCGGCGTCGATCGCGAACGGCTGCGCGCACGACACCGGCATCAGCAGCAGCGGATAGCGCGCGAAGAACTGCTGCCAGTCGCGCAGCAGCGCGGTGCGCCGCGCGAGGCCGTTCATGTAGCCCTCGAGGTCCAGCGGCTTCGCGAGACGGCGCTGGCTCGCGAACGCGGTACGGATCGCCGCGTCGCCGTGCTGCATGATCACTTCGCCGAGGCCGCTGCGCGCTTCGTTGGTCACCAGGTCCAGCCACAGTTCGCACGCTTCGGCGAACCGCGGCGGCTCCGCTTCCTCGACGATGCAGCCGGCTTCTTCAAGCCAGCGCGCGGCCTGCCGGATCGCGTCGACCACCACCGGATCGGACGGCACGCCCGGCAGCGCCGCGCAAACGGCCACGCGCGCGGGGAACGCGGCTTCCTGTGCATTCGGCGCGACCGGCATCCACCATGCGTCGCGACCGTCGCCTGCCGCCATCGCGTCGAGTGCGAGCCGCAGATCGCCGACCGTGCGCGCGAGCGGCCCCTGCACGGACGCGAGCTGCACCGCGAGCGTGCGGTCCTTCGACTGCGTTGCGTTGTACGCCGGCACGCGCCCGGTGCTGGGCCGCAGCCCGGCGACGCCGCACGCGTAGGCCGGGTAGCGGATCGAGCCGCCCAGGTCGTTGCCGTGCGCGATTGCGCCGATACCGGCCGCCACGGCCGCGGCGGCACCACCGCTGGAGCCGCCCGGCGTCAGCGACGGATTCCACGGATTCGACGTGCGGCCGTGCAGGTCGTTATCGGTGAACCAGCGGTACGAAAACGCCGGCGCATTGCTGCGCCCGATCACGATCGCGCCGGCCTTGCGCAGGTTCGCGGTCACCGGGCTGTCCTCGTGCGCAACCAGGTCCGAAAACGCGCGCACGCCGTTGGTCGTCGCGTATCCCGCCGTGTCGACGTTGATCTTCACGGTCACCGGCACGCCGTGCAGCGGGCCGACCGGTGCGCCGCGCGCGATCGCGGCATCGGCATCGGACGCCGCCTGCAACGCGCTGTCGGTCATCACGTCGACGATCGCGTTGATGACGGGGTTCACTGCTTCAAGCCGCTGCAGGCAGCTGCGCGTGAGTTCGGTGGCAGACACGTCGCGACGCGCGACGCGCTCGGCCATCTCGGCCGCGCTGAGACGCCACAATTCCTGGGTCATGGGTTGCTCCTCGTTGATCTCGATGGTTGTCCTGAACCGGCCGCGCGTTACGCGGTCGGCTGTCCGGCTTGCGGTGCGTGCGATGCATAGATCTTGCGGCACGTTTCGACGACTTCCCACGTGCCGCGAAAACCCGGTGGAATCACGAAGCGGTCGCCCGCGCGCAACACGCGCTCGCGGCCGTCAGCGTCGCGCACGATCGCGACGCCGCTCAGCATCTCGCAATACTCCGACTCGTCGTACTCGATCGTCCAGCGGCCGGGCGTGCATGCCCAGATCCCGCAGCTGAACTGCCCGCACGGGCTGATGTAGTGATGCGACAGCGTCTGCAGCGGATTGCCGTCGAGCAGCAACCCGCTCGGCACGCGGCTCTGCGTGAGCTTCGCCGGTGCGCGCATCAGGTCGACGAGATTCGTGAGGTTGGTCATGAGTGCCTCCAGGGCATGAGTGATTCGAAACGTTTCGGTGCCGCGCGGCCGGGTGAACCGCCCGCGCGCGTCAGAGCAGGTCCATCATCCGTTGCCAGGTCATCGCGAGCGCCAGCATCGGCGTGCGCAGCGCGCGCCCGCCCGGAAAGTCGCGATGGCGAATCCGGCCGAACAGGTCGAAGCGCGTGGCCTGCGCGTCGATCGCTTCCGCGATCAGCCGCCCCGCGAGGCCCGTCACGTTGACGCCGTGCCCGGAAAATCCCTGCGCGAAATACACGGTCGGCTCGAGCCTGCCGAAATGCGGTGCGCGATTCATCGTCGCGTCGATCAGTCCGCCCCACGCGTAGTCGATCCGCACATCGGTCAGTTGCGGGAACGTCTTCAGCATGTCGCGCCGCATCGCGGCCGCGAGATCGCGCGGCGTGTTCGTCGAGCTGCTGGCCTTGCCGCCCCACAGCAGCCGGCGGTCGCGTGTCAGCCGGAAATAGTCGAGCGCCGAACGGGTGTCGCAGATCGCCGCATTGGCCGGCATCGTTTCGGCCGCGCGCGCGTCACCGAGCGGCTCCGTCGCGATCAGGTACGTCGTGACCGGAATGATCTTGCGCGTGAGCGCCGGCGCCAGCTGCCCCAGGTATGCATTGCAGGCCAGCACGACATGACGGGCATCCACGTGGCCGCGGGCGCACGTCACGCGGTGATGCGGTGCGGCACGATCGAGCGCAATCGCGGGCGTGTCCTCGTGGATCGTCACGCCGGCCTCGCGCGCCGCCCGCGCGAGGCCGAGCGTGTAGTTCAGCGGATGCAGGTGGCCGCTGCCTTCGTAACGGAGGCCGCCGAAGTAACGATCCGATGCGACGAAGCGATGCATGTCGGTGCGCTCGACGACTTCGTAGCCGCGATAGCCGAAGCGTCTCGCCGCGGTATCGCGCCACGCGCGCAGCGCATCGAGATGGCGCGGCTTGTTCGCGGCGGTGAGGTAGCCGGAGGTCAGGTCGCAATCGATGCCGTACCGCTCGACCCGCTGCCGGACGATCTCGACCGACTCCAGCCCCATCGCCCAGACGCGCCGCACGTCGTCTTCCGGCAGGTAGGCCGAGAACGTGTCGATGTCGCACGCGTACCCGGCGATCAGCTGGCCACCGTTGCGCCCGCTCGCGCCCCAGCCGATCTTCGACGCCTCGACGAGCACGACCGAATGGCCGCGCTCGGCGAGCTCGAGTGCCGCGGACAGGCCCGTGAGCCCGCCGCCGATCACGCAGACGTCGGCCGTCACGGCCCCGTCGAGCGACGGATGTCGCGTATGGTTGTTGACCGTCGCTGCATAGTAGGACTGAACATGTTGCTGGTTTTCGAACTTGAGCATGTGCAAGACTCGCGAACGGCGTCGCGTCAGAACGCGTAGATGAGTTGGGTGGCGAGCAGGTCGTTCGACTTCTCGTACGACCCGTCGTGACGCAGGAACACCTTGTTGCTCGCCCAGTCGTGCCGGTATTCGACCTTCACCGTCACTTGCTGGGTCGGGTAGAACAGCAGGTCGAACGCGGCAGCCTGCCGCGTCGCGCCCTTGCACTCGAAGCCGACGCCGCCGTTCGCCTTCGACAGCGCCAGGCAGTCCGCATCGATGCCGAAGCCGTTGTACGGGTCCATCCCGTTGCCGTTCAGGCCGATCGACGAGCCGCCGCCGCCGTTCTTCCGGTTCACGAGCAGGTCGTAGCGCAGCGTCGCACCCATGCGGCCGACCACCGGCGCGTTGAACTTGCGGTGCGCGAGCAGCGACAGCCCGAACCACTGTGCGAGCCCGCCGTTGAACGCGCCGTGCTGCTGCTGGCCGTAGTCGAACTCGGCGTTGTACTGCGCATCGGCGAGCGTGTAGGTCGCATCAGCCTCGCCGAAGAAGAACGCGCCGTACGCGCTCGGTGCGTTGCCGCCCACGCCGTAGCGCACGTTGCCGGTCGCCGGGTCGACCGCGCTCGGCAGCGTCTGGCGGCCGATGCTGATCGAGCCGCCGACGTCGAGCGCGCTGCCGCGCAGGTAATCGACGCGCGCGGTGAAGGTCGGCACCTTGTTGCTCGTCGTGATCGGGTCGCCGAACGCGTTGACGCCGGTCTGCGTGACCGCGCCCGCGCTGCGGAACTGCTCGTTGCCGACGAAGAACTTCCACGCCCAGTGGCCGTCCGCGCTCAGGTAGTTGAGGCCCGCGCCGATCGACGAACCCGGATCGGAGAAGTCGTACAGCAGGTTGTGCGTGAGCGTCAGCATCATGTTCGACTGCTGGTACTCGTAGCCGCCGAAGCCCGTCACGAGCCCGCCGGTGAGCGCCGTCGTGCCGGACAGCGGCACGGTCAGGACGGCCGTGTTGATGATGTTCAGGCCGCTCGAGCCGCTGCCCGTCATCATCGACAGGCCCGCGCCGCGGTTCGGCATCAGCGTGATTTCCGCGGACGGCGCGGTCGGACCGACACCGAATGTCTTCTTGATGTCGAGGAATACATCGCCGAACGTGCTGTTGTAGTAGGTGTACGCGTTCTCGTGATTCGCGAACTGGAACGACGACGTGCCGGCACCCCGGTTGTATACGTAGGTCGGGTCGAGGTAGCCCGTCACCGACAGCCCGGCGATCGGGCCCGTGCGCGCGGCATCGGTCAGCGAATCGACCTTCAACTGCTGGTTCGCAACTTGTTGCCGGAGTTCCGACACGTCGTCGTTGGTCAGCACGGCCGGTGCCTGCCCGTAGCCGGGTGCGGACGGATCAGCCGCCGCGCCGGTCGCCGGGTTTGGCGCGTTCGCCACGTTCGCCGCCACCGGTGCGGCCGAAGGCTTCGCGCCGAGCTGTGATTGCAGCGCGCTCATCTGCCGTTGCAGCACCGCGATCTGCTGCTGCAGCGTCCGGATCTGGTCGGCGCTCGAGTTCGCCGCAGCCAGCCCCGGCAGCGCTCCGGCGATCAGCGCGCAGAGCATCTTCTTTTTCATGGAATGTCTCCTGGTCGTTCGTCACTGTTCGTCACTTTGTGGGATGCGGGATGCGGTCGTGCAGCGGCGGCGCGGCGGGCGAGCGCACGGGCGGCATGGCGGACGGCGACGCGGAGGTGCCGGATACCTCGGATGCGGACGCCGCATGCCACATCCGCGTGTCGCGCGCGTGCCGCCGCTCGCGGGCCAGCATCGCGCGGTTCACGACGACGACCCCGATCGTCACGACGGTGATGAACACCGTGGCGAGCGCATTCATCTCCGGGTTGAGCCCCATCCGCACGCGCGAGAACACGACGAGCGGCAGCGTCGTCGAACCCGGGCCCGACAGGAACGCGGACAGGATCACGTCGTCGATCGACACCGTGAAGGCAAGCAGCCAGCCGGACACCAGCGCCTGCGCGATCAGCGGCAGCGTGATCACGAAGAACACCTTCCACGGCCGCGCGCCGAGATCGAGCGCGGCTTCCTCGATCGAACGATCGAGCTCCTTCACGCGCGACTGCACGATCACCGCGACGAACGACAGGCACAGCATCACGTGGCCGATCCAGATCGTCAGCCAGCCGCGCCCGGCCGGCCAGCCGAAGGTCTGCTGCATCGCGACGAACAGCAGCAGCAGCGAGATGCCCTGGATTACTTCCGGAATCACGAGCGGCGCGTTGATCATCGCGGCATACAGCGTGAAGCCGCGAAAGCGCCCCATGCGAGCGAGCACGAAGCCGGCCCAGGTGCCGATCGCGACCGACGCGGTGGCCGTCAGCAGCGCGATCTTCAGCGACAGCCAGGCGGCCGTGAGCAGTTCGTCGTCGTGCAGCAGCGCGCCGTACCACTTCAGCGAGAAGCCCGACCACACCGTCACCAGCTTCGACGCGTTGAACGAGTAGACGACCAGGCTGACGATCGGGATATACAGGAACAGGAAGCCCGCGCCCAGCACGCATACGGACAGGATGCGATTCGCACGGTTCATGACCCGGCCTCCGCTTCGGTCTGGCTGTAATGGAGCAGGGCCATCGGCACGAGCAGCAGCAGCACCATCGTCACCGTCACCGCGGACGCCATCGGCCAGTCCATGTTGTTGAAGAATTCATCCCACATGACGCGACCGAGCATCAGCGTGTTCGCGCCGCCGAGCAGCTCGGGGATCACGTATTCGCCCACCGCCGGGATGAACACCAGCAGGCTGCCCGCGACGATGCCGTTCCTCGACAGCGGCAGCGTGATGCGCCAGAACGCGGACCACGGCGTCGCGCCGAGATCGTTCGCGGCTTCGAGCAACGTGAGGTCCATCTTCACGAGGTGCGCGTACAGCGGCATCACCATGAACGGCAGGTACGAATAGACCATCCCGATGTAGACGCCCGCGTCGGTGTGATACAGCCGCAGCGGTGTCGCGATCACGCCGAGTGCCTCTAATACGTGGTTCAGCAGCCCGTCGTCCTTCATGATCCCGACCCACGCATAGACGCGGATCAGGAACGACGTCCAGAACGGCAGCATCACGCCCATCATCAGCAGGTTGCGGCGGGCCGGCGCCGAGCGCGCAATGAAGTACGCGATCGGGTAGCCGGCCAGCAGGCACATCAGCGTCGATGCCGCGGCCATCTTCAGTGAGCTGACGTAGGTGTTCAGGTACAGGTCGTCCTGCAGCAGCAGCGCGTAATGCTTCAGCGACAGCACGACCTGCACGGTGCCGGCCTCCAGCCGCGCAAGTGCGGTGTACGGCGGGATGCCGAGCATCTGGTCGGCGAAGCTGATCTTCAGCACCAGCACGAACGGCAGCGCGAAGAACACGGCAAGCCACACGAACGGCACGCCGATCGCGACGCTGCGGCCCGACGGCAGGAAGCGCGCCAGGAAGTCGAAGCGGCCCGGGCGGGCGCGGCCGGTGCCGGCGCTCGCGGCGCCGGTCGGCACCGCCGCGGACGGATTGGAAGCGGAGGTTCTCATCGTGGCGTCCTCACTGCGTCAGCACGACGCCGCTGGCCGGCGACCACGACACGAACACGTCGTCGTTCCACGCCGGCGCGTTGTCGTTCATCAGGTGCGAGCTCGACAGGTTCGACACGACCGTCTTGCCGCTCGGCAAGCGCACGTGGTACAGCGAGTAGCTGCCCATGTACGCGATGTCGGTCACGACGCCGCGCGCCCAGTTGTGTTTCGAGCCCGGCTTCTCGCGCGACACGTGAATGCGTTCCGGGCGCACCGAGATGCCGACCGGCATGCCGAGCGGGCCGGTGACGCCGTGGCTCACGTACATGCGCGCCTCGAGGTCGTCGCTCTCGACGAAGATGTGATCGGGCTCGTCCTCGACCACGCGGCCTTCGAACAGGTTGGTCGAGCCGATGAATTCGGCCGAGAAGCGGCTGTTCGGAAACTCGTACACCTCGCCCGGCGCGCCGATCTGCACGATCTTGCCTTCGCTCATCACCGCGAGGCGGCTGGCCATCGTCATCGCCTCTTCCTGGTCGTGCGTGACCATCACGCAGGTCACGTCGACCTTCTCGATGATGTTCACGAGTTCGAGCTGGGTCTTCTGGCGGATCTTCTTGTCGAGCGCGGACATCGGCTCGTCGAGCAGCAAGAGCTTCGGGCGCTTGACCAGCGAGCGCGCGAGCGCGACGCGCTGCTGCTGGCCGCCGGAGAGCTGATGCGGCTTGCGCTGCGCGTACTTGCTCATCTGCACGAGCGCCAGCGCATCGGCCACGCGCTCCTTGATCTCGTTCTTTGGCGTGCCTTCCTGCTTCAGGCCGAACGCGACGTTCGATTCGACCGTCATGTGCGGGAACAGCGCGTACGACTGGAACATCATGTTCACCGGGCGGCGGTACGGCGGCAGCGACGCGAGGTCCTCGCCGTCGACGAAGATCTTGCCGGAGGTGGCCGTCTCGAGCCCGGCGAGCATGCGCAGCAACGTCGACTTGCCGCAGCCCGAGCTGCCGAGCAGCGCGAACAGCTCGTTCTTCGCGATCGTCAGGTTCACGTTGTCGACGGCGGTGCTGTCGCCGAATTTCTTCACGACGTTTTCGATGCGGACGAATGCGTCCGCATCGCGGCGGGCGGCGGCCGCAACCGATGCGGCAGGGAGCGTATGGATCATCGTCGTCTCCCTCAACCGCCCGACTTCAGCTGCAGCCACAGACGGTTCTGCATCCGCGCGATGTCGGCGCTGCGCGGCATCGCGAGCGACGCCTTCGCGATCGTCGCGTCGGACAGGTAAATGCCCGGGTCCTGCACGATCGCCGGTGTCACGAACGGGCGCGCGGCCTTGTTGGCGCTCGGGTAGAAGATCTCGTTCGTGATCGCCGCGTTGGTCTTCGGGTCCTCGATGTAGTTGATCCACTTCAGTGCGGCTTCCGGATGCGGCGCATCCTTCGGGATCGCCATCACGTCGAACCACAGCAGGCCGCCTTCCTTCGGATTCACATAGCGGATCTCGTACGAGCGCTTTGCGTCCAGCGTGCGCCGCCGCGCGATACCGACGTCGCCCGACCAGCCGAGCACGACGCACACATCGTTGTTCGCCAGATCGTCCGCATAGCCGGCCGAGCTGAACTGCGTGACGTACGGGCGGATCTTCTTCAGCACGTCGTAGGCCGCCTGGTAGTCGGCCGGGTTCTTGCTCTCCGGGTCCTTGCCCATGTACTGCAGCGCCGCCGCGAACGCGGCGTCCGGCGCGTCGAGCAGCGAGATGCCGCAGCTTTTCAGCTTCGCCGCGTTCGCCGGGTCGAACAGCAGCGCCCAGCTGTCAGTCGGTGCGTTGTCGCCGAGCCGCTTCCTGACCGCCTCGACGTTGTAGCCGATTCCCGTCGTGCCCCATGCCCACGGCACGCCGTACTGGTTGCCCGGGTCGGCCTTCGCGACCATCTTCATCAGCAACGGGTCGAGGTTCGCGAGATTCGGCAGCTTCGACTTGTCGAGCTTCTGGTACACGCCGGCCTGGATCTGCTGCGCGAGATAGTTCGACGTCGGCACGACGATGTCGTAGCCCGAGCTGCCCGCAAGCAGCTTGGTCTGCAGCGTATCGTCGCTGTCGTAGCTGTCGTAGCGCACCTTGATGCCCGACTGCTTCTCGAAGACGGGGACCGTGTCCTTCGCGACGTACTCCGACCAGTTGTACACGTTCAGGTGGGTGTCGCCGGCATGGGCGGACAGGCTGGCCGCGACGGCCAGCACCGCCGGCGTGACGCGCGCGGCGCGCAACACCGGTTGACGACGGATACGGATACGCATGGGGATTCTCCTTGTGATGGGGATCGGCCGTTGCGCCCGGTCCGGGTCCGGACTCGCGTCAACGCCGTCGAGCGGTGTTCAGCACAAGGGCCAATGTAGAGATCGCGGCCGGCAGCGTCAGTCCCGAAAACCGGGACAAACGGCGACGTCGATTCCCGCCGTTTGGGTAGATTCCCGCGTAGGCAGTCGAAAATATTCGTGATACCTGTAGCGCCACCTGAAAATCTTCGACACCCGACGTCATGAGCGCTGCGCTGCCCGCCCCCGATCTCCCGCTGAGCCATGTCGCGTTCGTGACCGAAACGCTGGGCGACATCGCACAAACCGTCGGAACGCCGCAGTTCATGCGCGCCGTCTACGACACGCTCGTGCGCTACGTCGATTTCGACGCCGTGCATCTCGACTACGAGCGCAGCGCGTCTTCCGGCCGGCGCAGCGTCGGCTGGATCGGCAGCTTCGGCCGCGAGCCCGAGCTGGTCGCGCAGGTGATGCGCCACTACTACCGCAGCTACGCGAGCGACGATGCAACGTACGCGGCGATCGAAACCGAAAACGACGTGCAGTTGCTGCAGGTGTCCGCGCAGCGCGTGGCGAGCGAGCTGCGGCATCTGTTCTTCGATGCCGGCGACATTCACGACGAATGCGTGATCGCGGGCGTGACGGGCGGCACGCGTTACTCGATCTCGATCGCGCGCTCGCGGCGCCTGCCGCCGTTTTCGCTGAAGGAGCTGAGCCTCCTGAAGCAGCTTTCGCAGGTCGTGCTGCCGCTGGCGTCCGCGCACAAGCGCCTGCTCGGCGCGATCTCCGCCGACGACGCACCGCGTGACGAACTCGATCTCGACCTCGTCGCGCAATGGCTGCCGGAATGGCAGGAACGGTTGACCGCGCGCGAGATGCACGTGTGCGCGTCGTTCATCCAGGGCATGACGTCGGCGGCCATCGCGCAATCGATGGGGCTCAAGACCTCCACCGTCGATACCTACGCGAAGCGCGCCTTCGCGAAGCTCGGTGTCGATTCGCGCCGGCAACTGATGACGCTCGTGCTGAGAAACGCGTCGCGGCGGCACGACGCATAGCATCCCCGTGTGCCGGCCGCCGGCAGGTTGCGCGCGCATCCATCTCCGCGCCGCCTCATAACGATCCGACAATTTATTGGTTCCCTCGACGATGCGTCATCCGTATCGTTCACCGACTCGTCAGACCAATCGACCAACGGGGGAATCCAACAATGAAACAGATCCGTTCATTCGCACTGCTCGCACTGCCGGCCGCGCTCCATGCCGCCGGCGCTCACGCGCAAAGCGGCGTCACGCTGTACGGTATCGCCGATGCGGGCATCGCGTACGTGCACAATGCGCAGAACGCGAACGGCAGCAACGCGTCGAGCCTCGTCAAGTTCAGCAGCGGCAACCTGTCGGGCAGCCGCTGGGGGCTGCGCGGCACCGAGGATCTCGGCGGTGGCCTGGCGGCGCTGTTCCAGCTCGAGAACGGCTTCAACATCGGCACGGGCGCGCTCGGCCAGGGCGGGCGCGAATTCGGCCGCAAGGCCGTCGTCGGCCTCGCGAGCAGCACGTACGGCACCGTCACGCTCGGCCGCCAGTACGATCCGGTCGTCGATCTCGTGCAGGGCCTCACGCAGGACAACTACTTCGGCGGCGTGTTCGCGACGCCGGGCGACCTCGACAACTACGACAACAGCCTGCGCGTCAGCAACTCGGTGAAATACACGAGCCCGCTGATCTCGGGCTTCCAGTTCGAAGGCCTGTACGGCTTCGGCGGCGTGGCGGGCGCCACCGGCAGCGGCCGCACGTACAGCTTCGGCGCAAGCTACGCGAACGGCCCGCTGTCGCTCGGCGCCGGCTTCTTCTACGCGAACGGCGGCTCCACCGTCGCGAACGGCGTGCGCACGTGGTCGAGCAGCTCGGACACGCTGTTCAACACCGTGATCAACCAGGGCTTCTCGAGCGCGAAGTCGATCCAGATCGTGCGCGTGGCCGGCCAGTACGTGGCCGGGCCCGCCACCTTCGGCCTCGCGTATTCGAATACGCAGTACGGCGCGGACACGCTGTCGGCGTTCAGCCAGAACGCGAAGTTCAACAACGGCTCGGCGTTCTTCAACTGGCAGTTCTCGCCGGCACTGCGCGCGGGCGTCGGCTACAACTACACGTCGCTGACGGGGCCGAGTTCTGCGCACTACAACCAGGTCAACCTCGGCGCGGATTACGCGCTGTCGAAACGCACCGACCTGTATGCGCTGTTCGGCTACCAGAAGGCGAGCGGCAACACGCTCAACGCGAACGGCGCGGTCGTGAAGGCCGCCGCATCGGTCGGCTCGTACGGCGTGAATTCCGGCACCGATACGCAGGAACTCGCGATCGTCGGGATCCGCCACAAGTTCTGATCGCGTCGCCGCACGGCGGCAACGACGACGGCCGGCAGGCGCGTACCGCGGTGCGCGCCTGCGGCGTTTACACTGTCGCGATCCCGTTCCGCACGACACAAGGAGGCCGGCATGCTGACCGTATGGGGACGCCGCAATGCATTCAACGTCCAGAAGGTGATGTGGCTCGTCGACGAGCTCGCGCTTGCGCATCGGCACGTGCCGGCCGGCGGGCAGTTCGGCGTGCTCGACACGCCCGATTTTTTGGCGATGAACCCGCACGGGCGCATACCCGTGATCGACGATGGCGGCACGGTCGTCTGGGAATCGCACAGCATCCTGCGCTACCTCGCCGCGCGTTACGGGCGCCCCGGCTTCTGGCACGACAACCCCGCCGAACAGTCGCGCGCCGACCGCTGGATGGACTGGTCGCAAACCACGTTGCAGCCGACGTTCCTGAACGGCGTGTTCCGGGGCTACTTCCGGACGCCGCCCGAACAGCGCGACACGGTGCGCGTCGAGCAAAGCATCGCGCAGTGCGCGCAGCACTTCCAGGCGCTCGACGCGGCGCTGGCCGGGCAGCCGTTTCTCGCGGGCGACACGCTCACGCTCGCCGACATCGCGGCCGGCACGCACCTGTATCGCTACTTCGAACTCGACATCGCACGGCCGGACATCCCGCACGTGCAAGCGTGGTACGAACGGCTGAAAGCGCGGCCCGCGTATCGCACGCACGTGATGATTCCGTTCGACGACCTGCGCGGGCGGCTCGACCAGGCATCGGGCCGGCAGCGGATCGGCCTGTAGCAAGGTTGTAAGAACAACGGTGTATGTTGCCGACCTGTACGCCCGCCCGACATGCACGGTGCGGGTCGTGACTGACCAACCACACAGGCAAGGCAATGAGCGCTCAGGACATTGCGGTCGATGTCGCGTTCCGGACGGACCAGGCGGTTGCCGCGCATCGCAACGTCGGCCTCGACGCGTTGCGCGCCTGCCTGACGTTGCTGGTCGTGTTTCACCACTGCGCGATCACGTACGGCGCGCTCGGTGGGTGGTACTACCACGAGGTGGCCGCGGGGCCGTCGGTGCAATCCGCGCTGTTGACGCTCTTCTGCGCGATCAACCAGGCATTCTTCATGGGCCTGTTCTTTTTCCTGGCGGGCTACCACACGCCACCCTCCATCGATCGCAAGGGCGCCGCCCGCTTCCTGGCCGACCGGTTGCTCAGGCTCGGCCTGCCGTTGCTGGTGTATGGCCTTCTGATCGGCCCCGCGACGATCGCGCTGGCACAGTCCGCTGCCGGCCACCCGTTCGACGATACGCTCGGCCGCCTGTGGCGCCACGGCACGTTCGACAACGGTCCCATGTGGTTCGCCAAGGCGTTGCTGATTTTCAGTGCGGCTGCAGCACTATGGAGCATCGCGTTTCCGCGCATCGCGAGCCGCCCCGTTCGGCACCCGTTCCCGTCCGATCGCACCCTGGCCGCGGCGGCATTGCTGACCGGAATCGCGGCGCTGGCGTTGCGGTCCCGATGGCCGATAGGTGTCAACGTATGGGGGCTTCAGCTCGGGTATTTCGCCAGCTATGTCGTCTTGTACGTAGCGGGTTGCCGGGCAGCGCGCGCACGCTGGCTCGAGCATCTTCCGCCACGGCAGGTCGGCACGTGGTGGCGCATCGCGCTGCTGACACTCCCCGTCCTGCCGATCGTCTACCTTCTCGCGAAGCACGTTCCCGCATTGCATGGCCGACCGGTCGACGTGGTGTACGCGTTCTGGGAGCCGCTGGTCGCATGGGGCACGATACTGTTTCTCGCCAGCCGCTTTCAGCGGCGCTTCACTCGACTGACGGGCGTCTGGCAGCCGCTGGCGCGACGCGCTTACTCGATCTACATCATCCATCCGCCGGTGCTGGTCGGGGTCGCCCTCGCGTGGCAAAACGTGCCGGCAGCCCCATTCCTGAAGCTCGCCGTGACCGGCGGTATCGCGTGCGTCGCGTGCTACCTGATCGCTGGCCTGCTGCTTCGCGTGCCCAGGCTCGCATCGATCCTGTAACTGCTGCCTCAGCGTCGCCGCATTCCACCGAATCCGCTCGCCCCGCCGAACTGATGCATGCCGCCGAATCCGTGGCCGACGGTGCCGGCAGGAAACGCGCCATGGTGAAAGCCGGCGCCGATCGGCGCGCCGATGCGATGATGGTCCACCCCGTTGAAGTGGCCGACGTGATCGAAGTGGTGAAAATGGTGGAAGTGGTGGAAGCGATCGACGAACACGAAGCCCACACCTGCGCCGACGAAAAGCGGCGGCCCCCAGTACCACAGGTCGGCATACGGATAGTCCGCCGCCGGATACCATAAAACACTACCGTCAGGACTCTGCACGAACTGCCATGTGCCATCGTCCTGCAGGCACGCACGCCCGACGACTTGCTGCTCGGTGCCGTCGATGTTCGCGTGCGCGACGACTGCACGGCAGTTCGCCGTGTCGTCCGCCAGATCGTCGTACGTTTGCGCAAGGACCACCGCGGAACAGCCGAGACAGACGATACCTATCCCGGATCGAAACCAGTTGCACATGATCGGCTCCTGCCTGATTACCCCCGACCACTCGATCGCGGGTGCCGCTAACGGCGCCCGGCAGACCGGATTGCTTGCGCACGATTCATCTTGCGGTGCTCACGCGCCGCCGCATCGTACAGGGTCTCCTGACGGCTAAACGATGCAGCGCGCGGGCTTATTCCAGGGGTCTGGTGCGAATGACCTGCGCGGGAACCGTCGATTGGCGCCCGGCCTAGCGCCTGGCAGCGCGGTAGGCAGCCGCTGCCGTGGTCCCGAATACCAGATGGGCCACGAGCGTGACCGCGCCGCGAACCGGGATGAACCACGGGAAGATCGCGGTGAACGCGTACAGGTTGACGCCGTACAGGACGAGGCCGAACCCGCCGCCTGCGAGGAGCGAGGCTGCGAGCGACAGGTTGCGAATCACCTTCGCCAGCACGGCCGCGTAGGCCAGCGACAGCACCAGATGCACGAGGGTCGCGACCGCCATGACGCTCGGATCGAAGCCGGCGGACGCGCCGAGCACGCCGCGCCCCATCACGATGGCCGCGGTGAGGCGTGTGTCGCGCAACAGGTTCCCGATCGCGTCGTCACCGACGATCGGCCAGAGCAGCAGCTCGACGACGGTCGAACCGACCGCCGCACCGAACGCGGCCCAGAGAACCGGGACGACACTGGCTCGTTTCAATCGACGCTCCCATCGCAACCGGCCGATGCATCGAAGCGACTTGCCCCCACCCGCTTCGGCCCCGGTCGCGCAACGCGTGCCCGCGAACCCGAACCGGGCAGCCACGCAAAATTACGATGCCCCTTCGCAATCCGACCAGTACGCGAAAGGATCGCGATGTTTCGGATAGTTCTCGTCCAGCCATTTCAACAGCGTCGCCCGCGCGTTGTCCATGTCGGCTTTCAGCGACGAGGTCGTCAGTTCGTGCACTTCGATGGACTTTTCGCGATCGATCACGAAGCAGTTCCAGTCGGGGCCGTCGAGATCCGGATCGTCGGACGCCTTCGACGACTTGCCCCAGCCCAATCCCTTGCGTGCGTCGATGTAGTACCGCGGATGCACTTTCAGATACGACATTTCGCCGCCCTGCAGGCTGCTCTCCGCGCGCAGCACGTCGTGTCCGTCGACGATCTGCGTGACTTCCGGCAGCCGGCGCGCTCGCCATCCGACAGGCAGCGTCGCGATGGCCTTGACGCTGTCGTACATCCCCCACTCCAGCCCCCACGCTTCGGCCATGCGCTTCATGAATGCGTTCGCATTCGGATAGCCGCGCAACTGGATCCGGGTCGACAGCGTGACTTCGATACCGCCGCGCCCGCCCGTGCCGGCGGATGCGTCGTCTGCGTTCGCTTCGAACGGATTGCCCGGACGCGACGCGCGCGTCGCATCCGTGGGCGCCATGCCCGAAAACAGCTGGTCGAGCGCGGCGCGCGCTTTCGACGACTTGTCCGGTTTGTTCATTGTTGACCTCGCTTGCATCCGCACGGATGCATCCCTTTTCGAATCTCGTTCATCTCTCCACCTCATCGTTTTTCGCGGTCGCATTGTCGTCGATCCGGCGGCCCGAGCCTAGTGCCACGTATCGCACAACGCTTTTTTCGCGCCCACCAGCGTACCGCGGCGGGCCGACACGATACACCAGCCAGCGCTAGCCGCCTGCCCCCACCGCCGCCCGCATCCGCTCCATCAACGCCAGCACCTCAGGCCGATTCTCCCCCTTCGCATGCACGAAGTAATACCTGAGCACCGAATCGACCTCGTGCCGGCTCACGCGCACGAGATCGCTGCGCTCGAGATAGGCGTCGGCGAGCGGTACCCGCGCCAGCGCCACGCCGAGCCCGGCCTCGGCGGCGGCCAGCACGAGGTTGTAATCCTCGAAACGGCGATCCTGCACGCGCGGCTTGAACGGCACGCCCAATGCATCGAACCACGTGCGCCAGCCGGTCACATCGGAATCGTGCAGCAACGGCATGTCGAGCAACGCGGCATCGCCGCGCCGGCGGCGCGCCTTCGCCAGTTGCGCGGCGAGCCGCGGATGCGCGACCGGATAGAGCCGTTCCGGCATGAACGCGCGGGTTTCGAGCTGACGCCAGTTGCCGCGCCCGTACCGGATCGACAGGTCCGCTTCGCCGCCGGCGATATCCACGTTGCGCAGATCGATGCCGAGTTCGATCCGCAACGCGGGCGCCTCGCTCTCGAGCGCATGCTGGCGCTCGAACAGCCAGAGCTGCGCGAAGGCCGGCACCACGCTCACCCTGACCAGCCGCGGCGTACGCGGCGAGCGCCACTGATCGGCCGCACTGTCGATGATCGCGAACGCCTGCTCGATCCGGCCGACGAAGCGCTGGCCGTCCGGCGTCAGGCGCACACCGCGCGCATGACGTTCGAACAACCGCAGGCCGAGCCAGTTTTCGACAGCGGCCACCCGCCGGCTGATCGCGCCGTGCGTCACGCCGGATACGTCGGCCGCGGCGAGGAACGAACCCTCGCGCGCGACCGTGCACACCGTCTCGAGACTCGCGAGCGGCGGCCGCGAACCCGGCGATGGCGCTGCGACGGGCAACGCCGCCGAGCCCCGCTTCGAGCGGGCTGAAGCGCCGGCCGGCCGCCGGCTCGAGCTGTGAATCATGGTCATATCTGGATGCTGATCTGTGCGCTAGCTTAGCATCTTGCCACGCCGCATCATTGGCGCATGAACACGCTCTCCACCCCGTCGTCGCGCCCTGCGCGGCAGCCGCTGATCGCGGCCGGCGCGGTCGCCTTCACGATCGTTTCGTGGGCGTCCGCCTTCCCGTTCATCCGGATCGGCCTGCATGGCCTGACGCCGCTGCAGCTCGCGGCGGCGCGCTTCGCCACTGCCGCCGTGCTGATCATCGCGTGGCTGATCGCGCGGCGGCCGCGCGTGCCGACCCGGGGCGACGCGCTGCGCTTCCTGCTGTGCGGCTTTCTCGGCATCGCGCTCTACAACGCGCTGCTCAATACCGGCGAGCAGACCGTCTCGGCCGGCGCCGCAAGCTTCATCGTGAATACGCTGCCGATCTTCACGGCGCTGCTGGCCGCCGTGTTTCTCGGCGAGCGCTTCAATCGCTGGGGCTGGCTCGGTTCGCTGGTCAGCCTCGCCGGCATCGCGGTGATCGCGCGCGGGCAGCCGGGGGGCCTGGTCCTCGGTGCGGGCAGCACGCTGATCCTCGGCGCGGCCTTGTGTTCGGCCAGCTATTTCGTGCTGCAGCGGCGGCTCATTCCAGTGTACGGCGCGCTGGCCTGCACCGCGTACACGCTGCTGGCCGGCGCGCTGCTGCTCACACCGTGGTTGCCGGGTGCGCTCGTGGCGCTCGGCAGCGGGTCGCGCGACACGGCGCTGGCCGTGCTGATGCTCGGCATCTTCCCCGCCGCGCTGGGTTACGCGACCTGGACCTTCGCACTCGGCTACTTCGGCGCGGCGCGCGCCGCCAACTTCCTCTATCTGACGCCGGCGGTCGCGACGGTCCTGTCGATGGCGCTGACGGGCGAGCGACCCGGCATCGAGACGGTGTGCGGCGGCCTGCTGGCGATTGCCGGCGTGATCTTCGTGGCGTTGCGCGGACGGTCCTAGGATCGGTGCAGCATCCGGCCGGCACGATCGGCCCGACGATCCGCAGGCGAACCGGTCGGGGCGAACCCGGGTGTTTGCAAAGCTGAATGCGTCGCGCGGGCTGTCGACTCGCGCCAGTTCGCCGACGCCGCCAGGCCGGACCGTTAGTTGCGTTAAATCGAGGGTATCGATCGTGACGAAGCATGGCCCTGCAATCGGATGCGCAATCGAAATCGTCCAAACTGTGCAGACAAATCGACCGAACAGTTCCGGATTGACCGTGCACCAGTGTCCATGGCTTCGTCCCGCCCGCCGGCCGAATAATGGATGCGGCCGTAAGGCCGTCGACAGCGAATCGCAGCCTGTGGCCTGCCGCGGCGCACGATTTCCGGCATCCGGCGCCTTCGAATGTCGGGCGCCGGCCGTGCTGCAGCCGCCCCGCTACGCGATTCGCTGCAGCGCGCAAAATCGGCTTCATATATATTCATACGAATTGCACCGTTTCGGGCCCCGATTCGCCCGCTCACCCGGGCGGCCCGTCGAGCGGCAGGACGCGATGCAGTGAAGCCCATGATGGGTATGGAGACTCGTCCGATCGCCCCGACCTCGCCGTCGGCCGGTCGAGACGTCAATAGAAAGACATTCAAATCGGAGATGGCAGATGGAACGAAGCACTGTCGGCATGCGCTGCAAACCCCTGATCACCGTCGCACTGGCTGCCGCCGCGTTCGCGGCCGCGTCGACCGCGATGGCCGACCAGGTCGTCAAGATCGGCAGCGTCGAACCGACGACGGGCGGCATCTCGCACCTCGGCAAGGACAACGAGAACGGTGCGCGCCTCGCAGTCGAGGAAATCAATGCGAAGGGCCTCACGATCGGCGGCAAGAAGATCACGCTGCAACTCGATGCACAGGATGACGCGGCCGACCCGCGCCAGGCTACCCAGGTCGCGCAGAAGCTCGTCGACGACAAGGTCGTCGCCGTCATCGGCCACCTGAACTCGGGCACGTCGATCCCGGCGTCGAAGATCTACAGCGACGCGGGCATCGTCCAGATCTCGCCGTCGGCCACGAACCCGACCTACACGCAGCAAGGCTTCAAGACGACCTACCGCGTCGTCGCGACCGACGCGCAGCAAGGCCCGGCGCTCGCGAGCTACGCGCAGGCGAAGGGCGTGAAGAGCGTGGCGGTGATCGACGATTCGACCGCGTACGGCCAGGGCCTCGCGAACGAATTCGAGAAGAAGGCGAAGGCGCTCGGCCTGAAGGTGCTGTCGCACGACGCGACCAACGACAAGGCGGTCGACTTCCGCGCGATCCTGACGAAGGTCAAGGGCGAGAACCCCGACGCGATCATGTACGGCGGCATGGACGCCACCGGCGGCCCGCTCGCGAAGCAGGCGAAGCAGCTCGGCCTGCGCGCGAAGATCCTGTCCGGCGACGGCGTGTGCACCGACTCGCTGGCCCAACTGGCAGGCCCGGCGGCCGACAACGTGCTGTGCTCGCAGGCCGGCGCGGCGCTCGAGAAGATGCCGGGCGGCACGGACTTCCTCGCGAAGTACCAGAAGCGCTTCAACCAGGGCATCAAGTTCGATGCGCCGTTCGCGTATGACGCGGTCTACATCGCGGTCGACGCGATGAAGCGCGCGAACTCGACCGACCCGGCGAAGATCCTCGCGGCGATGCCGGCGACGAAGTACGAAGGCGTGATCGGCACGACGACGTTCGATTCGAAGGGCGACCTGACGCACGGGATCATCTCGATCTACGGCTACAAGAGCGGCAAGAAGACCTTCCTCGACCAGGTGAAGATGTAACCCGCCGCGGCGCCGGTGCGACGGGAGCGCCACCCGTCGGCGCCGGTGCCGCGCGGACCGATTTCTGATTCACGGAGACGAAGCATCATGTGTGCAATGGCGTATGCGGAATTTCAACAGGAGTTGAAGAAGGCACAGCTGACGGCGCGCGAGTTCGCCCGCCTGATCCGGATGAACGAAAGCTCGATCACGAACTATTCGAGCAAGGGCACGGTCCCGTCCCACCTCGCGGTCATCGCGAAACTGATCGGCACGATGGCGGCGCACGAGATCGATTTCCGGCGCGTGATCCGGCAGATGCGGATCGAACCGAAACGGCCGCGCGGCGGCGGTGCGTTTCCTGCGGTGGAAAAACCGCGTTCCAGAAAAGCGGCTAAAGCCGACGCCTGAGCCCAGGCATGCGTCGATAACGGCACGAGGCTTGCCGCTCGACGCTGAATCGAATGTCATCTCACGGGCAATGCGACACGCGACGCCCGACCATCACCCCACCGCCCGCACGTGATCGAGCAGCGCCTGCAACGGATGCCGCACCTGCTTCGACGACATCCGCTTCACCTGGCTGCGGCACGAATAGCCGGTCGCCAGCGCCTCGCCTTCGTCCTCCGGCCCGTCCACGTGCCCCGCCCACGACTGCGCGTAGATCGTCTTCGACGTCGCGAGATTGCGCGCCTCGTGCCCGTAGGTACCCGACATCCCGCAGCACCCGGTCGCCTGGACCTGCAAACGCAGCCCGCGTCGCGCGAATACCTGCGCCCACTGCTTGCCGCTGTCGGGCGCATTGGTCTTCTCGGTGCAGTGCGGCAGCAACCGGTACGACGCGGGCGCGCCGACGACACCGGTCGCGGCTTCCGGCAGCGCCTGCAGCAGCCACTCCTGCGGCAGCGCGACCTTCGGCACATCGGAGAGCCCCGTCACCTTCAGGTACTCCTGCCGATACGTGAGCGTCATCGCCGGATCGAGGCCGACCAGCGCGACGCCCGAGCGCGCCAGCGCGGCCAGTTGCGTCGCGTTGCGAATCGCGGCCTTTTCGAATGCGTGAAGAAAGCCCTGCACGTGCAGCGCCTTGCCGTTCGGCGCGAGCGGCGCGAGCCACACCTGAAAGCCCATGCGCGCCGCCAGTTCGATCAGCGTCGCCAGTTGCTCGGTATCGAAATAGCGCGTGAAGGTGTCCTGCACGATGACGACGCTGCGTGCGCGCTGCGCGTCGCTCAGCGCGGCGAGCGCCTGCGGGTCGGCCGGCTTCACGCGCCATTGACGGATCACGGCCGCGAGATCGAAGCGGCTCAGCAGCGGGCTGTCGACCATGCCGACGTGCCGCTCCAGCACCGTGCGCACCCATCCCGCCCGCATCAGCCCGTTGTACAGCGCGGGCACCCGCGCCATCCACGGCATCGTGAATTCGAGCGAGCCGATCAGGTAGTCGCGCAGCGGCCGCAGGTAACGCTGGTGATACAGCTCGAGAAAACGCGAGCGAAACTCCGGCACGTTCACCTTCACCGGGCACTGCCCCGCGCACGACTTGCACGCGAGGCATCCTGCCATCGCGTCGTACACCTCGTGCGAGAAATCGACCTCGCCGTTGCGCGCCGCGCGGCTGTTGCGCCAGCGCGTGGCAAGGCCGCTCAGGAACGGCTGCCGCGCACGCGCCGCCGCGACGACGTCGACGCCGGCCTGCCCTTGCAGGCGCAACCATTCGCGCATCAGCGACGCCCGCCCCTTCGGCGATTGCACGCGTTCGCGCGTCGCCTTCCACGACGGGCACATCGCATCGTCCGGATCGAAGTTGTAGCACGCGCCGTTGCCGTTGCAGTGCATCGCGGTGCCGTAGCTCTGCCACACGCGCTCGTCGATCTGCCGGTCGTGGTCGCCGCGCGTCGGCACTTCGTCGATCTTCAGCAGCCGCATCGTGTGGTCCGGCGGCGTCGCGATCTTGCCCGGGTTGAACTGGTTGTGCGGATCGAACGCGGCCTTCAGTTGCTGCAGCGACGGATACAGCTCGCCAAAGAACGCCGGCGCATATTCGGAGCGCACGCCCTTGCCGTGCTCGCCCCACAACAGGCCGCCGTGGCGCTGCGTGAGCTCGGCCACCGCATCCGACACGGGCCGCACCAGCGCCGCCTGCTTCGGGTCCTTCATGTCGAGCGCCGGCCGCACGTGCAGCACGCCCGCGTCGACGTGGCCGAACATCCCGTACTGCAGCCCATGACCGTCGAGCAGCGCGCGGAATTCGGCGATGTACGCGGGAAGGTTCTCGGGCGGCACCGCCGTGTCCTCGACGAACGGCTGCGGGCGCGCCTCGCCCTGCACGTTGCCGAGCAGGCCGACCGCGCGCTTGCGCATCGCATACACGCGCTTCACCGCGTCGTCGCCGGCCGCGAGCGTGTGGCCCAGGCGTTCCACGCTCGTATCGGTACGCAGATGATCGACGAACGCGCGCACGCGTGCGTCGACGTCATCGGCATCGTCGCCGCTGAATTCGATCAGGTTGATGCCGAGCGTCGGCCGAGCGTCGTCCTGCGGGAAATACTCGGCCACGCTGCTCCACACGAAGTCCTTCATCGCCAGCATCAGCACCTTCGAGTCGACCGTCTCGATCGACAGCGGCTGGTGCGCGAGCAACGCGCGCGCGTCGCGCAGCGCGTCCATGAAGCCCGCGTAGCGCACGTTGACCAGCACCGAATACTTCGGAATGGGCAGCACGTTGAGCTTCGCCTCGACGACGAAGCCGAGCGAGCCTTCCGCGCCGCACAGCACGCTGTTCAGGTTGAAGCGGCCGTCCGGTTCGCGCAGGTGCGCGAGGTCGTAGCCGGTCAGGCAGCGATTGAGCTTCGGAAACTTCGCTTCGATCAGCGCCGCCTTGTCGTCGCTGATGCGCCGCGCGGTGCGGTAGACCTTGCCGATGCGGTCCTCGCGCGCGCAGCGGCGCTCGAGCTCGTCGTCCGCGATCGCGTCGCTGTGCAGGTGCTCGCCGCCCATCAGCACGAAGTCGAGCTCGAGCACGTGGTCACGCGTCTTGCCGTACGTGCAGCTGCCCTGCCCGCTCGCGTCGGTATTGATCATCCCGCCGACGGTCGCACGGTTCGACGTCGACAGTTCCGGCGCGAAAAACAGCCCGTGCGGCTTCAGCGCCGCATTGAGCTGATCCTTGACGACGCCCGCCTGCACGCGCACCCAACGCTGCTCGACGTCAATTTCGAGGATCCGGTTCATGTTGCGCGACAGGTCGACCACCACGCCGTCGGTCAGCGACTGCCCGTTGGTGCCCGTGCCGCCGCCGCGCGCGGCCACCGCGACGTCGCGATGCGCGGGCTCGGTGAGCAGCCGTGCCAGCAGCCGGACGTCGTCCGCATGCGCGGGGCAGATCACCGCTTGCGGCAGACGCTGGTAGATCGAGTTGTCGGTGGCCTGCACCGTCCGGTTCGCATGGTCCGCGCGGATTTCCCCGGCGAATCCGGCGGCCTGCAGCGCGGCGAGAAAGTCACGGTACGCATGCGCGGGCGGGCTGGCGGGACGGGGCAACGAGGCGATCGACATGGGTAAAAGCGGCAGTGTGGGTGGAACCGGCCGGCTCGCGTGGCCAAAACATGATTTTTTAGCAAGTTTCCACGCGACCGGGAATTCCAGTATCTTTGGATACTTCGCGAGAAACAAACGAATTCTGCTCCGGCGAATATTGCATAAAACTCATGAATTACCGTCGCCTCACCCCGTCGATGTCGCTGCTGCTGGTGTTCGAGGCCGCCGCGCGGCATGAAAGCTACACGCGCGCGGCCGAGGAGCTGTCGCTGAGCCAGAGCGCGATCAGCCGGCAGGTGCAGACGCTGGAGGATCAGCTCGGCGTGCCGCTGTTCCGGCGCGAGGGCCGCTCGGTCAAGCTGACCGAGGTCGGGCGCCGCTACTTCACCGAGCTGAGCGGCGCACTGGGGCGTATCCGCGGCGCGACGCTGCAGGCGATGTCCCACCAGGCGGGCGCCGGCACGCTGCGGCTCGCGACACTGCCCACGTTCGGCTCGAAATGGCTGCTGCCGCACCTGCACGATTTCTACGCCGCGCATCCGGGCGTGACGGTGCACCTTCACTCGCGGATCGGCGCCATCGATTTCCTCAACGACGACCTCGACGCGGCCATTACCGTCGGCGCGGGCGACTGGCCGGGCCTGCACGCGCACCGGCTGTACAACGAGTTCCTGATCGCGATCGCGCCGCCGGACACGGGCAGCGGAAGCCGCCGCAAGGCCGACGCACGCACGCCGGCGTGGGCCGCGAAGCAGACGCTGCTCGGCGTGACGAGCAACCAGCAGGCGTGGGCGGAATGGTTTTCGCACTATCGGCTCGACCATCGGCAGATGCGCATCGGCCCGAGTTTCGAGCTCACGTCGCACCTGATCCAGGCGGTGCGGGCGGGGATGGGGATCGGGCTGGTGCCGAAGGTGCTGGTGGAGGACGAGCTGAGCCGCCACGAGCTCGTGTCGATCGGCGACGCGATCACCAGCCAGCGCAGCTACTACCTCGTCTACCCGCCGGGGAACGAGACGCTGCCGTCGCTCGTCGCGTTCCGCGAATGGCTGCTGAAATCCTGCTGAAACGCGGCCGGCGGCGGGCCGCTCAGGTGCGCCATTCGCCGAGAATCTGCTCGGCCAGGTAGTCGCACGGCGGGCGCGCGGACTGCGCGCTGCGCGCGAGCACGACCTCCATTTCGCCGAGCGGCGGCAGCCCGTGGCTTTCCGACAGCTGCACGAGATGATCGGGAATGCAGCAGCGCGCCAGCGGCGCGACCGCAAGCCCGGCCTCCACCATGCTGAGCAGGCCGAGGTGGCTCGGGCTCTCGTACGACATCCGGTACGGGATCTTCCGCCGGTTCAGCGCCTTGACCGCATGATCGCGCGCCATGCTGCCGCCGTGAGTGAAAAAGGCCACCGGCAGCGGCCGCTCTTCCCACACATTGCGCTTCGGCGACCCGACCCAGACGAGCGGTTCGAGCCGGATCAGCTCGCCGGTCACGCCCTTGATCCGCGTGAGGCACGCGAGGTCGACCGTGTTGTCCTTCAACATCGGCACGAGCGCGCTGCTCGGCTGGCCGATCACCCGCACTTCCACGCGCGGATGCATCGCGGCGAACTTGCCGAGCACCTGCGGCAGCAGCGACGAAATGTAATCGTCGGGCACGCCGATCGTCACGCGGCCGCGGATCTCCGGGCGCACGACCGACGCCCAGGCCTCGTCGCGCATCGCCAGCATCCGGCGGCCGTACTCGGCAAGCATCATGCCTTCGTCGGTCGGCGTCACGTTGCGCGTGTCGCGGATGAACAGCGGCTTGCCGAGCGCGTCTTCCAGCGCCTTGATCTGCATGCTCACCGCCGACGGTGACCGGTGCACGGCCTGCGCGCCCTGCGCGAACGATCCGGATTCCGCCACGGCCACCACCATCGCGAGCACATCGAGGTCGAGCTTTTTCATCGTATTCAGAAAAACTGATTAATCGATTCAGTTTATCCCGTTTTACTGTTCTCCTCCACGGTCGGACAATGAATCCCGTCAGCCCTTACTCGTTGCAGGAATCATCAGACATGCATACGTCCGGATCGCTCTACGGATTTCTCGTCATCGGTGGCATGCTCGCGGTCACGCCCGGGCCGAACATGGTCTACGTGATGTCGCGCTCGATCGCGCAAGGTCGCACCGCGGGGCTCATCTCGCTCGGCGGCGTGATGATCGGCTACCTGTTCTACATGTTCGGTGCGGCGTTCGGGATCACGACGCTGTTCATGAGCGTGCCCTATGCAGGCAGCGGGCTGGCCGTGGTCGGCGCCGCATACCTGTTGTATCTCGCGTGGCAGGCCGTCAGGCCCGGCGGCCGCTCGCCGTTCGAGGTGCGGGCATTGCCGAGCGAGCGCCCGCTTCGGCTGCTCGCGATGGGCGCGACGACCAGCGTGCTGAACCCGAAGCTCGCGATGCTGTTCATTTCATTGCTGCCGCAGTTCATCGACTACCGGAACGGCAGCGTGCTCGGGCAGTCGCTGTTTCTCGGTTCGCTGCTGATCGTCGCGTTCGCGTCCGCGAACGGGCTGGTGGCGATCTGTTCGAGCAGCATCGCGACGTTCCTGCACGGGCGCCCGACGCTGCTGCTCGCACAGCGCTGGGCGATGGGGCTCGTTCTCGGCGGGCTCGGCGTGCAGATGGTGGTCGATGCGTCGAAGATGGCGGGCATGGCGTAGTGCGCCAATCACGCCATCGAGCAGATGCCGCTCAACGCAGCGCGTGGAAACTCGCGCGCAGCGCTTCCGAAAGCGCCTGCGGCACGCCCTGCGATGCATCTGCGACCGTTTCCCGTTCGGGCCAGCGCGTCGCGTCGATCCGTCGCCGCAAATCGGCGAGCTGCGCGTCCGTCGCATGCACCCGCAGCGGACGCACGGCGGCCCCGGCGCCGCCGGCCGATCGGGCAATGCCCGCGACAGGCTGCGCCGTTTCCGCTTCTGCACAAGCAAGGCGACTCAGCGAACCCGCCATGGCGGCCGTCGCGGCACCCATGAATCGACGCCGTGCCGGTGCCGGCGGAAGGATATCGATTGGCATGCATGCTCCCGTTTTCGAGGGTTTTCATCTCAGCACTACTGATTTGTGGCCACCCATGAGAACCGGGAACCGGAACCAGGCCAGCCGCGCACCGGTTTTACGCGAGATAGCCGGAAACGCCGTCCCAGAGCAGTTTCAATGCGGTCACCGCCAGCAATCCGTAGCAACTCCGGTAGATCAGGCGCTGGTCCAGCCTGCCGTGAAGCCGCCAGCCGAACACCACGCCGGCCGGAATGGCAAGCAGGCACACCGCCATCAACGCCCAGACGTTCGCGGTCGGCTGCACGATCAGCAGCCACGGCACCGCCTTGATCGCATTGCCCACGGTGAAGAACAGGCTCGTCGTTCCCGCGTACATCTCCTTGCTGAGGCCGAGCGGCAGCAGATACATCGCGAGCGGCGGCCCGCCCGAGTGCGCGACCATCGTCGTGACGCCCGACGCTAGACCGGCCGAGACGGCCTTCGGCGACGAACGCGGACGAACCGTCGGCTGCGCGCCGCCCCGCACCCACAGCCCGACGAAGACCAGCGTGACCACCGCCATCAAAAGCTCGATGGCGCGATGGTCGAGGAAGCGGAAAGCCAGGTAACCGAACCCGATACCGATCACCAGCCCCGGCAGGAGCAGCACGAGGTCGGGCTTCGACCATGTCGACGGCTTCCAGTACCGCAGCGCGAACAGGTCCATCGCGATGAACAACGGGGCGAGCAAGCCGCCGGCCGTCACCGGGTCCATCACGAGTGACAGCAGCGGAATGCCGATGATCGCGAATCCGCCACCGAACGCGCCGCGCATGAACGCGATCACGAACACGCCGGCAAACGCGATCAGGATCGTGGCCAGCGTCAAGTGCACGCCCATCGCAGCAGGGGTCGCCATCACGACCTCCGTGCCGGTTCGAATTGCGGCATGGCGGACAGCCACGGAGCAGGTCGCATGGGCGGCATCGCCGCACGGTGGATTCGGGTTGAACGCGTTGCACGCATGCTGTTTCTCCAATGAGGTGCCGGGGCGATGCGGCACGCCAACGCACCGCCGGCCGCATGGGCCGCACAAGCATTTCAGCCCCGGTACAATCGACTTGATGAAAGCAGAATGCACCGCCGCCTATCTCAGTGCAATTAAAACATTGACCTCGGTGCAATATTCATTGTTATCGGTGCAATCCATGTCGAATTCCGAATATCTGCAGTTGGCCGACGCGATCGCCGCCCAAATTGCCGACGGCACGCTCAGGCCGGGCGACCGCCTGCCTCCGCAGCGTCATTTCGCCGACCAGCATGCGATCGCCGCATCGACGGCGGGACGGGTTTACGCGGAACTGTTACGGCGCGGCCTGGTGGTCGGCGAAGTCGGCCGAGGCACTTTCGTGTCGGGTGAGACGCGACGCGGGGCCGCTGCGCCGGGCGAGCCGCGCGGCGTTCGGATCGATCTCGAGTTCAACTACCCGACCGTCCCGGCCCAGACCGCGTTGATCGCCAGAAGCCTGCGCGGATTGCACCGACCTGCAGAGCTCGACACCGCGTTACGCGAAGCGACGAGTACCGGAACCCCGGCCATCCGAAGCGTTGCCGCCGCGTATCTGGCGCAGCATGAATGGGCCCCGTCGCCCGACCAGTTGGTGTTTACCGGCAACGGGCGGCAAAGCATCGCCGCGGCCGTTGCCGCGGTGGTGCCGACCGGCGGGCGCTGTGGCGTGGAGGCACTGACCTACCCGTTCATCAAGGGCATCGCGGCCAAGCTCGGGATCTCGCTGGTGCCGCTGGCGATGGACGAAAACGGCGTTCGGCCCGACGCCGTGCAAAAGGCCCACCGCGAGGCCAGGCTGTCGGCGATCTACGTTCAGCCAGCCATCCAGAATCCGCTGGGCACGACGATGAGCGCCGCTCGCCGCGCCGACCTGCTGCGTGTCGTCGACAAGCTCGACATACCGGTCATCGAAGACAACGTGTACGGCTTTCTCGGCGACGAGCCGCCGCTGGCCGCACTCGCCCCGGACGCCTGCATCGTGATCGACAGCCTGTCCAAGCGGGTCACGCCAGGCCTGACCCTCGGCTTCATCGTGCCGCCGCCGCGGCTGCGCGAAAGCGTGATGGCGTCGGTACGCTCGGGGGGATGGACCGCTTCCGGGTTCGCGTTTGCAGCCGCTCAGCGCTTGATGCGTGACGGCACCGTGGCCGAACTCGCGAGATTGAAACGCATCGACGCATGTGCGCGTCAGGCGCTGGCGATCGAGCGTCTGGCGGGTTTCGATGTCCGGACCAATGGCAAGTGCTATCACCTGTGGCTGACGTTGCCGGCGCACTGGCGTTCGCAGGCCCTCGTCGCAGCCGCGGCCCGGCGCGACATCGGGCTGACGCCGTCGACCACCTTCGCCGTGTCGTCCGGCCATGCGCCGAACGCGGTCCGGCTCGCACTGGCCGCGCCGAGCATGGATCAGCTCGATGCCGGCCTGCGCACGCTGACCGCGATGCTGAACGGGCGGGAGGACGATTTCGACGCGACCGAGTGAGCGGCGCGCGGATGCGTCGGCGCGCATCGCCTGCCTGATTCGGTATCCGGATCAATATCAAGCCGTCACCGCCGTCACTTCGTCAGCAGCTCGGCCTCCAGCTCGCGCAACCGTTCCGGAAACCGGACGCGCAGCACCAGGAACCACCCGAGCCCGATCGCCAGCAGCGCGACGAACACATAAGGCAGCCACGCATAGACGCCCGCCGGCACCGGATACACGCTGCCGGCCAGCGGAATCGCGAGCAGCACGACCGCCACGACGCTGATCACCACATGCCGCGCACGCAGCCTGCGCTGCCGGCGCAGATAAAGCGGCGCGCCGATCGCCACCAGCACGTACGCAAGCAGCCAGCCGTATGTCGCGATCGAACTGAGATAGCCATACGAATCCAGCAGCGCGGTGCCGCGTGCGGTGAACACCAGTGCAGTGGCCAGCGCCAGCACCGTGATCAGCGCCACCGCGACGTGCGGCGTCGCATTCCGCTCGTGCGCCTGGCCCGTCGACGCATGCAGCACGCCCTGCCGCCCGAACGTATAGACGATCCGCGCCGCCGCATTGATCGACGAGAAGAACGCCGCGAAGAAACTCAGCGCCACGCCCGCGTCGATCAGCACGCCGACCCAGCCGGCCCCGAGCCGATGCGCGAGCACCGCGAGCGGGCCGTCGACCTGATCGAGCGGCGGCGTCTGCCCGTGGAACGCGCTCACCATCCCGTACGCGCCGATCACGAACAGGATCGCCGGCCCGACGACACTGATCAGCACCGCGCGCGGAATCGCGCGGAACGGGTCACGCGCTTCCGCGCCGAGCACGGTCGCACTCTCGAACCCCGTGAAGCTGAAGAACGCGAGCACCATCCCGAGCTGCAGCTGCGTCGGTTTCACGCCTTCCAGCGTCAGCTGTGCGCGATCGACCGGATGCCCGCCGAACGCGATCGTCCCGATCACGACGACGGCGATCAGCAGCAGCGTCGCGAGTTCGACGAACAGCGTGAAGCGCGTGGACAGCCGGATGTCGCGAAACGCGATGTACCACGCGGCGAACGCGGTGACGACCGTCAGCCCGAGCACCGCGCCGAGCGGCGTCGCGCTGCCGAGCAGCCCGGTCTCGCGGCCCAGCACCAGAAACGTGTTGATCGTCCCCTGCAGGATGCCCGCGGCGGCCACCGCATAGGCGATCAGCAGCGACCAGCCGCAGATCGCGCCCCAGACCGGCCCGATGCCGGCCGACACGTACGCATACAGCGCGCCTGGCGACGCCGAGTCGCGCGCGAACACCGAGATGCTCCACGACGCGAACAGCAGCGCGACGATCGCGAACAGGTAGGCAAGCCAGGTGCCGTTGCCGGCCGTCGCGAAGACGGCGGGGATCAGTACGCCGATCCCGCCCGACACGCCGACGAGGCCGATCGACTGCGCGATCAGCTCGGGCAGGCTCAGATAGTTGCGCCGCAGGCCGCCTGCCTGCGGCACCGCATGTTGCGCAGGCAATACCTGCGCGGTGCTGGCTGGATGATTCATCGATTTATCTCGTCAGGAGCCGGTCAATTCCAGGAATGCCGCGCGGGCTTCACGCCGTTGAGGTAGTAGTTGCCGATCGCGTGATACTTCCAGCGCACCGGGTCGTGCAGCGTATGCACGCGCGCGTTGCGCCAGTGGCGGTCGAAGTTGTATTTCGCGAGCGTCGACTTGCTGCCGCCGAGCTCGAACAGCTTGCTCGCGGCGAGCAGCGACACCTCGGTCGTCGCGATCTTCGCCTCGCCGACCGCGATCGCGGCCTGCGCGACCGTTTCCTCGCTCGGCGCGCGCTTTGCCGCGTCGACGAAGCGCCCCGAGCGCGCGAGCAGCGCTTCGGCCGCGTGCACGCGGTACGCGATGTCGCCGATCTGCGCGACCGTCAGCGGATCCTCGCTCGCGCGTTCGACGCCGCTGTCGATCCACGGGCGCGCATGCTGCTGCACGAACGCGATCGTGTCCTGCAGCGCGGCGCGCGCAATGCCGAGGTCGATCGCGGCGGTCGTGATCTGCGCGAACGGGCCCGCGAAGGTCGGGCGGTCGTACGAGCGCTGCGTGTGGAAGATTTCGAACGGGCTCACGCGCACGTTCTCGACGATCACCGTGCCGCTCGCGGTCGTGCGTTGCCCGAAGCCGCTCCAGTCGTCCACGACGGTCAGCCCCGGCGCGCCCTGCCGCACGAACGCGAGCACGGCCTGGTCCGACTCGTCGAGTGCAAGCACCGGAATCCAGTGCGCGAACAGCGTGCCGGTCGAATAGAACTTGCGGCCGTTCAACACGAACGCGTCGCCGTCGCGATGCACGCGCGTCTGGATGTCGAGCACGTTCTTGCCGCCTGCTTCGGAGAACGCGTTCCCATAGCGCGTGCCCTTCAGCACGAGATCGAAGAAGAAGCGCTTCTGCGCATCGCTGCCTTCGAGGCGGATGTCCTCGATCAGGCAGTAATGGTTCTGCGGGATCTGGCCGAGCGACGGGTCCGCCTGCGAAACGATCGCGATCACTTCCGCGAGCGTCACGTTCGATACTTCCGCGCCACCGTATTCGCGCGGCACGGTGATGCCCCACAGGCCGCTCGACGAGAACAGCTCGATCTCGTCGTACGGCAGCTTCCGCTCGCGGTCGCGCAACGCGGCGTGCTCGGCCAGTCGTACCGCGACCTGGTGCGCGACGTCGAGTGCCTCGGCATCCGAGCCGATGACGGGAACGGGTGTGGCACCCGCTTGCGGTTGTACGTTTTCTTCGATGAATTCCGTAGACATGTGATTTCCGGCAAAACTCATGAACCGGCTGGCGGCGCCGCGAAGCCTCCGCCAGCCTCCTGTTTCGATATCCGAATCATCGAACCTGGATGCCCCGCAAGAGCGGTCGATGTCACCCGTTCGGTCGGCCCGCGTGCGGCATGCGCGATTGCCCGCCGCACACCGGCCTCCGCATCACGCGGCAACCGCCTGCTGCCGCGCCTCGAGTTCGCGCACGAGCGGCAGCACGCGCTGGCCGAAGTACTCGACTTCCTCGATGAAATGCAGGAACCCCGCGAGCACGAGATCGACACCGATCGCCTTCAGCGCGACGATGCGTTCGGCGATCTGCCGCGGCGTGCCGATCAGGTTCGTGCGAAAGCCGTCGTTGTACTGCACGAGATCCTCGAACGTCGACTTCGCCCAGTTGCCATCGCCTTCAGGCGATGCCTTGCCGGCCTGCTTCACCGCATCGCCGAACGCATGCACGGCCTCGACGTGCGCGTGCCGGATGATGTCGTCGAGCACGGCCTTCGCCTCTTCCTCGGTATCGCGCGCAATCACGAACGCATTGACGCCGATACGCACACGATGATTGTTCGCCGCCGCCTTCGCGCGGATGTCGTCGATCTGCGCCTTCAGGTTCTCCGGCGTATTGCCGTTCGTGAAGTACCAGTCCGACACGCTCGCCGCGTTGTCGCGCGCCGCCCGCGAGCTGCCGCCCTGGAAGATCTCCGGATGCGGCTTCTGCACCGGCTTCGGGCTCAGCGTGTAGTCGTTGAAGCGGTAGAAATCGCCCTTGAACGTGAAGTTGTCCTGCGTCCAGATGCCCTTCAGCGCCTGGATGAATTCCTTCGAGCGCCGATAGCGTTCGTCGTGCTCGAGCCACGGCTCGCCGATCGCGGTGAATTCGCCCTTGAACCAGCCGCTCACGACGTTGATCGCGATGCGCCCGTTCGAGATGTGGTCGATCGTCGCGAGCTGCTTCGCGACCACGGCCGGATGCCACGGCCCCGGCAGGATCGCGGCGAGCACCTTGAGCTTCGTCGTCGCATGCAGCAGCGCCTGGCTGAACGACACCGACTCGTGCTGGTATTCGGCGCCGTAGCCGGCCGTGAAGCGGATCTGGCTCAGCGCGTAGTCGAAGCCGGCCGCCTCGGCCGTGCGCGCGAGCTGCTGGTTGTATTCGAGGCTCCAGTCGGTGCGCTGCTCGATCGTGCTGACGACGAGGCCGCCGCTGACGTTCGGCACCCAGTAGGCGAACTTGACGCCGTCGGCGGAAGGGTCGGGATGGCTCATGAGTGTGTCCTGGTCGGGAGAGAAAACGCAGGCGGCCTACGCGGCCGCGACGGAAAGCGCATGCGGGCGCAGTTGCGGCACCGCGCGATCGACGGCGAGCGCGATACGCGCGCGCAGCGCCGGGTTCGTAATCTGGTACTGGTCGAAATCGCTCTCGGACGCATACACGCCGATCGGCAGCGTGCGGGCCTGGAAGAAGCTGAACAGCGGACGGAGCTGATGGTCGATCACGAGCGCATGACGCTCGCTGCCGCCGGTGGCCGCGAGCAGCACGGGCACGTCGATCAGCGCTTCGTGATGCACGAGGTCGAACAGGTGCTTGAAGAGGCCCGTGTACGACGCGCGATACACGGGGCTCGCGACGACGAGCGCATCGGCCGTCTCGATCGCGCGGATCTGCGCATCGAGATCGGCCGGTACCTGCGCGCGCGTCAGCGCGCCGGCCAGCCGGCCGCCGATCTCGCCGAGTTCGATCAGCCGTGTTTCGATCGGCAGCGCGGCGCCGAGTGCCGCGACGATCGCGTCGGTCAGCGCCAGCGTGCGCGACGGCCGCTGCAGGCCGCCCGATATCGCGACCACGTTGATTGCATTGCTCATCGGTTGCATTCCCATTGTCGAGTCGGGTGCCGACGCACCCGTCACGTCATGGATCAGCAAGGAGCGTGCCATTTCGATGATCGAGCGGGAAAACGATCGTCTGCACGACGAAATTCATAGCGATCGACGGCCCGTCATGGCATCCCCGTTGTTCGCCGCACGTCGATAAGCGTGCCAGCCATCGCATCACAACCATATTCCCCAGTGCGATGAACTCGGGGAAACAACGCTGCTGATGCGCTGCTGCGTGATCAGCAGCGCGGTATGCGGCAGGCATGTTTTTCCGCTTCGACACGGATTCCGGCAGGCGCACGGCGTCCATCGGCAGGCATCCGCGCCCGCTTTTAGCGTTCACGCGCCGACGCGACGCGTCTCACCCTTGCAGTAGCGCCGGCATGGCTGCTGCATCGTCGCCTCGCGCGCCGCCGATCGCCGCGCCGCGCGACCTTGCCGTGCGCGACTGCGTCCAGCGCAGCAATCCCGCATTGGTTATCAGAAATCGATGTTTCCCGCGTTGCGCAAAACGTTGAACACTCTGCTGATCACGCAGCACCCGGCCAGCAACGCCCGCCGCGGCCTGACCGTTTTCGTGCAGCAACCCGACGCATTCATCGCCATGACACCCATTTCCGTATCGCCCCGCGCGGAAGGCCTGCGCGTCGTCGCACCGTCCCGCGACGAACCGGCGCCCGCTGACGCCGTGCAAACCGCCGAGCGCCTGGCGGCCGGCTTTGCACGCACCGCGGCCGAACGCGACCAGCAGGGCGGCACGCCGAAGGCCGAGCGCGACCAGCTGCGCGACAGCGGCCTGCTCGCGCTGAGCATCCCGTCCGCCTATGGCGGCCTCGGTGCGAGCTGGCGCACGACGCTCGACGTCGTCCGCGTGCTCGCGGCCGCCGACAGTTCGCTCGCGCACGTGTTCGGTTTCCACCACCTGATGCTCGCGACCGTGCGGCTGTTCGGCGCGCCCGCGCAGTGGGAATCGTGGTTCGAGCGCACCGCGCGCCAGCAGTGGTTCTGGGGCAATGCGCTGAATCCGCTCGACGCGCGCACGGTCAGCCGCTCGCGCGGCGCGTGGCATGAATTCAGCGGCCAGAAGAGCTTTTGCTCGGGGGCGCTGGATTCACAGATGCTGATCGCGTCCGCGCACGATGCGCAGACTCGCGCGTTCCTGATCGCGGCCGTGCCGACGCAGCGCAGCGGCATCTCGATCGCCGACGACTGGAACAACATCGGCCAGCGCCAGACCGACAGCGGCACGGTCACGTTCGAGAAGGTGCGCGTCGAGGATCACGAACTGCTGACGGACCCCGGCCCGTTGTCGACGCCGTTCGCGTGCCTGCGCCCGCTCGTCGCGCAGCTGGTGCTGACGAACGTGTATCTCGGCATCGCCGAAGCCGCGTTCAACGACGCGCGGCACTACACGCTGCACGAGGCACGACCGTGGCCCGGCGCGCAGGTCGCGAGCACCGGCGACGATCCGTACATCCTCGGCCAGTACGGCGAATTCTGGGTCGGGCTCGAAGCCGCGCGCGTGCTCGCCGACCGCGCGGCGGACCGGCTCGACGTCGCATGGTCGCGCGATGCGGCGCTCACCCATGCGGAGCGCGGCCAGGTCGCGCTCGCCACGGCAGCCGCGAAGGTGTCGGCCGCGCGCACCGGGCTCGATCTCTGTACGCGGATGTTCGACGTCGCCGGCGCCCGCGCGACGCACGGCGCGCTGCGGCTCGACCGGCACTGGCGCAACCTGCGCACTCACACGCTCCACGACCCGCTCGCGTACAAGATTCGCGAGATCGGCGAATGGGCGCTCAAGCGAACCTATCCGACGCCGGGCTTCTACTCGTGAACCACACTCCTTCCGATGCGTGGCCCGACGCCGCGCCCGTCCTCACGCTGCCCGACCGGCCCGCGCTCGCGACATCCATTCGTGCCCGCGCGCAGGTATTCGTCGATCCGCGCTCGGTCGCGCTGCTCGACCGGATTCGCCTGGTCGCGCCGAGCGACGCGAACGTGCTGATCGTCGGCGAGACCGGCACCGGCAAGGAACTGATCGCGCGTCACGTGCATGGCCTCAGCCGCCGCAGCAACGGGCCGTTCATCGCGGTGAACTGCGGCGCCTTCTCCGAGACGCTCGTCGAGAGCGAACTGTTCGGCCACGAGAAAGGCGCATTTACCGGCGCGTTCAGCGCGAAGCCCGGCTGGTTCGAAGCCGCGAACGGCGGCACGCTGTTTCTCGACGAGATCGGCGACCTGCCGCTGTCGATGCAGGTCAAGCTGCTGCGCGTGCTGCAGGAGCGCGAGGTCGTGCGGCTCGGTTCGCGCACGGGCGTGCCGATCGACGTGCGCGTGGTCGCCGCGACCAACGTGGATCTGCAGCAGGCCGTCGCGCACGGACAGTTTCGCGGCGACCTGTTCTACCGGCTCAACGTCGTGCAGCTCGCGGTGCCGACGCTGCGCGAGCGTCCGGGCGACATCCTGCCGCTCGCGCGTCACTTCTTCGACGACTACCGGAGCCGCCTCGGCTACGGGCCGCGCAGCATCGACCCGCGCGCCGAGCGCCGGCTCGAGGCACACGGCTGGCCCGGCAACATCCGCGAACTCGAGAACGTGATCCATCACGCGCTGCTCGTGAGCCGACACGATTCGCTGCAGGAGGCCGATCTGCATATCGCGCCGCCGGGTGTGCCGACGGCCGCCTTGAGTACGTCAGCGCCGGAACCCGCCCCGGCCGCCGGCGCGCAGGCCGCACTCGAACGCGCGCTGCGCGACCTGTTCGACGAGGATCACGGCAACCTGTTCGAGCGCATCGAGGACACCGTGATGCGCGTCGCGTTCGAATTCAGCCACCGCAACCAGATCCAGGCCGCACGGCTGCTCGGCATCAGCCGCAACGTGCTGCGGGCGCGGCTGATTCGCGCGAAGGAAATTGCGGCGGTGAAGTAGCCGCGTATGGGGGCGCGCCGCTGCCTCGCTCCGGCGCAATCGCGCCGCGTCCCGCGCATCAACGTCCGAACCTGATGTATCGTGGCGCGAACCAGAGTTTGAGCAGGCCGTAGTGGTCAAAGATCAACTCGGCGTCCTTATCGGCCATAGGTGCCCACCTCCCGAGTCGGTGGACACCCATGTTCCTTGGTCAGCGCGCCGTGACGTAGACGTCGAGAATGGCCCCCTTCCGGTCGATCAACCTCAATTACTATAGATCAGACCGCGAGCGGCGCCATTGACGTAAATCCGGCCGTACGTGTTCCAGTCGCCGGCCATCACGCCGGAGCCGCCGAATTGGTGCGCGTCATCGTTGAAGCGCGCCCACGTTGCACCACCGTCGTCGGAATGGTAAATGCCCCAGACACCGTTCAATGTGCCTTCCACATAGACCGCGGCCGAGTACGGCGAACCGGTCGGCGCCCTGCCCAACGCGATCACGGTAGCGCCCGGTGTGTCGTTGGTCGACGCAAAGACGCCGAGCTTCGTCCAGGTCGCCCCCGAGTCCACCGAGTGGTACACGGCCGTGCCGTCGGCCAGCCAGAGATCACCCTCCGCGTTCGGATTGACCACGATCGACGTATCCCCCCACGCATTCCAGGTCAGGTTCGCATTCACCGAGCCCTGGCTCAGCGCGAACGTGCGGCCGCCGTCGTTCGAGACGTAGATCTTGCCGCGCTGCCAGCTCCACGGTGCGCCGCCGGAGTCGTAGGCGTAGACCTTCTTCGGGTTCTTGCGGTCCGCGGCCAGGCGATAGGCACGCGGGAAGCCGTTCCAGGTGGCACTGAACGCCGGCAGGTTGGTCGCCGTCCAGCTGGCGCCATTGTTTGTCGTGTACGACGGCACCGAGTCCGGCGGTGCCCAGGTCACGTTGTTGCGGGACGGGACGACCAGGTTGCCCACGTTGCTCTGGCTTGCCGCTGCGCCGCTGGGCAACGACGCGAACGTCGACCAGCTATTGCCGCTGTCGCCGGACCAGAAGCCCTTGGTCGCATGGCCGTTGGCGTTGTCGACGCCCGCGGCGGCGATGTACGTCGGATCGGACCACGACATATCGGCCGAATTGCCGCTGCTCCACGAGTTCAACGGGCCTTTCGTCGGCCTCGTCATGAGATCCATATTGACCCACGTGCCGATGTCGCCGGCGCTGTTGATGAACTTGTACGACGCACCGGGCGGCGCCGTGACGAGCGCCAGCGTCACGGTTTCCTCGAGGTTGTCGACCTTGGGGCGCCAGGTTGGCGTGGGCGACGAGGCGTTCATGGTTTCGCAGATGCCGCCGCCGTGGACGTGCATGACGTGATCGCGATTGGCGGGGTCGATGGTGACGCCTTCAACCCAACCGGCGCAGCCACCCGAGGCAGTGCCGGTATGCGGCATGCCGGCCTCGATTTCGCGCCACGTACTGCCGCCGTCATCGGACAGCTGGATGGTCTTGCTGGTGTCGCTCCAGCCCGTCATGCCCAGTGCGATGCGGGCGGACGCGCCCAGGCCGGAGACGGACAGGCCGCCAAAGCCGTTGCTGTTGGAGCTGTTGAGCAGCGTCCAGTTGCTGTTGTTACTGCCGCCGAACTTGTACAGATAGCTCGGTCCGCCGATGCCCTGGCCGACGCCCGCGTTGAACACCACGTAGAAGTTGCCGTCGGACGTGCGCACGACGTGGGGGATGTAGTAGCCGGACACCGTCGGCGGGACGGGCACCGACGTCCACGAGAAGCCGCCGTTGGTGGACTTGTACAGGGTCGACGTCAGGCCCGCCGCGTTGGCGTAGTCCGGGGCGACGGTGGCCCACATGATCCAGGTCGGCTGGCCACTCCCCTTGCCCGACGTATCGAAGATCACCTGTTCGACGCCGATCGGGGAGCCGCCGCCGCTGATCGTGGTGGAGGACAGACCCGTGACCTGCGTCCAGGTTCGGCCCGAATCGGCACTCTTCCACAGGCCGGCCGTGCGCGTTCCGTAGAACAGTGTCGACGGATTGTTCGGGTCGACCTGCAGGCGCTCGCCCGTGGCGCGGCCGTTGTCGTTGCCGCCCACCGGGAACGGCAGGTCGTAGTGCGTCCAGGTGTCGCCGCGGTTGGTCGAGATGTAGATGCGGCCGTTGTGACCCTGCGTCACGGTAATGCCGGTCATCATGTAGACGAGTTGATCGTTGTTCGGGTCGAGTGCGACGCTTTCGACGCCGTGGAAATCGCCCTCGCCTGCGCCGAAACCGATGCCGTCGGTGATGGGCGTCCACGTCGAGTTGGTCGCGTTCCAGCGGTACGCGCCGCCAACGTCAGTGCGTGCGTACAGCAGGCTCGCGTTGGCTGGATGGTAGATCAGGCCGGTGACATAGCCGCCGCCGCCCCACTTGACGCTGGTCCAGCTGGCCGCCGGCAGGTTGCTGCCGCTGCCATTTCCGCCGAGCTGACTACGATTGGCGGCTGCATTGGCACCCGCATTGGTCACACCTGTCGTGCTGTCGGATCCGTCACCACAGCCCCATAACGCACACGCCATCGCCGCAGCGGCAATCCATCGTTGAGAAAACACGGTCATCGGAGAAATCCTTGAAGGAAGAGGTCCATCGCAGGGCCCGCCATCGGCCCCGCGCAATCAATTCGCCATGAGCGATGCAATCTGCGCAGCGCTGAGCGCGCCGCGATAGATACGGAAATCGTCGATCAGACCGTGGAACGTGGCGTCGGCACCGTATTGCGATTTGCCCAGCCAGTTCTGCGTGGTACTGCCTAGGCGGAACGGCGCCTGGAACATCGCCGTGTTGGTACTGACGGGCGTGCCGTCCACGTAGATCGTGCCGGTCGAACCCGATAGCGTGACGGCCACATGCACCCATCGCTTGCTCGGCAGCTCGGTGGGCGCGTCGATGATCTGTTCCGGAGGGCCGTCACCGGGGCCGTTGGCCGTCATCGCGAAGCGCATGCCGGCCCAGCCGTTGCGCAACTGCCCGCGCGGCGTGAACATCATGTAGCGATGGAAGCCCGTGCCGAAGTCGAACAGGCGTGCCCACGTTTGCGCGCCGTTCCAGAACACCCAGCTGGCGATGGTGAAGTCCGACACATCGGCCAGCAGATCGTCGGGCAACGCCACATACGCGCCCGAGCCGTTGAGCGAGACCGCGTTGCCGCTGTGCCCCGCTGCCCACGTTGCGCCGTTGAGCGTGCCATTGCGCCGGTTGCCCGAGCTATCGGCGGCCGTGATGCCGCTGCCTTCATCAAACGTGAGGTGCGCGAGCAGCTGCTGCGCCGTGATCACTTTCACTTCGTTGGAGAACGCCGATTCGCCCGCAATCGTTTGCGCTGTCACGACATAAAAATACGTGCCGGCAGCGGCTGGCATATCGGTATAGGTCAGCAGATCGGTGATACCGCTCTGGATGGTGCTGTACGGTCCGCCGGCAATGGTGGCGCGCTTGACGTTGTAGCTGACGGCGTTGCTGCTGCCCCACCACGACAGCACCACCTTGCCCGCGCTCGCGTAGCCCGTCAGGCCGGTCGGCGTTGCGGCGGGGGTGCCGGGGTCGAGCGTGCAGGTGAGCGTGCCGTAGCCAAGCTGATCGAAGCCGCCACTGTTGGGGCCGTAGTTGCCGCCGCCGCCTTCCGGTGCCACAAGCTCGGCAGCGCGCTTGGTGTAAGGCGCCGCCAGACCTTTGCGGTTGATGTAATGGTTGGCCACCAATGCCCAGCAGGGCCGCCCCAGGGCGTCGCCTCGCCCGCCGGCGGCGAACTGCGTCTGGGTGACGCCGGCGCTGTTCTGGTACGTGACGAAAGGCACCGTGTAGAACGCGCCGTCCGCCTGCTTCAGGTTGGCCTTGGCCACGTATTCCGCGCCCGCCAGGAAGCGATTGTTGTCATAGCCGTACAGGTCGATGCCCTGATTCCACGCCATCTCGCAAATGGCGCCCGTCAATGCAATGCCGAGCGTACTGTGGCCCTGGTCCCGGCCGGCTTCCTGCCATTGCCCGAGGTTGCCGGGGTGCAGGTAGTACACGGCTTGCCGGATACAGCCGTTACTGCCACCGGTCTTGAAATGAGTGATGGCCTCGTTGACGAGCTCGGCATCGTCACACAGCACGCCGATGGCCAGGATGCACGCGATGTTGGCCAGGCCCCAGTTGGCCCAGTAGTGCGTGTCCATCGCGGTGTCGATACGGGTCAGGAAAGCGTGACTGACCGGGTAGAAGACATTGCGCATCATTGCCTGAAACGCGGCGAGTCCGGCCGGACTCCAGCCGCTATAGCCGCGCATGATTTCAGCTGCGTTGGCGAACTCGTAGCCGTAGATGCCGGCAGCGAGCGCCACGTCGCTGCCGCCAAGCGTCGTCAGCGTCGAGGCCCATTGGTCCAGATACTCCACGGCCTTGTCGGCATAGCGTGTGTCGTCCGACACCTTCCAGCGCAGCGCGTCGCCATAGGCGGCGGCGATGTCGTTGTAGAGCGCGCCGTAGTTCTGACCATGCGTGGGATCATTGCCGCGATAGATGCCGACCTGCGGGTTCGGCTTGTTCGTCAGGCGCGTGTGACCGTTGGCGACGAGCACGTTCCAGCTGTCGATCCACGGGGAAGCGTGGGCCCCGACTTTAGCGCGCATGCGTTCGAAATCCGCGTCGGTATGCAGCAAACCGGGATGCGTGAAAGCGCGGGTTCGGGCAATGCCTGCCGACGTGGCCCCTGCGTCGATACCGTCCGAAGCAGGAGCAACGCCGGACGCCAGGCCGGTGCCGTTTGCCGATGGTCGCTCACCGCCTGTCACCGCGTTGGGTCCGTCGCCGCCGCATCCGGCCAGAAGCGTTGCACCGAGCCCCATCACGAAATGGCGTCGTGCAATATTTTCGATGTCGCCGAGTGGGACGATTTCCTCGGGTAGCATCGTCGGTGCTCCGTTGTCTCGCATGTCTGGATCCCCAGTTTATTAGCTATGGTCGAAGCGACAAAATATGTACGAACTGTTCCGTATTCGTCAGGAACGCGTAGCATTCTATCCAGTTCGATAGGGATGTAATCAAGCGAAAAAAAACATATTCACCAATGACACGCATTTGTCACATCGGTGATGCAGGGGTTGAGGAATGCGCGAAGCGGCTGGGCACCGCCGTAGAACAAAACAAAGTTGAGCTTGGGCATGATCTGTTGTCCGTCGCGCGCTCACTGCGGAGCACGCCATCTCGACTCCGACGGCCAACCTGCCAATAGAAGTTCGGCGTTGACGGCTGCGGCCGCCCGTGCACGCGCCGGATCAATCATCCGACAGATGTCGGCCAACCGGATACGGGACAAGTTCGGTCATCTGGTCCGGATTGCAGAAATCGGCAGCGCTGCGTGCCCGCACGGGCCACGCTACCGGGAATCTCGACAACGGCGAAACCACGGCGACCGCCCAATTCTCTCCGCACCGCGGAGAGAATGAAGATCCGTTCGGCTTTTCGGCGCTCGACATCAAGGCCTACTACATGGGCGTGACGGGGTGCTCGTGGAGAGACACACGCTCGAGCGCCATGGCAGGCCACCTACGACCCGCACAAAAAGGAAACCACAACGCGGTTCAGGATGCCGTCTACCAAGCGGAACTGTTTCGCTTGACTCGAGCACACAGGAAGAAACACGGAAGCTGAACGTGCCGGGCAATCCGACGCACCACTGATCGGTCGAGTACGCTCGCTCGGTTCAGTCGATGCTTCATCGGTTCGCTGTACGCGGCTGTCACGGAAGCGAGGTTGATATAGCGAGTAATGCGTCGTATATCGCCGCGGCCGAACTTGCATCTCTTGCCGCGCATCTCACAACATGGATGGGAGTGCGCCGCACTTCGCGCATCAACGTCCGAACCTGATGTATCGTGGCGCGAAGCGTGCGCGTCGCTTCGCCCCTGCAGGTGGTCATCCATTACATGACCACCTGCCCCCGGCAACAGCGCCCGCACGATCCTCCGCAACACGAAAGGCCGTCCGGCGCCCGTGCAGGCCCGGCCGAGCCTCGTTCACTTGTCCGGAACCCGTCGCCATGAAAAAGCTTGTCAACCGCCCGTCCGATGTCGTGCGAGAAATGCTGGAAGGCATCGCGCGGCAGTCGCCGCATGTCGCGATCCTCGGCGACGAGCACGTGCTCGTCCGCCAGCCGCTGCCCGAGCCCGCGCAGCGCCCCGTCGCCGTCCTCTCAGGCGGCGGCAGCGGCCACGAGCCCGCACACGGCGGCTATGTCGGCGAAGGGATGTTGAGCGCAGCCGTCTGCGGCGAAGTGTTCACGTCGCCGTCCACCGACGCCGTACTCGCCGCGATCCGCGCGAGCGCCGGCCCGAACGGCGCATTGCTGATCGTGAAGAACTACACGGGCGACCGGCTCAACTTCGGGCTCGCCGCCGAACTCGCGCGCGCCGAAGGCATTCCGGTCGAGACGGTCATCGTCGCCGACGACGTGTCGCTGCGCGGCCGCGTCGAGCGCGGCCAGCGGCGCGGGATCGCCGGCACCGTGCTGATCCACAAGCTCGCCGGCGCGGCCGCCGCGCGCGGGCTGCCGCTCGCCCGCGTCGCGGCCATCGCGCGCGACGCGGCGGCCGAACTCGGCACGATGGGCGTCGCGCTCGACGGCTGCACGATCCCGGGCGCCGACAAGTCGGGCTTCAGCCTCGGCGATCACGAGATCGAGCTCGGCCTCGGCATCCACGGCGAGAAAGGCGTCGAACGCCGCGCGCCGCTGCCGGCCGATGCACTGGTCGACACGCTGCTGTCGAGCATCGCCGCCGATCTCGTGCTCGACCGCGGCGAGCGCGTCGCACTGTTCGTCAACGGCCTCGGCGCGACGCCGGACATGGAACTCGCGATCGTGCTGCGCGCCGCGCACGACAATCTGCACCGGCGCGGCATCGTCGTCGCACGTGCGTGGGCCGGCACGTTCCTGTCGGCGCTGAACATGCCCGGCTGCTCGATCTCGGTGCTGCGGCTGAACGACGAACGCGCGGTGCTGCTCGACGCGCCGACGCAGGCGCGCGCATGGCCGGGCGGCGGCGCGGTAAATACGCAGATCCGCGTGGCCTCGGCCGCCGTGCCGGAAGCGCCGCTGCCGCCGCTCGATGCGGCCGGCCGCGCGTGGGCCGCGCGCCT
Source organism: Burkholderia sp. AU33423 (assembly GCF_002223135.1). Taxonomy (NCBI): domain Bacteria; kingdom Pseudomonadati; phylum Pseudomonadota; class Betaproteobacteria; order Burkholderiales; family Burkholderiaceae; genus Burkholderia; species Burkholderia sp. AU33423. The sequence continues at coordinate 451,445 of NZ_NKFH01000009.1, forward strand.
GCGACCGGCGCTGCACGCGGTCGCGCAGACGCTGATCGATCACGAGCAGACGCTGACGGACCTCGACGCGGCGGCCGGCGACGGCGATCTCGGCGCGAGCATGCTGCGCGCCGCGCAGGCGATCCTCGCACTGCCGGAAGCCGCATATGGCACGCCGGCCGGCGCACTCTCGGCGCTCGGCGCCGCGTTGCGCCGCGCAATCGCCGGCAGTTCGGGGCCGTTCTATGCAACCGCGCTGCTGCGCGCATCGCGCCGGCTGGCCGATATCGCCGAGCCTTCGGCGCGTGACTGGGCCGCGGCGTTCCGCGGCGCGGTGGATTCGATCAGTGAACTCGGTGGCGCGCATGCCGGCGACCGGACGATGCTCGATGCGCTGGTCCCGGCCGTCGCGGCATTCGAGCGTGCGCTCGACAACGATCGCGATCCCGCGAGCGCTTGGGCCGCGGCAGTCGAAGCCGCCGAGCACGGCGCACAGGAAACCGCACGCATGACGCCGCGCGCCGGGCGCGCGAGCTATCTCGGCGAACGTGCGATCGGCACGCCGGACGGCGGCGCGGTGGCGGTGTCGTATTGGCTGCGTGCGTTGCAGCCACACATCGCGTAAAAGGGTGAAGGGTGAAGGCGCGACAGTGCGCCTTCAATGCATCGGCACGCAAGACGCCATTGCGCGTGACGTGCCGATGCCGTGGATCATTGCAATGCCGGTCGGCTTCACCTCCGCCGACATTCGCATCGAAGCGTCCGCAATCAATCAGCCCGTCTTCGTCCGCCCGGGCAACAACGCCGCGCCAACCGACGCCACGCCGAAGCTCGCGAGCCAGCACCAATAGCCGATCGCGTCGAGATGCACAGGCTCGACGTTCCCGGCTTCGTCGACGGCAATCTGGTGCTGCGACAGGAAGCTCATCCCGAACAGCAACGCCAGACCGGCCAGCACGACCGCCTGGGCGCGGTAGCGCTTCGCGGTCAGGAGCCAGGCAGCGAACACGAGCGGATTTGCGAGCCATGCATAGATACCGACGAGCACGCCCATCCAGCCCGTCAGCAGCACCTGCCAGCCGTCGGCCCATGGATGCGGAGCGGGCGCGCCGGTGCGGAACGGCGCGGTGAACATGGCGACCAGATAAAGCGCGACGCTGATCGCGAGCAGCACGGTCGTGGCGCGGCCCATAGGCGGGCGAATGGGCGCGGTGGCGGGAGTCGATGGTTTCATGGGCGGGCCGGGCGTCCGGCGTCGCGGCGCGCCGCCGGACTCACCCGATGCACGTCGCTCAGACGCCTTCGACCAGCACGGCGCGATAGCGCGCGCCCTTGAAGCGGTGCTGGGCGACGGCCTGGTATTCCGGGCCGTGATACCACGCGTGCGCGGCTTCCTTCGACGGAAACTCGACGATCACGACGCCTTCCGGGCCTTCGCCCTCGAGCGTTTCCTGCGGCCCGTAGGCTGCGAGTACCTTCACCGGGTGCCCGGCGAGCGTTGCGCCGACCTTGCTCTGGTAGAGGTCGAATTCCTGCTGGTCCTGCATGCTTTCACGTGTAAACACGATGTAGGTGGCCAAGATACCTGCTCCTGATGCGATGCGTGGAAGGGGGAAGAGCCGGCCGCGCATCGCCGGGTCCGGCGAACGGCACGCGACCTGCCAGCAGCTTACAGGGGTTTGCCGATGAACGTCGGGGCTGGCCGAGTGCGCGTCAGGCCGGCTTGCTGCGTGCGACAACGGTCACCCGCGTACGGATCCTGCCACGCGCGGATGACCGGAACGGAGCCCGTCACGCAAGCGTCGCGGTGGCCTGCATCGTCAGCCAGCCGTCGCGATCCTTCGCCCACAGCTCGATCGTCCGGCCGTCATCCGCAGGCTGGCCGCACAGCGTGAACGGCTCCCCGTCGAACGTCGGGCGCACCGCGCGAAACGCGAAGCTCGCCAGCGTCGCGTCGGGCCGCTCGCGGTGCACGAGATCGACGAGCAGCGTCGCGATCAGCGGGCCGTGCACGACGAGCCCCGGATAGCCTTCCTCCTGCGCCACGTAGCTGCGGTCGTAGTGGATGCGGTGACCGTTGAAGGTCAGCGCCGAATAGCGGAACAGCATCACGGCGTCGGCCGTGACCGTGCGCGACCACGTCTCGCCCGCCGGCGCGGCGATCGGCTTCGGCGCCGGCGAGCCCGGCTGCGGCGCATCGCGATAGACGATGTCGTGCTCTTCCTCGACGCACAACACGCCGTCGCACTCGATCCGGTGCTGCACGGTCACGAAGACGAGCCGGCCGCTGCGGCCCGTCTTGTCCTCGATGTTCTCTATGGTGGATTCGCGCGTCGCGCGCCGCCCCGCGCGCAGCGGGGCATGAAATGTCAGGCGGCCGCCGGCCCACATGCGGCGCGGCAGCGGCACGGGCGGCAGGAAGCCGCCGCGCTTCGGGTGGCCATCGGGGCCGACTTCGGCCAGCGGCGCGACGGGCAGGAAATAGAGCCAGTGCCACATCGGCGGCACGACGTCGCCGGGCGACGGGCGGTCGAGCGTGGCGGCCAGCGCGTTCAGCGGAAACGCGGTGATGTCGTCGCCGAGCGTTTCGGTCTTGCCGAGCCACGCGTCAAGCGACGCCTGGCCAGAGGGCTGCGGGGATGAAGTGGACACGTGCGGAATCTCCGGAAGGCTTGCAACGGCCCCAATATGCACGTAGTGCGCCGTTTCGCGAAGCCGGATTTCCCGAACCCCGGCTTCGAGCCCGCCTGACCCGCCGGACAGCCCTGCCGGACGACTTTCATCTGACCATTCGATCGCGGCCGTCGCATGCACGACCGCATCGACAACCTTACAGTTTGACCATCCCCGGCACGCCGCCTAAATTGCTTCAAACGGGCGGGCCGAACCGCGTGCGACGTGTCATCCGGGTGACAAAAACGATAGTTTGCTATCGAATTAATTTGCCCCTATCATCTCGCCCATGACCAATCTGCACGACCTCCGCCTCGCCGTCAGCAGCCTTCTCGTGCTGTCCGCGCGCAAGTGGCGCCGCACCAGTGACGGCGTGCTGACCACGTACAACGTGTCCGAGGCCTGCGCGACGCCGCTGCTGATCGCCGGGCGCCTCGGCGAAGGCGTGCGCCAGGGCACGCTCGCCGAATACGTCGGCATCGAAGGGCCATCGCTCGTGCGCCTGCTCGACCAGCTGTGCGCGGCCGGCCTCGCGCGCCGCGACGAGGATCCGCACGACCGCCGCGCGAAGACGATTTCGCTGACGGCCGCCGGCCGCGCGGTCACCGCGAAGATGGAGGAAGACCTGCGCGTGCTGCGCGCGCAGGTGCTCAAGGGTGTCACGCGCGCCGATCTCGAAGCGACGCTGCGCGTGCTCGATGCATTCAATGCCGCCGAGTCGCACACACCCGTCGCGCGCGCCTCCCACACCGGTGACGCCGCGTCATGACCTACCCCAGCCTTCGCGACTGGCTGTTCTCGGGCAAGACGTTCGCCGCGTCGATGCTGGCGCTGTATCTCGGCCTGTATTTCCAGTTGCCGCGCCCGTACTGGGCGATGGCGAGCGTCTACATCGTGTCGAACCCGTTCGTCGGCGCGACGCGCTCGAAGGCGCTGTATCGCGCGCTCGGCACCGCGCTCGGCGCGGCCGCCGCGATCTTCTTCGTGCCGCCGTTCGTCGAGACGCCGCTGCTGTTCGCGATCATCGTCGCCACCTGGTGCGGCACGCTGCTCTACCTCGCGATCTCCGACCGCACCGCGCGCAGCTATGTGTTCATGCTCGCCGGCTACACGATGCCGCTGGTCGCGCTGCCGACCGTGACCGATCCGTCCACCGTGTTCGACGTCGCGATCGCACGTACCGAGGAGATCGTGCTCGGCATCGTGTGCGCGAGCGTGGTGGGCAGCGCGATCTTCCCGAACCGGCTCGCGCCGACGCTGATCGAGCGCACCGACGCGTGGTTCAAGGATGCCGCGTTCTACGGCCGCGAGACGCTGTCCGGGCACATCGCCGGCAAGGCGCTGTCCGCGTGCCGGCAACGCCTCGCGGCGACCATCACGGGCCTCGAATTCCTGCTGAGCCAGCTGAGCTACGACCATGCGCACCCGCGCATCCTCGCGCGGGCACAGGCGCTCGCGGGCCGGATGCAGCTGTTCCTGCCGCTGATGTCGTCGCTCGCCGATCCGTTGATCGCGCTGATGCGCGACCTGCACATCCGGCCGGCCGGGCTCGACGAGCTGCTCGCCGATGCCGCGAAGTGGTTCGACGCGCCGCTGCCGGCCGTGCGGGCCGGCTCCGATGGCGACATGGCCGACGACCCGGTCGCGGAACGCCTGCGCGAACGCATCGCCGCGCTGCAGCCGGGCGACGACGCGCTCTCGAGTTGGGACGGCGCGCTGCTGTCGAACGCGCTGTGGCGGCTGCGCCAGGTCATCGACATCTGGCAGGACTGCCGCTCGCTGCGCGCGCTGATCGGCAACGAAGCGGGCGTCTGGCAGCCGCGCTACCGGCACTGGCGGCTCGGCGGCACCGAACGCTTCTTCGATCGCGGAATGATGCTGTTCTCGACGCTGACCGTCGCCGCCGCGATCGTGTTCGCGAGCTGGCTGTGGATCGCGTCCGGCTGGCACGACGGCGCCGCGGCCGTCACGCTCGTGGCCGTCTCGTGCAGCTTCTTCGCCGCGCTCGACGAGCCGGCGCCGCTGGTGTTCAAGTTCTTCCTCGCGACGACCGCGAGCGTCGTGTTCGCGGGCCTGTACCTGTTCGTCGTGCTGCCGCACGTGCACGATTTCGCGATGCTCGTCGTGATGTTCGCGGGCCCGTTCATCCTGATCGGCACCCTGCTGCCGCGCCCGCAGTTCAACATGGTGACGATGCTCGTCGCCGTGAACACGGCCACCTTCATCAGCATCCAGGGTGCGTACGACGCCGATTTCTTCGTGTTCCTGAACAGCAACCTCGCGGGCGTCGCCGGGTTGTTGTTCGCCTATGTATGGACGCGTGCGACACGGCCGTTCGGTGCGGAACTCGCGGTGCGGCGCCTGCTGCGCTCGGGCTGGGAAGATGTCGCGCGCTCCGCGTCGACGCAACCGCTCGATGACCAGCGCAACCACGCATCGCGGATGCTCGACCGCGTCACGCATCTGCTGCCGCGCCTCGGCGCGTCCGACGATCATCGCCACCCGTCGATCGAAAGCTTCCGCGACCTGCGCATCGCGCTCAATGCGCTCGACCTGCGCCGCTCGCGCCGCCGGCTGTCCGGCGACGTGCCCGATGCAATCGATCGCGTGCTGGCCGGCGTCACCGACCACTACGAACGCTGCGCCGCCGCGAACGCGCGCCAGCCGGCGCCGCCCGCGCTGCTCGCGACGATCGACGACGCGCTGCAACGCGTCGCGGTCCGCAACCTGCCGGGCGCCGCGCCGGCCGACGACGGCACGGCGCCCGCCGCGCCCGCCGCACCGGCCACGCCCGCCATGCATCGCCGGCTGCGCGACACGCTGCACGCGCTCGTCGGCCTGCGCCTGTCGCTGTATCCGGCCGCGGCCGGGCAGCCGCCGCAGGCGCCGGACGGAGCACGCGCATGATCCCGCTTTCCCATCCGTCTTTCCGACCGCGACCATGATCGGCGAAATCGACATCTTCGGCGTATTCGTGCCGGCCCCGCTCGTGCTGATGCTGATCGCCTACCTGATCAACATCGTCGTGCGCGCCGTGCTCGAGCGCGTCGGCTTCTACCGCCTCGTCTGGCACCGTTCGATCTTCGACCTCGGCATCTACGTATTCGTGTTTGCCGCCGTCGTGATCGTGTCCCACCATCTCGTGGCTACCTAACGTGAAAAAAACCTGGCTCTCGGCAGGGCAAATCCTGCTCACCCTGATCGTCGTCGTCGTGGCGGCCATCGTGCTGTGGCGCATCGTCAACTACTACATGTTCTCGCCGTGGACCCGCGACGGTCACGTGCGTGCCGACGTGATCCAGGTCGCGCCGGACGTGGCGGGCCTCATCACGTCGGTACAGGTCGCCGACAACCAGGAGGTCAAGCGCGGCCAGGTGCTGTTCGTGATCGACCAGGCGCGCTACGCGCTCGCGGAACGGCTCGCCGAAGCCACGCTCGCGCAGCGCCGCGCGACGCTCGCGCAGGCGAAGCGCGAGTACGCCCGCAACCTGCAGCTCGGCAACCTGGTCGCGAGCGAACAGGTCGAGGAAAGCCGCACGCGCGTCGAACAGGGCGAAGCCGCCGTCGCCGATGCGCAGGTGTCGCTCGACACCGCGAAGCTGAACCTGCAGCGCACGACGATCGTCAGTCCCGTGGACGGCTACCTGAACGACCGCGCGCCGCGCGTCGGCGAATACGTGCCGGCCGGCCGCGCGGTGCTGTCGGTCGTCGACCGCAATTCGTTCCGCGTCGACGGCTACTTCGAGGAAACCAAGCTGCGCGGCATCCACATCGGCCAGCCGGTCGACATCATCGTGATGGGCGAGCCGCATGCGCTGCGCGGCCACGTGCAGAGCATCGTCGCCGCGATCGAGGATCGCGACCGCACGCAGGGCGCGAACCTGCTGCCGAACGTGAACCCGGCATTCAGCTGGGTGCGGCTCGCGCAGCGCGTGCCGGTGCGCGTCGTGCTCGACGAAGTGCCCGACGATTTCCGGATGATCGCGGGCCGGACCGCGACCGTCTCGATGCGCGACGCCGACACGCGCCGCAACGACAACGCGAAGCCGGCGGCCGGCGCGTCGGCGGCGGCCGGCACTTCGGCGGCCGTCGCGCCGGTATCGACGGCTTCCGGCACGGCCGCCAGCGCGGCAGGAGCATCGCAATGAAGCGGCACGGTCTGCGCCTCGCCGCGACGCTCGCGCCGCTTGCGCTCGCACTCGGCGCGTGCAAGTCCGTCGGCCCCGATTACACGCTGCCGCAGCAGGCGTACGTGAATGCGCCGCTCGCGAACCATGCGCTCGACGATGCAAACGGCACGCTCGTGTCGCGCGACGCCGTGCCCGGCAACTGGTGGCAGCTCTACGACGATCCCGTGCTCAACGGGCTCGTGCGCGATGCATTGAAGTCGAACACCGACCTGCGCGTCGCCGCGGCCAACCTCGCGCGCTCGCGCGCGGCGCTGGAAGTCGCAAGCCAGCAGGGCGGCTTCTCTGGCCGCGCGGAAGCCGCCGTGCAGCGCGCCCAGGAATCGGCCGAGCAATACCTGCTCGAGAACAAGCTGCCGGTCGTCAACGAAGGTACGGTCGGCATCAACGTGTCGTATGAGATCGACCTGTTCGGCAAGCTGCGGCGCGGCGTCGAAGCCGCGCGCGCGGACAGCGAGGCCGTCCGCGCCGCAGGCGACCTGGCGCGCATCACGGTCGTCGCCGACGTCGTGCGCGCATACGTCGAATCGTGTTCGGCCGGCGACGAGCTGGCTGTCGCGAAGCAGTCGCTCGCGCTGCAGAAGCAGCGCGTCGCGCTGTCGCAGCGGCTGCGCGATGCCGGGCGCGGCAACCAGACCGACGTGACGCGCGGCGTGACGCAGGTGCGTACCCTCGCCGCCGATATCCCGCGCTTCGAAGGCCGCCGCAAGGTCGCGCAATATCAACTCGCCGCGCTGCTTGCGCGCTCGCCCGCCGACCTGCCGAAGGCCGTTGCCGAATGCGAGCGCCTGCCGAAGCTGCGCCAGCCGATTCCGATCGGTGACGGCGCCGCGCTGCTGCGCCGCCGCCCCGACGTGCGCGCAGCCGAGCGGCAACTCGCGGCCGCGACCGCACGCATCGGCGTGGCGACCGCCGCGCTGTATCCGTCGATCAGCATCGGCGCGTCGGCCGGCTCGGTCGGTGTCGCCGCCGACCTGTTCTCGTCCACGACGAATCGCTGGTCGTTCGGCCCGCTGATCAGCTGGTCGTTCCCGGTCAACGGCCAGCGTGCGCGCGTACGCGAGGCCGAAGCCGCGACGGGCGGCGCGCTCGCGCATTTCGACGGCGTCGTGCTGAACGCGCTGCGTGAAACGCAGTCAAGCCTAGCGACCTATGCGGCCGACGTGCAGCGCACGGAAGCGCTGCGCACGGCCTACGAATCGGCCCGCAATTCCGCCGACGAAACGCATCGCCTCTATCTGGCCGGCCGCGAGTCGTTCATCTCCGATCTCGACGCGACGCGCACGCTGACGAGCGCGCAGGCGCAGGTGGCAGCCGCCGAAGGCCAGGTCGCGACCGACCAGGTGCGGCTCTTCCTCGCGCTCGGCGGCGGATGGGATGACGATGCGGCGCCCGACGCGTCGAAGCCGACGTCGAAGCAGGCGCCGGCGAGCAGTGCATCGGCAGCCTCGGCCGCCGCCACCGCAGCCGAGTAACCCGCCGACGCAGACCTAGAAGCGCGTCTGCACCCCGACACGCGCCAGCAGCTGATTCGGGCCGCTGGCGGTGCCGTTCGGGTCGATGATGCCGCTGACGAGTGCCTGCGCGTCGGCGTTCGCGCGCTGGTACACGGCCACCGCGTACACGGTGGTCCGCTTGGACAGAAAGTAGTCCACCGACGCGCTCATCTGATGCGCGTGATGGTTCTCGAGGTACGCGTTGCCCTTCATGTACAGGTAGCTCGCGCCGAGCTGCAGCGCGGGCGTGACGAGGAACGTCGCCCCCAGTTGGCCCTGGGCAATCGCCCCGCCGTTCGCGCCGTTTCGCACGGTCGTGACGAGCGCGTTCATCGCGAGCTGGCCGAAATCGTAGCGCGCGCCGACGCCCCAGTTGCGGATGCCGACTTGCGGCCCGCCCGGCTGCAGATACTTGACCTCGGTGAACGCGGCGGCGGCGCCGAACGCGCCATGATCGTAATTCAGGCCGGCGCTGACGCTGTTTCCACTGCCCAGCGATCCGGGCACGCCACCGAATCCAACCATCGCGCCCATCCGGAAACCGGCGATGGACGGCGACTGATACTTGACCGAGTTCGTCACCGTCTGGCCGGACATCCGGTCCCAGTCGAACTGCGCCGCGTAAGGCGGGTTGTACGGAAGTGCGATCTTCTGGAACGGGCCCGCGCGAAAACCGTACAGGCCGCCGACCGCAAACGCCGCATCGGTGCGACCGAAGAACAGCGCGTCGATCATGAAGTCGTACTGGTTGCCGAACTTGATCGACCCGAACCGGTTGTCGGTCAACCCGACCCATGCGTTGCGCCCGAACAGGCCTTTGCCGGGCGGCTGGATCGCCCCCGTGCCGACCGCGATCTGGCTGACGAGATCGAAGACCGCGTGCGTGCCGCCTCCGAGATCCTCGTCTCCCCTGATACCCAGCAGATTGGGCGCCATGATGCCATCGTCGAACTTCAGGTTGCCGTGTCCACCCGAATTGCTGACGTAGGTGATGCCCGCATCCAGAAAGCCATACAGCGTGACGCTGCTATCCGTTCCCGCCTGCGCGTCGTGCGCGCATGCCGCAGCACCCAGCGCGATTCCCATCCAGACCACCTTTTTCATTGCTCGTCTCCATTGACCTGATTTCCAGTTTATTTAGTTATGTTGATTATTGTTTTCGTGCTGCCGCATCGAAACGATGCATGCGGGCTCGCGTGAAACGAATTCCGCCCTTGCCGGCGGTGCCTGTCCTGCCCGGACAGGCACGCCTCCTGCCGATCGAACCGCTATTGCGCTGTGGAACGCGAATCGAGTAGATCCAGCGCGACGTCGACGATCATGTCCTCCTGCCCGCCGACCATCCGCCGCTTGCCGAGCTCGACGAGAATATCGACCGCCTTCAGCCCGTACTTCCGCGCCGCCGCTTCCGCGTGGCGAAGGAAGCTCGAATAGACGCCGGCATAGCCGAGCGCGAGCGTCTCGCGATCCACGCGAACCGGCCGATCCTGCAACGGGCGCACGATATCGTCGGCCGCATCCATCAACAGGTGCAGGTCCGTGCCGTGATGCCAGCCCAGTCGCTCGGCCGCCGCGACGAACACTTCGAGCGGCGCATTGCCGGCACCTGCCCCCATGCCGGCCAGACTCGCATCGATCCGGTCGCAGCCTTCCTCGACGGCGACGATCGAGTTCGCGACGCCGAGGCTCAGGTTGTGGTGCGCATGCATGCCCGTCTGCGTGTCGGGATTCAGCACGGCCTTGATCGCGCGAAAGCGGTCGCGTACGTCGTTCATGTTCATCGCGCCGCCGGAATCGACCACGTAGATGCAGGTCGCGCCGTAGCTTTCCATTTTCTTCGCCTCGACGGCCAGCCGGTCCGGCGCCGTCAAGTGGCTCATCATCAGGAAGCCGACCGTGTCCATGCCGAGTGCGCACGCATGCTCGATGTGCTGCTTCGAGATATCGGCCTCGGTGCAGTGCGTCGCGACACGCACGACGCGTGCGCCCGCATCGTATGCGGCTTGCAGGTCGTGGATCGTACCGATGCCAGGAATCAGCAGCGTCGCGATCTTCGCATGCGTGACGACGTCCGCCGCGGCCGCGATCCATTCAGGATCGCCATGCGCACCGAACCCGTAGTTGAAGCTCGATCCTTGCAGGCCGTCGCCGTGTGCGACCTCGATGCTGTCGACCTTCGCGGCATCGAGCGCGCGGGCGATCGCCTGCACGTCGTCGACCGAATACCGATGCCGGATCGCATGCATGCCGTCGCGCAACGTGACGTCGGAGATGTAAAGTTTCTTGCTCATGATGAAGGCCCTGTTACGCGCTCGCGCGCTGCAGCGACTGCGCCATGCGCTCGGCGGTCGCGAGCGCGGCGGACGTCATGATGTCGAGATTGCCCGCATACGCCGGCAGGTAGTGCGCCGCGCCCTCGACCTCGATGAAGATCGACGTCTTCAGCCCGCTCATGCGGCCGAGGCCCGGTATGTTGAGCGGTGCGGATGCCGGGATCACGTCGAACTGCACCGCCTGCTTCAGTCGATAGCCCGGCACGTATGCCTGTACCGCGCGGGCCATCTCGTCCACCGACGCGGCGATCCGCGCTTCGTCGGCCAACTCCGACAGCACGTAGACGGTGTCGCGCATCATCACCGGCGGCTCGGCCGGATTCAGGATGATGATGGCCTTGCCGTGCGCCGCGCCGCCCACCGCCTCGATCGCCTTCGACGTCGTCTCGGTGAATTCGTCGATGTTCGCGCGGGTGCCGGGCCCGGCCGACTTGCTGCTGATCGACGCGACGATCTCCGCGTAGTGCGCCTTCGCGACGCGCGATACGGCCGCGACCATCGGAATCGTCGCCTGGCCGCCGCACGTGACCATGTTCACGTTCGGTGCGTCGAGATGCGCATCGAGATTGACGACCGGCACGCAGTACGGGCCGATCGCCGCGGGTGTCAGGTCGACGCAGCGAATGCCGGGCTTCAGCGTGCGCAGGAATGCGTCGTTCTTCACGTGCGCGCCGGCCGACGTCGCATCGAATACGAAGTCGATATCGTCGAACACCGGCAATCGCGCCAGGCCCTCGACGCCTTCGTGCGTCGTCGCGACGCCCAAGCGCGCCGCCCGCGCGAGGCCGTCGGACGCCGGGTCGATGCCGACCATCGCGGCAACGTCGAGATGCCGCGCATGCCGCATGATCTTGATCATCAGGTCGGTGCCGATGTTGCCCGAGCCGATGATCGCGGCCTTGAGTTTCGGATGGCTCATGAAAGTCCTCAATCGATGAAAGTCGCGCGCGCGCTGCCGAGGCCGGCAACCTCCGCGACGAACGTGCCCGCCGCCCGGACGGCGACCATCGGCCCGAGCGCGCCAGTCAGGATCACGTCGCCCGCACGCAGCGGCGTGCCGAGCCGCACCATGCGGTCGGCGAGCCACGCGGCCGCGTTCAGCGGATTGCCGAGGCAGGCGGCGCCGTTGCCGCGCGACAGCACGTCGCCGTCCAGGGACAGCGTCATCTCGCAGCCCGCGAGATCGACGTCCTTCAGCGGCACGGGCCGGCTGCCGAGCACGAAGCGCGCGCTCGATGCGTTGTCCGCGACGGTGTCGACGAAGCGGATGTCCCAGTCGGCAATCCGGCTGTCGACGATCTCGATCGCCGCAAGCGCATACGCGCACGCACGCTGCAGGTCGGCGAACGTGTGCTTCTCGTGCACGAGGTCGTGCTCGAGCACGAGTGCGATCTCCGCTTCGACCTTCGGCTGGATCAGCTGCGACAGTCGCATCGGTTCGGCATCGCCGGCCGCCATCGACGCGAACAGCGTGCCGAAATCGGGCTGGTCCACGCCGAGCTGCCGCTGCACCGCGAGTGACGTCAGGCCGATCTTGCGCCCCACGATGCGCTCGCCGTTGCGGACCCGCAGGTCGACGTTGGCTTGCTGCACCGCATATGCGGCCGCACCGTCGTCCGCTGCGATCTCGGCGCGCACCGGTTCGGTCGCCCTGCATTGCGCCTCCGCGTGGCGAAGGCGCGCGGCCAGCGTGTCGATGACTTCGGAATCCGGCATCTTCAAGGTTCTCCCGCACTCGGTCGGTGGTGGACTGGAATCGCGCATACCCATCACGCGTTCGCGATGAAATCGGCGACCAGGCGGTTGAACTCGTCCGGATGCTCGATCATTGCCCAGTGCCCGCAGCGGTTCAGGAGCACGAGACGCGAATCCGGAATGTTCGCGAGCAGATACAGCGACGTCTCGAACGACACCACGCGATCGTCGCGGCCGTGGATCAGCAGCGTGGGCGTCTTGATCGCGGGCAGCAGCTCGGGCTTCACCCACTTCGGCAGCGGCGCGCCGGCCGGCAGCCCCGCCACGTAGTTGCTCAGGTGCTCGGGGCGCAGCAGCGCGGCGTCCGATCGGGCCTGGCACAGTTCCGCTGTCGCGAAGCGCGCCTTGTCGTACACCATGATCTCCACCAGCCGGCGCATGTGCTCCGGCGACGGATTGCGGTACGCCTGGATCAGTACCTTGAGCCCTTCGGACGGGCCGTCGCCCGCGCCGAACAGCGTCGGCATGCGCCCGACCGGCGGCCCCATCGTCACGAGGTGCGTGATGCGTTCCGGATGCTCGGTCGCGAGCCGCAGCGACGTCTGGCCACCCATCGAATTGCCGACGAATGCGGCCCGCTCGATGCCCAGCGCATCCATGAACTGGATCGCCGCGTCGACGTGGTCGAGCTGCTCGACCGTCGCCGGATCCGATTGCCCCCAGCCGGGCATGTCGACGGCGTACACATGGAACTGCTTCGCGAGTGCGTCGATATTGCCGCTGAAGTTGCTCCATCCCGTCGCGCCCGGGCCGCTGCCGTGCAGCAGGATCACCGGATGACCGCTGCCGGCCTCGTGGTAATGAAGTTGCCAGTCCCGCGTCTTGACGGTGCGGCTGGTCTGAGCCTGGGTAAGCGCCATGATGGTTTCCTTCCCGAATGTGATTGAGGTGTGTCGCGCCGGAGCGCGCGGCGTCAGCCGCGCAGCAGGTCCGCAACGACGTGCGGAGGGCGGTGCCCCCAGGTGCTGAGCCGGTCCAGGTGCTGAACTTCCCAGCTGGATTCGTCGATGACGAGCCCGCCCCAACCGAACTCGACGTTGAAGCCCGACGGCGTACGCACGTAGAAACTGAACATCCGGTCGTTGGGGTGCATGCCGAGGCTCATCTCGAGCGGCTGCTTCGCTTCGAGGCAGCGGTCATGCGCGAGCCCGACGTCGCCGAGCTCGGCGGCCTCGATCATGAAGTGATGCATGCGCTTGCCGAACGGCATGTTCGCGAACGCGACCGAGTGGTGACGCGGGTTGCAGCGCAGGAACGCCACGCTGGCCACGATGCCGGGCGCCACCTCCTCGTCGATGACGTCCGTCGTGCGAAAGCCGAGCAGCCCGTACCAGTCGACGAGCACACGACGGTCCGCGCCGTTCTCGATCAGCACCTGGTGGCCCGCGCCGATTCCGCCGGTAACGAAGCGCGACACGCGTTGCGGGGACTCGAATGGCGTATCGGCGGCGGCCAGCCCGACATAGAGTTCGACGCGGTTGCCCAGCGGATCGGTCGTCACGGCGAGGCGGCGAACCGACCGTTGCGTGCACAACTGATCATCACCCTCGACGACTTCGTTGCCGGCCGCGCGCAGCCGGCCGACGATCGCATCGAGATCCGCGTCCGTCTCGCAACCGAAGCCGGTGAACGCGAGATCGTCGGCCCCGCCCCGAACGACGATCCAGCGATGCGCCGCGCCGTCCATCCGCAAGCCCAGCATGTCGTCGGAGCGGCTGCCGACCTGCATGCCGAGCAGGCCGGTCGCGAAGCGTTCCCACGCGGCAAGATCGCTTGCCTCGATGCCGACGTATCCGAGTTCCGTCACTGTACTCATCCTGCTCTCCTTCATTGATTCGTCCCGCATCGGCTGACGGTGCGATCGGGTACGGCGAGACCGCTCACGTCGGCGGCCGCGACGAACCGGTCCGGGCGCAGCGCGACCGCGCGCGCGCCGAACTTGCGCATCCACGGCTGCAGCACGCCGTCGAGATCGACGAATTCGTCGGGCCCCTGCGTATGTTCATCTTGCTGGCGCACGGCGATGTAGCGCGCGCCCAGCCGGTCCCACGCCGCCTTTTCGTCGGCGCTGAGCAGGCTGGCCGGATCGACGTCGTCGCCAAGGAGTACGAAGCCGTCACCCAGCAGGTCGTCCAGCCGCGCCATCGCGCCGCGGTTGTCACCCACCACCGGCTGCGGCACCATCCGGCCGACGACGCTCTCATCGCCGAGCGGGCCGCGCAGCCATCCGGCCGCGAGCACGGGCGGCGCAATCAACGGTGGTTCAGGCGCGTCCGGGCAGGGCGGCGCGGCAAGGGCTGCCTGCTCGTCCTCCGACAGTTCCTGCTTGATGATGCGGCCGAGTTGAACGGCAAGCTGCGTGTAGAACGTCGCGTTCGGCCGGCGTTCCGTCTCGTAGGCATCGAGAAAATCTTCGGACAACGTACCGTTCAGCACACCGGAAAGTTTCCAGCCGAGGTCGAAGGCATCGCGCATGCCGGTCTGCATGCCCGCGCCGGCCCATGGCGGCATCAGGTGCGCGGCGTCGCCGGCGAGAAACGCGCGGCCGGCACGCCACGTATCGGCCATGCGCGTGTGATGCCGGTAGAACGCATACTGATGGATCTCGACGTCGTCCTCGCTTACGCCAAGCGCCTTCAGCAGCGGCCAGACCTGCTCGTGGGTCGCGAAATCGGCTTCGCTTTCGCCGGGCTTGAGCGGCAGCTCCCAGCGATGATTGCCACCGGACAGCGCGATATCGACCACGGGCCGCTCCTTGTCGGACCAGAAGGTCAGCAGGTTGCGATCCGGCCACCAGCGCTTCACGCGGCAGTCGATCACGATCCACTGCACGTCCAGCGTATCGCCGAGCAGCTTGATGCCCAGCATGCCGCGCGTCGCGCTGCTCCCGCCGTCGCACCCGATCACGTAGCGCACACGCGTGTCATTCGTTTCGCCGGTCGCCGTATTTCTCGTACGCACGGTGACGCCCGCGTCGTCCTGCGTCAGCGAGATCACCTCGAAGCCGTAGCGCACGTCGATCTCGCGCTCGTACTTCGCCGCGCACTCGCGCAAGGCCGCTTCCATCGTCGGCTGATAGATGTTGAAGAAGCGCGGCTTGATGCCGAGCGTCGACGGCGGGTGTTCGATGCGCATGATCTCGGTACCGTCGTAGCGCATCCAGCGCAGCGCACGTTGCGGATCGATGTGTTTCAGCACCGCTTCGTCGACGCCGAGATTCTGGAAGATCCGCATCGTCCAGTCGTTGACCGTCACCGCCCGCGCCCGTGGGTAGATCTCGCGATGCCGTTCGAACGCCACGCAGGAAATGCCGTGCCGGGCCAGCGTGAGCGCGGCGATGACGCCGGTCGGACCATAGCCAACGATCGCAACGTCGGCGTCGTACTCGTGAGTCATGGGGTGTCTCCTTCTCCTGTAGTGCGTTCGTCACGTGGTGTGACGGTCCACGCCGTCGATGGGCGAATTGTACCGATAGGTCCAATACTAAAAATCTAGGGAAAACGCGTATTGGACCGATCGGTACAATAATTGGGAGGCGTATACTTTTGCCATGGACAATCCACAACAAATCGGTAACCGGCGCGGTCAGAAATCACGCCAGGAAATCCTCGACGCGGCGGCTCGTGTCATGTCGGCCTATGGCTATGCCGGCACATCGATGTCTGCGCTGGTCGAAGCGACCGGCATCCCGAAGAGCGCGATCTACCATCACTTCGGCTCCAAGGCCGGATTGCTCGCGGAAGTGATGGCGCAAGGCGCGCGGGGGTTTTTCGATGCGATGCGCAATGCGCACGCGAACCCGCCCGACGGCACGCCGCGCGAGCGGCTGGGCTGGTATCTGCAGAAGACCGGCGAGGTCTTCCTGCATCGCGAGAATTTCCTGCGCCTGCTGTTCGTGATGGTCATGAGCAACGAGGCGGCGGAGCCGGAAGCGATGCAGACCGTCGTCGATGTGCGTAATGAAGGTCGCGACTACATGCGCGAAATGATTCGCAACGCGTTCGGCCAGGATGGCAAGGGGATGACCGCCGCCGCCGCGGACGATCTCGCGTACTTCGGCATGATGGGTTTCGACGGCGCGTTCGTCTCGTTGCAGTCCGGCGACCCGAGATCGATGACGAAACACATGGCGCAACTGACCGATGCACTCGTCGCGCTGGGCGAGACGCGGCCCACCCCGGCCCGCAAGACGGCTTCGCGTCAGGCCGCGGCGCCGCGCAGCGCATCGAAGCGCAGCTAGGCGCGCTGGCCGCGAACGGCAGCGCGCTACGCGTCGTCGCGCAGCGCAGCATGGATTGCGGGGCGACCGTGACGCCGCCGCGCGACTCGCCGGGCGCTGCGCGCGAGGCCGCCCGGGGGCTGGCCGGAAGCTTCCGGCGAATGCCCGCCGGGCAATCGAGCGACCGTTCGCAACCGGAATGCCGGGCATCGCAAACCCGAGCCGCATTTCGCCGGCATTGAAGGTAAACTCGTCCGCAATTTCCCGTCTCTTACCCACCGCCCGCCGGGCGGCTCATTTTCCGGAGATCCACCATGCGAACCAGCGCCCGCAACCATTTCGCCGGCCAGGTCAGCGCCGTCAAGACCGGTGCCGTCAACGACGAAATCACGCTCCGCACGCAGGACGGCCTCGACATCGTCGCCGTGATCACCCACGGCAGCGCGGCTTCGCTGGGCCTCGCGGCCGGCTCGAAGGCATTCGCGCTCGTGAAGGCGTCGTCGGTGATCGTGATGGTCGACGTCGACAGCAGCAAGGTGTCGGCCCGCAACTGCGTCGCGGGCACCGTATCGTCGGTCGCGAAAGGCGCGGTCAATTCGGAAGTCGTGATCAAGGCCGCGGGCGGCGCCGAGATCGTCGCGATCGTCACCAACGACAGCGTCGATCGCCTCGGCCTCGCGAGCGGCACGGCTGCGTCCGCGATCTTCAAGGCATCGAGCGTGATCGTCGGCGTCGAGTGAACGCATGACGATCGCGATGGCGATCCGTTTGGCACGACGCATTCACACGAATCGCGCCGTGCGGCTGCCGGTGGGATGCGTGCGATGACAACCGCGTTCGATCACGCTCGGCAACGAGCGCTGCAGTCGTTGTTGTCCGCAGCGGCCAGTGCCGACACACCCGATGCACGCCTGTTCGGCGCACTCGTTGCGGCACGCGCGCGCCGTGATGAAATCGGGCTGCTCGGCCTGTCTCATCCGCACCTGGCCGGCCTGCTGACGCGGCAGTTTCCGCGCCTGCCTGCGGCCGATGTCGCAGCGCTCGCGCCAACGGCCGCGATGGCAGTGCTGCCATCCACTCACGCGGCGTTCGTCACAACGCTGCACACGCGGCTGATGAACAACGCGAATCCCGCCGCCGACCGCGACGACGCCGGCTGTCTCGCGTCGATCATCGCGCACGCCTGCCTGCGCCCCGATCATCTGTGGCGCGATCTCGGGCTCGACGGGCGCGACGCGGTATCCGCGATGCTCGATCGCTATTTCCCCGCGCTTGCCGCGCGCAACATCGCTCACCTGCGCTGGAAGAAATTCCTCGCACAGGAAGTGGCCGCCTCGCTCGATGTGCCGCCGGGCCCTGCCCCCGGGTGCCCGGGCTGCGAGGATTTCGGCTTTTGCTTTCCTCACGCGCAATAACCACCGCGGCGGCCGGGCTGCCCATTCGAGTCGTCGCATCGCCATCCGGAGAACCCGCCATGACCGACATTGCAAGCCCCAACCTGCCGTCGCGCGATTTCGAAATCACGTCCCGGTTCTACGAAAAACTGGGGTTCGCCGAGACCTGGCGCGATGACGGCTGGATGATCCTCAAGCGCGGCGACCTGTTGCTGGAATTCTTTCCACACCCCGAACTCGATCCGGCGACGAGCTGGTTCAGTTGCTGCTTCCGGCTCGCGGACGTCGGCAGGTTCTTCGACGACGTGCTCGCAGCCGGCATTCCGGAGCAGGCGACCGGCTGGCCACGCGCGCACCGGCCAACTCGCGAAGCCTGGGGCGGCACGGTCGGCGCACTGATCGATCCGGATGGTTCGCTGATCCGGCTGATCCAGACCGAAGACTAGGCTCGCCCCCGCTGCTGCGGTCGCGCTCGGGCGGCGCTGCAAACAGATGCGCGCGCGATGCAATGCACGCCCCATAAACGGTTACCTTGCAAACCGTATCGCCTGCTGTTCATGACGCGGTCAATGCCGATGCCGGTGATGAATGTCCGGAAAATGCGCATGGCTGTGCGTGATCGGCAGATGCACGTGCGGATGCGTATGCGGTTCGTTGCCGTCGTACGCAAAATCGTGCGCATGCTGGTGATGTTCGTCGTGCCGATGCCGATGCGTGTGCTCGAGCTGCTCGTGCGTGTGCGCGTGTTCATGCCGTTCGCGAACGTGAAGCCAGATGCCGAGCGCCATCAGCACGGCAGCGATCCAGAACGTCGCGGGCGGCAGCGCGGGCCAGATCAGCAGCGACAGCACGACGCCGAACAGCGGCGCGATCGAGAAATAGGCTCCCGTGCGCGCGCTGCCGAGATGACGCAGTGCGACGACGAACAGCACGAGGCTGATCCCGTAGCCGCCGAGCCCCGTCAGCATCGCGGCAGCCGTGACCGGGACAGCCGGCAGCGTCGCGCCGGTCGCCAGCGCGATGCCGATGTTCACGGGTCCGGCGATCAGCCCCTTCGCGCACGCGATGACCATCGCGTCGTTCGCGGCCACCTTGCGGGTCAGGTTGTTGTCGACCGCCCAGCACAGACACGCTCCGACGATCAGCAACGCGCCGACCGGCACGCCGGCCTGGCCCGGCGTCCACGACAGCAGCGTGCCGCCGGCGACGATCGCGACCATCCCGAGGAACACCTGCGAATCCACGTTCTCGCGAAACACGACCCACGCGATGACAGCCGTCAGCACGCCCTCGAGATTGAGCAGCAACGCGCTCGTCGCTGCTGGCGTGCTCGACAGCCCGAGCATCAGCAAAGCCGGGCCGGCCACCCCGCCCGCCGCAATCGCGCCGGCCAGCCAAGGCAGGTCTGCACGCTGCAGCGGCGCGGCGCCTGCGGTCGGTGCGTGCCGGTTGTGCAGGCGGCGAAACAGGATACCCATACCGAGCCCGACGCCGCTGCCGAGATAGAACAGGCCGGCGACCATGAACGGCGACATCGCGCCGATCAGCGCCTTGGCGAGCGGTGTCGCGGCGCCGAACAGCGCGGCAGCGGTGAGCGCGACGAGAATCGCGGAATGTCTCGAGTGCATGATCCGGTTTGTATTGACGTTGAAAGGCGCCGGCCGTCGCAGCGGGTCGCGTCGCGGTGGGCTTGTCGTACCTTTCGCAATGCAAGCTGCATCGCAGGCGGCCAGCTTGCGCGCGACCTGACGGCCTCGGCGAGATTATCGCGCGTCATCATGTCACGATGACCGGACGCAAACGTCCACGCGCCAGTCAGTGGTTTCATCATGCCTCTATGTTAGGAAAACGAATTAATTGAACGACGCGTTGCCGTATTCGGGGCATGCGTACCGTCCATGCGCAAACGACACAATCGAAACAACGCGCGTGCAGCGTCGATCGGCGAACTTTCTTCGTCCGGTCGCGTGGTCTGTTCGAGGTGGGACAGGTAAGAGCCCGGCACGTCGAGCACCGGTGGGAGCAGTCCTGACCTGCCTCGGTCGAGGCAGGTCAGTCCGTCGTGTCATTCACCGCGGGCGATGTGCCTGCGGGACTGCGCCGTGCGATATGCAGCGGCGCGGTGCGGATTACGCGTTTCCGGCCGTTTGCTGCTCGACCTGCGGCGCTGCGTCGGCTTGCGCTTCCACGTTGGCCGGTTGCGGCTCGGCGGCGGCCTCGGCCGGCTGTTCGGCCTTCGGCTGCTGCGGCGCGCCCTTGGCCGCTTGTGCCGCGCCCTTGCCGGGGCGGCGTGCCTTCAGCCGGCGCGCCCGCGCTGCGTCGTCGTGCGTGACACGCCCTGCTTCGTTACCCTGCAGATCGACCCGCACGGCGTCTTCGACGAGGCACGACCAGTAACGGTTGCCACGGCACCACGTCGACATCGCTTCACGCAGTTCGGCTTCGTTGAGCCCGACGGCCTGTGCTTCACGTGCGAGGTCGTCCCAGATACCGACCTTGAGCGGCACTTTGGGGGCCGGATTCTTCGGGAACGCACGCGGAAACTTACGCTGCAGTTTGCCGATCGCAACGATGACCGGATCGACCGGCGCCGCCGGCTTCGCCGAAGCCGGCTTCGCGCGGTGCGCTGCTTTGCCGCCGGCCGCAGCCGGCTTGGCGCCACGCTGCGGCTGGTCGCCGGACTTCGGCTTCGCGCCGGTGTCCGCCGGCGCTGCCGGCCGCTTCGCGTTGCGCTCCTGCTTGGCCTTCGCTGCGAGCTGCGCCCGCAATTCGGCAAGTTGTTCAAAACCCATAAATTCAATCCACCAGGAATATAAGGTGTGGTTCGTGCGGCCATGCCGCGCGGCGCACAAGCTTCGCCGCCATGCGTGCGACCCGTCTGCCGCCGATGCGGAATACGACGGGGCCGCATCGCGCACGCCACTCTGTTTTCAGGCACCCGGCCACGATGCCGGACAAGGCAGGAGTGGAAGTATACCGGTACGCGCGGCGGCCGGTTGACTCACTGGTCTGCATTGGCCTGATTCGGGGTACCGGAAATGCGTCCATGCGGTCGTGTTGCGCATTATATGGATACGTTTCCCGAAGTCACGCCGTTCACGCTCGTTGGCGGAAATCGGGGCCATCTTCCGTATCGCGATTGCCCCGGCGGTACTGATCGACGTCCGACATGTGGTATTGCGTCCGGGACGTCGAATGCAATCGTGCCGTATCGGTGCGTCGCGGGCCCCGCCTGCGATTCTGCATCCCGGTTAGCGGCGTCGGCCGCGTGCGAATCAAAGATCACGGCGATGGATCCGCGCAAGCGCCGTGCCCATTCGAAAGCATCGGTGCCCGCACACGACTCGTTGCGTCCGCACCCATCCCGTGGCGCACGAAGAGGCCGAAAAGTGCGTAGTATGGCCGGATCGATGTCGTCGGCAGCGTACCTCGGCCCGTTTCGCCTAGTCCCACGGGCGAGCCGCCGGCATCACGCTTGCCAGCCAAAAGAACGAACCGGTTGTACGAAACGGAGCAGATACATGGTTCCCCCACACGACATCCCGCACGACGGCATCATGCGCGAGGAGATTCACCATCGGCAGATCGATATGCGCGGCTATCGGCGCAGCGACGGCCGGTTCGAAGTAACGGCCTGCCTCTCGGACCGCAAAACCTTTGATTTCACGCCGCCGGGCGGCACGCGAACGGTCGCTGCGCTGTCGCCGATCCACGACCTCGGCGTGACACTGGTCTTCGACGCCGACATGGTCGTCCGCGCCGTATCCACGTTCCTCCGGTCGCATCCGTATGCGCAGTGCCCGGGCGGCGGCGACTCGCTGCAGGCGCTCGTCGGACTGAGCATCGGCGCGGGGTGGAACAGCGAGATTCGCAAACGCCTGCCGTCCTGCGATACGTGCACGCACCTGAAGGAGTTGCTCGGCCCGATCGCCACCACGGCCTATCAGACGATGGTCGGCATGCGGAAGTCGTCGCTCGAGGCGCGCGACAGCGACGGAAAGCCGCTCAAGATCGACAGCTGCCATGCCTATGGCGCATCGCGCGATCTCGTGAAACGTCTTTGGCCCGAATATCACCAGCCTTCCGAGACGGCGAAGGGCAGCTAAAGGCCCGGCATTCGGCCAGTGCCGTACCGGCAGAATGCGCGCGTCGCGTGCGCAAACGTGCGTCGAACAGTCGTCGCAGTTGCAGCGCCTGCGATCAAAAAACGCCCAGTGCAAGCCCCGCTGCAAGACCGGCGCCCAATTCGGCACAGCGCGCGAGATCGCCGGCGTCGATCGTCTTCGCCGCGAGGATGCGTTCCGGCGTCTGCGCGTGCGTGCAGACGATCAGGCCCGGCGCCACATTCTTCAACCGCCATCCGGTCGCGATCCGGTCGATCTGGCGCAGCGCGTTCTGCCCGTCGCTTCCCGCGCAGATCATCACCGCATACGGGCGGCCGTTCACGCGATCGAGCGCCGCGTAGTAGCAGCGGTCGAAGAAATCCTTCATCAGCCCGGACATCGCCGCGAGATTCTCCGGCGTGGCGAACAGATAGGCGTCGGCGGCCAGCACGTCGGCCGCGCTCGTCGCATCGGCGCGCTGCAGCCTCACGTCGACGCCCGTTTGCTCGCGCGCAGCGCCGGCGGCCGCTTCGGCCATCTGTTGCGTGCCTCCGGTCATCGTGTGATAGACGATCAACAGCGTCTTCATTCGTCGTTACTCACGTTCGGTTTCAGGTGCGCTGACGGCATCGCCGATTTCCGCTGAATGGCCGGAGACCCGATGAGGCAATCCCGCATTCGCTTGCGCGGATCTGCCGGTTTGCCGGCTCGTCGTTGCGACGCACGTATCGATCGTGCACGTCGCACCAGGCTCGATTCGCGCAAGTTCGACCGGATACACGATCAGTCCGTTACGTCGCGCGATGCGTCGGTGTGTTCCGGTTGCGCGTAGTACGCGAGAAACATGTCGGCAGCGGATTCAGCGACTTTTTGTTGCTCGGGTGCCGCGAGCGGCGGCTGGCCCATCGTTACCTGCGGCCAGAACGCGAATACCTTCACGACACCGTGCAACTGGTGCGCGGCAAACACCGGATCGGTAACCGACAGGCGTCCGGCGGCCGCGGCCGTCCGCACCCAGACTGTCATGTCTTCCTCGCGTTCGCCGAGGCGCTCGACCATGTCACGCGCACGTTCCGGCGAATGGATGGCCGCACCGATCGCGACGCGTGCGAGCGACAGAAATGCCTCGTCGCTGAGCAGGCGCATTTTGCGATCCAGCAACGCAAGCAATTGTTCGCGCAGGGGCACATCGGCACGATAGGTTGGCGAACTGCCTGTCCGGGTCGCGTCCCACATTTTTTGCAGGATGGCGGCGAACAACGTTTCCTTGCCCGGGAAGTGGTTATAGACCGTGCGCTTCGACACGTCGGCACGCGCAGCAATGCGGTCCATGCTGGTCGCGTCGTAACCCGACGCGAGAAATTCCTCGATGGCCGCGTCGACGATGGCCGCGCGCTTTCGATCGGTCAGGCGCTGAGGGGGAGTACTGGTATCCATTCAGAAATTTTACACCGGGTAGTTTACTTATCCCAGAAATAAACTACACTGTTTAGTGTACTTTCTATTCCGGACGAACCGACATGGCATCGCCTCTCGTTTTGATTCATCGCATTCTGGGTTTGGCGGCCGCCCGGCGCGGCCGCGCACTGTCTGGCGGCTCGCCGCAGCACAATGGCGAGCGTTTCAGCAATGTCGCGCCCCGTCCGGTCGAGGGGTTGGGCAAGACGCTCGGGATCGCCTGGAACGTGCTGTTCAACAAGCCGCGCAATACCATGCCCGCAGGGCGGCTACCCGTCGACTCGCTGACGCGCGCGGAACTCGACGCTGCCCCCGATCGCAGCCTGTACCGGCTTGGCCATTCGACGCTGCTGCTCAAGCTGCGCGGCGAATTCTGGCTGACCGATCCCGTGTTCGCCGAGCGCGCGTCGCCGTTTCGGCGCGTCGGGCCGAAGCGTTTCCATGCGCCGCCGATCGCGCTTGAAGATCTTCCGCCGCTGCGCGGCGTGATCCTGTCGCACGATCACTACGATCATCTCGACCGCGACACGGTGCTCGCGCTCGCGGCAACCACCGGCGTGTTCGTGACAACGCTGGGTGTCGGCGACCGCCTGATCGAATGGGGCATCGACGCGAACAAAATCCGTCAGCTCGATTGGTGGCAGAGCGTCGACGTCGCCGGCCTGACACTGACCGCGACACCTGCCCAGCACTTTTCCGGGCGCAGCCTGTTCGACGGCAACAGCACGCTGTGGGCGTCCTGGGTCATCGTCGACGACGACCTACGCGTGTTCTTCAGCGGCGACACCGGCTACTTCGACGGTTTCCGGACGATCGGCGAGCGCCTCGGGCCGTTCGATGTCACGCTGATCGAAACAGGCGCCTACGACGCGCAATGGCCGTACGTGCACATGCAGCCGGAAGAGACCGTGCAGGCGCACATCGATTTGCGCGGACGCTGGCTGGTCCCGATTCACAACGGCACGTTCGATCTCGCGATGCATCGCTGGCAGGAACCATTCGAGCGCGTCACGGCACTGGCGATCGTGCGAGGCGTCGATCTGTCGACGCCCAGGATGGGCGAACGCCTTGCACTCGACGAACCGCATCGCGGCGAGCGGTGGTGGCGCACGGTCGACGAGCGCGTGACGTCCGTTGCCACGAAATCGCGCCGCTGGACGCTTTGCGCGTCGCAGGCCACGAAGTAAAGCCCACCATCGTTGTACATTTTTTCCCCGGAGCGCGGCAATGCCGCGACTCCGGTAGGCGCGTTGCCGGCGTACCCGCACGTCGACGGGCTGTCTGTAGACCCGATTCCCTGAGTAGAGAAGTCATGCCTCCGGCACCCGTCCGATACGCACCAGGCCAACCCGTCGACGACGCCACCATCGCCGCATTCAACCCGGCAGTCCCCCGATCGACGAGCCATAGCCGGGAGAACGACCTGCGGCAGACGCTCGCAGAGCGCGTCGCGAGATGGACGAAAGACGTCGATCACCTCACCACGGCCATTCCGAACCTGAGCCTCCATCGAAGGGAGGCGACAACGCAGCCGATGGACTGCATGGTCGAGCCGAGCTTCGGTCTCGTCGTCCAAGGCACGAAGCGGCTCATTCAGAGCGGCGATGTGTATCTCTGCGACGCCAACCGCTTTCTGATCACGTCTCTCGACTTGCCCGGTTCGACGCAGGTCATCGAGGCCAGCCGCGAAAGGCCGTTTCTCGGAATCGGGCTCAAGCTTGATTTTCGGGTCATGGCTGAACTGATGGCGCAGGTCGCAGCGGATCACGAGGAAGCCCCTGCCGGCCGCGGCCTCGTCGTCGGGGATATGAACGAACCGCTCTACGACGCAGTGAATCGCTTGCTGGCGTTGCTGGATGATCCGAATGCCATTGCAGTTCTTGCACCGTACGTCGAGCGGGAAATCTATTACCGGCTGCTGACGAGCGACCAGGGCGCGCGTCTGCGTCAGATTGCGTCCGCCGGCAGTCAGGGCAACCGCGTATCGCGGGCGATCCAGTGGTTGCGGGCCCATTACGACGAGTCGCTTCGCGTCGACGATCTGGCGGCGCAGGTACAAATGAGCAGCTCGACCTTTCACCACCACTTCCGCCAGCTCACCGGCATGAGTCCGCTGCAGTACCAGAAATGGATTCGGCTAAACGAAGCACGTCGACTGATGCTGTCCGAGCGGCTCGATGCCGCGTCGGCATCGTTCAGGGTCGGATATGCGAGCCCGACTCAGTTCAATCGCGAATACAGCCGGTTGTTCGGTAATTCTCCGCGGAGAGATATCGATAGCCTGCGAAGTGGAGCGGATGTTGTTCTGTCGGTGGCCACAACGTATTGATCTCAGGGACGGTACTTGAGATGCAGGATCCGCGTTTGGTGGTATCCGTAGAAAGGTTGCATCGATTCTCCACGTGAAAGGTCGATCCGGTTGAGCCAAACGAGCGCAGCGGGATACGCGCTTGTTGCTGACCGCCGGATTGATTGCCAGGCAGCCCGCCACGAATTTCGATTTGAGTATCGAGCGGTCCGACCGACACCCGAACTCGCAAGTGTTCCATCGGCGGGAGACGGGTCGTCTCATACCGACCTCGTGAACTGATGGGGGCTTTGCCCCCTCTGCAACCAAGTCGCCTTAGTGCCCTCCTGTCGCTCGGCCACGTACTCTCCAGTGCCGGAAGTCTCGCGCCACGTTCCGGCCCAACGATTCGCGCGGTGAGAGTGTGCGTTGTCACGTGACAACTCTCGCTGAGAGATCAGCGCAGGCACCTAATATGAGTGTTCTGCATCGTGTCGTGAGGTATCAGATTCGCCTCACTTCGATTCAGCTCGATATCAGTCCAACAAAGACGTCTTGAATACTACATATTACGTATCGAATGAGACAATTTGCAGTGCATCCTTACCGTCTTTGGCACGAAGCATGCGAAATGATCATACGCCCCTATTTACAAGGGCGATATCGGCGATTGGGCGTGAAACAACATGAAGAATAGAGCGCAACCCATTGCCAGATAAGGATTTCCACGAACGTCGAATTTCCTGGAAATGTTTCACGATCCGGCCCGTTTGAGTTGTCAGCGGCCTTCAACACTGCAGTTCGTCGCAAATCAGAGCCTCGCATGCAGAGTTGTAGCGCAGAAGCTCCTGGCTTAACCCAAGGCTACGCGCGACCAAGGTCGTACCCTCCCCTTCCGACCAACACATGGGCAAAGTTGATCCGAACAAAACACTCCGCATAAATGGGGCCATATCAAACACGCCCGTGATACGTACTCCCGGGTGCAGCCCGGCAAGCTAACCGGCGCCTTTCTTCTGCATATGACTACGGATAGACAATGATGAAGCTCCCGGGTCTGCGAAGCAATTGATGACCATACTCTTCTACATAGGACGCCCTTCGTTCGACATGCGGCGCAAGCCGTCACTTCGACACCCAAGTCCCCCGATACAACACACCAGTTGTCACGTGACAACGCCGCAGCCAATCCAGCCAGGAAGCTGCATATCGCGATAAGTCTGCGACGCGAATCTCTTCTTTATCGATCCACGTGCTCATGCTCTATTGAGTCCGGTCACAACCCCTCCAGAGGAACGATTCAGCACTTCCGTTACCTCCCGCTCTGAATCGATTGTCACGTGACAACTCATCGCACGAGAGGCGGTCATTCCAAATCCAAAGTCGTATTTCGGGCATCGAATGATCTCCCCATTACCATAAGAGCGATCAAATCAACGATTTTCGCGCACTGGGCCACCTTGAGAAGGAGCAAATCCCTTCTGCTTGTCACGTGACAACCACGTTTCGTCGCGACGCCCATGAATTGGCTAACGGAAATTGTGGTGAGTCCTGCCGGAGACACTGCGACCTCAAGCGGCCCATCTCCATTCGCATACGCTGCCATCGACAATCCGTCGAACTTCCTCCCGATGTTCGGAGTAATTTCCAATCGCGATCGTCAGTTTTATTTTTACTCGACCGCCAATCACGACTGACTCGTTAGCCATTCGGCACACTTGTCACGTGACAACCACATCGATCTTCAAGACATACGTCACGTCGAAGGCTTTTCTGGACATTTCGATAACAATTGAATATATTACGCAAAACTCCGTGGAGGAATTTAATGGCTTTCAAGATCGCCGTCAGTAATCAAAAAGGTGGGACTGGAAAGACAACCATCTCCGTCAATATCGCCGCTGCATTCGAAGCCGGCGGCAACAAGGTCGCCCTGATCGATGCCGACCCTCAAGGCACGTCCGTCCGGTGGGTGACGAGCGGCGAGAACACGCTGCCGATGACGGTTCTCTCTCTGGCCCCTGCCGGTCGCGGCATCGGCGGCGAGATCAAGAAACAGGACGCGAACTTCGACGTGATCGTTGTCGACTGTCCTGGCAACCTCGAAGACCCGCGAATCGCCTCCGTACTCGAGGTCGCCGACTTCTGCCTCGTGCCGCTATCACCATCGCCAGCCGATCTCTACAGCACGGTCGCGATGATCCGCATGATCGAGTCGATGCGGTCCGTCCGTAACCCGAATCTTTCTTCCGCATTAATGTTGAATAGCGTTAATGGAAAAACTAAAATGCGTGAAGAAATTTTAAAAATTCTAAGGGCTGAAGAAATAGGGGAGCATCTGCTCGACAGCCAGATCGCGCAGCGCGAGGTCTACCGTCAGACGTTTGCGCTCGGCACCACGATCCATCACCACAATCGATATCTGAAGGGCCTGAAAGAAGCCCGTGCGGAAATCGAAAAGCTGGTCACGGAAATGGCCCAATACATCGCGTCGACGCGCGCTACCGGAGCCGCCCATGGCTAAGGACACCTCGAAGGACAAGAAGCCGACCGGCAACCTGCATCTCGCAGCCGGCCTGCTGCGCGGACTCGCGCAGGAGAATGCGGCACTCGAAACGCGGCTGCCCGAACCGGCGGCTGCACCGAATGTCGTCGGCGAAACGGCACCCGCCAGCGCTCCGGCCTCGGCCACGCCGGCCAGCACACCGGATCTTGGCGCGCCTCAGAAGGTATTGGTCAAGGATTGCATTCCGAACCCGTTCAACCCGCGCGTGTTCTACTCGGAGTCGAGTCTGCACGAGCTCGCGCTGACACTGAAACGGGAAGGGCAGATCGAGCCGATCAAGGTAACGCGCCTTCCGGAGTTTCCCGGCAAGCTCGTGGTGATCGATGGGCAACGCCGGCTCCGCGCGACGAGCATCAACGGCGATGAAACCATCAACGCCACGTTCCGCACGGATCACACGCCTGAGCAGCTCTACACGATCGCATATCGCGCGAACCACGACCACGAACGCCAGACGATCTTCGATGATGCGGTCGCGTGGAAGCGTCTCCTCGACGAGAAAGTCTTTGCCGACCAGAACACGCTGGCGGAAAAGATCGGCAAGGACAAGGCATCGATCAGCAAGACGCTGTCGCTCAACGCGCTCCCGAACACACTCCTGGAGCGGATGGCGAGCGCGAACGACGTGGTCGGCCTGCAGGCTGCATACTTCCTGAAGCTGATCTTCGAACGCCTGGGCGAGCCGACTGCCGACCGGTTGTTGACGGCCGTGATCGACCGGAAAAAGTCGGTTCGTGATCTGGAAAATTTCCTGCGTGCACAAAGCGACGGCAGCAAGAAAGCGGGGCGTACGCGTTACAGCGTTCGCCATGACTTCGCGCTCGAATCGCAAGCGATCGGCCAGTTGAAAACCTATCCGGACGGACGTCTGGATCTGCAGCTCAAGGGCGTCGACGCATCGCACCAGGAAGCGCTCGCCGACAAGCTCAAGACCGTCATCGACGCGTACGTTGCCGAACTGGCAACGGCCACGCAACAGTAACGCGCGAAAAGCAGAAGGCCTCGCATCCGCGTTGCGCCGCGAAGCCGGACGACGACGTCCGGCGCGCGACACACATCCGGCTGCGAGGCCTTGTTCAGTTGCCGGCGAGACTGCTTTTCAGCAGGAATTCCAGCAAGTCGTCCGAGGTCGGTTCGCCCCACGTATCCAGCGCGAGCCATCGGAAGAAGCTGGTCTGCGCGAGCTTGCTCGCCTTCTTCTTCGGCGACAGCGTCAGGTCCTTCGAGCCTGCCACCGTCTCGTTGTAACGCTCGATCAGCTTGGTCTGGTCGTCGATCTCCAGTTCGCGGAAATACGCGCCGGCTTCCTCGACCTTCGCCGCCAGATATTTATCGCGAATCTGCTCCTGCTTGCTCTGCGCAGATTCCTTCGCCGGGGCCGCCGCTTCCGTTCCCTGCCCGTCGGACAGCGTGTAGCCGTGCGTCAGCGCCTTGCGGAAATACGCGGCCACGTTGTCGACCGGCGCCGCATTCTTCTTCGTAGTCCGATTGAGCGTATAGGCAATCGCCGCCTTGATGCGCTGCACGCCGTATTGCGTGATCAGCCGGCGCGCTTCCGAGCGCGGGATGCCGAACTTGGCGACCTCCTCGACCAGCGCTTCGTTCTTGACGTCGCCGTCCTCCACCGTATCGGTGCTCTGCTTGCGCGTCACCTTGAACTGAACCGCCTCCACGCTCCGGCCGGACTTGTGTTCGATCAGCTCGAGCGTGTGATCCGAAACTTCGTTCACCTCCTGAATGCACGGCACCAGGACCTTGCTCTTGAACAGTTTGTATTCCTTGTACGACTGCGACGCCTTGTCCTGGCCGAGAATGAGGTCACGAAATTTCGGCAGCGGAATCTTCGCGGTGATGCCGATCCCCTCGTAGCGCACCGTGTTTTCCCACAACGCGAGCGAGTGCGACCGCCGGAACTCGCGGGCGATTCGCATATCGATCAGTGCGTAGATCTCGGGGTTGAGCAACTCGCTGCGAATCTGGTCGGAGAAGCTGTACTTCAGCACCGATTGCTCGAGCTCCGCGCCGGCGAGCAGGCCCGACGCTTTCCAGACTGTCGATCGATCCGCGGCCAGATAGTCCCAGTTGACGACGGTACTGATCAGCGAGTTGACCGTGTCCTTCACGTACTTCGTATTGTTGCTGTTCAACCCGCTCTCGTGCGACAACGACGCAAGCGAAATCGAAAAGCTCGTCCGGCCCGGCTCGAACGCCTCCTGGCGAAGCGCGTTCTTGATCAGCGAACTGAACATCTTGCGCTGCTGCAGGCCGATCTTTCCGGACTTGGGCGCGATATGAATCGCCTGGACCGCCTTGCGCAGCAAGTCGGGAGGCTCGGGGGTCTGAAACAGCGAAACCTGTTTGTCTGAGCCTTTGCTTGCGGGCTTGCGCGGCATCGTAATGTCCGGATAAGGTCACCTTGTTGAGAGCGGACTTTATACCTTTTCGCGCCAACGAGCAACGTCCTTGTTCCGGATTTACTTGCACTATCTCCGCTAACCTACAGATATAAAAGGAAAATTAACAATCAGACGATCTGTGCGGAACCCCATATCCAGCTACCTTTCGACAAAAATGCCTCCCACAAGCCGCTACCTTTCCTGCCCGGACGCGGAAACCCGGCATGAGATTTGCCCCTGGCAAGGTAACCATCCATGGGAAGCAAATGCGGAGAATCGAGATCGTTGGGCGAATTCGTGGTGCTCTGCAGCACGGACCTGCTTTCTTCCCATAACTTGCTACCTTCACCGATTCCCACAGGAGGGTACCTTTCGACCGGCACCGGCTGCGTTGGCTGCGCTGATTCCAGCCCTGAGGGCAAACATCGCTCCCATAAACGGCAACCCATTGTTTTCCCCATAAAAGGTTACCTGTCGGTCCCATCAACCCTGTCCATGGGAGCCAGCCACAGGAAATCCGGGAGAGAAGCAATCGAGCGACCCCAGATGTGACCCATAACCGGCTACCTTTGAGGGGCCCCATAACCGGCTACCCGAGAAAAATCACTGTGCGACCCGGCGTTCACGGATCCCGAAAAGCGCCCCATAAAAGGCTACCCACGGGCAATCCCATAGACGACTACCCAACGCGTTTCCGGGCCGATTTCCCATAACCGGGTACGCTTGCCCCATATCCACAACCCCGATTCCCCACAACGGGGTACCCCAATCCCCAAATCCACAGACCTTAACTCCCAAGCCGTTACACCTGTGCTCCCATAAATGGGTACCGAACCCCCATCAAACCCTTGTCAGATAAGGCTGTGAGCCGTCTAAAGGTAGTTAAAGAAGTAAACGTGGTTTACAAAAGATGTAAACACACGTGCGCTTCCACAGAAAGACGAACCCCATAAACCGCTACCAATGGGTAGCCGTCTATGGTGTTGCTCGCCTTCAAACCATCGATTCAAGCGTGGAAACAATGACTTGGCGCCCTGTTCTACACAGGCTCCAGGCCCGACAAGGCTCCCAAAAGAGGTGAGTACACACTCACATGAGCCCGAAACGTAGAAACCTATGGGAGAAAAACGAGAAGAAGGCTCCGTTTCCACGCACAGGTTCCCGTTTATGGGATCAAAAAACCGGCTTCGTGACCCCGGCAGCGCGTGTCACCGACCCGCAAAGCGGATCAACGATCCGGAAACATGAATCTCTCTGGTTTCGTTCACAGCAGTTTGAAATCATCCGGGACGGCAGCCGAAGGGTTTTTTGCACTCATGCGTCCCTGTCCGTGGACAAGTTTTTCCGCTTGCCCGCGCGCGTCTCTGGTCAAATTTAGCCTATGGGCTGTGTACAGAGGAATCGACGTCGTTCGCTTTGCTGCCTCGGTTGTCTTCCAACTTTCTACCTTTGGAGCCACCAACCGAAGTTCAATGCTGTGCACCAGGATCACAAGGAGAGGCCCGGGAACGGCTTCCCGCAGATGAACTGGGTGGGGTGGCGCTATCTGCACGCATCGCCGGCTCCTGGGTCGATCCAGGGCACGTCGCCAACCAACGTGAAGATGCGGGCGACCGCGAAGCTCACCGCAATCGAATTCAAGCGATGATCCCGAACATGCTCACCTTCCGGCAGTTCCGAATCCTGTAAAAGCTCACCAACCAGGCGAGGCCGCAGGAATCGGCACGCTGTGCGGGCAGCGGCCTCCGCCTGGATTCCGGGCGAGCCAAGCGGCGGAATGAAAAACCCGTGATTCGCACATGTTGCGCGGTGCGTTCCTGAGCCGAATCGGACGAATCACAAGCGTGGCCGCCACATCGCAACCCGACGTGCCACGGTCACCGGACGAGCGCAGCGACATCGGTGCGGCACCGTCGGCGCAACCGTGAAGTGAATCCCGCCGATCTCTTCACCACACGCGATGTGTTCATACCATTCGTCATACGGACCCACAGGATCACGCGGTGACGCGTTGTACCGGCCCAGGTAGCGCTCGGCATCACAGTGCGGCGATTGGTTGCCGGATCGAATGCTGCGCGCCGTGGTGATGCAATCGTGCATGCGTTGATCGCCGCAAAACCGAATCGTGGTCGTTTATGGGAGGAACCGTCGCTTGAACCGCGTCGACTGGCAACGCGGCACACAGTTCGACTGCTGATGCTGTGATCGTGAATGGTCTGATAACAGTCACCTCAGGCGCGAGCGTGCCGGCAACACCCCCTATGAAACAGTCCTGGGTCATTCACCTCGCACTGCACCGGGCGCACATGACCCATCCTCCGCGCTGAATCGCGGGTACACCGACCGCTCCCTGTCTCCGCCGCAGCGCGAGCGGCACACGCATCGACACGCGCCACACAGTTCGTCCTGTCGGTGACAGTCGACCGGCATCCACGTTGTCTCCCATACGTGTATCCCCATTCCGTTCCCACGTTGGCGCCACATTTTTCGCGGCGCGGTTATGATGCACAGGTCCCGAACTCGGCATGACAACCGATCGGGACAGGGGCGGTATCTCGATGGTCTTTCAATCCGTGATAAACCAGAAAAGAGAGTTCAGCGATGCAAATCCAGATCAGAAAACTCACGCTGGCTGCTACCGCAGCCGCGTTCCTGTTCGGCTCGGCAGTTCCTGCGTTTGCGCAGACCGACGCCAGCGCACCCGCGGCACAGGACGCGAAGGCAGCGAAGAGCCAGGCACGCAAGGCGGCCCGGGCCCAACGCAAAGCAGAGCACAAGGCAGCACGTGCGAAGAACAACGCCGAGCTGAAGAAACTCGAAGACGCCGGTTACAAGCCCGCGGCCAATGATCCGAACTATCCGCAGAACCTGCAGAACGCGGAGAAGAAAGCCGCCGGCGCAAGTCAGTAAGCGCCGGCCGGCGGCAAGCCACGGTTCGATCCGCGGCTTGCCGCGTGCGTCGCGGCTCCGCGGCGCACCTCGAAAACAGCATTCCCGGTATCGACGAAGGCAAACGCGATCCAGGCGCTTGCGTTATTTGTTTCGCATTCCTGTATGTCTCGGCGCGTGCGCTTTGCACACCGACACAGTCAGCTCCGCACTCCCGGTGCCGCCGTATTTCCCGCCACCTTCAACCAGTCCTTGAACGCCCGCACCGCTTCGTCATTCGCGCGTGCCGAGGCCACGTACGTGAAGTAGCGCCACGGCGGCAGTGCCGGTTCGCTGAACGGCTGCACCAGCCGACCTTCTGCGATGTCGTCCGCGACGAGCGCGATCGGTCCCATCGCGACGCCAAGCCCGTCGAGTGCGCCTTGCAGCGTCAGGTAGAAGTGCTCGAGCGTGAGCGAGTGGCGCGGCACGAGATTCGGCTGTCCGGCTGCCGCGAGCCATTCAGGCCACATGCCTGGATAGGTGGCAGCGTGCAGCAGCGTGAAGCCGGCCAGATCGGCAGGCGTATGCAACGGCCGGCCTTCCAGCAGCTTCGGCGCACACACCGGCAGCCGGATTTCGGACAGGAATTCCTCGGCAACGTAACCGTCGATGGCCTGCGGGCCGCCGCGAACGATCAGGTCGACCTTGTCGCGCAGCTTGTCGATCGGCTCGTTCGACGTCGACAGCCGCACCTCGATGGCCGGATGGGCGACCTGGAACGACGACAGCTTCGGCACCAGCCAGCGCAACGAAAACGTCGCGGGGGCGCTGACGCGCAACACGCGCTGCTGCGCGTGGCCGAAATGCTGCGCGGTGGCGAGCGCGATCCGGTCGAACGACGCGCCGACCTCGGCGAGATACGCCCGGCCCGAGTCGGTCAGCTCGACCCGCCGGTTATGGCGTTCGAACAGCGGCCGTCCGAGCCAGGCTTCCAGCTGCTGCACGTGCCGGCTGATCGCGCCATGGGTCACGCACAGTTCGTCCGCGGCCAGCGTGAAACTGCCGAGGCGCGCGGCTGCTTCGAACGCACGCAGCGAATTCAGCGGAGGGAGTCGTCGGGCCATTGCATCGTTCGTGTGATATTTACTCACACGATGGTTCAGGTTTAATCGTTTGATCGGGTGCTCAAGCTCCGCCAATATGGCACACAAACGGCCGGCTCGGCCGAATGATTGTCTGAATTTCTCACATGGAGTGCGGAGCATGCCGAACGTGGTGGTCGTGGGCGCCCAATGGGGCGACGAAGGTAAGGGGCGCGTCGTGGACTGGCTGGCGGCACAGGCCGATCTCGTTGCACGCTACAACGGCGGCCACAACGCGGGTCATACGCTGGTCGTCGGCGACAAGACGTACAAGCTCGCGCTGCTGCCGAGCGGTATCGTGCGCGGCAAGCGCGGCGTGATCGGCAACGGCGTGGCGCTCGATCCGGAAGCGCTGCTCGCGGAAATCGGGCGGATGGCCGAGCTCGGGCTGTCGGTGACGCCGGATAACCTGTCGATCGCCGAGAACGCCACGCTGGTGCTGCCGATCCACCGCGCGATCGATCAGGCTCAGGAGCGTCTGCGCCGCGAGCCGATCGGCACCACGCTGCGCGGGATCGGGCCGGCCTACGAGGACAAGGTCGGGCGTCGCGGGCTGCGCGTCGGCGATCTCGCGGAACCGGGCCGGCTCGCCGCCAAACTGGATGTGCTCGTCGACCATCACAACGCATGGTTCCGCGGCCTGGGGCTCGACGAGTATTCCCGCGATGCGATGCTGGCGACGCTGATCGACCTGGCGCCGCGGATACTGCCGTTCGTGCGCTCCGTCTGGGCCGATCTCAACGACGCGACCGACCGCGGCGAGCGCATGCTGTTCGAAGGGTCTCAAGCCGTGATGCTGGACATCGACTGGGGCACGTACCCGTTCGTGACGTCGTCCGGCACCGTTGCCTCGGCGGCGGCGGCCGGTACCGGGCTTGGTGCGTCGAAGCTCGGCCACGTGCTGGGCGTCACCAAGGCATATGCGACGCGGGTCGGCGGCGGCCCGTTCCTCACCGAGCTGTCCGACGCGACCGGCGAAACACTGCGTGCGCGCGGGCAGGAGTTCGGCGTGAATACCGGCCGACCGCGCCGCTGCGGATGGCTCGATGCCGCGCAGTTGCGCCAGGCCGTCAGGGTCTCGGGCATCGATTCGCTGGCGCTCACCAAGCTCGACGTGCTCGACGGTTTCGAGTCGATCGCGCTGTGCGTCGGCTACGAACTCGATGGCGTGCGGATGGATCATCTGCCGGCGAGCCTCGATGTGCAGTCGCGCGCGAAGCCGGTGTACGAGCGGTTCGACGGCTGGCGCGGCACCGTGAAGGGGGTACGCGAACGTGCGGCGCTGCCGCGCGCCGCGCAGGATTTCATTGCGCGCGTCGAAGCGGTCGCCGGCGCACCGGTATCGATGATCACGACCGGCGCGGAGCGCGACGACACGATCGTGTTGCGTAATCCGTTCGATGCGGCCGCCGGGGCCTAATACGTCATCCATGCCGTGAATCGCGCGGCGGCATCGTGGTCGCCGGGTAGTTTTTGCCGATCCGATGCCGGTCGCGTGCCGGCGCGACGGGGGCGCGTATGCGCTCGGTCCGTACACCGCGCGCAGGGCGACTCGGCGACACGATTCGGCATCCGGATTACGCCGAATACGACGAACTGGACACGTCTGCACTGCTGCTGTACTGTTCCGCACAATTCGCGCCAGACCGGCCTGCGCCGGCGCTGCCGGCACTATGGCCGCACGGTGGCGCGACGTGATCTCAATCCCGGGGACAGGCCGATGGACACGTTACAGATGATGCGCATTTTCGTCCGGGTGGCGGAGGAGGGCAGCTTCACGAGCGCCGCCCAGCGCCTGGACATCACGACGGCCTACGCATCGCGGTCGGTCGCGCAGCTCGAAACGCATCTGCGCACGCGCCTGCTCAACCGCAGCACACGCCGTATCGCGCTGACCGACGCCGGGCAGCGTTATCTCGATCGCTGCCAGCGCATCCTCGGCTATATCGACGAAGCGGAAGCCGAGGCGGCCGACGCACAGGCGAAGCCGTCGGGACGGCTGCACGTTCACGCGACGACGAGTTTCGGCCAGTCCTACGTGGTGCCCGCAGTCGTGCGCTACCGTGAGCGCTATCCGTCGGTTGCGGTCGAACTGACGCTGTCGCAGCATGTGCCCGACATCATCGACGAAGGCTATGACGTATCGCTGCAGTTGAGCACGACGGAGTTGCCTGATTCCGGGCTCGTGTCGCAGCGGCTCGGCGACGTGGGCAGCGTGCTGTGCGCGTCACCCGCATACCTGAAGGCGCGCGGCACGCCGCAGACGGTGAGCGACCTCGCCGGGCATGCGTGCCTGCAGATCGTCACGCCGCTCTTTCCGCGCGACCGTTGGCATCTCGATGGCCCCAACGGACGCGAAACGTTCGAACTGCCACTGCCGGATTTCCAGGTGAACATCGCCGATGCGCTCGGCGCCGCGCTGCGTGCCGGGCTCGGGATCGGTTCGCTGCCGATGTCGGCCGCCCTGCCCGGGCTCGCGAGCGGCGCGCTGGTGCGCGTGCTGCCCGAATACCGGTTGCAGAAGCTGACGGTCTATACGCTGTACGCGTCGCGCCAGTATCTCGATGCGAAGATCCGCACGTTCGTCGATTTCCTGCGCGAATGCGTGCCCGAGTTGCTCGCTGCCGACGAGGCTGCGCTGACCGCTTCCTGCAAGTCCTGAAGTCGAACCTTCGGCATGTGAGCCCGAGGCTTCGCATCAAACGATAAATAATCCGTAGTCCTTTGTTTTGCGCGGATGTCGGCAGCGTCCTCGCGACCGACCCGGGCAATGATGCCCGGGTAACCGGCGTGCCCTTATGAAAGCGCTTGCTTTCGTTATCGAACATCGTTGGTTCGGTGCGTGGCGCCAACCCCCTAGAATCGGTTCGACCGGTTTTATCGCATGCGTGCGCAACGCCGCATCCTCTTCATCGAACCCGATACGACATGGCAGACCAACACTCCACAACCCGCCGCCGGCTCCTGCATGCCGGCCTGGCGATCGCGGCGGGCGCCGCCGCACATCCGGGCTTTGCGCTGGCGAGCACCGCCGGCGCGCGTACGTTGCGCATCGGCTATCAGAAAGGGCCGTTCAGCCTGCTGAAGGCACGCGGTACGCTGCAGAGCAAGCTCGCGACACTCGGCGTGACCGTCACGTGGACCGAGTTTCCGTCGGGGCCGCCGCAGCTCGAGGCACTGAACGCGGGATCGATCGACTTCGGCGATGTCGGTGAGGCACCGCCGATCTTCGCGCTCGCGGCCGGCGCGCCACTCGTCTATTACGCGCAAACGCCGGCCGGCCCCGCGGCCGAGGCAGTGGTGGTCGCGAAGGATTCGCCGGTCAGGACCTTCGCGGACCTGCGCGGCAAGCGCGTCGCGCTGGTGAAGGGATCGAACACGCACTTTCTGCTGGTCCGGCTGCTGCAGTCCGCCAAGCTCAACTATGGCGACATCTCGCCGGTCTGGCTGTCGCCGTCCGATGCGCGCGCCGCGTTCGAAAATCGTTCGGTCGATGCGTGGATCATCTGGGATCCGTTTCTCGCGGTGGTCCAGCAGGGGTTCGGCGCGCGCATCGTCGCGGACGGCACCGGGCTCGTCGAGAATCGTAGCTACTACTTTGCGTCGCGCACCTATGCGCAGCGCAATGCCGACGTGCTGGACGCGGCCGTGTCGGAATTGACGGCGGTCCAGCGGTGGCTCGATGCGAACCGCGCGCAGGGTGCGGCCGAGTTTTCGAAGCTGTGGGGGATTCCGGAGCCGGCGGTGGCGCTCGCATTTCGCCGCGCGCGCTTCGGTGTCGAGCCCGTCACGCGCGATACGCTTGCGTATCAGCAGCGTATCGCCGATGTGTTCTACCAGACAGGCGTCCTGCCGAAACGTGTCGACGTCAGTCTGGCCGCGCCACCTGCGCTCGCTTGATGGTCCGGCCAGCCAGTAACCGCTCAACGGCGGAATGGCCGTGCCACACCGTCCGCAATCGGGCACACGTCCAGCCGGCCTACGGCGCGACGCGGGATAGCGGCACCGCTTCGTCGCGCAGCTTCAGCACATCGCGGCCCGGCGCATCGCCGAACAGGCGTGCGTATTCGCGGCTGAACTGCGACGCACTCACATAGCCGACACTGCGGCACGCCTGCCGCGCATCCATCGCCGACAGGCACATCAGCCGGCGCGCCTCCTGCAGCCGCAGTACCTTCTGGCATTGCAACGGGCTCATCGACGTGACCGCACGAAAGTGGTGATGGAAGGTCGACGGGCTCATGTCCACCTGCCGCGCGAGCGATTCGACCGTCATCGGGTCGAGGTAGTGGTCGCGTATCCAGGCGACGGCGCGCGAGATGCGCTGCGTCGTCGAATCGGCCTGGCCGACCTGCGCGACGCGTGCACCCGACGGGCCCCGCAGCAGCCGAATGAGGATTTCGTCGACGATCAGCGGCGCGAGCAGGTCGATGTCGTCGGGGTGCGCGATCAGTTGCATCAGGCGCACGACGGCGTCGACGATTTCAGGCTGGGCATCGTGCGTATCGAGTGCACGGCAGTCGACCGCCTTCGGCAGCCCGAGCGGAAACACGCGTGGCGTGAGTGCCGCGATGCGGGCCGGGTCGAGTTCCAGTTGCGCATAAAGGAATGGTTCGGCCGGGCTCGCGCGCATCACGCGGCCGGTGACGGGCAGGTCGGCCGTCGCCACCAGCATCCGCGATTCGTCGATCACGTAGGTGTCGTCGCCGACCTGCGTCGATTTCGCGCCTTGCCCGACGATGCTCAGGCACGCGTGGTGCACGCCATGGTTCCAGTGCGGCGGCGACGCGGAGGCACGCCCGATGCGCATGCCACGTACCGGGAGCGCGAACGTGCCGTCGTGCGGTGCATACGCGGCGATCAGCGCAGCGAGTCGGGCCGTGGGCGACCGGGCCGGCGACCGAGGGTCGTGATCGGGCGTGATGCGCTGTAGCGGCGGCGTTCGGGCGTCGATTTCCATGGTGCGTGAGCGGATGGCGGAGTGGTCGGTGCAAGGTGCGCGGCTGCGATTCCCTGTTGGTGTCCCGGCAGGGGTGCCGGCACGGCGGTCACATCGTACGGCGAGTCGCGCGCACGTGATTGCCTAAACCTGTGGGAAATTAGCCCGATCATCCGGATCTGCATGGCCGGTGACCGCGTCGCTCGCCGCTGCGCGGTGTGCAGCGCACAAATTCGGAAATTAAGGCAAAACAATCGCAGGATCGGGCAAGCCATTTTCCGGCCGTTTTCATACCATTGCACCTGCTGAAACAAACGTGATCCAGTGCGCTCGGGCGATGCGGGCATGAGCGTCGCATGGCCGGCGGGCGCCGCCGGCGTTGTCGCGGCGAACCACTGGAAAAGACTCAGGACTGCTATTCGAATATTCATGCATCGGGCCAGCCGAGGCCGGCTTGCGTCCGTTGCCTGCCGGCCCGCGTCTGGCGCGAGCGTGCCGACCGACCCGGCGTGGCTGGCGTCGGTGCGGCCGCATTGGCCGGGCCGTTGCATGTCGGTCGCGATGCGGCGACGGGCGCCCGCGTCAAGGCAGTCGACCGCGCAGGGGAATCCGGACAAATGGACCAACTTCAATCGATTCGGGCATTCGTGACGGTGGCAAGGGAAGGCGGCTTTCGCCGGGCGGCAACCCGGCTGCGCGTGTCGACGGCGATGGCGAGCCGGCTGGTCGATGCGCTCGAGACGCGCCTGGGCGCGCGCCTGCTTCAACGCAGCACCTGCCACCAGTCGCTGACGGAAATCGGCGAGCTGTACCTCGCGCGCGTCGAGCGGATTCTCGGTGCGATCGACGAGATCGACGGGCGTTTCGTCGCGATGGGCAGCAAGCCGGAAGGCGCGCTGCGCATTGCCGCTCCGGTCGCGTTTGGGCTCAGCCAGTTGAGCGCATTGCTCGATCGTTTCGTGAACCGGTTTCCGGACGTGCGGCCGACCGTCACGCTGACCGATGCCCATGTCGACCTGACATCCGAAGACATCGATGTCGCGTTCCTCACCGACGGCATGCCGGTGACAGGTGCGCATGCGCTGCACACGCTGGCCGCCTACGAATCCGTGCGCGTCGCGGCGCCGACTTATGTCGACGCGCATGGCGGCGCAGCTGCGTCGGGCGACTGGCCGGACATCACGGCCGTGCGGCTCGATCTGCCGGCGACCGGCGATGACGATGCGGCTGCGTTTCGATCCGACACGGCCCCCGGCGCCAGTCCGGGCGTCGGCCATCTCGAGATGGCGCGGCGGCTGGCTGTGGCCGGCATGGGCGCTGCGGTGCTGCCCGCGTATCTCGTCGATGCCGATCTGGTGGCCGGCACGCTGGTGCGCGTCGCGCCGATTCGCCCGCTCGCGCCCGTCACGCTGAAGCTCGCGCATGCGCGCACCGCGCATCTGCCGGCTGCTGCACGGGCATTCGTCGAATTCGCCGGCGCCGCGTTCCGGCCCGCGCGCTAGCAGCCCGGTTGATCGCCGCAGCAACGCCCGCCCGCCAGCGCTGCGGGCTCATGGTTCTTTTTCCTCGGAAGCCGTTCGACGAACGAACGCTCCGCAGGGCGCAACGCACGCCCGAAATACGCGACCGCATCCGCGGCAAACAGGAAGCGACAGCATTCCGGCCGCGCGTGCAGGTCACGAGGAGATCTGGTGATTCCCATTGAAGGTCGTCTATTTGTGAGAGGTCGCTCCATGCGCGTCGAACGGGTTCCATACCGCTTAATCACTGCCGCAACGGCTGCCGTATTCCTGGCCGCGTGCGGGAAAAAAGAATCGGCACCGCCGCCCCAAACGCCGGAAGTCGGCGTCGTCACCGTCCAGCCGCAGGCCGTGCCGGCGGTAACCGAACTGCCGGGCCGCACCAGCGCGTTTCTCGTCGCGCAGGTCCGCGCACGAGTCGACGGCATTGTGCTGCGTCGCGAATTCACCGAAGGCACCGACGTCAAGGCCGGCCAGCGTCTGTACAAGATCGATCCGGCGCCGTACGTCGCCGCACTGAACAGCGCGAAGGCAACGCTCGCGAAGGCGCAGGCGAACCTCGTCACGCAGAACGCACTGGTCGCGCGCTACAAGGTGCTGGTGGCCGCGAACGCGGTCAGCAAGCAGGACTATGACAACGCGGTGGCCACGCAGGGCCAGGCCGCGGCGGACGTCGCGGCCGGCCAGGCGGCGGTCGATACCGCGCAGATCAACCTCGGCTACACCGATGTCGTCTCGCCGGTTTCAGGCCGCGTCGGCATCTCGCAGGTGACGCCGGGCGCGTATGTGCAGGCGAGCCAGGCGACGTTGATGTCGACGGTGCAGCAGCTCGATCCGGTGTACGTGGACCTCACGCAGTCGAGCCTCGACGGGCTGAAGCTGCGTCAGGACGTGCAGAGCGGCAAGCTGAAAACGAGCGGCCCGGGCGCGGCGAAGGTGTCGCTGATCCTGGAAGACGGCAAGACCTATTCGGAAGCCGGCAAGCTTCAGTTCTCGGACGTGACGGTCGACCAGACCACCGGCTCGGTGACGATTCGCGCGATCTTCCCGAACCCGGGCCGTGTGCTGCTGCCGGGCATGTTCGTGCGTGCGCGGATCGAGGAAGGTGTGAACGAGAACGCGTTCCTGGTGCCGCAGATCGGCGTCACGCATGACCAGAAGGGCCAGGCGATCGCACTGGTCGTGAACGCAGCCAACAAGGTCGAGACACGTCCGTTGACGACGGCCGGCACGTATGGCCAGGACTGGATCGTCGAACGCGGTCTGGAAGCGGGCGACCACGTGATCGTGCAGGGCGTCGACAAGGTACGCCCGGGTGCGACCGTGAAGACCGTCGCGGCGCAGCTCGCACCGGCGCCGGACGCAGCGTCCGGCACACCGGCAAGCGCCGCGAATGCGTCCGGCGCCGCGCCGGCGAGCACTGTCGCCCATGCTGCCGCGCGTTCGACCGCCGCGTCGGCCGCGCAATAACAAGGAGTCCGTTTCATGGCCAAGTTCTTTATCGATCGCCCGATCTTTGCGTGGGTGATCGCGATCGTGCTGATGCTGGCCGGCGTCGCATCGATCTTCAAGATGCCGATCGCGCAGTATCCGACGATCGCACCGCCGACGATCCAGATCCAGGCGAACTATCCGGGCGCTTCCGCGAAGACGGTGGAAGACACGGTGACGCAGGTGATCGAGCAGCAGATGAGCGGTCTCGACAACTTCCTGTACATGTCGTCGACGAGCGACGACTCGGGCAACGCGACGATCACGCTGACCTTCGCGCCGGGTACGAATCCGGACGTCGCGCAGGTGCAGGTGCAGAACAAGCTGTCGCTCGCGACGCCGAACCTGCCGCAGGTCGTGCAGCAGCTCGGCATGCAGGTCACGAAGTCGAGCAGCAACTGGCTGATGTGGTTCGCGTTCAACTCCGAGGACGGCAGCATGTCGAAGGAGGATCTGACGAACTACGTGGCGTCGCACGTGCTCGATCCGCTCAGCCGCGTGAACGGCGTCGGCCAGACGCTGCTGCTCGGTTCGCAGTTTTCGATGCGCATCTGGCTCGACCCGGTCAAGCTGACCAACTACAGCCTCACGCCGACCGACGTGTCGGCTGCGATCACGCAGCAGAACGTGCAGATCGCGGGCGGCCAGATCGGCGGCACGCCGGCGAAGCCGGGCACGATGCTGCAGGCGACGATCACCGAATCGACGCTGCTGCGCACGCCCGAGCAGTTCGGCAACATCCTGCTGAAGGTCAACCAGGACGGTTCGCAGGTGCGCCTGAAGGACGTCGGCCGCGCGGCGCTGG
The DNA here is from genome assembly GCF_002223135.1 of Burkholderia sp. AU33423. Lineage (NCBI taxonomy): Bacteria > Pseudomonadati > Pseudomonadota > Betaproteobacteria > Burkholderiales > Burkholderiaceae > Burkholderia > Burkholderia sp. AU33423. The sequence continues at coordinate 495,059 of NZ_NKFH01000009.1, forward strand.
GTTCGGAGAACTACACGTTCGACACGAAGTACATGGGGCAGCCGACGGCCGGTCTCGGCATCCAGCTCGCGACCGGCGCGAACGCGCTGGCCACCGCGACGGCGCTGCGGGCCAAGGTCCAGGAGCTGTCGAAGTACTTCCCGCACGGTCTCGTCGTCCACTATCCGTACGACACGACGCCGTTCGTGCGCCTGTCGATCGAGGAAGTGGTCAAGACGCTGCTCGAAGGTATCGTGCTCGTGTTCCTCGTGATGTACCTGTTCCTGCAGAACCTGCGGGCGACGATCATCCCGACGATCGCGGTGCCGGTCGTGCTGCTCGGCACGTTCGCGATCATGGGCGTCGCCGGTTTCTCGATCAACACGCTGTCGATGTTCGGCCTCGTGCTCGCCATCGGCCTGCTGGTCGACGATGCGATCGTGGTGGTCGAAAACGTCGAGCGCGTGATGGCGGAAGAGGGGCTGTCGCCGAAGGAGGCGACCCGCAAGGCGATGGGCCAGATCACCGGCGCACTCGTCGGCGTGGCGCTCGTGCTGTCGGCGGTGTTCGTGCCGGTGGCGTTCTCGGGCGGCTCGGTCGGCGCGATCTATCGTCAGTTCTCGCTGACGATCGTGTCGGCGATGGTGCTGTCGGTACTCGTCGCGTTGATTCTGACGCCGGCACTGTGCGCGACGATCCTCAAGCCGATCCCGCAAGGGCATCACGAAGAGAAGAAGGGTTTCTTCGGCTGGTTCAACCGCACGTTCGATCGCAGCCGCGATCGCTACACGAGCGGCGTGAACCACGTGATCCGGCGCTCGGGCCGCTGGCTCGTGATCTACCTGGCCGTGTTCATCGCGGTCGGCGTGATGTTCGTGCGCCTGCCGAAGTCGTTCCTGCCGGATGAAGACCAGGGCTACATGTTCATGATCGTGCAGACGCCGTCCGGCTCCACGCAGGAAACGACCGGCAAGACGCTCGACAACATCAACACGTACCTGACCACCACCGAGAAGGATGTGGTCGACTCGGTGTTCACGGTCAACGGCTTCAGCTTTGCGGGCCGCGGCCAGAACGCCGGTCTCGTGTTCGTGAAGCTGAAACCGTACGAACATCGTCAGCGTTCGGACCAGAAGGTGCAGGCGCTGATCGGCCGGACGTTCGCACACTACGCGCAGTACAAGGACGCGATGGTGATCCCGTTCAACCCGCCGTCGATCCCTGAACTCGGCACCGCTGCCGGCTTCGACTTCGAGCTGACGGACAACGCGGGTCTCGGCCACGAAGCGCTGATGGCCGCGCGCGGGCAGCTGCTCGGGATGGCCGCGAAGGATCCCGCGTTGGCACTCGTGCGCCCGAACGGCCTGAACGATACGCCGCAGTACAAGGTCGACATCGACCGCGAGAAGGCGAACGCGCTCGGCGTGACGGCTGCCGCGATCGACCAGACCTTCTCGATCGCGTGGGCGTCGCAGTACGTGAACAATTTCCTGGATACCGATGGCCGGATCAAGAAGGTGTACGTGCAGTCTGACGCGCCGTTCCGGATGACGCCGGAAGACATGAACATCTGGTATGTGCGCAACAGCGCGGGCGGCATGGTGCCGTTCAGTGCGTTCGCGACCGGCCACTGGAGCTACGGTTCGCCGAAGCTCGAACGCTACAACGGCGTGTCGTCTATCGAGATCCAGGGGCAGGCCGCGGAAGGCAAGTCGACCGGGCAGGCGATGGCGGCGATGGAAGCGCTCGCGAGCAAGCTGCCGGAAGGTATCGGCTACTCGTGGACGGGCCTGTCGTTCCAGGAAATCCAGTCCGGTTCGCAGGCGCCGATCCTGTACGCGATCTCGATCCTCGTCGTGTTCCTGTGTCTCGCGGCACTATATGAAAGCTGGTCGATCCCGTTCTCGGTGATCATGGTCGTGCCGCTCGGCGTGGTCGGCGCGCTGCTCGCGACGATGCTGCGCGGTCTCGAGAACGACGTGTTCTTCCAGGTCGGCCTGCTGACGACCGTGGGCTTGTCCGCGAAGAACGCGATCCTGATCGTCGAGTTCGCGCGCGAGTTGCAGGCGGGCGGAAACATGGGGCCGGTGCGCGCGGCGATCGAGGCGGCGCGCCTGCGGCTGCGTCCGATTCTGATGACGTCGCTCGCGTTCATGCTCGGCGTGCTGCCGCTTGCGATCAGCAACGGCGCGGGCTCGGCGAGCCAGCACGCGATCGGTACGGGCGTGATCGGCGGGATGATCACGGCGACGTTCCTCGCGATCTTCATGATCCCCATGTTCTTCGTGCGGGTTCGTGCGATCTTCAGCGGCGAGACGGAAAACGTCGACGACGCATGGCGTCTCGTGCAGGGCGACCTGCAGCGCGGTCACGACGACGCACACGATTCGAAGGGGCAGTAACGATGCAAAAACACGCTTTGACTGCAACCGCGGTCGCCCTGGCTGCCGCGTTGTTCGCCGCGGGCTGCACGATGGCGCCGCATTACAAGCGGCCCGACGCACCGGTCGCGCAGGCGTACCCGGCCGGCGGCGTCTACGCGACGCAGCCGGGTGCGGCCGGCGCGCGCAGCGCGAACGGGCAAGCTGCGACCGCCATCGGCTGGCGCGAGTTCTTCGTCGATCCGCGCCTGCAGCGGCTGATCGAGATCGCGCTGAAGAACAACCGCGACCTGCGCGTGTCGGTGCTGAATATCGAGGCGGCGCGCGCGCAGTACCAGATCACGCGCGCGGGGCTGTTCCCGACGCTCGACGGTACGGGCACGGGCAATATCCAGCGCGTGCCGCAGGGTCTTTCGCAGACCGGTGCGCCGTACATCTCGCGCGCCTACAACGTCGGGCTGTCGGCGTCGTGGGAACTCGACCTGTTCGGCCGCGTGCAGAGCCTGAAGGATCAGGCGCTCGCGCAGTACCTGTCGACGTCGTACGCGCGGCAGGCGTCGGAAATCTCGCTGGTGTCGCAGGTGGCGGATCAATACCTGACGCTGCTGTCGACCGACGATCTGTTGAAGGTCACGGAGAACACGCTGAAGACCGCGCAGGCGTCGTACGACCTGACCAAGCTGCAATTCGACAACGGCACGGGCTCCGAGCTCGAGCTGCGTCAGGCGCAGACGGTGGTCGAGACGGCGCTCGCGAACCAGCAGGCGCAAGCACGGGCACGCGCGCAGGCGCTGAACGCGCTGGTGCTGCTGATCGGCGAGCCGCTGCCCGATGATCTGCCGGCGGGCATGCCGCTCGACGCGCAGAACCTGCTGACGGACGTGCCGGCCGGGTTGCCGTCGGATCTGCTCACGCGTCGTCCTGACGTGATGCAGGCCGAGCAGACGCTGCTGGCGGCGAACGCGAACATCGGTGCGGCGCGCGCGGCGTTCTTCCCGAAGATCTCGCTGACGGCCGCGTTCGGCACGGCGAGCCCGACGCTCGGCGGCCTGTTCAAGGCCGGCACGGCGGCGTGGTCGTTCGCGCCCAGCATCGCGTTGCCGATCTTCGAAGGCGGCTCGAACATCGCGAACCTCGATCTTGCGCACGTGCAAAAGCGCATCGAGATCGCGAACTACGAGAAGGCGATCCAGTCGGCGTTCCGCGACGTGGCGGACGGGTTGGCCGCACGCGGCACGTACGACCAGCAGATCGCGGCGCTCGAGCGCAACGAGCATGCGCAGCAGCGACGTTTCGACCTGTCGGACCTGCGTTACAAGAACGGCGTCGACAGTTACCTGTCGGTGCTGACCGCGCAGACGGACCTGTATTCGGCACAGCAGTCGCTGATCAGCGCACGTCTGGCACGCTGGACGAACCTGGTGACCCTCTATCGAGCGCTAGGCGGCGGGTGGGTTCAGCGCGCCGGCGAAACGCCGCGCGCGCCGGATGCACCGGTCGACTACGACAAGGCGGCTGCTCCGGTGCCCGCGTCGGCAACAGCGACGAACGGGTAAGCAGGATCACGGGCAGGGGCAAGAAGCCATGACCCCTGTTCGCGGCGGCTGCCCGATGTGAAAACGAAAACGCCACGGATGAAAATCCGTGGCGTTTCTTTTTACGCAGTCTGCGTAGCCGCTCGCGTTGGAAGCGGCGTTACGTTACGCCTGCTTTTCCCAAAGCGTGCGGCCGAAGAACGTCAGCGTGCGATCCCACGCCATTTGCGACCACACCGGATCGAACTGCGTGCCGGCGATGCGGCCGGGGCCGACAGCCGTTTCGTTCGCGAATGCGTGATGCGCGAGATAGCGATGGAATTCCAGATCGACCTTCGCATCGGTCAGCTTCTTCTCCAGTGCATCGACCTGGTCGATCGCGAAGAATGCGTCCTGCGTGCCCCAGTGGCCCATCAGCGGCACCTTGAGCTTCGCCGGATCGAGATAGTCGAGCGGCGGGAGGCCGTACCACGTGACGCCCGCGTCCGCATCGGCGAACTGCAGCGACAGCAGCGTGAGTGCGCCGCCCATGCAGTAACCCGTCACCGCGACACGCGAGGCAAGCGTCTTCAGATGCGTCACGGCGCCCGGAATGTCCTGCGAAGCCGCGTCACCGAAATCGAGCCCGGTCATCAGGTGGTGTGCTTCTTCTTCCTCGACCGTCGATTTGCCGCGGTACAGGTCGGGCACGAGCGCAAAGTAGCCGCAGCGCGCGAGGCGATCCGCGACGCCACGGATCTGGTCGTTCAGCCCCCACCATTCCTGGATGACGACGACCGCGGGTGCGCCCTCGGTCTTGGCCGGCGTGGCGAGATAGCCCTGCAGTTCCTGGCCGTCCGGGCGTCGAAACGTGATCATGGAACCGGATGTTTGAGACATGAAACCGCTCCTATTCGAAAAATGCGATGAGTGCGGCATCGGGGCCGGCCTGCGGGCGCGGCGACGATCGGACAAGCCGTGCGTCGTGGTTCCGCTCGCGTTCGTTTCGGCCGGCACCGACCACGCGGCCATTCTATGCGCAAACACCGGCTGCCGTCGTGAACGGAGCCGCGCGGCACGCGATCCGCAAGATCGCATCGATCGGGGCGCGCAACCCATTCCGGCAGCGGGCGACCGGAAAACAAACACCCCAAAGGTCGGATCAAAAATCCAACTTTTGGGGTGCAGTTCAGAGCGGGGTGTTTCGTTTGCTGCGCGCGTATCGGAATACGCGGGCGCGTCTCCGGCTTACTGGCCGAAATACACGGAGTCGCGGCCATCCTGCTTGACTGCGATCGCGCGGCCGGCGCGTACGCCGGCGGCGGCTTGCGCGCCGTAGCCGGTTTCATCGGCGTTCGTCACGCGGGCCTGGGCGGTCTGCAGCGCGCGCGGGTAGTACGGGTCGGAGACTTCGGGCTTGTAGCCGGCCTGTTCGAGCTGGACGAGTTCCGCACGCACCTGCGCACGCGTCAACTGGCCCGACGGATTGGATTGTGCAAATGCGCCGTACGAGGCGGACAGGGCGGTTGCGGCGACGACAGCGTAGATGAACGACTTCATGATGACCTCCGGTTTCATTGATTTCGCGCTTCGCTTGTTGCGTTCAGCGGTTGATTGCATCGTAGCGATCGCGTTACCGGTCGGAAATACGCGTTCCAGCGAATGATTATTGCAACTGGGTAAACGATCCGGAGCGATGGGTGTTTCATCTGATGATTGCGAGGCTGTCCGGCGCTTGATAGGGACTGCGGACGGAGCGACGCATGGGCGATATCGTCGAGCGGCGGGGGCCACAAAACGATCAGTTAAATCGCATTCCGAAGTATTTGGATGGGGCCATTGATAGCGTTCGTTCCGTATCGCGCGAACTGCCGCGTCACTCGACCGGTACCGCCTGCCGTTTCCGGTATTCGGCAGGCGTGATTCCGACGTGCCGGGTGAACGACCGCCTGAGCGTATCGACATTCGCGAAGCCGCATTTCGCGGCGACCTGTTTCGGCGTGTCGTGACCGTTCTCGAGCAAGTGGCGGGCGGCGGAAATGCGGGTCGCCTCGACCCATGCGGCCGGCGTCATGCCGACTTCCGCGCGGAACAGGCGTGCGAAGTGGCGCGGGCTCATGCCTGCATGCTTCGCCATTTCCGCCACCGAATGCCCGAGTTCCGGATTCGCCGCGATCCAGCGCTGAACCTCCTGCAGTACCGAACGTCCGGCGGGGCGTGCCTCGCCCTTGCGGCTGAACTGGAGTTGTCCGCCCGGGCGCTTGAAGAACATGACCAGTTGCGCGGCGACGCGCCGCGCGATCTCGCGGCCGAGATCTTCCTCGACCAGCGCGAGCGCGAGATCGAGCCCGGCCGTGACGCCGGCGCCGGTGCGCAGCTTGCCGTCGCGCACATACAGCGCGTCCGCATCGACGGCGAGCGACGGATAGGCTTCGGCAAGCGCGTCGGCCGCCGCCCAGTGCGTGGTCAGGTGACGGCCTTTCAGCAGGCCGGTGGATGCGAGGATGAACGCGCCGGTGCAGATCGAGCCGTAGCGCTTGCTCTGTACGGCTGCCGCCCGCAGCCATGCGAGGACGTCGGTGCGCAGTGCGATCCGGCCGGCGCTCGGCGCGCCGGCGACCAGCAGCGTGTCGATGCGCTCGGGAATGTCGGGAACGATCCAGTCGGGCAGCAACTGCGCACCGGACGAACTGCGGATCGGACCGGATTCGCTGGCAATGATCCGCAACGTATAGAACGGCTTCCCGCATTCGGCGTTCGCTTGCGCGAAGACGTCGAGCGGTGCGGAGACATCGAGCAGTTGAACGCCCGGAACGGCGAAAATTCCTACGACCTTCGGCATGATCGTTTGTGTGTCGTGTCGAACGTGACGGGTAGCAGTATAGAGGCGCCAGCTGCGCACGATGCTCGTAGACGGGCCTGTTTCCGGTGTTCTTCTCGCTGCGCGGGCGCCGTGTCCGTCCATCGCGCAAAATGGCAGGATATGACGTAACACGTCTATTGGAGACAGCTATCGGACTCCGGAGAATCGAGGGTGTTTTCAATGGAGGTCGATCATGACTGAGAACGTTGCAGGCATCACCATTCCCGATAGCCAACTGACGCGCGAGATCACCGAGCTCGTTCGCGATACCGCGTCTCCGTTGCTGTTCCATCATTCCAGCCGAGTGTTCTATTTCGCGGCGCTTGCGGGCCAGCGGCGCGAGCTGAAATACGATCCCGAGTTGCTCTACTGCGGCTGCATGTTCCACGACATGGGGCTCACGCACGAACACAGCAGCGCGTGCGAGCGTTTCGAGGTGGACGGCGCCAACGCCGCCCGCGATTTCCTGAAGGGCAAGGGCATCTCGCAGCAGGATATCGACGTCGTGTGGACCTCGATCGCGCTGCATACCACGCCGGGCATCCCGCAGCACATGCATCCGGTGATCGCGCTCGTTACCGCGGGCGTCGAGATGGATGTGCTGGGCCTAACGTATCCGGAATACAGCGACGTGGAGCGCGAGGCCGTCGTTCGTGCGCATCCGCGTACGCCGCACTTCAAGGAAGACATCATTCAGGCGTTCTACGACGGGATCAAGCACAAGCCTGGCACGACGTTCGGCAACGTGAAGGCCGACGTGCTCGCCGACAAGGATCCGCATTTCCACGCAGGCAATTTCTGCAGCGTGATCCGGTCGTCCGCGTGGGCCGGCTGATTGCTCGCGGGATGGCGCACGATCTCGGGTATTGAGCGAAGGTCGTGCGCGAAAGGCGAATCGTGGCTCCTGAATTACTAAGTAGTGCGATTGTATATGGCAACCGCGCGATCGAATCCGGGCACGCGTGAACGCCGCATCGTCAGGCGGCAACGCCATCATTCAGACAGCCGGCCCGAGCGGCCCCGCACCGTTGCAGGACGTCTGGCGCGATCGCGCGGTGATCCCGGCGCAGCGCATGCATGCGAAGGGGGGGCGGCGCGTACGGCACGTTTGCCGTGACGGACGAGGTCGGCCGATGCGTGAGGGCGGAAACCGCCTCGGTAATCGGTAAGCAGACGCTGGTGTTTGCGTGCTTCCCGACGGTTAGCGGCGGATGGGGTGCGGCAGACGTCGTTGGATAGCAGCGCGCGTCACATCGCCCGGGTGTCGAAGGCCATCCTTCACGACAAGTCGACAACTGCGCGAAGTCCGGGCCGACTGTATGACGCGGGCATCGCGACAACACAGGTTCGGCTGGCTGCGTCGTCGAGGCAAGCAGGGCGGGTGGGTGTTGTGGCATCGGCCGCGTCGCGGGCGGAAAGGTACCCGTGTATGGGAGCGTGACTCGTTACGCTGCCGGATTTTCAACCGATACGAGCGTTCCAATGGCTTCCACACTTCATGACTTACCCGACAGCCCCTGTGTCGGTGTGTGCTCGACGTTGTTCGACGATGTCTGCAAGGGGTGCGGCCGAACGGCCGACGAGGTCTCGCACTGGGTGTTCATGAACGATGACGAGAAACGCGCGATATGGGAACGCATCCGGCGCGCGTGCACGGCGATGCGATTCCGTCGCGACGGACGGTAAATCGTCGGGAGCGGCGTTCCCGGTGACGGGGGAGGATGAAGCGGCAAAATGGGAGCAAATGAAACCAATTGAAAAGTTGTTACGTGACAACCGTCCGACATTTACCGTGACTTTATATACTGAATAGTTGCATCCCACCCCCCAGGCGAATCTTCGATTCGCGGCGACAGAAGCTTGCCTCCAAGTGAATGAGGCACGTCGCCTTCGCACGCACCTTGCCAAGCACCCCAGGCGCGCCCATCATCCACGTCCGCATGTTTCCGGCAAAACGCCTATAATGATTGGGCAAATTGCCGGGAGAGGTCATGAGCACCATTGCTTTCCATCCTTCGGGCGTCGCGCATCCGCGTCAGGCCGAATTCACGATTCTCGAACAGCTGCTGGCGATCCGTGTCCGGTCGGGGGCCGATCTTGCCGAGCTGGCGAGCGCACGCGTCGACGTCTCGGTGATCGACCGTCTGTCCGAGCGCGGGCTGAAATCCGACGAGCTCGCCTTCATCATTCCGCGTCGCACGCTGAGCCATCGCCGTCAGGCGCACGAACGCCTGTCGCAGGAGGAATCCGACAAGGCGATCCGTCTCGCGCGCATCGTCGCGCAGGCGACGGCCACGTTCGGCGACCAGGAGAAGGCGATGGCGTGGCTGCGCAACGGGCTTCAGCGCTTCGGCGGCCGCACGTCGCTCGACATGGCGAGCACCGAGCATGGCGCGCGGCTCGTCGAGGAAGTCCTCACGCAGATCGACGAGGGGTACTTCGCTTGACGACGCTGTGGCGGATCAGCAATTTCGCCGACCTGAAAGGGATCGGCGGGTTGCGCGCCGGCGGGCGCTGGCATTTTGCCGGGCAGCCCGTCGTGTATCTCGCCGAGCATCCGGCGCTCGCACTGCTCGAGACGCTCGTTCATTTCGAAATCGCCACGGTGGCGCAATTGCCGAGCGGATACCAGTTGCTTCGCGTCGAGGTGGCCGATTCGATCGATATCGCCGAAATCGCGGAGGGCGACGCGCCGGACGACTGGCGAACCAACGTCGACTGGACCCGCAGCGCCGGCACCGAATGGCTGCACACGCAGCCGAGCGCGCTACTGCGCGTGCCGAGCGTCGTCGTGCCGCCCGCGCACAACTTCCTGCTGAATCCGCTGCATCCGGCCGCTTCCGAGGTCCGTATCGCGGAAGTCATGCAATCGCCGTACGACACCCGGATTCTGCGGCTGATCCAGTCGCCGCCGGGCGAATAGGGCGCCGAACGACACGCGGCCCGCGCCGAGCGCGGGCGGGATCAGCGCTCGTGTGCGGCGCGGGCCGCGGCCGCATCGGGCGGCAGCGTCTGCCGGATGCGCGTGACCGTTCGCGTGCTGATAAGACCGAGCATTGCACTGACGTCGGCATGCGCGTGGCCTGCAAGCAACTGGCGGCGTGCGTACGTATTGCGCAGCACGCGCGGGCTCATGTCCGTCGCGTGGAAGCCGATCGCGGTCAGCGCGTCGCGCACCACGAGCAGCAGGAACATGTCGTTCATCGCGCCACCGCCGCGCGCCGCGGGAAACAGCAACGCGGATGCCGGTGTGTCTGCCGAGCGCACCCGCCATGCGGTGAGCGGCGCCAGCGCAAATTCGGCGAGCGTGATTCGACGCGCCGGCCGCGCCCGATCGCGCGGCACGGAGAGCGCAGGCGGCTGCGCGTCGAGATCGGGCGCGTCGCAGGTTGTCGCACGGATCTCGGCCGACGTGATGCCGCTCGCCAGCAGCAGCGCGACGATCGCGCGATTCCGGCAGTCGGTGGGCGTGTCGTTTGCTCGCGGCTGCACGTGGCGCTGCAGCGCCGCGTCGGCATCGGGCGGCAGATAGCACGGCTCGGGCTCGCTGTCCGGCCATGCGAAATCGCGCGTCGTCCGGCCGGCCGGATGGAACCTGCGCAAGCCGACTTCGACCAGATGCCGGCCCAGCCGGTCGATCAGCTTTGCGTAGCGCACGCGGGTCGACGTGCCGGGCGCGCAGGTGCGATCGAGTTCCGCCAGAAAGGCCACGACGTGGTCGGGTCCGAACGTGGCCACCGACACGCGTCGTGCGGTCAGATAACGCAGGAATCGCTCGAACATCGCGACGTGCTGCACGACCGATCGCGGCGCGAACGGCCGGCGATCGGCGCCGGTCGCGGCGGTTTCCTGCCACGCGCGGAAGGCGCCAACGGGGTCGTGAATCCAGCGATTCGTGTCCATGCACGATTTATAGCCGGACGCGGTCATGCCGGCAATCGTCCCGATGTCCTTTTGGCCGCCCGGCCCGATGCAAGCGACGTGTCAGTGCGCGGTACGCGTGTCGTCGATGCCGTCGTTGTTCATCGTCAGGTAGACCAGCACGAGCAGCAGCGTGATGAAGAAGCGGAACGCATCCGGCACGCCGTTCCATTGCTTCGACATCCACATGCCGAACCACTCGCCGCCGACCGACATGACGGCGACCTGCCACGTGAGGAAGCCGAGCGTCAGGCCGGCGATCGCATACGCCTTGGCCGCGCGGAATGCCGTATCGCCGGTGCGTCGCGCGCGCAGCAGGCGGACCCCGCCGATCCAGCACAGTACGGCCGTCAGCGTTTCCATCGAGATGATGCCGAGATAGCCGGCGTGATGAACCCACGTCGTGCCGATCGCGCGATACATGATCCCGTTGCCGGGGAACGTCGTGTCCATCAGGAACACGTGATGCACGAACCCGAAATTCGTGGCGTAGTCGGTGATGTTGCCGAACGCGACGAGCGAGGCGAAAAAGGCCATGGCAAGCACCATGGCCGCCTTGGAAAGACGAACCATCATAATGGACTCCGAAATGAATGGGCAGGCGAAAGCGCGACCGCGCGGCGATCAGCCGGCGTTCGGCGCGATACCTGCGTGAGCGTGTCCGGCGGGGCCGGCGGTTTGCGTGCGTGGCACGGCGGCGCGGAGATCGGGACTGGAAGACCTGAAGCCGGGGCGGCGTCGAGGAGACGCACACGCCGGCTGGATCAAGCGCCCGCGCCAGGAGGGAGCGGCGATTGTCGGTCGAACGACGGGTGTCGTCAAGCGGGGGTGGCTCTGCCGGCCGTCGCCGTCATGCGTCGCGCGAAGGCGCAGTTGCCGCTGCCGTTCCTGCCTGTCCGCTCAGTCGCGCCAATGCAGCGAACGCCAGTTGCGTCGCGATGGCCGCGAGCGTGCCGGCCGCCATGCCGTTGCCGAGCACGATCTGCGCCGGCGCACCGAAATGGCGATACAGGTTCGGTACCAGGATCGGCGCAAGGCCGACGACGAGCGCTGTCGCGAGCGTGTACTGGTTGGCGCGTGCATGCAGGTCGACGCCGGCGAGCAACCGGATGCCCATCACGCCGATCATTGCGAACACGACCAGCGCGGTGCCGCCGACCACGGCGGCCGGAATCGCATACGCGAGCCGCGCGAGCGGCGCGAACAGCGCGATGATGATCAGGATCGCGCCGGCGGCGGCCGTCACGTAGCGCGAGCGCACGCCGGTCGTCTGCACGACTCCGATATTCTCGGCGCTGGTCACGATCAACGGCGTGCCGAACAGCGCGCCGGCCAGCGACGCCAGCGCATCGCCGCGTATCGTCTTCGGCACGTCGTGCGACAGCGAGATCGCCTTGCCGCACGTTTCGCCGACGGCGACCGTCTGCGCGGTGGCCTCGGCCATCGAGATCGCGGTGAAGATCAGCAGCGGCAGTGCGGCCAGCACGTCGAAGCGCGGCATCCCGAACGGCAGCCATACCGGATGGGTGAACAGCGGGCCGTGCCACACGTCGGCGAGCGCGGGCATCGCATCGAGCGCCCAGCCGAGCGTCGCACCGGCCATCAGGCCGATCAGCACCGCGAGGCGTCCGAATGTGCCGCGGAACGCACCGGCCACGACGACGGTGGCGACGATCGTCGCCAGCGCCAGACCGAGGGCGCGCGGCTGCGCGAAATCGGCCGAACCGGGCTGGCCGACGACGATCGTCGCGTAGATCCGGATCAGGTTGACCGAGACGAGCAGCAGCATCGCGCCGACGACGATGCGCGGAAAGAGCCGCAGGCAGCGCGTGAAGACGGGCAACAGCACCCAGTAGAACGCACTGGCGAGCAACGCCGAGCCGGCTGCCGTCGGCAGGCCTGATTGCGCGGCAATGCCGGCGAACAGCATTGTCGGTGCACCGCCGGGCACCATCACGAACGGCATGCGCGCGCCGATCGCGCCGACGCCGAGCGATTGGACCAGCGTGCCGATCCCGCACGCGAAGAACGTCGCGCCGATCAACTGGACCGTCAGGTCCGCCGGCAGCGCGAGCACTTTTGCGATCAGGAACACGGCCGTGATCGGGGACGCGGCCATCGACAACACGTGCTGCAGCCCGAACAGCGCGAGCTGCCATGCGGGCAGTCGCGCGTCGACGGGCGTTGGGATCGGATCGTGCGACACGGCAGGCCCCTTCGAAGCGAACGGCGACGAGCGCCGGAAACCGGCGGTGAACGGAAGGTCAGGCCCGCAGCCAGGGCAGTTGCGCGGCGCTGTAGCGGAACGTCTGGAACACGCTGTTGAGCTGGCCCGGCCCGGTTTTGCGCGCGGCCTCGTCCGGGTATTCGGCGAACCACGGAATCACGTATTCCCAGACGACCTCGCCGGCGGGCGTCACTTCGAACAGCCGGCCCGTCGACGATTCGGTGACGTGCGTGTTGCCGTTCGGCAAGCGTTGCGCGTTGCCCATGAACGGCGTGTAGAACAGGTTCACGACGTCATCCGCATACGACCACACGACGCGCTGTGTCGCCGGATCGATCTCGACGACGCGCGAGAACACGACGTGCGCGCCGTGGCGGAAATTGCCGTTGTCGAACGCGAGGATGTTGCCGTTCGGGAGCGGCACCGGCGCATGCTGGTGCGACACGACGTCGGGCCCGATCCGCAGGTCGACGCGGCCGGTTTCGTGATTCACGCCGATGATGCCGGACGTCGTGCGCAGGCTCATCAGCACGCGGCCGTTCGCATCGACCGCGAGGCCGTTGACGAGCGGCCAGTGATAGCGCCCGAAACCGGCCGCGATCGGGAAATCCTCGGGCCGCAGATGGTCGCGCGCATGCCATTCCCAGACGATCTGCCCGGCCCGGTTCACTTCGCGGATCACGTCCGCATACATCACTTCGTCGTCGCCGTGCGGCGTGCCGCCCGGCACGCGCCGCGCGAACGCGGCATCGACCGGTTCGCACGCGGCGTAGAGCAGGTTGCCGTTCGGCAGCCACTGCGCATCGTGGTGGTGCGCGGGATCCTCGTAGCGCCAGACGGTTTCGCCTTGCGGCGTGACTTCGTAGAAGTCGCCGCCATGCCACATCGACCACGGCGCATAGCGCGATTCGGATTGCGGATGGTTGCCGTTGTAGCCGAGGTTGCCGTTCGGGAGGATCACCGCGTGGCGGCCGGGGCGCACGGGCATCTTCCATTGATGGGCGACTTCGCCGTCGATGCCGACGAGATAGACGTTGCCGTCGGCCGTCTGCGGCGCGATGAGCGTATAGCCGCCCGCGGACAGGGCGGGATCGTGGGCGATGAGGCCGACGCCTCGGCGGCGCTGGGTAATCTGGTCGACGGTTGTCACGGCTGTCTCCATTCGAATCGGATGCGGGGATGCAGCGGAATCTAGACGATCCGGACGGTCAGTAAAATCGGATTATTCTTGACGGCCTGTTCGGAAAAATCTAACGGACCTTTCATGCGTTCGATATCGCAGACATTCCGCTGTTTCGACGAGGTCGCGAGGCGCGGCTCGATTCGCAAGGCGGCCGACGCGCTGCACCTGACCGCTGCGGCGGTGCACCAGCAGATCCGCAATCTCGAGGAGCAGGTCGGCGTGCCGCTGTTCGACCGGTTGCCGCGCGGCATGCAGTTGACGCTGGCCGGCGAGATCGTGATCGCGGCCGTGCGGCGCGGCCAGCGCGACTTCGACAACGCGCTCACGCAGGTCGAGGACCTGCGCGCGCTGCGGCGCGGGCACGTGAACCTGGCGGTACCCGCGTCGACCGCGGAAAGGATCGTGCCCGACGCGATCCTCGCCGCGATGCAGCGCTATCCGGGCGTCACGTATAGCGTGCGCTCGGGAAACGGCGAGAGCATCGTGCGCTGGGTCGAGACAGGCGAGGCCGACATCGGCTATGCGTTGCGCCGGCGCACGTCGGCGGGCGTCGTCGAGGTGCGCGCGTTCGCTCAGCCGCTGGGTGTCGTCACGGCACCGGGCCATCCGCTGGCGGCGTCCGGCGGCAAGGTGCGGCTGCGCGACTGCTTCGCGCATCCGCTGATCCTGATGACGCCCGACACGGAGCTGCGCGCGATGTTCGACCAGATCGATGCGCGACAGCCGCGCAACGTGCGGCCGCAGATCGAGACGGGCTCGGTGCCGATGGTGCGGCGCCTCGCGGCCGAAGGCGCGGGCGTCGGCTTCCTGATCGCCGAGAACGTCGCGGACGACGTGGCCGCCGGCCGGCTCGCGTGGACGCCGCTTGCCGATGCGGGTGCCCGCTCGTTCAGCTGCATCTACCAGCGGGCGGACATGAGCGCGACCGTCGCGATGACGATGTTCCTCGAGTTCTTCTCCGAGGCGATCGAAGCGATGGAGAGCGGATTCGCGCGCGACGGCGGGGCGGCCGGCAAGCGCCGTCGGGCAGCAAAGTAACGCCATCGGCCGTGCGGGCGCATCGCACTGCGATGCAGTGCAACACGCGAACCCGCGTGCGAAATCGGTGACGTTGCGCACACAACATCGGGCCGCACTACGCCGTTCCCTGATTGCGGAAAAAATTTTGTTCATGGGACTATCGAACGCGTTGCCGGCGCACCGAGGGGGGCGCAGGCAGCGTGATGTCCATCGCAACGACCTACGAGAACATCGGCAGACAATGAACAGAACAGCGATTTTTCCGTATGCGTCCGCATTGCTCGCGGCCGCCCTGTTGGCGGCGTGCGGCGGCGACGTCGAGAACGAAGCAGGCCGCACGCCGACACCTTCCACCGATGCGAGCTGCCTCGCGGTCGACAACAGCGGCGCGACGGTCGTGGTCGGCTCGAACCAGCCGGGCGACCCGTCGTTGCCGGAAGCATCGTCGGGCTATCGCACCGGGATGAAGCCGGTCTATGCGAAGACCTATCTGGTGGCCACGTCGAACGCCTACGCGAGCGCGGCCGGCTGCGCGGTGCTGAAGAAAGGCGGCACGGCCGCCGACGCGGCGGTCGCCGTGCAGGCCGTGCTCGGCCTGACCGTGCCCGAGGCAACGGGCCTCGGGTCGGGCGGCGTGCTGCTCTACTACGATGCGCGCGGCAAGACGCTGCAGGCGTATGACGGCCGGGAAACCGCGCCAGCCGCCGCGACGGAGAACTACCTGCGCTACGTCGATGACGCGACCGACCACTCCGCACCGCTGCCGAACGCACGGGCGAGCGGCCGCTCGATCGGCACGATCGGCGTGCCGAGGCTGATCGAGGCGCTGCAGCAGGATCACGGCCGCCTGCCGTGGCAGAACCTGTTCGGCGATGCGATCACGCTCGCGACCAACGGCTTCCCGATCGGCGGCCGGCTCGCCGACGCGATCGCGGCGAATGCGGCGAACCTGAAGCGCGACCCCGAGGCCGCCGCGTATTTCCTGAACGCCGACGGGACGCCGAAGACGCTCGGCACCGTGCTGAAGAATCCGGCCTATGCGCGCACGCTGACGCTGATGGCGCAGTCGGGTGCGAACGCGCTGTACACGGGGCAGATCGCGCAGGACATCGTTGCGAAGATCGCGACGACGAAGGGCGCGGACGGCTCGACGCTCACGCCGGGCAAGACGACCGTCGCCGACCTGGCCGCGTACCAGGCGAAGCGCCGCGAGCCTGTGTGCACGACCTATCGCAGCTACTGGGTATGCGGGATGCCGCCGCCGTCGTCGGGCGGCATCGCGGTCGCGTCTGCGCTCGGCATTCTCGAGAATTACGACCTGAAGTCGCTGAAGCCGACGGCGATCGATCTCGAGGGCGGCAAGCCGACCGTCGCGGGCGTGCACCTCATCACCGAGGCGGAACGGCTTGCGTATGCCGACCGCGACAAGTACGTGGCCGATACGGATTTCGTGCCGCTGCCGGGTGGCACGTGGAACACGCTGCTGAACAAGCCGTACCTGAAATCGCGCGCGGCGCTGATCGATCCGGCCAAGAGCATGGGCACCGCACAGCCCGGCAATCTGGGTGCAGTGCCGCTCGGTGTCGACACGACGCTGATCGAGCACGGCACGAACCAGTTCACGATCGTCGACGGCGACGGCAACGTGCTGAGCGCGACGACCACGGTCGAGTCGAGCATGGGCTCGTTCCACATGACCAACGGCTTCCTGCTGAACAACCAGTTGACCGATTTTTCGGCGAACCCGGTCGATAGCACGGGCAATCCGGTGGCCAACCGCCTGCAGCCGGGCAAGCGGCCGCGCAGCTCGATGGCGCCGACGATCGTGTTCGGGCAGGCCGCGGACGGCTCGCGCGGCGATTTCGTGATGGCGACCGGTTCGCCGGGCGGCGGCACGATTCCGCAGTATGTGGTCAAGACGCTCGTCGGCGCGCTCGACTGGGGGCTCGATGCACAGCAGTCGGCGGGGCTCGTCGACTTCGGCGCGAGCAACAGCCCGACGACCACGATCGGCGGCGAGCATCCAAACGTCAACACGACGAACAACGGAGCGAACGATCCGCTGATCACAGGGCTGCTCGCGCTCGGGCACAAGGTGTCGACGTCCGCGCAGGCGAGCGGCGTCAATACCGTGATGCGTGTCACGGTCGGCCAGTCGCCCGCGTTGCAGGGCGGCACCGATCCGCGTCGTGAAGGCGTCGTGCTCGGCGATACGTTCCGACCGTAACCGGGCAGGACGCGCGGCGCCGGACTGCCTGTCTGCATCAACGGGCGGTCGGGGCCGCGCATCGTGAAGGAGACGCAATGACGAACGCGCATCTGCTTGACATGGATGCGATCCTGTCGGTGCCGGGTTTTTTCGATTTCCTCGGCGACCTGGATTGCGACCGCGCGCTGGACAGTCGCGATGCCGAGCCGTTTGATGCGCAGTGGATGGCGTCGTTCGACGAAGTCGATGGCGATCCAGGCACAGCGGTCGACCGGGCGGCCGTGAGCGCGCTGAGGGAAAAAGCGTTCAAGCTCGCGTTCGGCGCAGCGGGGAACGCCGGTGTGTCGGCATGCGTATCCGACGATATTGAACTCATCGCGAGGAGCCGGTTGTCGGGTCGCACCGACGGCTGGCCGATACACGTGCTTTGGCATGCTTGCAGAAGCGGCCGGTTTCCCTGCTAGCCGTTTCGCCTGCCTGGTTTCCCGATCGGTCGCGGCATGCTCCGCGCGGCACGCCTCCAGGTTCACCCGATCTACCATTCAATTCCGCCGCAAGCCCCCGATTGTCAAACAGTGTGAGTCAATCGTCAGCATTTGCAACGGAAGTAACAGTCCCCGCAAATCAGTCGTTTTGCTCGTCCGCGCCGCTACATTAGCTCCACCTGCCGCACGTCGCGGCAAGGCATGCGACAAGCCGCACGAAGGCGGCCCGCAGCAACAACGTCTTTGGGAGAATGACCATGAACAAGATTCGTACGATTCTGGTGGGTGCTGCACTGACGGCGATGGCGACTTCGGCTGCGTTCGCACAGACGGCCCAGACCGGCGCCCAGGGTTCCGCAGGTGTCGGCGCGCAGGTTCAGACGCCGCTGCTCGGTGGCGGCGTGGGCGTGCAGGCCGGTGCCGGCGCGAATGCGGCAGGCTCGGGTTCGGGCGCGGGCAACGTCGTTGGCGGCGCGCTGAACGGCGTCGGCAAGACGGTCGGCGGCGTGGGCTCGGCAGCCGGCGACGCGGTTGGCGGTGCGACGCATGCGGTCGGTTCGGCAGCGGGCACCGCAAAGGATGCCGCCGCATCGGCCGCCCACTCGACGAAATCGCACGTGAAGCACGTCGCGGGCACGGCAAAGAGCCACGCGCAAGGCGCGGTGTCGACGGCAGGCGACGTCGCCGGCGGCGCGAAGGCGAAGGCCGGCGAGGCGCTCGAAGGCGCGACGAACTCGGTGCAGGGTGGCGCATCGGTCGGCGTGAAGGGTTCGGCGTCGGCACAAGGCGGCGCGCTGTAAGCGTCACGCTTCCCGACAAAGCCCGGCCCGCTTCGATGCGGGCCGGGTTTTTTTATTGGCGCGCGCGGTGCGCCGTTCATCTCATCCTCGATACCGGGACGCGTCGGCGTTCGCCACCCATCCGGCGACGCGACGAGCCTGATGCCCGCAGGCACGAACCGGCAGCGGGCGGCGTGCGCGCCCCCTGCCCATCGCCCTCCCGCCATGCTTAAATAGCGAGGCTCCCGGTTGCCGGGCTGCCGCGATCGCGGCGCCGGCCGATACGGGCCAGCATGTCCGATCGACATCGTGACGACAGACGACACCAAAACGCCGTTCCGGCCAACCCGGCGCGGCCCGATAACATTCCGAGGCATCACGTCATGAACATCCTGTTCCGTTTTCTCGCGCTCGCCTGCGTGCTCTGGCTGGCCGCCTGCGCAGCATCGCCCCCGCCGTCCGGCAATACCAGCGCATCCGCCGCCGCACCGGACGCCAGCGAACGCCGCGGGCTCGGCACCGCATGGGGCGAGTCGGTGCGATCCGAAACCCGTCAGGTCGATTTCGAGCGCGCGGATCCGGCGAAGCCGACGGATCTTGCGTCGGTCTACTACAACGATGCGTTGCCCGGACATCCTTCCGCGTCCCAGGTTCGCCGGATGCCGACCCGCGTCGCGCTCGCCAACGGCGACATCGCGCTGTCGTTCACGGACGAAAAGGGCGCGCCGCTGCGTCTCGCGCGCAGCGACGGCCGCTGGCACATGGCGGGCGTCGAAGGTTCGCGCTACATGATCGTGCTGCGCAACCAGGGGCGCCGTACGTTCGAGATCGTGTCGAGCGTCGACGGGCTCGACGTGCTGTCGGGGCGGCCCGGCAGCTATACGAACGGCGGTTACGTGCTGTATCCGGGCCGCACGCTGACGATCGAGGGTTTCCGCAAAAGCCGTGACGAAGTCGCCGCGTTCCGCTTCGCGGCGGTGCCCGACAGCTATGTCGCGAATTCGAAGTACGGCGATGCCGCGAACGTCGGCGTGATCGGCGTCGCGGTGTTCGCGCAGAAGGAGAACGACGAGGAAGCGCTGCGCCGCAACGCGAATCCGTTCCCCGGCAATGACAACGGCTATGCGCCGCCGCCGGTACCGCGTGGCGAGTGACGGCACCTCGTGGATCAGCCGCGTGCGTCGTGACGAACGACGCGCGCGGGGCGATCCTGGATCGGGGCTGCCCGAACGGCATGCCGGCGCATGCGATGAACTTCACGACCATCCTGCGCGATTCATGCGGACACGGATCATCCCGACGAAATCGATTGCGTTGAAGCTCGCGGCGCTGGCGCTGCTGGCCTCGAGCGCCGCCGTTGCCTTCGCCGAAACGCCGGCGCCCGAAGCGGTGCGGCTCGCCAATGGTCACGAGATCGAATGGGTGCGCCCGAGGTTGTTCAAGGTCGATGCCACCCGCCACAAGAAAACGGCACTGATCGTGCCGGCCGCGCTCCGCCGTGCGTTGGCCGATGCATCGAGCGTCGCGTTTCCGTCGGACCGCTCGAAGCGGATCGACGGCAAAGACTATCTGCTGGTCGTCGTCAACCGCTCGTCGAGCAGCCGCCCGACCGGATATTGCGGCGCGGGCGAAGAAGGGGCGCTGTACGTGCTGGAACTGCACGGCGCCCATGCCGTGCCGCGTTTCTCGCTGCCGGTTCAAAGCTGCCTCGACTCCGTTTCGCTCGACACCGACGGTGGAGCGCAATCGCCCTACCTGGCGATCGCGTGGCGCGACGACCCGGTCGGCATCGACATCCGATGGGAAATTCTCCCTCACGGCGGTGCAACGCATCGCGTCTATCGTTTCGTGAACGGCACGTTTGTCGAGACCGGGATTCCGCAGTAACGTGGCCGGGCTGCGGCACAATGGCCGTTCGAATGCGCATCGCGTGTTTCCCCATGTTCCGGTACGACGGAGAACCTCATGTCGCTGCCCGCTTTCAGGTACCATCCGGACCCGCTCGCAACGGGCAGCGTGATCCGCTCGGACGCGCGCTGCGTGTGCTGCGGTGATGCACGTGGTTACGTATACGCCGGCCCCGTGTATGCGGTTGACGAGTATGAGCAATGCATCTGCCCATGGTGCGTCGCCGACGGTTCGGCACACGCGCGGCTCGATGCAGTCTTTACCGATACGTACGGCATCGGCGGCGGCGAATGGGATGAAGTGCCTGACGCGGTCGTCGATGAAATCGCCTGTCGCACGCCGGGCTTTCGGGGCTGGCAGCAGGAACGGTGGTGGACGCATTGCGGCGATGGCGGGCAGTTCATCGGCCGTGCGGGTGCCGGCGAACTGACCGCGCTCGGCCCGCAGGCCGTTGCATCGATTCGGGTATCGACCGGACTCGCCGAGGGCGCCGAATGGGCGCGCTTCTTCGCGGTACTCGACAAGGACGGCTCGCCGACAGCGTATATGTTTCGCTGTATCCATTGCGGCGAATTCGGCGGCTACCAGGATTGCGATTGATGGCCCGGCTGGCGGCATCGCACGGCGGTCGCTGGCCCCATCGTCATGAAACAGAGGAATCTTCGTGAAGTTCATCCACGCGGCAGACATACACCTTGACAGCCCGTTGCACGGCCTGAGCGCGTATCCCGACGCGCCGGCCGCGCAGTTGCGCAACGCGTCGCGCGAGGCGCTGCGGCAGCTCGTGGATCGTGCGATCGAAGAGGAAGTCGCGTTCCTCGTGATCGCCGGCGACCTGTACGACGGCGACTGGAAAGATCACAACACGGGCATCTTTTTCGGCCAGCAGATGGGGCGCCTGCGCAAGGCCGGCATCCGCGCGTTCGTTCTCGGCGGCAACCACGATGCCGAAAGCGAGATGACGAAGAAGCTGACGCTGCCCGACAACGTCACCGTGTTCAGCCACCGCAAGGCGGAAACTCACAAGCTGCCCGAATTCGACGTCGCGCTGCACGGGCAGAGCTTCAAGGACAAGGCTGTCGTCGACAATCTCGCGATCGGCTATCCGGACCCGGTGCCTGGTTACTACAACATCGGCGTGCTGCACACGGCGCTCGAAGGCTATGCGGCGCACGCGAACTATGCGCCGTGCACCCTGGCCGAACTGCATGCGAAAGGCTATGACTACTGGGCGCTCGGCCACGTGCACGAATTCCAGCAATGGTCGGGGCCATCCACGGTGGTGTTTCCCGGCAACCTGCAGGGGCGCCATATTCGCGAGACGGGCCGCCGCGGCGCGGTGCTCGTGACGGTCGAGCGGGGCCGCACGCAGGTCGAGCGGCTGTATCTCGACGTGCTGCGCTGGGAGGCCGTGTCGGTCGATGCGTCCGATTGTTTTACCGTCGCCGACCTGTCGAGAAAGGTCGGCCAGTCGCTGGAAACGCTGCTGACCGTCGACGGCCATGTGCCGCGCGCGGTGCGCGTGACGGTCACGGGGCGCACACCTGCGCATGGTCTCTTTTTCGGCCGTGCGCCGCAGTTGCGTGCGGAGGTGCTGAACCAGATCGGCATCATCGGCAACGAGCGGCTGTGGCTCGAGAAGGTCCGGCTCGCGACGTCCGCGGCGGATCATCAGCCGGGCGAAAGCGAGCAGCTTGAAGCGCTGGAGGACCTGAAGCAGATCCTGGCCGACGCCGCGCGCGATCCGGATTTCCTCGAGCTGCTCGAGCGCGACCTGAAGCCGTTCGTCGGCAAGGTGCGCAGCGACGTGAAGGAAGAGGTGCCGTTGTTGACGATGGCGCGCGCAGGCGAGCTCACGGCCCTCGTCGAACAGGTCGGGCCCGCGTTGCTCGCGCGGCTGGCGAGGGGGGAGTAAGGAATGCGGATCAACCAGCTCGATCTGATCAAGTACGGCAAGTTCACCGACGAGACGCTGCGATTCCCGTCGGCCGGCGAGGATTTCCATGTGATCGTGGGGCCGAACGAGGCCGGCAAGTCGACGATTCGCACGGCCGTGTCGGAGCTGCTGTTCGGGATGAAGCTGCAGACGCCGCTCGATTTCCTGCACAGCACGCCCGAACTGCGGATCGGTGGCGTGCTGGAGAGCGGCACGGGCGAACTCGCGTTCCACCGTGCGCGCGGACGCAGTCCGCTGCGCACACCCGCCGACGACAAGTTGCCCGACGACTATCTGGCCGCCGTCCTCGACGGCGCCACGCGCGAATTCTTCGAACAGATGTTCGGGCTCGATCACGGCCGTCTGGTCGACGGCGGCCGGAGCATTCTCGACGCCTCCGACAAGCTCGGCCAGGTGCTGTTCGAATCGGCTGCGGGTGTCGGCAGTCTCGGGCCGGTGCGTGAGGAGCTCGATGCGCGTTCGGTCGAACTCTGGGCGCCGCGCCGCAGCGGCAGCGCGTTTGCGCTCGCCGAAGCGTCGTTCAACGAAGCCGTGACCGAACTGAAGACGGTTCAGGTGCGCACGCGCGACTGGGTCGAACGCAAGGACGCGCGCGAAGCGGTCGAACAGCAGATCGAGCAGGCACGCGCGGAACAGCGCCGGCTCGAAGCGCTGCGCTCGAAGCTCGAACGCGTGCGACGGCTGGCGCCGTACCTGAAGGAGCTGACGGTCAAGGACGCGGCGCTGGCGGAGCTGGGCGCGGTCGTCGAGTTGCCGCCCACCGCGTATGCGGACCTGCTGAAGGCGCAGGGCGATCTCGCGGCCGAACAGAAGGTGCTCGAGGAACGGCGTGCCGATCTGCTTGCAAAACGGCAGGCGCGCGATGCGATCGACGCCGACGCCGACACGCTGGCGCTTGAAGCCGACATCGAAGCGCTCGACCGGCTGCGCGGCGCGTGCATGAATCACGCGCAGGATCTGCTGCTGCTCGGCGCGGATGTCGAGCGGCACCTGTCCGCTGCATTTGCAGCGGCCGGCCAGCTCGACTGGCCGACGGACGAAGCGTCGCTGCGCGCGTCGCTGCCGACCGCGTTGTCGCTGAAGACCGTTGCAAACCTGCTGCGCGAACACGGTGCGCTGCACCAGGCGCTTGCCGGCGCGCGCGAATCGCTCGACGAGCGCACGCGCGAGCTTGCGCAGGTGCGGGAACAACAGGCGCGCCTGTCGACCGTCGAAGTGCCGGAGGCGCTGCGTGCGGCGTTGGCCGATGCGCAGGGCTTTCGCAACAGTGGCCAGCGCGAGCAGGCACTCGAACAGGAAATCGCCGCCGCCGAACGCACGTTGTCCGGCGCGCTCGATGCGCTCGGCCAATGGCGCATGCCGGTCGATACGCTGCGTGCGCTCGACGTGCCGTCGGCGGCGCGGCTCGGCACGCTGCTGAAGGAAGACAGCGAACGCGCGAGTGCGGTCGCGGCTGCACGCGACGCGCGGGACGGCGCGCTCGAAGAGCTCGAGCGGCTCGAACTGCAGGAGAAGCACTTCGCGGAGAACCACAAGGTCGTCACGACCGCCGACGTGCTGGCGGCGCGTGCGCGACGCGACGGCGCGTGGGGTGATATCCGCAGCGGCGCGGTCGATCTCGCAACGGGCGCGCCTGCGGTCGACGACGCGATCCGCCTCGCGGACGAACTCGTCGATGCACAGCTCGGCGCGACGCAGGCGGCGGCGACGTTGCAGTCGCTGCGTCAGCAGGTCGAATCCGCACATGCCGGCATGACGCGCAGGCAGGCCGCATTGGACGAGCGCGAGCGTGAGCTCGCCGCGCATCGCGACGCATGGGCCGCGCTCGCGACAGCGGCCGCGGTGCCCGGCATGTCGCTGGCGGCAATGGGCGACTGGCTTGCGAAGCGCGACACGGTGTTTGCCGCGCAGGCCGACCTCGACCGGCTGCGCCGCGAATTCGACACGATTCGCGCCGCGCGGGCGGGTGCCGAAACCACGCTGCGCACGGCACTGCGTACTGTGTCGCGAGGCGGTGAGTCGGATGGCCTGGCGGCGCTCGTCGCGATCGCCGAGACCTTCGTGCAGTCGGCCGAGAAAGCGCTCGCGCAGCAGGACAGCTTGGAGGATCGCGCGCGGGAGGCGGAACGCGGATGCGCGACGGCACAGTCGCGCGCCGGCCACGCGCAGACAGCCTACGATGCGTGGCATGCGCAATGGCGCGACGCGCTGGCCGACGCCAAGCTGTCCGCGAGTGCGGCGACGCTGGCTGCGGCGGAGGGTGCGCTCGGGCTCGCCAACGCGGTGACGGCCGAACTGGCCGATGCCGATGCGCCGCGCAACCGGATCGCCGCGATCCGCGCCGAGCTGGCCGCGCTCGAGGCGGGCGCAAGGCGGCTTGCCGAAGCGCTCGCGCCGGAATGGCTGGCGAGCGGCGACTGGCCGGACGTCGCGCGCCGGCTGACGATGCGCCTCGCGGCCGCCCGGGAAGTCGCGCGTGCGATCGGTCGTGCCGACGAGGCCGTGCGTCAGGCCGACGGCAAGGTCGCGGATGCGGCTGCCGCGGTGGCCGGTGCCGATGCACGCATCCAGCCGCTGCTGCAACTAGCCGGCGTTGAGTCGATCGACGCGGCGCTGCCACTGGCCGAACGCTCGGATCGCCAGCGCCAGCTTCGGCAGGCGGTCGATGCCGCGCACGAGGCACTGGTGCGCGATGGTGACGGCCTGTCCCGTTCCGCCGTCGAAGCGGAAGTCGCGGGACAGGACATCGCCGACGTACCGGCGCACCTCGAAGCGGTGAAGCAGTCGCTCGGCGACGTCGGCAAGCGGCTGAACGAGCTTGCACAGCAGCAGGTCGTGGCCGATCAGGCGTTCGGCGCGATCGACGGCCAGGCGAACGCGGCAGTCGCCGAGTCGAAACGCCAGGAAGCGCTGGCGGCGATGGGCGAAGCAGCCGAACAGTATCTGGAGGCGGCCACGGCGAGCCGGTTGCTGAAGTGGGCGACGGATCGCTATCGCGACCAGAAGCAGGGGCCGATGCTCAGGCGTGCGGGCGAGATTTTCGCCGGGCTTACGCTGGGCGAATTCGCGCGGCTGACCGTCGATACCGAACGGACGCCGCCCGCCCTGTATGCACGGCGGACGAAGGGGGCATCGGTCGAGGTCGCCGGGTTGAGCGAAGGAACGCGTGACCAGTTGTTCCTCGCGCTGCGGATCGCGGCGCTGGAACTGCAGCTCGGCAGCCGGACCGCACTGCCGTTCGTGGCCGACGACTTGTTCATCAACTTTGACGATGCGCGCGCGAAGGCCGGCCTCGATGCGCTGCGCGATCTGTCGACGCGAACCCAGGTGCTGTTCCTGACGCACCACGACCATCTGCTGCCGCTCGTGAGGGACGTATTCGGCGCGCGGGTCAACGTGGTCGAACTGCAGCGCGCGCCGGCCGGTGCGTGATGCGGGGCGTGCGTGGATGCTGACGCACGGGCAGGGTCATCGCGAACAGGTAGTATGTGCGGTTCCGAAATGCACGCGTCCGGTTCTGCCGGTCGCGGTCAGGCCACACGAGGGGGGAATATGAAAAAGCTGGTAGCCGCCATCGCGTTCGCGGCGGACAAGCATCGCAATCAGCGGCGCAAGGACGAAGAAGCGTCGCCGTACATCAACCATCCGATCGCGCTCGCGGATGTGCTGGCCAACGAGGCCGGCGTCGAGGACGAGCGCGTGATCGTCGCGGCCGTGCTGCACGACACGGTCGAGGACACCGAGACGACCGAGCAGGAATTGCTTCGGCTGTTCGGCAAGGACGTGGCGGACATCGTGATGGAAGTCACCGACGACAAGTCGCTGCCGAAGGAGGAGCGCAAGCGCCTGCAGGTCGAGCATGCGGCGACCATCAGCCGGCGCGCGAAGCTCGTGAAGCTGGCCGACAAGATCTGCAACCTGCGCGACATCGCGCGGCATCCGCCCGCGGACTGGCCGCTCGAACGCAAGCAGGCGTATTTCGACTGGGCGAAGTCGGTTGTCGACCCGATGCGCGGCGTGCATCCCGGTCTCGAGGCGATCTTCGACACCGCCTACGACGCACGGCCGGCGGACTGAGGCGCCCGCATGCGATCGGCTCGATCCGTCGGATCCGTCGCGCGGCAATCGCCGGCCGTGGCGGGTGTCGATGTGGGTGGCGAAAAGAAGCGATGCGATCTCGTGATCCTGCGCGGACGGACGGTCGTCTGTCGCGAGGAGCGGATCGCGCCCGAAGCGGTGCCTGCGCTGTGCCTCGCCCATGACGTCGTGGCCGTCGGTGTCGACGCACCGAGCCTGTGGTGGACGGGGAGCGGGCGCCGCGCGGCTGAACAGGCGCTCGCGCGCGAACGGATCTCGTGCTTTCCGACACCGTCGCGGGAGCAGGCGGTTGCGAGCACGTCAGGTTTCTTCGACTGGATGTTCATGGGCGAGCGTGTCTACCGCGCGCTCGCGGACGCCTATCCGCTGCTGAGCGGCGCCCGCTATGCGGGCGGGCGCGCGAGCTTCGAAACCTATCCTTATGCGATCACCTGCGCGATGCTGGGGAGGGCCGTCGCATCGGCGAAGCAGAAACGCAACCAGCGCCGGCAATTGCTGGAACGACTGGGAGTCGACGTATCGACGCTGAAGTCCGTCGATGCGCGAGACGCGACCCTTTGCGCGTTGACGGCGCAATGCGTCATCGACGGGAATGCGCACGCGTATGGCGATGCGGAGGGCGGATATATCCGCGTGCCGATCGTGAGCGAGACGATCGTTCTCGACGCGCTGTAGTCGGGTCGCGCGGCCCGGGCGAGGGGCGTAGCGAAAAGGTGAGCTTTTGCGGGAGGCGCGTGGCCTCCTGGTCTGTGTGACGACCCAGGCGTCTCGTGCTGCGACTTTCGGTTGGCAAGCATCGGGATGGCTGGCGCACACGACGTGACGCCGGTGCGCGACGCGATCCCGAGCGGCGTGACTTAATCCTCGAGGATGGCTTTCGGCACGCTGGACAGATCGCAGGCTTGTGCCTGATCGAAGTAGCCTTCCGCATCGTTGATCATCACGACCGCGACGTCGATCAGCTCGTCGAGCCGTTGCAGCAGCGATTCACGCCATTCGATGTCTTCGTCGCGCTCGGGCGTCTTGTCCAGCTGCTCGATGATCGAGTCGGCCGTCTGCAGGAAAGGAATCGCCTGCTGATAGTTTTCGATCGAGACCATCGCTGCGTTGCGCGCGCCGACGAGTCGCTCGCGGTGCTCGTCCGCCAGTTCGGATTCGCCGCTGATCCGCGGCAATACATCAGAGATGCGTTGCAGAAGCGGGGGAGCCTGTTCTTCCAGGATGACGGCGCGCTCGCGCAGCGCTGCATATTCGTCGCGAAGGTCGGCGTCGCCGGGTTGAGTGGTGCTGTCCATCGTAGCTATGAGTGCGTGGTTCGGTCGCGGCATGATACTCGACGGCACCCGATTCCTTGCCCGTTCGGCGACCTCATACTTATATATAGCGGGACGAGAGGTATACGTCACATCAATAGAGCGTGGCCTGTGTCGTGATGCCCGGCCGGTCGAGCCCGAAGCCCCCGTGCGCGTCAGCGCACGGGGGCTTCTTCAAAATATTTTCACAAAGGGCTTGCGTAGATGGGGGTGGGTGCTTAGAATCACGCCTCTTTCGCGCTAACGGAAACGCGGCGCGGGAGAAGGGAAGCAGGGTGGGTGGTGCGCTGGAGTCTGAAGCGCGCAGCTGGCCTGGAAGTTGAGCCCCGCAGTCGCAACGATGCAGTAAAAAAGTTGTTGACGAACTGCGAAACACGGTTCATAATCTCGCTTCTCTGCTGCTGAAAACGCAGCGCTGCTGAGAAACACGAAGTTCCTCGCAGAATGCTCTTTAAAAATTAACAGCCGATAAGTGTGGGCGCTTGATGAAAGCGAGCTGATCCTCGGATCAGATAGCGAAAGTATCAAGAGTCTCACACTAAAGTAAGTCAGGTTTATGAAGTGATTCAT